>JAUZQE010000015.1 GCA_030733815.1 Yanghanlia caeni
TGCCCTTCCTGAGGGCGATTTTTTTGTGCCTCGCGAAAGGCACGATGCCACGCCGGTTCTGGCCGGCCTTGGCCGCGAGCCGGCCTGGTGACCGCTTGAATGACAGTCTCGGCGTTCGGAAGCTGTGGCTCTTGGCGGCATGAAACGCACAAATAACCGCTGAAATGAATATTTCAGGGACGACTAATTATCCTTAATTCAGATCAATTTAGACGCGCTGTTAGTCACAAAAATAAATCGCGCCCGTTTCCGGGCGCGAACTTATACGATAGAAAAACGAAATCGTGAGGTGTCAGCGTTTGAGCTTCGCAAAAGCCGCGGCCATGGCGCCTGTCGGCTCGTTTGCGCCCCGAGATGCGCTGCGCCCCGCGCGCCGGTCGTTGCCGGGGCGGCCGCGTTCGCCGCGCGCAGCCGCTTCGCCACCCGTGCTGCGGCGTGCGGGTGCCGATTCGTCGTTTAGCCGCATGGTCAGGCCAATGCGCTTGCGCGCCACGTCCACTTCCAGCACCTTCACCTGCACGGTCTGGCCCACGCGCACCACGTCGCGCGGGTCTTTTACAAACGATTCCGACAGCGCCGAAATATGTACCAGGCCGTCCTGGTGCACGCCGATATCGACGAATGCGCCGAAGTTGGCAACGTTGGTCACCACGCCTTCCAGGATCATGCCGGGGCTCAGGTCCTGAATCGTATTTACGCCTTCCCGGAACTGCGCCGTTTTGAATTCGGGGCGCGGATCGCGACCGGGTTTTTCCAGTTCGCTGAAGATGTCCTTTACCGTGGGTACGCCGAAGCGCTCGTCGGTGAATTCAGAGGGCGACAGCCCCTTGAGGGCGCCCGTCTTGCCCATGATGCTGCGGGCGTCGGCCTGGATGCGGGCCAGAATCCGTTCGACAACGGGGTAGGCTTCCGGGTGTACGGCTGAGGCATCCAGGGGATTGCTGCCGTCGGGAATGCGCAGAAAGCCCGCCGCCTGTTCGAAGGCCTTTTCACCGAAGCGGGGCACCTTCAGCAATGCCTTGCGGTCGGGAAAGGGGCCGGTTTCGTCGCGAAAGGCCACGATGTTGCGGGCGAGCCCGGCGTTCAGGCCCGATACGCGTGACAGCAGCGCTGCCGAGGCCGTGTTCACGTTCACGCCCACCGCGTTCACGCAGTCTTCGATCACGGCGTCGAGCGAGCGGGCAAGCTCACGCTGGTTGACATCGTGCTGGTATTGCCCGACACCGATGGCTTTGGGTTCAATTTTTACCAGTTCCGCCAACGGGTCCTGCAGGCGTCGGGCAATCGACACTGCGCCGCGCAGACTGACGTCCAGATCGGGGAATTCCTGCGCAGCCAGTTCAGAGGCGGAGTACACCGAAGCGCCAGCTTCCGACACCATGACGCGCGTCAGATTCAGTTCGGGGTGGCGTTGCTGCAGCTCGCTCACCAGTTTCTCGGTTTCGCGCGAAGCAGTGCCATTGCCGATGGCAACCAGTTCGATTTTGTGGCGTGCGGCCAGGGCGGCGAGCGTGCGCAGGCTGCCTTCGCGGTCGCGGCGCGGCTCGAAGGGGTAGATCGTGGCGGTATCGAGCAGCTTGCCCGTGGCGTCGATGGCGCACACCTTGACGCCCGTGCGGATGCCCGGGTCGAGCCCCAGGACGGCTTTCGGCCCGGCAGGGGCGGCCAGCAGCAGATCCTTGAGGTTTGCCGCAAAGACACGAATGGCTTCTTCTTCGGCCGATTCACGCAGCCGTGTGATGAACTCGGTTTCGAAGGCGGTAAGCAGCTTCACCCGCCATGTCCAGCGGCAGACCTCACCCAGCCAGCGCTCACGCGGGGCGGCGTCGAGCTCGAAGCGCGCGTTCAGTTTCAGGTAGTCGGCAATGCGACGCACGCACGGGTGGGGCGTTTCGGCTTCCAGGTCGGGTTCCAGGCCGATGCGCAGATCCAGCACGCCCTGCTGACGGCCGCGCAGCAGCGCCAGTATCCGGTGCGAGGGCAGGGTGCGCAGCCGCTCGCTGAAGGCGAACCAGTCGCGGAAGTTGGCGCCTTCTTCTTCCTTGCCTTCCATTACCTTCGAATACAGCAGCCCCGTGCGCCAAAGGTAGTCGCGCACATCGGCGATCAGGTCGGCGTCTTCGGCATAGCGTTCGGCCAGGATGTCGCGGGCCCCATCGAGCGCGGCCTTGGCGTCGTTGATCTTGGCTTGCGGGTTGAGATACTTTTCAGCCAGTTCGGCCGGGTCGCAGCCCGGCTGCGCAAGTATGGCATCGGCCAACGGTTCGAGTCCCGCTTCGCGGGCGATCTGGGCACGGGTGCGGCGCTTGGGCTTGTAGGGGGCATACAGGTCTTCCAGGCGCTGTTTCGAGTCGGCTGCCTCGATTTCCTGTCGCAGTTCCGGCGTAAGCTTGCCCTGACCGTAGATCGATTCCAGAATCGTGGTACGACGTGCCTCGAGTTCGCGCACGTAGTTCAGACGCACCTCGAGCGTGCGCAGCAGCGTGTCATCGAGCCCGCCCGTCACTTCCTTGCGGTAGCGGGCAATGAACGGAACGGTCGCGCCTTCGTCAAGCAGCTCGACCGTCGCGGCAATCTGCGCGGGGCGCACATTGAGCTCTGCTGCCAGAAGCTGGATGATGCGCTGCGGGTCGGATGAAAAATCGGGCGTGACGGCAGGCGTTTCGAGGTTCGTCATCATAATGTGGGTCAATGCAATGCGTGTCGGAAAAGTCGGGGCATTTTGCCACAAGCGGATGGGGCGGCGCCCGCGCGGCGTTATGATTCCGCCATGCCAGAACACGAACTCGATCACATTTTCTCGGCCGACGGGCCGCTTGCCAGCGCGGCGCCCGGTTATCGCCCGCGTCAGGCCCAGCTCGAAATGGCGCAGGCCATCGAGTCGGCAATCCGTGATCGGGCCACACTCATTGCCGAGGCCGGTACCGGCACCGGAAAGACCTGGGCCTACCTGGTTCCGGCCTTCCTGAGCGGCGTGAAGGTGCTGGTTTCCACGGGCACGCGCACCCTGCAGGATCAATTGTTCCGTCGTGACATTCCCCGCCTGCGCGACGCACTGGGCGCGCCGGTCACGGTGGCCCTGCTCAAGGGGCGCAGCAACTACGTGTGCCATTACCATCTCGACCGGCTGCAGCACGACGAGCGTGCGTTGCGCTCGCGCAGCGAGGTGACCCAGCTGCGGGCGATCACGGTGTTTGCAGGGCGAACCCGCAGTGGCGATCGCGCCGAGCTCGCCGAGGTGCCC
This sequence comes from Yanghanlia caeni, assembly GCA_030733815.1. Classification (GTDB taxonomy): domain Bacteria; phylum Pseudomonadota; class Gammaproteobacteria; order Burkholderiales; family Burkholderiaceae_B; genus Yanghanlia; species Yanghanlia caeni. The sequence continues at coordinate 3,245 of JAUZQE010000015.1, forward strand.
GAAGATGCCGACATCTGGAACCGCGTGACGTCGACACGCGAAAATTGCCTGGGTCAGGACTGCCCGCACGTGAAAGACTGCTTCGTGCTCAAGGCGCGCCGTCAGGCGCAGGAAGCCGACCTGGTGGTGGTGAATCACGCGCTCTTCATGGCCGATCTGGCATTGCGTGAAGACGGCATCACCGATCTTTTACCCAGCGTCGACCTTGTGGTGTTCGACGAGGCACATCAGCTTCCCGATGTCGCCACACGTTTTCTGGGCACCAGCGTGTCGGCGCACCAGCTGCTTGATCTGTGCCGCAACATCGAGGCGGCTGGCCTGGCGCATGCGCGTGAGGCCACGAACTGGACGAACGTGGCCCGTGCGATCGAGACGGCGACGCGCGATCTTCGTCTGGCCTGCGCGGCCGTGTCGCGACTGCCGGGCCAGAAGGCGGCGTTTCATGCCATTCCCGAAGCCGAACCCTTCGACGAGGCGCTGGGGCAGTTGCTGCAGGCACTGGAAGGCGCCATACAGTTGCTGGACGTCGTTGCCGAGAAACACCCGGATCTCGCCACGGCCGGTCGCACGGCGCTCGAGCTGAGGGCGCGACTGTTTCAGTGGAGCCAGCCCGACCGGCAGGGCAATGACGCGCTGGCCGAGCGCCGGGGCGAGGCGGGCGATGCCGTGCGCTGGGTCGAGCATGGTACGCACCACCTGCGCCTGCACAGCGCGCCGCTGGCGGTCGACAAGGTGTTCTCGCGTTATCGTGCGGCTGACCAGGCCTGGGTGTTCACGTCGGCCACCCTGTCGGTGCACGGCGACTTCGGCCATTTCATTCGGCAGCTGGGGTTGTGGGAAGCCCGTTGCATGCGCTGGGAGTCGCCGTTCGACTATGCGGGCAAGGCACTGTTGTGCGTGCCTTCGGGCCTGCCCGAGACCCACTCACGCGAATTCAACGAACGCTTTGCCGAGTTGCTGGTCCCGCTCATCGAGGCCTGCCCGGGCGGCGTGCTGGTGTTGTGTACCACGTTGCGTTCCGTAGACCACCTGGGCGACCTGCTGTGGGAACATTTTCAAGACAACGGCATCGATCGTCCGCTGTTCAGGCAGGGTGAACTGTCGCGACGGGTGCTGCTCGAACGCTTCATTGCCGCACGCAACGGTGTGCTGGTGGGTAGCGCGAGCTTCTGGGAAGGGATCGACGTGCCCGGCGATGCGCTCACGCTCGTGGCGATCGACAAGTTGCCGTTTGCCCCGCCCGACGATCCGGTGCTGGAAGCGCGTCTGCGTGCCTGCCGCGAACGCGGCGGCAACCCTTTCATGGAATTCCAGTTGCCCGAGGCAGCCATTGCACTGAAACAGGGCGCGGGCCGCCTCATTCGCACCGAGGCCGACTGGGGAGTGCTGCTGGTGGCCGATGCGCGCATGGTCGAAAAGCGCTACGGCCGCCTGCTGTGGAGGGGTTTGCCGCCGTTTCGGCGCACGCGCGATGTCGATGAGGTACGCCGGTTTCTGAAGGAAGGACAGGCCCCTGAGGGCCTGCCGGAAAGCGACGCGATGATCAGAACCAGTTGATGGGATTCCAGTAGTTCTTGGGCTCGTCGAGCCCCTGTTCGTAGTACTTGGAATCGGGGAAGTTCAGGTCGAGTACGCGCTTGGCGTCGTCGCGCAGTTCTTCGAGCCCCAGTTTGTCGTACGACAGGTACATGATATAGAGCGCTTTTTCGGCGGCCGGCACGCCCTGGAAGTCGGTAATGACCGTCTGGGCGCGGTTGGCGGCGGCCACGTAGGCACCGCGGCGGTAATAGTATTCGGCGACATACACCTCGTTGCGGGCAATGGTGTCAACCAGCCATGTGAGCCGTTTGCGCGCATCGGCAGCATAACGGCTGTCGGGGTAGCGGCGCAGCAGTTCGTTGAACGATTCGTACGATTCGCGCAGGCCCTTGGGGTCGCGTTCGGCCGGGTCTTGCCCGGTGAATCGGCTAAAGGGCGCGCTGGGGGGCGTAAAGGTGATCAGCCCCTTGAGATACAGCATGTAATCGCTGCCGGGGTGATTGGGGTATTGCTGCTCGAAGCGGTCGATAGCGGCCAGAGCCTGTTCGGGCTCTTCGTCTTTCCAGTTGATGTAGGCCTGATCGATGAGCGCCTGTTGTGCGTAGGTGCCGAAGGGGTAACGTGATTCGATGGCTTCGAGCCGTGTGCGTGCGGTGCTCCAGCTGCCGGCGCTCATGGCTTCGCGTGCGTCGCGGTACAGGCGTTCGGCGCTCCAGCCGATGGTGGGGTCTTTTTCCGGCTTCACCGTGCCGCATGCCGCGACCAGAGTTGCCATGAAAAGCATGACCGCAGCATGGCGTAGCCGGCGCATTGCGGTAGATGGGTTCGATGTCACGTAAGCGTCCTCGGTGTTAGCATACCGGCTGAATTATATGATTGAACCTCATGTGTAAGCACGAACCCCTGGAATATCGCCTGGGGGCCGCATCGGCGTCAGACAGGCTTGACAAGATCCTGGCGCAGCTGCTGCCCGAGCACAGCCGCAGTCGTCTGCAGGGCTGGATCGAACAGGGGCACGTGCTCATCAACGGCGCACCGGCGCGCATCCGTCAGCGGGTGGGTCCTGGCGACCACATCGTCGTCCATCCCCAGCCCGCCCCCGAAGACTCGGCATTCGTCCCCGAGCCGGTTGATTTCGAGGTGGTGGCCGAAAGCCCGGCATGGCTAGTGGTGAACAAGCCCGCGGGCCTCGTCACGCACCCGGGCGCCGGCAACTGGCAGGGTACGCTGCTGAACGGCCTGTTGCACCGCTACCCCGAGCTGGCACGCGTGCCACGGGCGGGCATTGTGCATCGCCTCGACAAGGACACCTCGGGAATCATGGTGGTCGCGCGTACCGAGATCGCCCAGACCCATATGGTGCGCCAGTTGCAGGCGCGCAGCGTACACCGAGAATACGTGGCGCTGGCGCATGGCCGTCTGTCGGGCAGTGGCACCATCGATCGCCCTCTGGGCCGCCATCCTGCGGTGCCGGTTCGCATGACGGTCGAACGGCCGATTGCGCCCAAGCCTGCCATTACGCATTATGCGGTGCAGCGGCAGGGCAGTGATGCCGATGGCGCGGCAGTGACCGAAGTGGTGTGCCGGCTCGAAACGGGGCGAACGCATCAGATACGTGCTCATCTTGCAAGCATCGGGCACCCTCTGGTGGCCGATACCGTTTATGGTGGCCGGCCCTTGGCCAGCGCGACCCGGCACATGCTGCACGCCCGGGCGCTTACGTTCGACGATCCTGAGGGCACGGGAAGTGTGTCCTTTCAGGTTGATCCACCAGCCGATTTCGCGGTGGTGCTGGAGCATATACAGTGGCAGAGCACCTCTCGCTGACATTACCGGTAAGCGGCAAACGCTGGCAGGGCGTTCGCTACGGCAGCACGACCCGGGTGGGGGGCGTGAGCGCGGGCTCGTGGGCAGGGCTGAACCTGGGCATGCATACGGGCGACGAACCCGAATCGGTGCGCGAGAATCGCCGCCGCCTCGCCAGCTCCTTGCCGGCCGAGCCGCTCTGGTTGCAGCAGGTGCATGGTATCGACGTGGCCGACGCCGATGCCGATATTGTGGGGGCAGAGGCCGGTGATACCGCCGCACCCGGCGACGAAACGGGCGCACAGGGTGGTGAACTCACTCCCGTATGTGCCGACGCCGCTGTGACGACGCGTCCCGGCCGTGTTCTGGCCGTGTTGACTGCAGATTGTGCGCCGGTAGTCATCGCCGAGACACAGGGTCGCGCATTGGGGGTGGCTCATGCCGGCTGGCGAGGGCTCGCGGCAGGGGTGTTGGAGGCCACGCTCGCCAAGCTGCGGGCTCGCGTGCCGGGCGCCCCGTCATGGCGTGCGTGGGTAGGGCCGTGCATTGGTCAGGCTGCATTTGAAGTGGGCGACGTCGTGCGCTACGCATTCATCGCCCATGAGCCGCAGGCGGGGGAATATTTCGTGCCCGGAAGGGCGGTGGGCAAATGGCAGGCCGATCTGGCGGGGCTGGCGCGCCAGCGGCTGCATTCAGCGGGTGTCGAAGACGTGGAAATTGCCGGATTATGCACGTTTGCACGGGCTGATTTGTTTTATTCCTACCGGCGTGATTCAGTGACCGGTCGCATTGCCACGCTCGCCTGGCTCGATCCGCAATACGACGCATTCTGATCGCCCGGTTGCCCCGGGAAGCAGCCTACGATTTACCCTGATTGACAGCCGGGGGCGCGCATTCCACCATAGGGTAAACTAGGCATCAACATTTCTGAGTGTTTCAAAACGTGAGAATACCTCTCCCTCCCTCCTGGCCGGGTGCGGCCACCGTAGCGCCTGAAGATCTCGCGCAGATCCAGGCCGAATTCTCGCATGCGTATGCCGAGCTCGTTCAACAGGCGCAGGGCGGGCAACTCACGCCGCCCGCCGACCGCCGGTTCAGGGCCGACCCCTGGAAGGCAAACCCGTTTGCACTCTTTAGCGCGCATCTGTGGCTGCTGTCGGGGCAGGCGCTGAATCGAATGGTCGACGCGGCACAGGTAAGCGAAGCCTTGCGCAACCGGCTGCGCTTCTCCGTCATGCAGTGGCTCGAAGCCACGGCACCCACCAATTTCATACTTACCAACCCCGAAGTGCAGCAGGCCATCGTCGAATCGGGTGGGCAGTCGCTGGCCCGGGGGCTGCAGAATCTGCTCGAAGACATGGCAAAGGGGCGCATGAGCCAGACCGACGAGCGCAACTTCGAACTGGGCCGCAATCTGGCCGCCACTCCGGGTGCCGTCATATACCAGAATGCGCTCATGCAGGTCATTCAGTACGCACCGCTCACCGATCAGGTGCATGCGCGCCCGCTGGTCATCATTCCCCCCTGCATAAACAAGTACTACATTCTCGACCTGCAGCCCGAAAACTCCTTCGTCCGTCATGCCGTTCAGCAGGGCCATACCGTGTTCCTGGTGTCGTGGCGCAACCCGCTGCCCACCGACACCGACGCTTCTGATCGCGCCACGTGGGCCCAGTATCTCGACGACGGCGTGCTGCAGGCCCTGCGTGTGGCCTCGAACGTCACGCGTCAGCCGCAGGTCAACGCCCTGGGGTTCTGCGTCGGGGGCACGCTGCTCGCCTCGGCGCTGGCGTTGGCGCATGGCCGGGGCGAACGGCCCGCCGCATCGCTCACCCTGCTCACCACGCTGCTCGATTTTTCCGACACGGGCGTGCTCGACGTCTTCATCGACGAGCTTCACGTGCAGGCCCGCGAGCAGCAGCTTGCAGCGGGCGGCCTGATGTCGGCGCGCGAGCTGGCCACCACGTTCTCGTTCCTGCGCCCCGGCGAGCTGGTCTGGAACTATGTGGTCAATAATTACCTCAAGGGGCAGACCCCGCCGGCGTTCGATCTGCTGTACTGGAATTCCGACGGCACGAACCTGCCGGGTCCGTTCTTCACGTGGTACCTGCGCAATACGTACCTCGAGAACCGTCTGTGCAGGCCGGGGCAGGTGCAGGTCGCGGGTGTCGGGCTCGACCTCACGTCGCTCGACATGCCCGCGTACGTTTACGCCTCGCGCGAAGATCACATCGTGCCCTGGAAGTCGGCTTATGCGTCGTGCGGCCTGCTTGCGGGGCCGCGTCGTTTTGTCATGGGCGCATCGGGCCACATTGCCGGTGTCGTCAATCCGCCGGCGAAGAACCGGCGCAGCTATTGGGCTGTTCCCGGCGACCTGGCTCCGGGCGAGCAGGCCATGGCGGCCGACGCCTGGCTCGACAGCGCAACCGAAACCGCAGGCAGCTGGTGGCCCGACTGGTACGAATGGCTGCAGCAACATGCCGGGCGCATGCGCAAGGCACCGGCGCGGCTTGGCAATACACGCCACGAGCCGCTGGAAGCCGCGCCGGGCAGTTATGTTAGGGTAAGAGCACTCTGACGCAAGCCAGCACTCCATAAGCCGGGCCCCGAATAAACATCAACACGGAGATCGTTCATGAAAGGAAAAATCGCGTATGTGACAGGTGGGATGGGTGGTATAGGGACATCGATCTGCCAGGGTCTGGCCGACAAGGGGTTTACTGTAGTGGCGGGCTGCGGCCCGAGCCGTAATTACCAGTTGTGGCTTGACGAGCAGGCGGCCCTGGGCTACACCTTTCACGCATCGGTCGGAAACGTGGCAGACTGGGAATCCACGACCGAAGCCTTTCGCAAGGTCACCGAAGAAATCGGCCCCGTCGACGTTCTGGTGAACAATGCCGGCATCACGCGTGACGGCCTGTTCCGAAAAATGAACCTCGACGACTGGCGTGCCGTGATCGACACCAACCTGAACAGCCTGTTCAACGTCACCAAGCAGGTCATCGATGGCATGGTCGAACGGGGGTGGGGGCGCATCATCAACATCAGTTCGGTCAATGGCCAGAAGGGGCAGTTCGGTCAGACCAACTACTCCACGGCGAAGGCCGGCATTCATGGCTTCACCATGGCATTGGCGCAGGAAGTGGCGAGCAAGGGCGTAACGGTCAATACGGTCTCTCCCGGCTACATCGGTACCGACATGGTGCGTGCGATCCGCCCCGACGTGCTTGAAAAGATCGTTGCCACGATTCCCGTCAAGCGCCTCGGTACACCGGAAGAAATCGCATCCATCGTGTGCTGGCTGGCTTCCGACGATTCGGGCTTCGCCACCGGCGCCGATTTCTCGCTCAATGGCGGCCTGCATATGGGCTGAGCCCTGCCACACCACCGGCGCCAGCGCCCTGTTCAGCAGGGCGCATTCCGCTCAACGTTTCGGCACCTGTCATGACGCAAACCCAAACTGCACCTGTTGTACGTCTCATAAAAAAATATCCGAACCGCAGGTTGTACGACACCCGCACCAGCGCCTACATCACGCTGGCCGACGTCAAGCAACTCGTTCTCGACAACGAAACCTTTCAGGTTGTCGACGCGAAATCGGGCGAAGATCTTACCCGCAGCATTCTGCTGCAGATCATTCTCGAGGAAGAAACCGGGGGTGTACCCATGTTCTCGGCGGCCGCGCTGTCGCAGATTATCCGTTTTTATGGTCATGCCATGCAGGGGGTCATGGGCGCGTTTCTCGAGAAGAACATCCAGACGTTCATGGAAATTCAGGATCGCGTGGCGGAACAGTCGAAGGGCCTGTACGGGCCGCATTTCGGCCCTGAAGCCTGGGCGCAGTTCCTGAGTGTGCAGACCCCCGTGCTGCAAAACATGATGAACAGCTACATCGATCAAAGCAAGAACCTGTTCGTGCAGATGCAAGACCAGATGCAGGACCAGACCCGTGGCATGTTCAACGTATTCCCCTTCATGACGCCCGCGGGCGAGCCCGATAAATCGGGCAAGCCGGGCAAATCCGACACCTGATTTCATTCGCGGGCGGGGCAGTGCCCGGCCGCGCAGCACTTTCAGTCGCGCGCACCTGCCCGCTTCACGGTGGGTGCGCGTGATGTCGTTTCGGCCGCAGGAACTTGACGATATGGGCTGTGAGCGTGCAGCTGCTCGATGTATTCCCTGACGAACGGAGTTTCCCGTTCAAGGAAATCGGCAATGGCGGGGCCGAATACCGGATCGTCGACCCAGTGCGCCGACCAGGTCTGTACCGGCAGCATGCCGCGGGCAAGCTTGTGTTCTCCCTGCGCGCCGCCTTCGAACACCTGTATGCCGTGTGTGATGGCATATTCGATGCCCTGCAAATAGCACACTTCGAAATGCAGCCCCGGTACGAATTCGGTGCTGCCCCAGTAGCGGCCGTACAGGCGCTCGCCGTGGCGGATATTCAGCGCCGCCGCAATCGGCTTGCCATGACGCAGGGCCAGAATGATCACCAAGGCATCGGCCATGCGGTCGTGGATGCGTTCGAAGAAATCCAGATTCAGATACGGCCGGTTGCCGTGTTCCAGGTAGGTCTGGACATAACAGAAGTAAAGGAAACGCAGCGTTTCCGTGTCGATCTGCCGGCCGGTCAGCCAGCGGTACTCGATACCGGCTTCGGCCAGCTTGCGGCGATCTTGCCGCAAGCGCTTGCGGCGTGATTGCGTCAACGCCGCCACGAAGGCGTCCATGTCACGGTAGCCGCGATTCTGCCAATGAAACTGCACGTTGGCACGCAGCATCAGGCCGGCTTGTTCGAGCGCCGCGCGGTCGTCTTCGTCGGGAAACAATACATGCAATGATGAACAGCGCTGCGACTGCACCAGCTGTTTTGCAGCGCTGATCAGGGCCAGGCGATCTTGCGTGTCGTGGGCGAGCAGGCGCGGCCCGGGCACCGGCGTAAAGGGCACGGCGCACACAAGCTTGGGAAAGTACTGCATGCCGTAGCGGGCATAGGCGTCGGCCCACGCATGGTCGAACACGTACTCGCCGCGGGAATGATTCTTGGCATATAGCGGCATTGCGGCCTGCAGCGTGCCATTGCGGAACAGCACGATGTGCTGCGGTGCCCAGCCCGTGCGGGGCGAAGCGCAGCGCGTCGATTCAAGGGCCTCGAGGTAGCCATGCGAAAGCAGTGGATTATTACCCGCAAGGGCATTCCATTCTTCGGCCGCAACGGCGGCGAGGGAATCCAGCACGCTGATTTCAGAACTCATATGCGGCTTCTGTATGGGGTATGTCGTGTCGCAGCAACTGCGACGAACGTGATACCGCCATGATGACCAAACTGCTTGCATTGCGAAAGCCCGGATGCTGTAATGTAACCAACATCGCCAGATACGGCGCGCCCGCAACTTACCGGCCGCTGCGCCTCTTGCACAATCCGCTATATGTAGCAGGTTCCCGGCAAGTATCTCTCTGGCCCGGGCGTTACTTCGCACCTTGCGGGTCTTCGTCCACGCAATATCACGCAATACAAAGAACAACCGCTATTCAGGCTGCTCGCGCCTGTAGTGCCGTTGCATGATCGTGCGCAGCGGTGCCGTGCGTGCACTGAAAGTACCGCGTTCCCGGCAAATGTGGGCCGTTGTGGGCCCCCGGCCGCTGTAACGGCTCTTCAAGGGCGCGGCATCATCACAAAAGACAATGGCGTTTCTCGCACTTCGTATCGGTATTGAGGCCGCGCCCCGCGTGGCCTGCGCACTTGATGTTTCAAGCGGCGGGCCTGCGTTTTGCTCTGCCGTGCACGCCGGTGCGCAATGTGGCGCCATCCAGCGCAACGCCACCCAACGCAAAACGGGCCGATTGCTTGGCAATCGGCCCGTAAGAAATCTGGTTGCGGGGACAGGATTTGAACCTGTGACCTTCGGGTTATGAGCCCGACGAGCTGCCAGACTGCTCCACCCCGCGTCTGAGTCTGTAATAGTAACCCGAACCCGCTTCGAATGCAAGTTCATTACCTAAAGCGTCATCAATGACAGAAGGCCAGATCCTCCGTATCCTGGAAACCGCGCTATTATGTGCGGATCAGCCCATGTCGCTGGCGGAATTGCGCAAGCTCTTCACTGCGCAAGAGGTCTCAACAGATGACCTGCGTCGCCTTCTTGGCCTGCTGCAGCTCGACTGGCAGGGGCGGGGCCTCGAACTCGTCAACGTTGCATCGGGCTGGCGGTTCCAGAGCCGCCCCGAAATGCAGCGCTACTTGAGCCGCCTCGATCCGGTCAGGCCCCCCAAGTATTCGCGTGCCGTTCTCGAAACCCTGGCAATCATTGCGTGGCGCCAGCCTGTTACGCGCGGCGATATCGAAGATATTCGCGGCGTGACCGTCTCCACCCAGATCATACGCACGCTCGAAGAGCGTGGCTGGATCGAGGTTCTCGGGTACCGCGACGCCCCGGGCAGGCCTGCTCTTTTCGGAACCACGCACCAGTTTCTGGATGATCTCGGCCTCCGGTCGCTCGATGACCTGCCGCCGCTTGGCGATGCCGACGCCGATGCAACCGAGGCGCTGGCGGCGCTGGCGCTCGAGGCGCCGGCCGAGTCGGCCGACACCAATCAAGTCTCCACGGAGTATGAAAAGCAATATGACTAATATCACCGACACGGCGGCACCCGCCGCCGATGCCATCGAGGCACCGGCGATTTCCCCCGCCAGCGGCGATACTGCAGCGGGCGGTGCGCCAGCAAAGCCTGCGCGTGGCGCGGGCCGCAAGTTGCGCACGCCGTTTCGCCGGCGCCGCGCCGATGCCGCTACCGACGCCAGCCCGCAAACCGGCGCAAACGCTGAGGGCGATCAGACGGCGGAACCTTCCACGCCCGCCGAGCAGCCCGCGCGTCCGGCACGTGCCCGCAAGTCCACGGCGCGCCGCGGCAAGCAGGGCAAGCCGGCTGCAGCAGCCGTACCCGGGCAGCCCGCCGAGACGAGCGAGGTGGCAGCCGCCGGTGCCCGGGGCAAAGGCCGCAAGCGTGGCCGCAAGGGCGATGCGGTCGAGTCCGACAAGGACGCCGAGCTGGCGCTTTCGTATCTCGAGCGCACGGCGGCACTGCCACAGCGGCTCGACAAATACCTCAAGAGCGACGTGCTCAAGCCCAAGCTGCACAAGGTGCTGGCCGAAGCCGGTATCGGTTCCCGTCGTGAAATGGAAGAACTGATCATTGCCGGGCGTGTGTCGGTGAATGGGGAACCGGCCCACATCGGGCAGCGCGTCGGCCCCAAGGATCAGGTTCGCGTGAATGGGCGCCTGATCGCACGGCCCGATCGCAAGAAGCCGCCGCGCGTCATTCTGTATCACAAGCCTGCCGGCGAGATCGTGAGCCACGATGATCCCGAAGGGCGTGCAACGGTGTTCGCGCGCCTGCCCAAGCTCAAGGTGGGCAAGTGGCTGTCGGTGGGTCGTCTCGATCTCAATACCGAAGGGCTCCTCATTCTCACCACCTCGGGCGAGATCGCGAACCGGCTCATGCATCCGCGCTACGGTGCGGAACGGGAGTACGCCGTTCGCGTGCTGGGTGAGCTCGACGCTGAGCAGCAAAAGCGCCTCGTCTCCGGCATTACGCTCGATGACGGCGAGGCACGCTTCGGCACGCTGGAGTACCTGGGCGGCGAAGGCAGCAACCGCTGGTATCGCGTTACGCTTCACGAAGGCCGTAACCGCGAGGTGCGTCGCATGTTCGAAGCGGCCGGCGTTACCGTCAGCCGCCTGATCCGCACGCGTTTTGGCGAGATCGTGCTGCCCCGCAACCTGCGTCGCGGGCGTTGGGAAGAGCTTGACCCCACGATGGCGCAGGCAATCATGGTGCAACTGGGTCTGTTCAAGGAAGACGATGACGAGGGCAGGGGTGTGGGCGAGCGCCAGCCTCTCTCGCATGACAGTGCATTGCCTCCCGGCTTTGGCACACCCGAACGCAACGGCATGAACGGAGCCCGGGTTGGGCGTCGGGGCCGCGTCACGGGTGGGCGAACCATCGGGGCCACGTCGCCGTCCGACCCCTTCGGCAGCGGTCTGCTGGTGGGTGGCGGGTATGCGAACGGTCATCCGCTCGCGCCGGCCGGCAAGCGCAAGGGCCCGGCCAAAGGCAAGAAGGGGGCGGCTGCGACAGGCGACGAATCGCGGCGCCCTGCAGGTACCCGCAGCGGCACCAAGGGCCGCGCTGCCCAGCAGAGCGGCAAGTCGCGGCGCCGCACATCCGCGGGCGGTGGCGACGATTGGCAGCCGCGTAGCGCCACTGCACACGAGTCCCATCTCGGCAAACTCGGTAAGTTACGGTGAAAGCAGGAAATTTCCGTAGTTATCTGCTAAAATACACCGCTTTACAGCTATATTGTTTTGGCGTCCTTATAAAACTCGGGTGCGGCCCGGTGTTACAAGGCTAGACAATCTAGCGGCACATTTCTTAGGCGGGCCGGTTGGCCTCCCGGGTCAGGCGGCTCGGGTGTCACGGTTGCGCGATAACAGTGGGCTGGCTTTGCAGCCCATTTTTTTTGGATTTTATGGCAGCAGAATTATTCGCTCTGACCCAGGATTCCCTGGCCGGCATGGGCGTTGAGCTTGTCGATGTCGAGCGCGCCCCGGGCGGGCTCCTGCGCGTGACGATCGATCGCCCCGAAGGGGTGCGCATCGAAGATTGCGAGCGGGCTTCGAAGCATCTTTCGCGCGTGTACGAGGTCGAAAATATCGACTATCGCCGCCTCGAAGTGGGGTCTCCGGGCGTCGATCGCCCGTTGAAGCGCCCCGAAGACTTCCAGCGCTTTGCCGGCGAGCGGGTGGAAATCCGCCTGCGTCAGGCGATCGACAGCCGCAAGGTCTTTACCGGTCTGCTGCAGGTGTCGGCACAGGCCGACCCGGCCGATTCTGCGCAATACAGTCTCGAATACGAAACCCAATCCGGGCAGGTCCAGGTCCTCGCCTTCACGTTTGACGACGTCGAGCGCGCCAAACTGGATCCCATACTAGATTTCAAGGGCAAAAAGCGATGAGTCGCGAAATTCTTCTTTTGGTTGACGCCTTGGCGCGTGAAAAGAATGTCGAACGTGAAGTGGTGTTTGGCGCACTCGAGAGCGCGCTGGCATCGGCCATGAAGAAACGTTTCAAGGAAGACGCCGACATTCGCGTGTCGATCGACCGCCAGACCGGCGAACATGAAGGGTACCGCCGCTGGCTCGTGGTGCCCGATGAAGCCGGCCTGCAAGAGCCCGATCGCCAGGAACTGTATTCCGACGCCCAGGACATCGTGCCGGGCATCGAGGTCGGCGAATACATTGAAGAACCGCTCGAGCCCGAGGAGTTCGGCCGCATTGGTGCACAAGCGGCCAAACAGGCCATTTTGCAGAAAATTCGCGACGCCGAGCGTGAACAGGTTCTGAACGACTTTCTCGAGCGGGGTGAAACCATCGTGTCGGGTGTCGTCAAGCGCATGGACAAGGGCGACGTCATCGTCGATACGGGCAAGATCGAGGCGCGACTGCCGCGCTCCGAGATGATTCCGCGCGAGAATATTCGTGTCGGCGACCGTATTCGCGCCTGGGTCATGAAAATCGATCATGCCGCCCGCGGCCAGCAGGTCATCCTGTCGCGCACGGCACCCGAGTTCATTCGCGAACTGTTCGAAAACGAAGTGCCCGAAATCGAACAGGGCCTGCTCGAAATCAAGGCCGCTGCCCGCGATCCGGGCGTGCGGGCTAAAATTGCTGTAGTCGCCTACGACAAACGCATCGACCCCATCGGCACCTGCGTAGGCATGCGCGGCTCACGCGTCACGGCCGTACGCAACGAGCTGGGTGGCGAACAGGTCGATATCGTGCTGTGGTCCGACGACCCGGCCGAGTTCGTCATCGGGGCCCTGGCACCCGCGCATGTCGAGTCGATCGTGGTCGACGAAGACAAGCATGCCATGGATGTCGTGGTCGATGCAGAAAACCTGCCCAAGGCGATTGGCGCACGGGGTCAGAACGTGCGTCTCGCGTCTGAGCTCACCGGCTGGCAGATCAACATCATGACGCCGGAAGAAAGCCTCAACAGGCAGGAAGAAGAGCGGGCCGACCTGCGCAAGATGTTCATTTCCCGCCTCGACGTCGATGAAGAGGTTGCCGATATCCTCATCGATGAAGGGTTCTCCGGGCTGGAAGAGATTGCCTATGTGCCCTTGCAGGAACTGCTCGATATCGAAGCCTTCGACGAGGAAACCGTCAACGAGCTTCGTACCCGCGCCCGCAATGCCCTGCTGACCGAGGCCATTGCACAGGAAGAACGCGTTACGAGCGCGCAGAATCTTCTTGAAATCGAAGGGTTGACCCCCGAACTGGTGGCCAAGCTGGCCGAGAACGATATTCTCGACATCGACGCCCTTGCTGAACTCGCAACCGACGAGCTGTCGGAAATCACCGGTCTTGACGAAGAAACGGCCAGTGATCTGATCATGAAGGCAAGAGCCCACTGGTTTGAAGATGAAGACTGAGTGCAGCCAGACAACCGGGTCCATCCATATTGAGAAATAGTAGTTGCAAGCAAGAGAGAGTCGAATGCCGAGTAACACCGTCGCCCAGTTCGCCGTTGAACTGAAAATGCCTGCGAACGTACTGCTGGAACAGCTGCGTGCCGCCGGCGTTGATATCAAATCGGTCGACGACCCAGTCACCGACGCGGACAAGGCGAAACTCCTCGAGTCGCTGCGTCGTGCGCATGGGGCGTCGGAAAGTCACAAGATCACCCTGACGCGCCGCCAGACGTCCGAGATCCGTCAGGCCGACGGCTCGGGCCGTTCGCGCACGATCCCGGTCGAGGTGCGGAAGAAACGGGTGTTCGTCAAACGCGATACCAGCGAACTCGCAGCTGAAGCGGCACGTGCCGCCGAGCAGGCGCGGGCGGCCGCAGCCGCCGCCGCAAAGCCTGTCGAGGCGCCTGCTGCACCGGCGGCTCCTGCTGCAACGGCTCCTTCGGCAGCGCCCGCACCCCAGGCCGCGCCCGCTGCGCCTGTCGCAGAGGCCGAGCCGGCCAAGGCACCGCCTGCCTCTGAACCTGTGGCGAAGCCTGAGCCCGCGCCTGCTGCTGCGTCGCAGCCCAAGGCCGAGGCAGAGGCCGAGGCTGCAAAGCCGGCCGCCGCCGAAGCAGACGCCCAGCCGCAAGTGAAGGCCGAAGCCGAGAAGCCGGCCGCGCCTGCCACCAAGCCTGCCGCCAAGGCCGAGGCTGCGCCCGAAGCGGCGGCCCCCAAGGCCGCTACACCGGCCCGCGCGCCCGAAAAAGCCGAAACCCGTCCCGCTGCCGCCAGCAAGACATCGGCGGCGGCAAAGCAGGCCGCAGCGCGCGAAGTCGACGAAGAGCGCGAACGCGCCCGCAAGGCAGCCGAGGCGGAAGCCGCGGCGCTGCGCGCCATGCTCAATCGTCCGCGCAAGGTGCTCAAGGCGCCCGAGCCCGAGGGGGGCATTTCCGGCACGCTGCACAAGCCTGCCGGCAAAGGCAAGAAAGACGCCAAGCCGGCCGCTACCGATGCCCGCAAGACAGGCAAGGTGGCCGAAACCGGCACCTGGACCGAAGACGGCGGTCGCAAGAAACCGGCGGCGCGTGACGCGGCGCCTGCCGCGCCGGGCCGCGAGGGCTGGCGAGCGGGTGGCAAGGCCAAAGGTGGCCGGGGTGGCCGCAACCGCCAGAATCAGCAGGAACACCGTGAGCCGCAGGTGCAGGAATTCATTGCCCGCGAGGTGCACGTACCCGAAACCATTTCGGTGGGCGATCTCGCTCACAAGATGGCGGTGAAGGCGGCCGAGGTCATCAAGCTGCTCATGAAGCTGGGCCAGATGGTCACCATCAACCAGGTGCTCGATCAGGAAACAGCCATGATCGTGGTCGAGGAAATGGGCCATACGGCCATTGCCGCCAAGCTCGACGACCCGGAAGCCTTCCTCGATCAGGCCGACGCCGTCGAAGCCGAGGCCCTGCCGCGCGCACCCGTCGTCACCGTCATGGGGCACGTCGACCACGGCAAGACCTCGCTGCTCGATTACATCCGTCGCACCAAGGTTGCCACGGGCGAGGCCGGCGGCATCACGCAGCATATCGGCGCCTACAACGTGAAGACCGAGCGCGGCATGGTCACCTTCCTCGACACCCCGGGTCACGAGGCCTTCACGGCCATGCGTGCACGCGGTGCCAAGGCAACCGATATCGTGATTCTGGTGGTGGCTTCCGATGACGGTGTCATGCCGCAAACCCGCGAGGCCATTCACCATGCGCAGGCCGCCAACGTGCCGCTGGTGGTGGCCATCACCAAGATCGACAAACCGGAAGGCAATCCCGAGCGCGTGAAGCAGGCGCTGGTTGCCGAGCAGGTGGTTCCCGAGGAGTACGGTGGCGACGTGCCCTTCGTAGGTGTGTCGGCCAAAACGGGCGAAGGCATCGACGAGCTTCTTGAGAACGTTCTTCTGCAGGCCGAGATGCTCGAGCTCAAGGCGCCGGTCGACGCACCGGCCAAGGGTATCGTCATCGAAGCCCGTCTCGACAAGGGGCGTGGTTCGGTGGCCACCATTTTGGTGCAGAGCGGCACCCTGCGGCGCGGCGACACCGTGCTGGTCGGTGCCAGCTACGGCCGTGTACGTGCCATGCTGAACGATCAGGGCAAGAGCGTTTCCGAAGCCGGCCCTTCGATTCCGGTCGAGATTCAGGGTCTTACCGAGGTGCCCCAGGCCGGTGATGAACTCATCGTCATGGGCGACGAACGCAAGGCTCGTGAAATCGCGCTGTTCCGTCAGGGCAAGTTCCGCGACGTGAAGCTGGCACGTCAGCAGGCCGCCAAGCTCGAATCCATGTTCGAAAACATGGGCGAGGGCACGCAAACGCTGTCGCTCATCATCAAGACCGACGTGCAGGGTTCGCAGGAAGCGCTGGTGTCGTCGTTGCTCAAGCTGTCTACCGACGAAGTGCGTGTCCAGGTGGTTCACGCCGCTGTGGGGGGTATCTCTGAAAGCGACGTGAACCTGGCCATCGCCTCGAACGCCGTCATCATCGGCTTCAACGTGCGTGCCGAACAAAGTGCTCGCAAGCTGGCCGAGAACAACGGCATCGATCTGCGCTACTACAACATCATTTACGACGCGGTCGACGACGTGCGCAACGCCATGTCGGGCATGTTGGCGCCCGAGAAGCGCGAGGAAGTCATCGGCATGGTCGAGATCCGCGAGGTCTACAGCATCTCGCGCATCGGCAAGGTCGCGGGCTGCATGGTGCTTGAAGGTGTGGTGCGTCGCGATTCGCAGGTTCGCCTGTTGCGCGACAACGTGGTGATCTGGACGGGCGCGCTCGAATCGCTGCGCCGCTTCAAAGACGACGTCAAGGAAGTCAAGGCGGGCTTCGATTGCGGTATCACCCTGCGCAACAACAACGATATCGAAGTGGGCGACCAGCTCGAAGTCTTCGAAATCCGCGAGATTGCGCGCACGCTTTAATCACGCATCATGGCTCGACACAAGACTCGACAGAACGCAGGCCGCAACGTCCGGCTGGCCGACCAGATCCGCAAGGATCTGGCCGGCATCATTCAGCGTGAAATCGACGTGTCGCGCGCGGGCCTGATCACGCTCACCAGCGTCGATCTCTCGCCCGACTACGCGCATGCGAAAGTCTATTTCACGGTGATCGGCGCCGAGCCCGACGCGGCTGCGGCCGTGCTCAACGAAAAGGCCGGCTGGTTCCATTCCCTGCTTTTCAAACTGCTGCACATTCACACGGTGCCCACGCTGCGCTTCATTCACGATGAAGGCATTGTGCGTGGCCTGCACCTTTCGCGGCTCATCGACGAAGCGAATCGCCCCGGTGGCGAGGCGCAGGTATCCGAGCCCGACGACCCCGACGAACGCAACTGAACTCTCGGCGCCTGCCTGGCCGCCAGACGTTGTTGCCGCTGCGCTTTGCGCGTCTGCCCCGACCCGTCCCGCTGCCCGGCCCGGCCGAACCTGGCATTGAACGTGACATTTTTCATTGATTATGCGGGCTTCTAAACGACGCGGCGAGGCCATCGACGGCGTACTGCTGCTCGACAAGCCCGAAGGCCTTTCCAGCAATCACGCTCTGCAACGCGCCAAACGTGCGCTTGACGCGCGCAAGGCCGGCCACACCGGCACGCTCGACCCTTTTGCCACCGGGCTGCTGGTGTGCTGCCTGGGTCGCGCAACCAAAATCTGCGGGCCCATGCTCGATGCCGACAAATGCTACGAGGCCACGCTTCGCTTCGGCGAGGAAACCGACAGCGGCGACCTCACCGGCAATGTCGTGGCGCGCGCGCCGGCCGATTTTTCCGCGGTCGAGCGTAGCGAGCTCGAACAGGTACTGGCGCAGTTTCGCGGCGAGATCGAACAGGTGCCGCCCATGTATTCCGCCCTCAAGCGCGATGGCAAGCCGTTATACGAATATGCCCGTCAGGGCATCGAGCTCGAGCGCCCTGCGCGACGTGTCACCATTCATGAACTCGAGCTGCTTGCGTTCGATGGCGCAAGCGCGCGGGTGCGGGTCGCCTGCAGCAAGGGCACCTATATCCGCACGCTGGCTCAGGACATCGGCCGGCGACTGGGTTGCGGCGCGCACCTTTCGGCGCTGCGCCGTACGCGTGTTGGGCCGTTCGACCTTGACGATGCAGTCGGCCTCGAAGCCCTGCAAGCCATGGACAATCCCCGCCAGACGCTCATTTCCCTGCATGATTTACCGGCGGGCCTGATGCCCGCATCCACCACACAGAAGGATCCCCTATGAAACGCGCATTGCGTAATGTGGCCATCATCGCCCACGTCGATCACGGCAAGACAACGCTGGTCGACCAGTTGCTACGTCAGGCGGGCACGTTCCGCGACAATCAGCAGGTGGCCGAACGGGTCATGGATTCCGGCGACATCGAAAAAGAACGCGGAATTACCATTCTGGCCAAGAACTGCGCGGTCGAATACGAGGGCGTGCACATCAATATCATCGACACCCCGGGGCACGCCGATTTTGGTGGTGAGGTTGAACGCGTGCTGTCGATGGTCGATGGCGTTCTTCTGCTGGTCGACGCCGTGGAAGGCCCCATGCCCCAGACGCGCTTCGTGACGCGCAAGGCGCTGGCACTGGGGCTCAAGCCCATTGTGGTGGTGAACAAGATCGACCGGCCGGGCGCGCGACCCGATTACGCCATCAATGCCACGTTCGATCTCTTCGACAAGCTGGGGGCCACTGAAGAACAGCTCGATTTTCCGATCATCTACGCTTCGGGCCTGTCGGGCTACGCAGGTCTGACGGAAGACGTGCGCAGTGGTGACATGCGACCGCTGTTTGACGCGATTCTGAAGTACGTTCCGCAACGTGATGACGATGCCGATGCACCCCTGCAGATGCAGATCATCTCGCTCGATTACAGCAGCTACGTCGGTAAGATCGGGGTGGGGCGCATCAACCGCGGCCGTCTGCGTCCGGGCAGCGACGTTCTGGTGCAGTTCGGCCCCGAAGGCAAGCCGTTCAAGGGCCGCATCAATCAGGTGCAGAAATTCAAGGGGCTGGAGCGTGAGCTGGTCGAAGTGGCCGAGGCGGGCGATATCGTGCTGATCAACGGCATTGAAGATATCGGCATCGGCTGCACGATCATGGATCCGGCCAAGCCCGAACCCCTGCCCATGCTGCGCATCGATGAGCCCACGCTCACGATGAACTTCATGGTGAATACGTCGCCTCTGGCAGGGCGCGAGGGCAAGTTCGTGACCAGCCGCCAGCTGCGTGAACGGCTGGAACTCGAGCTTAAGTCCAATGTGGCCCTGCGCGTGAACGATACGGGCGACGACACCGTGTTCGAGGTGTGTGGCCGTGGCGAGCTGCACCTGACCATCCTCATCGAGAACATGCGTCGTGAAGGCTACGAGCTGGCCGTGTCCCGCCCGCGCGTGCTGTTCAAGGACGTTGACGGCGTGCGCAAGGAACCCTACGAGTTCCTGACCGTCGACATCGAGGACGGCCACCAGGGCGGGGTGATGGAAGAGCTCGGGCGCCGCAAGGGCGAACTGCTTGACATGGCCCCGGACGGCCGTGGCCGCACGCGTCTGGAATACCGGATCCCGGCACGGGGCCTCATCGGCTTTCAGTCCGACTTCCTCAACCTGACCCGTGGCACCGGTATCATGAGCCACATTTTCGACGATTACGACGACGTCAAGGAAGGCAATCTCGGCGAGCGGCGCAACGGCGTGCTGATCAGCCAGGACGACGGCCAGGCCGTGGCCTACGCGCTGTGGAAGCTGCAGGAGCGCGGACGCATGTTCGTCTCGCCCCAGGACCCGCTCTACGAGGGCATGATCATCGGCATACACAGCCGCGACAACGATCTGGTGGTGAACCCTATTCGGGAAAAGAAGCTCACCAACATTCGTGCGTCGGGCAAGGACGAGCACATCGATCTGGTACCGCCCATTCCGCTCACGCTGGAATACGCCGTCCAGTTCATCGATGACGATGAGCTGGTCGAGGTGACGCCCCGCTCGATCCGCCTGCGCAAGCGCTACCTGCAGGAACACGAGCGGCGCCGCATGGCACGCGAAAGCAGCTCGGCGGCCTGATTCCCGCAGGCGCGCGCGCCGTGCGCCACCGCCGCAGTGACACGCGGTCGTGGCGCGGCCGTGCCTGGCGCGGCCGCATGTATGGCCGGCCTGGCCGTGTTTACGGCGTAATGCTGTTGGTGCTGGGTTCCGGGGTGTTCTCGCGCTCGATCGGCAGTGTGGGTTCTTCGTGGCGCTTGAAGCAGTCGGCGCAGTGCGTGTCGATGTGGCGCAGCACTTCGTCGAGATCGTCGGTGATCAGGAACAGGTCGATGTCGCCCGGGCTGATGAGCCCGTTGGCGAGCAACTGATCGCGAATCCAGCCGAACAGGCCGGCCCAGAATTCCTTGCCGATGAGAATGATGGGGGCCGCCGGCATCTTGCGTGTCTGTACCAGCGTTGCGACCTCGAACAGTTCGTCGAGTGTGCCGAAACCGCCCGGCAGGGCGATGTACGCCGCGCTGTGCATGACGAAGGTGGCCTTGCGCGAATAGAAGTAATCGAACTGGAGGCTGTGGGTCTGATAATGGTTGTTGTGCGGTTCGCGCGGCAGCGAGATGTTCAGGCCTACGCTGTGGCCCCCCGCCTCGTAGGCCCCCTTGTTGGCGGCTTCCATTATGCCGGGCCCGCCGCCCGCAATCACCGTGAGCCCCGCCTTGGCCAGGCGCGCCCCGAGCGCCTCGGCCAGCTTGTAGTACTTGGAATCGGGCCGGATTCTGGCGCTGCCGAAGATGCTGACGCCCCAGCCCATTTCCTGGAGGGTTTCCGCAGCGGCCTCCATCTCTGACATAATCCGGGGAATCTGCTGCGTTGCCGGTAATCGGACGATTTGATTGGACATGAAAAAAACCTTGTTGCTTGTTGATGGGTCCAGCTACCTGTACAGGGCTTATCACGCGATGCCCGATTTGCGAAATGCCAGGGGCGAGCCAACCGGCGCGCTGTACGGGGTCATCTCAATGTTACGGAGACTGATTTCCGATTACAAGGCAGATTTCGCAGCGTGCGTATTCGATGCCCGCGGCAAGACATTCCGCGAAGAGCTGTACCCCGATTACAAGGGGCATCGCCCCTCGATGCCCGAGGATCTGGCAGCACAAATCGCGCCTATCCATGAGGCGGTGGCCGCCATGGGGTGGAAAGTGATCTCGATTCCCGGGGTCGAGGCCGACGATATTATCGGAACCCTGGCATGCCAGGCCGAAGCCCAAGGCGTGCATACCGTAATTTCCACGGGCGACAAAGACATTGCCCAGCTTGTTACCGATCATGTGGAGCTGGTGAACACCATGAACGGTGAGCGGCTGGATGTGCAGGGCGTGACCCAGAAGTTCGGTGTTGCGCCCTCGCAGATTGTTGATTATCTCATGCTTGTGGGCGATGCGGTCGATAACGTGCCGGGCGTGCCCAAGGTCGGCCCGAAAACGGCGGTCAAATGGCTGAACGAATACGGTTCGCTCGAGAACCTCATTGCGAACGCCGAACGCATCAAGGGTGTGGCCGGCCAGAACCTGCGCGACGCAATTCCCAATTTCGCGCTCACCCGCAAGCTCATCACCATCAAGGTCGATTGCGAGCTCGACTTCAACGGCGGGCTCGAATCGCTCGCGCCCCGTGCGCCCGACCGCGATGCACTCATTGCGCTGTTCGACCGCTACGGCTTTCGAACCTGGCTGCGTGAGCTCACCGGCGATGCCGAGCGCGTGCCCGAGAACGACGCACGCATGGCCACCGAAGCCCCGCCCGCGCCCGAAGCAAACTACGAAACCGTGGTCGATGAAGGGGAGCTGGAGCGCCTGCTCGAGCGCCTGCGTGCCAGCGAGCTCGTGGCAATGGATACCGAAACCACGTCGCTCGACCCCATGGTTGCCCGCCTGGTGGGCATGTCGTTCGCCACGGCCGGCGGGCAGGCCTGGTACGTCCCCGTGGCGCACCGCGGGCCCGATTTCCCGCAGCAATTGCCCAAGGATCTGGTCATCGAACGGATGCGCACCTGGTTCGAAGACCCCGACGCAGCCAAGCTGCTGCACAACGCCAAGTACGATGCCCATGTGCTGGCCAACGAGGGCGTGCGCCTGGCGGGCATCACCCACGACACCATGCTGCAGGCCTATGTGCTTGAATCGCACCGTCGCGTGAACCTGCAGGAACTGGGCGAGCGCTGGCTGGGGCGCACCGGCGTGCTGTACGAAGACATCTGCGGCAAGGGCGCCAAGCAGATCGGTTTCGACGAAGTCGATCTCGAGAACGCCTCGCGCTACGCCTGCGAAGACGCCGATTTCACCTGGCAGCTGCATCACATTCTGCGCCCGCGCATCGCCGCCGAGCCGGGCCTGGAACGCATTTACCAGCTCGAGATCCGATGTTCCGAAGTGCTGACCACAATCGAGCGCAACGGCGTCAAGGTCGATCCGCACGTGCTGGCCATGCAGAGCCATGAACTTGGCCAGCAGATGATCGAACTCGAGCGCAAGGCCTACGAACTGGCCGGTCAGCCGTTCAACCTGAATTCGCCGCGCCAGCTGGGCGAAATCCTGTTCCAGCACATGCAGCTGCCGGTAATCCGCAAAACCCCCAGCGGGGCGCCATCCACCGACGAAGAAGTGCTGAGCCGCCTGGCGCTCGATTACCCGCTGCCGGCGCTCATTCTCGAGTACCGGGCGCTCGCGAAGCTCAAGTCCACGTACACCGACAAGCTGCCGCGCATGATCAATCCGGCCACGGGGCGCATTCATACACGCTACGCGCAGGCGGCAGTCGTCACCGGGCGACTCGCCTCATCCGATCCCAATCTTCAGAACATCCCGGTGCGCACCGCCGAAGGGCGCCGGGTGCGCACGGCATTCGTCGCCACCGACGGGCGCATCGTCTCGGCCGACTATTCCCAGATCGAGCTGCGCGTCATGGCGCACATGTCAGACGACGAGAACCTCAGGGGTGCCTTCCGCGACAATCTCGACATTCACCGCGCCACGGCGGCCGAAGTGTTCGGTGTTGCCCTCGAAGACGTCACCTCCGAACAGCGGCGCGCGGCGAAGGCCATCAACTTCGGCCTGATCTACGGCATGGGCGAATTCGGCCTGGCCTCGAACCTGGGCATCACGCGCGACGCCGCCAAGGCGTATATCGACCGGTACTTCACGCGCTACCCCGGGGTTGCCCGCTACATGGAAACCATACGTGCGCAGGCGGCCGATCAGGGCTATGTTGAAACGGTTTTCGGTCGCCGCATCTGGCTGCCCGATCTGCGTGGGGCCAAGGGCCCGCGTCGTGCGGCGGCTGAGCGCGCAGCCATCAATGCGCCGGTGCAGGGTACGGCGGCCGATCTCATCAAGATGGCCATGGTGGCGGTCGACGACTGGCTCATTGCCGAAGGGTTGCAGGCGCGCCTGATCATGCAGGTGCACGACGAACTCGTGCTCGATGTGCCGGCCGATGAAGTCGAGTTGGTGGCGGCAAGCCTTCCGGGTCTCATGTGCTCGGTCGCTGAACTGAGCGTGCCGCTGGTGGCGGAAGTGGGCCTGGGTCTGAACTGGGAACAAGCGCATTAGGCCCGAGATATGCGAATATTGGGGTGACGAACACATGCCGCATGGATCATAACAAGGAGGAAACATGGCATATTCGAACATCACCGGAAACAACGGCAGCACCATTCTGACCAACACCGACGGCCTGCGTCATGGCATGGTGGAGGTTCCGGTAAGCGATGGTGTCATGTCCGGGTACTTCGCGGCCCCGGCCGCCGCCGAACGCTCGCCCGTGATTCTCGTCGTGCAGGAAATCTTCGGCCTGCACGAGCACATCAAGGATATCTGCCGTCGTCTGGCCCACGAGGGCTATTTCGCGCTCGGGCTTGAGCTGTACCAGCGCCAGGGCGACGCTGCGCAATACAGCGACATCACCGAATTGCTCAACGACATCGTGGCAAAGGTACCCGACGAGCAGGTGCTGGCCGATCTCGATGCCGGAGCACAGTGGGCCGCGCAAAACGGTGGCGATATCGCGCGTCTGGGGGTCACCGGATTCTGCTGGGGCGGGCGCATCACGTGGCTGTACGCCGCTCACAACCCGCAATGCAAGGCAGCCGTGGCGTGGTACGGCAAGCTGACCACCGGGCACAGCCCCATGCAGAAGGAGCACCCCATCGACGTGGTGGGCCGCCTGCACGGGCCGGTTCTGGGCCTGTACGGCGGTCAGGATTCCAGCATTCCCATGGAAGACGTGCACCGCATGCAGGCTGCGCTCGAGCAGGGCAACGAGGCGGCGCGTGCATCACGCATCGACGTCTACCCAGAATCGGGCCACGCCTTCTATGCAGACTACCGCCCCAGCTACCATGCGCCCGACGCGCGCGACGCATGGGCCAAGGCGGTTGAATGGTTTGATCGTCTGCTCGACTGACCTACACGCGCTGCATGGCCTGCAACGCCTGTATGCGCGATTCAATCGGCGGGTGGCTGGCGAACAGAGCGCTGATCGCCTTGCCGCCGGCAATGCCTGCCGCTTCGAAATTCTTGGGCAGTTCACCGGCCTGCAGGTTGCCAAGACGCGCCAGTGCGTTGATCATGGGTACGCGTGAGCCCAGCAGGGCGGCCGAGCCGGCGTCGGCCCGGTATTCCCGCTGGCGCGAGAACCACGCCACAATGATCGACGCCAGAATGCCGAAGATGATTTCGCATACGAACGCCGAAACGTAAAAGCCGATGCCGACTTCGCGGTCGTTCTTGAGCAGTACGCGGTCGACAAAATACCCCACCACGCGCGACAAAAAAATCACGAACGTGTTGACAACGCCCTGTATGAGCGTGAGCGTGACCATGTCTCCGTTGGCGATGTGCGCCACTTCGTGGCCCAGCACCGCGGCGACTTCTTCTTCATTCATCGTCTGAAGCAGACCGGTCGATACGGCCACCAGGGCGTCGTTACGGAAGGCTCCCGTTGCAAACGCATTGGGCGCGCCGTCGTAAATGGCCACTTCGGGCCGACCGATGCCGGCCCGGTCGGCGAGCTGATGTACCGTGTCGACCAGCCATGCTTCGCGTGCATTGGCGGGGCGCTGCGGGTCGATGACGCGCGCACCCGTGCTCATCTTGGCCATGGGCTTGCTCATGAGCAGCGAAATGATCGAGCCGGCAAAGCCGATGATGGCGGCAAAGATCAGCAACTGATCGAGATCGAGGCCGTTGGCGGTGAGGTAACGGCCCACCCCGAGCACGTTCATGGAAGCGCTCAGGACGAGCAGCACGGCAAAGTTGGTCAGAAGATAGAGAACGATGCGCTTCATGGTCTGGAGAATCTCCGGTTTGCGAGCAAGTTGTTTCTTTGAATATGGGGGCACATGCAAAGTTCCAAAGGCCCGGCCGGCGGGCAACCGTTGGTTTCCTGCAAGCGTGCGATGCAATGCCCAGGCAGGGGAGTATAGTATCGGCTCTCCTCGACGGGTGCTCGTTTCTACTAATATCGGTTGATTAAATGCAGTCTTTGTGGATGCTTCTGGCCAGCCTCATGTTTGCGGCCATGGGGGCTTGCGTCAAACTTGCATCCGATCTGCAGGCGAGCCTCGCCCAGATCGTGCTGTTTCGCGGAGCGCCGTCGGTACTTCTTCTGCTGCTCTGGGCGTTGGCCACCCGCCGCTCGCTGCGCCCCAAAAGCTGGCGGCTGCACATCGCCCGCAACGTCACGGGCGTGTGTTCGATGTGGCTGGGGTTCTTCGCCATCAGCGTGCTGCCCCTGGCCACCGCTGTCAGCCTCAACTATACGTCGCCTCTGTTCATCGCCGGCTGGATGTTGCTGCGCGACTGGAAGCAGCGCGACATCGTGCGCACGATCGCGGTGCTGGCGGGGTTCGCGGGCGTTCTGGCGATCCTGCGTCCCAGCATTGGTGAAGACCAGCTCGTCGGTGTCATTGTCGGATTGATCGCCGGCGCCTGTGCGGCCCTGGCAATGATGCAGGTGCGTTCGCTCGGGCGCATCGGGGAACCGGAATGGCGGACGGTTTTGTTCTTTTCCTGCTTCGTGTGTTTTACCGGTGGTGTGGGGCTGGCCTATCAGGGCTGGCCGATGCTTGATCTGGCGGGCTGGTTGACACTGGTCGGCGTGGGCCTGTTCGGCCTGGTTGGCCAGTTGGCGCTCACCCGCGCGTTCGGGCTCGGGTCGGCGCTTCTGACGGCGGCGTTGCAGTACACCACCATCATTTTCTCGGCCCTGATCGCCCTGGTGATCTGGGAAGACATGCCCGACTGGATGGCCTGGAGCGGCATGGCGCTGATTGTCGCCTCGGGGCTGTTGTCGACCTGGCGTACGTACAGCGAGACGCGAATCATGCAGGGCCAGACGGTGGCCGCCACGGCGAACGCCGGCGCCGAGGCGCCGGATGAGGGCAGGCGTGTGTGACGGTGGGCGTGTGTGAAGTTGGGCGTGCCCGCTATGCGGGCGGCGTGTGCGGGGCCACTGCCCCTTCACACTCAGGTGCCCAGGGCGCTGCCCATCATGCGGCGGTACCATTCATGGAAGTGCTGCATGCCGTCTTCCATGGGTGATTGATACGGGCCGTGCTCGTCGGTGCCGCGCAGCATCAGCGCGCGCCGGCCGGCATCCATGCGCTCGGCGATCTCATCGTCTTCAATGGCCGTTTCCATGTAGGCAGCCTGCTGTGCTTTCACGAACTCCGGTTCGAACGCCGCAATTTCTTCCGGGTAATAGAATTCGACCACGTTCATGGTTTCCTGCGGGCTGATCGGATGCAGGGTCGAGAGCACCAGCACGTGCGGGTACAGCTCGATCATGTGCGTGGGGAAATAGGTGACCCATACGGCACCGAAATCGGGTGCCTGGCCGCCGCGGTATTCCAGCAGCTTTTCGTGCCACTGCCGATACACCTCGCTGCCCGGCTGGCCGAACGCCTGGTTCAGGCCCACATATTGCGCGCTGTACCAATCGGAAAACTCCCAGCGCAGGTCGTCGCAGGTGACGAAGTGGCCCAGGCCCGGGTGAAAGGGTGCCACGTGGTAGTCTTCCAGATAGACCTCGATGAAGGTCTTCCAGTTGTAATTGCACCGGTGGTATTCGACGTGGTCGAGCACGTAGTCGGAAAAGTCGAACTGCGGCAGGCCAAAGAGGGCGGCCATGTCGGCGGCCGGATCGCGCGGACCTTCGAACAGCAGGCCATGACAATTGCGCAGCGCAAAGCGCTGCAGGTTCAGGCAGGGCTTTTGAGGAAACTCGGGTGCGCCGATCAGTGTGCCGTCGGGGTCGTAAGTCCAGCGGTGGATCGGGCACACGATTTTGCCGCCCGTTTCACTCAGATTGCCGTGCGACGTTTCGGGCCCGGTGACGTTGCCGGCTTCGCCTCCCAGCATGATCGCCTGCCGATGGCGACACACATTCGACAGCAGCGAAACGCCGCCTGCCTCGCGCACCAGCACGCGCCCCGCGCCTTCGTGGGCAAGGGTTCGCCAGTCGCCCGGATCGGGCACCATCTTTTCGTGTCCGACGTATACTGACGACTGTCTGAAGATCAGTTCCTGTTCTTTCGCGAACAGCGCTTCGTCGAAATAGGAACGAACTGGAATTTGAGCCTGCGCCGCCGTAACGTGCGCCTGGCGACCGATATCGGTCATGATTCCCCCCGCAGTTGAAATACCAAGGGATGCTTCCCCGGTGCGAAGAAAAGTACGGACTCGCCGATGGAAAAAGACCGGGAATTGTACCCCAGTTTGCGGGCCGCCCTGCCGTGCCGAAGCCGGGCCCGGGGGGCAGATCCGGTCTTCGTATCACCCTCGTTTTCCCCATAAATTACAATGGGCTCCCGGTACCGGGAATCGGGGCTTTCTCATAACTAGTTTTCAGGAATCAGCACGCACCATGCCAACAGATCAATCCGTTACGCCGCCGGCCCAGTCAGGCACGCCGGCCGAAACGTTGCCCGACTTCGAGTCTGCGCTGGCCGAACTGGAAGCGCTGGTCGCGAAAATGGAAGACGGCGGCATGGCACTCGATGATTCCCTGCGTGCCTATGAGCGCGGCGTCGAGCTCGCCCGCATCTGTCAGCAGCGCCTCGACGCGGCGGAAGAGCAGGTTCGTGTTTTGCAGGGCAGTCTGCTCAAGCCGCTCGATACAACGCCTGAGGCCGACGCATGAGCCCGCAGGTTGTCACACCGGCCATCGATTTTCAGGTGTGGCTGCCCAGCAAGGTGCAGCAGGTCGAAGCCATGCTCGATCATGTGCTGCCGGCCGCCGATGCCGTGCCGGGGCGCTTGCACGACGCCATGCGTTACGCCGTGCTGGGTGGCGGCAAGCGTGTGCGCGCCGCGCTGGTGTATGCGGCGGGCGAAGCCTCGCTGCAGTCGGCCGCAGCCGCCAGCTCGCAACAAATCGCGCTCGACCACGCAGCCGTGGCGGTCGAGCTGGTGCATGCCTATTCGCTGGTGCACGACGATCTGCCTTGCATGGATGACGACACGCTGCGGCGCGGGCGGCCCACCGTGCACGTGCAGTTCGATGAAGCCACCGCCATGCTGGCCGGCGATGCCTTGCAGCCGCTTGCCTTCGAATCGCTGGGGCTCATGCCCATTGCGCCCGCCCTGGTGGTGCAGGCCATTCAACTGTTGGCGCGTGCCATCGGCAGTCAGGGCATGGTGGGCGGGCAGGCCATCGATTGCGAAAGCGTGGGCCGTACGCTTGAGCAAGACGCGCTGCAACAGATGCACCGCATGAAAACCGGCGCATTGCTCGAAGCGTCCGTGCTGCTTGGTGGCATCGTGGCCGGCGCCAGTTCCATCGTACGTGAAGGGCTCGAAAAATACGCAGCTGCCATCGGCCTGGCCTTTCAGGTGGCCGACGACATTCTCGACGTAACCGCCGACACGGCCACGCTGGGCAAGACTGCCGGCAAAGATGCCATGGAAAACAAGCCCACCTATGTGTCGACGCTGGGGCTCGACGGCGCACGCGAGCTGCTGCACGAGCTGCGTGACGACGCGCGCGCGGCGCTGCTGCCGCTGGGGCCTTCCGCTGCACAGCTGGCCAATATTGCCGACTTCATCGTCATGCGCGACCGCTAGGGGCGTGCGCATTTAACCTTTGTTACGGTTTGCCCCGCCGCCCTGGCGGGCTGCGACTACAATGCAAGATTCACTTCGCGCCGTCGTGCAGCCACACTATCGACCCGATCAATGAGCACTGTCAGCCTCGAACAGATTCAATCGCCCGCCGACCTGCGCCGGCTCAGCCGTCGTGAACTCAAGGAACTTGCCGACCAGTTGCGTCAGTTCGTGCTGGAATCGGTGTCACGTACCGGGGGGCACCTGTCGTCGAATCTCGGCACGGTCGAGCTCACGATCGCCCTGCACCACGTCTTCAATACGCCCGACGACCGCCTGGTATGGGATGTTGGTCATCAGTCGTACCCGCACAAGATTCTCACGGGGCGCCGCGAAGCCATGGCGCGCCTGCGTCAGGCGGGCGGCATTTCGGGTTTCCCCAAACGCAGCGAATCCGAATACGACGCGTTCGGTACGGCGCATTCGTCAACATCGATCTCGGCCGTGCTTGGCATGGCGGTCGCATCGCGCAACACCGGTCGCACGCAGCGTCAGCATATTGCCGTAATCGGCGACGGCGCCATGACGGCCGGTATGGCGTTTGAAGCGCTGAACAACGCCGGCGTCACACCCGACGTGAACGTGCTGGTGGTGCTGAACGACAACGACATGTCGATCTCGCCCCCGGTGGGGGCGCTGAATCATTATCTGGCGCGCCTGATGTCGGGCGGCTTTTACGCCGCCGCCAAGAACGTCGGCAAAGCGGTACTGCAGCGTGTGCCGCCCGTGCTCGAGCTGGCACGCCGCGTCGAAGGCCACGCCAAGGGGCTGGTATCGCCCGCTACGCTATTCGAGGAACTGGGCTTCAATTACGTCGGCCCGATCGACGGCCACGACCTCGACGCGCTGATTCCCACCCTGGAAAACCTGCGCGAGCTGGGCGGCCTGCAGTTCCTGCACGTGGTCACGCGCAAGGGTCAGGGCTACAAGCTGGCGGAAGCCGACCCCGTCCTGTACCACGGCCCGGGCAAGTTTGATCCCGCGGTGGGCATCCAGAAGTCGACCACCGCAGCGCGCCCCACGTTCACGCAAGTGTTCGGTCAGTGGCTGTGCGACATGGCGCAGGCCGACACCCGGCTGTTCGGCATCACGCCGGCCATGCGCGAAGGCAGCGGCATGGTCGAATTCGAAAGGCGGTTTCCCAATCGCTATTTCGACGTTGGCATCGCGGAACAGCACGCACTCACATTTGCAGCCGGGCTCGCCTGTGAAGGGCAGAAGCCGGTGGTCGCCATTTATTCCACTTTCCTTCAGCGGGCCTACGATCAGCTGATTCACGACGTCGCCCTGCAGAATCTTGACGTCACGCTGGCACTCGATCGTGCCGGCATCGTTGGTGCAGATGGTGCCACGCATGCCGGCAACTACGATATTGCCTATTTGCGCTGCGTGCCCAATATGGTCATCGCCACGCCCTCCGACGAAAACGAGGCCCGACTGCTGCTTTCAACCTGTTTCCAGCATCCCGGTCCCGCTTCGGTGCGTTATCCGCGGGGGGCCGGTCGCGGCGCCGAGATCGTGGCGGGGCTTGAAACGGTACCGGTGGGCAAGGGCGTTGTGCGTCGTAACGGCCAGGGCATCGCCATTCTGGCCTTCGGCACACTGCTTACCGCTGCACTGCAGGCCGGCGAGCAGCTCAACGCCACCGTGGTCGACATGCGGTTCGTCAAGCCGATCGACGCAGAGCTGATTCTGGAACTCGCCCGGAACCACGAGGCCTTTGTCAGCATCGAAGAAGGAGCCGTGATGGGCGGGGCAGGTAGCGCAGTACAGGAATGCCTGAATGCACACGGGGTGCTGGTGCCCATGCTGCAGCTCGGTCTGCCCGACCGCTTCATCGATCACGGCGATCAGGCTGCCATCCTGAGCTCGCTGGGGCTGGATGCGCCCGGCATTGTGGCGGCCGTCGAAGCCCGTTGGGGCAAACGGTCTGTCGGTGGCAACGTGGTGCAGCTGGTCCGGCAGAGCTCCTGATATTCCTTTGGATTTTTTGTGAAATGAATACCTTGACCGATCCTGTCGTTGCCATGCCCGACGTACAAAGCAGTGTGGACACGCGCCACATTGCCATTCAGCGGGTGGGGGTGCGCGGCGTCAGGCATCCCATGATCGTTGCCGCTGCGCAAGAAAACCTTCCGACAGTGGCTGAGTGGGAACTCACCGTGGCGCTGCCGGCGCACGAGAAGGGTACGCACATGTCGCGCTTCGTAGCCTTGCTCGAAGCCAATCGCCGTACACCCATGACGCCGGAATCGTTCTGCGACATGGCGCTGCAGATGCTCGAGCTGCTGGGTGCCCAGGCTGGCGACATGCAGGCGCGCTTTCCGTATTTCATGAACAAGACGGCACCGGTGTCGCAGGTGGCGAGCCTTATGGATTACGAGGTCTCGTGGAAGTGCGTCGCCCGGCAGGCTGAAGGCAGTGTCGCGGCCCACACCGCATTCGAACTCACCGTTCTGGTGCCTGTCACCAGCCTGTGCCCGTGCTCCAAGGCCATATCCGAATACGGTGCTCATAACCAGCGTTCGCATGTAACGGTCACTGCCGCGTTCACTGATCCGGCGCTGGTGGATGTCGAGGCCCTGATTCGCGATATCGAAGCCCAGGCGTCATGCGAGCTGTGGGGCCTGCTCAAACGCACCGACGAAAAATTCGTCACCGAGCGCGCCTACGAGAACCCCAAATTCGTCGAAGACCTGGTACGCGACGTGGCCCAGGCCGTGCGCGCGTTACCAGGGGTGCACGAATACCGCATCGAAGCCGAGAACTTCGAGTCGATTCACAACCATTCGGCCTACGCAGTCGTTACGGGTTAACGTCAGGTCGGGGCTGCAGAAGGGCGCAACCCTTCGGCCGAGTTCGACGGCACTGCATACCTTGCGGCGTATCCCGACGTCGCGCAGGCAGGTATCGATCCATTGGTGCACTACCTGCATTGGGGCATGATCGAGGGGCGAGCCATCTGATCAGGCGCCTTACGCCTTTCCAACACCATGCGCACCCGTCAGCGGCGTGTAAGCGTGCCCTGGCCATATTCGTCGTAGAGTTCAATCGTCATGCCGGTGGCCATGCCACCGGGCCCGATCGTGAAATCCACAGCGCTGCGTGAACCCGGCGGGGCCACTTCGCCGCCCAGTTCGAAAACGAACGTGTCGCCATTCCAGTGGTGCAGTACATGAGTATTTCCCGCCGGGCCGATCGTCAGCACCAGATCGCTTCCCGAGGGCTCGATGCGCGCGTCACCCAGGTAATCGCTTTGGAAGGAACCGGCATAGGCATGCAGCGGGCGCGCCGGCTCCGGTGCGTCGGGGTAGGGCAAACCGACGGCGCGCCCCGTGGGGGCGTTCATGGCCGCGAAGGCCGGCGCATAGGTGTCGAACCAGTCGCGGGTGGGCCGGCCGAATTCCACCAGGTCGAGGTACGTCGACGTAATGGCTTCGGCCGCGCCCACCGGTTGGGCGTTCGTTAGAACGATGATGCCGGTTTTGGCCGCCGGAAGCAGCGCAAAATTGGTGGCGGCCCCCAGAGTGAATGCGCCCGAATGGCTGTAACGTGTGCCGCCCGCATGTGTCGTACTGATGTTGAAGCCGTAGCCGTAGTGCCCCGCAGGGTGTTCGTCGGTTGCGGGTGACGATACGGCCTGCGGCGAAAGCGCGTGCGCCAGAGCGGTGCGCGACAGCAGCTGTGCGCCGTTGTGGCGCCCGTCGTTCAGAACCAGGGCCATCCAGCGCGCCATGTCAACGACGTTGGAACTGACTCCGCCGGCGGGCGACTGTGCATCTGGCTGGCGCTGGCGCGTGGCAGGCTCGAAGGCACCGTTTTGCAATACGTGCGGGTGTGCCCGATCGGCCCGCGCCATGAAATCGGCGAAGCGCGAGCTGGTGGCGCTCATGCCCAATGGCCGGTACAACACCGCTTCCGACAGGTCTTCCCATGATGCGCCCGAGGCTTCGGCAACCGCTTCGGCACCCGCGGTGAGCCCGAAGTTCGTGTAAGCATGAGTGCTGCGCAGGGGTTCGAGCGGCAAATGGCGCAGGCGCTGCAGCGCACTTCGACGGTCGTGACCGATCTCCTCGAGTTCGTCGCCCGCATGGTCGGGCAAGCCCGAGCGGTGCGCGTACATGTCGCCGATGGTGACGGCAGCCGACGTGGCCGGGTCATTCAATTCGAACCAGGGCAGATGCTGCTGCACCGGCGTCTGCCAGGACACCACGCCTTTTTCGATTTGTGCGGTCACAACCGTGGCTCCAATGGGCTTGGACACAGAGGCGAGCTGAAAGACCGTTTCCGGCTGCACGGGTGCGGGCTCGCCAAGGCGTTTCACGCCGAAGCCCCGGGAATAGAGCACCGTGTCGCCATGCACCACCGCCACAGCCATGCCGGGTACGCCGCTGCGTTGCATGACGTCGGCAACCACCGCATCGAGTTGGCCTACCGCCTGATTGACCCGGCTGGCAGGTATGTCGCCTTGTGCGCTGGCGGAATCACCGCAGCCGGAAATCAAGGTTGGCAGCAGCGCCAGGGCTGCCCAACGGATCACAAACATACACGGACCTCGCAGCAAATATGCTAGAATTTATTGTTTCGTTGCTCGACTTCGCGGTAATGTGCCGTGGGGCGGGCTGAATCTGGCCGCCAGCAGCTATCTGTTTAAGGGTAAAGCAAGTGGCCGGAGTCATCCACAAGGAGCTTACACCTATGCGCCACTACGAAGTAGTGTTTATCGTGCATCCCGATCAGAGCGAGCAGGTGCCCGCCATGATCGAGCGCTATTCGGCCCAGATTACGGGCGGAGACGGCGTGATTCACCGCGTCGAAGACTGGGGCCGCCGCCAGCTTGCCTACCCCATTCAAAAGCTGGTCAAGGCACATTACGTGTGCATGAACATCGAATGCGGCCAGGCCGTGCTCGACGAGCTCGAACACGCGTTCCGCTACAACGATGCGATCCTGCGTCACCTCACGATCAAGACCAAGAAAGCCCCCTCGGGCCCGTCGGTCATGATGAAGACGGTCGAGCGCGAAGAGGCCCGCAAGGCAACTGCCGAAGCCGCCGCTTCCCAGTCGCAATAAGCAGGCCCAGGCTGCCTGGCGTGAACCGGGTTCTTCTGACGGCCACCGTCGTCGAGATCCAGCCGCTCAGGTACACGCCCGCCGGTGTGGCCGCCCTCGAACTCACGCTTGAACATGAGTCCGAGGTTCTGGAAGCAGATCAACCGCGGCGCGTCATGTTTCACGTGCGCGCCATTGCGATGGGAAATACCGCCCACCTTCTTGCAGACGTGCCTCTTGGGGCGCAGCTCGAGGTCCAGGGGTTTCTCGCCGCATCCCGCAAGGGGTCCAGCAGACTGATTCTGCATATTCAGAACGTGGCACAGACGTTTCCCGGCAGCGGCAGCGCCATCGTTTAGCAAACCAATACCGACGCACGGGCATGCAGCGCCCGATGCACGTACAAACTACCTACCGGGTCGCCCCGGAAAGAAAAGAGGCACATCATGGCTTACTTCAGGAAAGGCAAGGAAAAACGCCGTTTCTCGCAACAGAACCCGCTCTTCAAGCGCCGCAAGTTCTGCCGCTTCACCGCCGCCGGCGTGGAAGAAATCGATTACAAAGATCTCGACACCCTGCGTGACTTCATTCAGGAAAACGGCAAGATCATCCCCGCGCGCCTGACCGGCACCAAGGCTCACTACCAGCGCCAGCTCGATACCGCCATCAAGCGCGCACGCTTCCTGGCCCTGCTGCCTTACACCGACAACCACAACTGAACCGGGGCCAACAGTCATGCAAGTCATTCTGCTCGAAAAAGTCGCTAACCTGGGCAACCTTGGCGATGTCGTGCGTGTGCGCGACGGCTATGCCCGCAACTACCTCATTCCCAAGCGCATCGCCCGTCGTGCCACCGAAGCCGCCATTCAGGAATTCGAAGCACGCCGCGCCGAACTTGAAAAGCAACAGGCCGAGAAGCTGGCAGAAGCCCAGAAGCTGGGCGAGAAGCTGTCGGGCTACACCCTGAACCTGCTCGAGAAGGCCGGTGTCGACGGCCGCCTGTTTGGTTCCGTCACCACCATGGACATCGCTGCTGGCCTGACCAAGAACGGCTTCGAAGGCATCGTGAAGTCGCAGGTTCGCCTGCCCGACGGCACCCTCAAGGCCGTGGGCGAGTACCCGGTTTCCGTCGTTCTGCATCCCGACGTCAGCGTCGAGATCAACGTCGTGATTCAGGGCGAAATGGCCTGATCGCAGCACCTTCTGCATGGTACATTCACCACTGGTGAGTGGCCGCCAACAGAACAAGAAAGCCGGTTCTCACCGGCTTTCTTTTTTTTGCCGCGCCGCTGCCGCCGCGCGGCACGACTGGGCCACTGGCCGGGTCTGTGTGTTAACAATGGAGCCTTTGTTGGACAACGCCATCATGCAAACGGACCCGCAGCTCGATTACCTGCGGGTGCCCCCTCACTCGATCGAGGCCGAGCAATCGGTTCTGGGCGGGTTGCTGCTCGACAACGCCGCGTTCGACCGCATCAGCGACGTGCTGGCCGAAGAAGACTTCTATCGTTACGACCACCGGCTGATCTGGCAACACATCTCGCGGCTGATTTCGCTTTCACGGCCGGCCGACGTCATCACCGTGCATGAATCGCTGGCCACCAGCGGCAAGGCCGAAGAAGTGGGCGGCCTGCCGTACCTGAACGCGCTGGCGCACAACACGCCTTCTGCCGCCAATATTCGGCGCTACGCCGAGATCGTTCACGAGCGCTCGATCCTGCGCAAGCTGGTCACCATTGCCGACGAAATCTCGGCGGCGGCCTTCAACCCGCAGGGCAAGGAAGCCCGGCAGCTGCTCGATGAAGCCGAAACCAAGGTCTTTCAGATTGCGCAGGAAGGGGCGCGTGGCACCAAGGGTTTTCAAGAGATCCAGCCGCTGCTGGCGCAGGTGGTGGAGCGCATCGACGAGCTCTATCACCGTGACGGCGACTCCGACGTCACGGGGGTGCCCACCGGCTTCACCGACCTCGATCGCATGACCTCCGGCCTGCAGGCCGGCGACCTCATCATCGTGGCGGGGCGCCCGTCGATGGGCAAGACCTCGTTCTCGATGAACATTGGTGAGTACGTGGCAATCGAACAGGGTCTGCCGGTTGCCGTGTTTTCAATGGAAATGGGCGCCGTGCAGCTGGCGCAGCGTATGGTCGGCTCCGTAGGGCTGCTCGATCAGCACCGCATGCGTACCGGCAAGCTCACCGCCGAAGACTGGCCACGCCTGACTCATGCCGTGCAGCGCGTGCAGGAGGCGCAGATTTACATTGATGAAACGCCAGCATTGTCGCCCAACGAGGTTCGCGCCCGGGCACGGCGCCTGGCACGACAGTGCGGGCAGCTGGGGCTGATCATCATCGACTACCTGCAGCTGATGTCAGGCAGTGGCAGCGGCGAGAACCGCGCCACCGAAATTTCCGAAATCAGCCGATCACTCAAAGCGCTCGCCAAAGAGCTGAACTGCCCGCTGATCGCGCTGTCGCAGCTGAACCGCAGCCTCGAGCAGCGCCCCAACAAGCGGCCGGTCATGAGCGATCTGCGCGAATCAGGCGCCATTGAACAGGACGCCGACGTCATCCTGTTCATCTACCGCGACGAGGTCTACAACCCCGATTCACCCGACAAGGGTACGGCCGAAATCATCATCGGCAAGCAGCGTAACGGCCCCATCGGCACCGTGCGCCTTACGTTCCAGGGCGCGAGTACGCGCTTCCTGAACTTTACGTCAGCGATAAGCTGAGCTCATGGCCAGCGCGGCCTCGTAGGCGGCGCGCAGCGAAGAGGGGTCGGCGACGCCCCGCCCCGCAATGGAATAGGCGGTGCCGTGATCGACGCTGGTGCGTACGAAAGGCAGGCCCACGGTGATGTTCACCCCCTGTTCCACGCCGAGGTATTTCACTGGTATCAGCCCCTGATCGTGGTACTGCGCCACCACGATGTCGAACTCGCCCATGCGCGCGCGCATGAATACCGTATCGCCAGGAATGGGGCCGCTGACTTCCAGACCTTCGGCCCGGGCGGTTTCTATGGCCGGAGCAATGATCTCGATTTCCTCGCGCCCGAAACGGCCGTCTTCCCCCGCATGGGGGTTCAGGCCCGCCACGGCAATGCGGGGCCGCTGCAAGCCCGCCTGCCGGCAGGCGAGGTCGGCCAGGCGGATCGTGTCGAGCTCGGCTTCGTAAGTGATGAGGCCGGGCACCTTTGCGAGCGGCACGTGAATCGTGACCAGGATGACGCGCAGCTCGGGGTTCGCCAGCATCATGGCGTAACGCTTCGTGCCACTGCGGTCAGCCAGAATTTCGGTGTGCCCGGGGTAGTTGACGCCCCCCAGCTGCATGGCATGCTTGTTCAGCGGCGCGGTGACAATGGCCCGGATACGCTGCGTCATGGCGTCGTCGATGGCGTGACACAGGTATTCGTAGGCACCGCGCCCGGCCTCGGCCTGCGCCTGGCCCATGGCCAGGCCTTCGGGCAGGGCCTGCCAGCGGTTCAGCACGGGCAACACCGCCGGGTCGTGTGAGCAGGCCTCGGGCTCGCTGATGAGTTCGACGCGCAACTGGGTGTCAAGGCCCAGCCGCGCAATGGTGGCCTGCAGCACGCCTGCGTCGCCATAGACCAGCGCAGGTTCCGGAAGGCCGCCGGCAAAAAGCTTGACGATGATTTCGGGGCCGATGCCCGCGGCATCGCCCATCGTGAAACCCACGGGAAGCGCAGTAGGGCGGGGCGGGGATGATGCATCCATATGTACAGCCTCCGTCAGAGTGCCTCGCTGGCGTAATCGGCCAGACGCGAGCGTTCACCACGTTGCAGCGTGACATGCCCGGCATGCGGCCAGCCCTTGAAGCGATCGACCACGTAGGTGAGCCCCGAGCTGCCTTCGGTGAGGTAGGGCGTGTCGATCTGGGCGATATTGCCCAGGCAGATGATCTTGGTGCCCGGGCCGGCCCGCGTAACGAGGGTCTTCATCTGTTTGGGCGTCAGGTTCTGTGCCTCGTCGATGATCAGGTATTTGTTCAGGAACGTGCGGCCCCGCATGAAGTTGAGCGACTTCACCTTGATGCGTGACCGAATGAGTTCCATGGTGGATTGCCGGTTCC
Source organism: Yanghanlia caeni (assembly GCA_030733815.1). Classification (GTDB taxonomy): domain Bacteria; phylum Pseudomonadota; class Gammaproteobacteria; order Burkholderiales; family Burkholderiaceae_B; genus Yanghanlia; species Yanghanlia caeni. The sequence continues at coordinate 41,413 of JAUZQE010000015.1, forward strand.
AGTCGGTGCCTCCCGTATCGCTGGCCAGGTCGTGGCGGCCGGCGCCCAAATGCAGCACCTCCAGGTTGTCTTCCAGTGCACCCATCCAGGGCAGCATCTTCTCTTCTTCGGTTCCCGGCAGAAAGCCGATGTCGTCGCCCACCGGCACGGTGGCCCGCGTGATGATGATTTCGTTGTAGCGGTTGGTTTCGAGGGTGTGCGCCAGGCCCGCCGCCAGCGCGAGCAGGGTTTTGCCCGTACCCGCCTGCCCCAGCAGCGACACGAAGTCGATATCCGGGTTCATGAGCAGATTCAGCGCGAAGTTCTGTTCACGGTTGCGCGCCGTGATGCCCCATACGCTATTGCGACTGTGGCTGTGGTCACGCAGCGTGGCGAGCACGGCCGACTTGCCGCTGACCTCGCGCACTTGCGCGTACAGGGGCATGTCACCTTCCAGGTAGACGAACTGGTTCACCAGGAATTCGCTGCACAGCGGCCCTTTGATGCGGTAGAAGGTGGTACCGCTCTGTTGCCATGATTCCACGCCCTTGCCGTGTTTGAGCCAGAAGTTCTCGGGCAGCGGCATGACGCCGTCGTACAGCAGGTCGGAGTCGTCGATGACCCGGTCGTTCAGGTAGTCTTCGGCGTGCATGCCCAGGGCGCGCGCCTTGAGCCGGATATTGATGTCTTTGGACACCAGCACCACCGTGCGCCTGGGGTGCAGGGTCTTGAGCGCCTGCACCACCCCCAGGATCACGTGGTCGGCTTTGCCCATGGGCAGTTCCACGGGCAGGGCGGTATCGAGGGCGGTGGTCTGCAGCAGCAACTGGCCCAAGGCTTCCTGATTGCCCAGCGCATCGAGGTTCACGCCTTTCTCCAGGTCGGACACCTCGTTCACCAGCGCGTCGAGAAAACGGCTGACCTGGCGCGCATTGCGGGCAACTTCCGACATGCCCTTCTTGTGATGATCGAGTTCTTCCAGAACGATCATCGGGAGGTAGATGTCGTGCTCTTCGAACTTGAAGAGCGAATTCGAATCGTGCAGCAGCACGTTGGTGTCGAGTACGAAGAGCTTGCGGCGGGATGCCGGCAGCCGGGCCCGCTTGCGGGCAGCAGCGCGCGGCTGAGCCTTCTCGGTGGCATCGTCTGCCTGCGCGGTGTCGCGTGCCTGTTTTGCGACGGGGGCGGGCGGTACCTCTTCGACCAGGATTTCGCTGGCCGGCGCCACGAGTTCGCCGTCCGCATGGGTATGGGTGGGCTGCGGGGCAGCGATTGCCTCGTCGGGTGCTGCGGCTGCGCGCTTGTCTTCCGGCCGGGCGGCCGGCCGCTGTGCGGCAGATTCTGGCGTGCCGGGCGGCGCCGCTGTTGCCGCAGTGCTTTGCGCGGCGCTGCTGCGGGCTGCGGCCTTCTTTGCTGCCTTTGCCGCCCGGGCGGTCGTGGCGGCGGGGCGCACAGCAACCGGCTCAGCTTCGAGGGCTCCCAGGGTGTCTTCGAGCGGAAGGTAACCGGGGTCTTTGGGGTCGACACGGTCGCCCATTCGAACCGGCAGTTTCGGTAAAGGCATGGCCTGTTGCTCCTGTGTGGCGTGCCAGTGAGGCGTCAGTGTTCGCGCACGGCTTGCAGCACGGCGTCGACATGACCCGGCACGCGCAGTCCGCGCCATTCTTTCACCAGTACGCCGTTCTCGTCGATAAGAAAGGTGCTGCGTTCGATGCCGCGCACCTGCTTGCCGTACATGTTCTTCATTTTGATTACTTTGAACAGGGTGCAGAGCGATTCGTCGGCATCGGAGATGAGTGCAAAGGGCAGCTCATGCTTGGCCGTGAAATTCTGGTGCGATTTGAGGGAATCGCGTGACACGCCGATGATTCTTGCGCCTGCCGCCTCGAATTCGGAATGCAGGTCACGAAATCCCTGCGCCTGCGTTGTGCAGCCCGGTGTGTTGTCTTTGGGGTAGAAATACAGCACCGTTTTGCGGCCCTTGAGGGTGTCGAGCGAAATGTCTCCGTGCGTGGATGTGGCGGTGAAGGGCGGTATGGCTTCGCCCACGGAAATTGCGGTCATTCAGACTTCCTGTGCTGGAATCAGGGCGACGACGACGCGCCGCCCTTCGGACATGAGGATGTTGTAGGTACGCGCAGCGGCCTGGGTGGACATGGCTTCCACACCGATGCCCAGGCGCTGCAGTGGCGTGGTGAGGGCCGAGCTGAGCATGACCTGACGCGAACCGGTGCCGATGATCACCACTTCCACGTTACCCGTGGCACGCGCCGGAAGGTCGTCGAGGAAAGCCATGGGATCGGAGCCGGCCGTTTCCACACCTGCCATTTCTTGCAGTGCAGCAAGGGTCAGCTGCGCGATGTCTTCGATGGCCCAGGGTTCGATGGGGCCTTCGGGTGAGAAACGTACCGGATGCCGGTACGAGGCCCCGTTGATTTCGATATAACCCGCCCCATATGCGGTAACGGTATTCAGCCCTGGATTGGATTCTTTCTGTAGTAGCAAGGGTGGCTCCCGAGTTGGTTCATCATAGCGCATGCGTGCGGCGTTGAACGCACGGCTACGGACGGTGAATCGATTAAACTAGATGCCATTTGCCGCGATCTGGCTCTTTACGCTAGATTATCGAGTTTGCCCGTTTTCATACTGCATTTCAGCCAAGGATCACCATGAGCACGTTTCCACGTATCGAGCGCTTGCCTCCGTATGTCTTCAATATAACGGGCGAACTCAAGATGGCGGCACGCCGGCGCGGCGAAGACATCATCGACATGTCAATGGGCAACCCCGATGGGGCCACCCCCAAGCACATCGTCGACAAGCTGGTCGAAGCCGTGCAGCGCCCCGATACCCACGGTTATTCAGTTTCGCGCGGCATTCCCCGCCTGCGCAAGGCCATCTCGGCCTGGTACGACCGCCGCTACGACGTGCAGATCGACCCCGAAACCGAGGCGATCGTCACCATCGGGTCGAAGGAAGGTCTGGCGCACCTGATGCTCGCCACACTCGATCGGGGCGACACCGTTCTGGTGCCAAACCCCAGTTACCCCATCCATATTTATGGTGCGGTCATTGCCGGGGCCAACATCCGTTCGGTACCCATCGCGCCGGGGCTCGATTTTTTCGAGGAAATCGAACGGGCGGTGCGCGAGACGATTCCCCGGCCCAAGATGATGATTCTGGGGTTCCCCAGCAATCCAACGGCCCAGTGTGTCGATCTGTCGTTTTTCGAGCGCATCGTTGCGCTGGCCCGCGAGCACAACATTTTGGTGGTGCACGACCTGGCCTATGCCGATATCACGTTCGACGGTTATGTTGCCCCCTCCATCATGCAGGTGGAGGGCGCGCGCGACGTGGCCGTTGAATTTTTCACCATGAGCAAGAGCTACAACATGGCCGGCTGGCGTGTGGGCTTCATGGTGGGCAATCCGCAACTCGTCAGTGCACTGGCGCGCATCAAGAGCTATCACGACTACGGCATGTTCACGCCCATACAGGTGGCGTCCATTGCCGCTCTCGAAGGCCCGCAAGACTGCGTGGCCCAGGTCGTGGCCCAGTACCAGAGCCGCCGCGACGTGCTGGCCAAGGGGCTGCACGAAGCCGGCTGGCCCGTCGATCTCCCGAAGGCGTCCATGTACATCTGGGCGCGCATTCCCGAAGCCTATCGTTCCATTGGCTCGCTCGAGTTTTCGAAGCGCCTGCTTGCCGATGCGAAGGTGGCCGTATCACCCGGCATCGGTTTTGGCGACTATGGCGACGAATACGTGCGCTTTGCGCTCATCGAAAACGAGCAACGCATCCGTCAGGCGGTGCGCGGCATCAAAGACATGTTCCGTAAAGACGGTGTAGGCAAATGAGTTCCAGCAGGGAAATGGCTTCAATCAGGGTCGGGCTTTTGGGTCTGGGAGTCGTGGGTGGCGGCACCTGGAAGGTGTTGCAGAAGAACGCTGAAGAGATCGCACGGCGTGCCGGGCGGCGTATCGAGGTGGCGGCGGTGGCCGTGCGCGACGTTGAAAAGGCCCGGCGACTGCTGGGCGACAGCGACGTGCGCATCACCACCGACGGGCTCGAGGTGGCTCGCGACCCCAATATCGATATTGTCGTCGAGCTCATCGGCGGCGAGACGATCGCCAAGGAGTGGGTCATGGAGGCGATCCGCCAGGGCAAGCACGTGGTTACCGCCAACAAGGCGCTGCTCGCCTGTCATGGCAACGAAATTTTCGATGCGGCCAGCAGCAAGGGTGTGATGGTGATGTTCGAGGCGGCAGTGGCCGGCGGCATTCCCATCATCAAGGCGATTCGCGAGGGCCTGACGGCCAATCGCATCGACTGGATTGCCGGCATCATCAACGGCACCACCAACTTCATTTTGTCTGAAATGCAGTCGCGCGGCCTGCCGTTCAACACGGTGCTTGCCGAAGCACAACGCCTGGGCTATGCCGAGGCCGATCCCACTTTCGACATTGAAGGCGTCGACGCCGCACACAAGCTCACTTTGCTTGCCTCGCTGGCTTTCGGCATTCCTGTTCAGTTCGACAAGGCCTGCGTGGAAGGCATCTCGAAGCTCGAGGCCGAAGACATCCAGCACGCCGCCCGTCTGGGCTATCGCATCAAGCTGCTGGGCATCACCCGGCGCCGCGACGACGGCATCGAGCTGCGCGTACACCCCACACTCATTCCCATGGGTTGCCTGCTCGCCAATGTCGATGGCGCCATGAACGCGGTACTGGTGCATGGCGATGCGGTGGGGCCCACGCTGTACTACGGCCAGGGTGCGGGCGAAATGCCCACTGCGTCGGCCGTGGTGGCCGACCTGGTCGACGTGGCGCGCCTTGAATCGGCCGACCCGGAGCACCGGGTGCCGCACCTGGCCTTCCAGCCCGACGCGGTTAAAGATATTCCCATTCTTGGTGCCGACGACATCGAATCGTCGTATTACCTGCGCCTGCGGGTCGAAGACCGTCCGGGCGTGTTGTCCGAAATATCCCGTATTCTGGCCGAATCCGACATTTCCATCGGTTCCATGTTCCAGGAACCGTTCCAGGCGGGCGAAGCCTCTATTATTTTCCTGCTGCATCGCGCGCGCGAAGGTGCAGTCAGCGGTGCCATCACACGCATGCACAAGTTGCCCTTCGTGCGCTCGGAAGTGACCCGGTTGCGCGTCGAGGATCTGATATGAAATACATCTCCACTCGCGGGGGCATGGCACCCCAGCCGTTCTGCGACATTCTGCTGGAAGGGCTGGCTCCCGACGGCGGGCTGACCATGCCCGAATCCGTGCCCAAGGTGTCGGCCGCCACGCTGGAAGGCTGGCGCGCGCTGGGCTACGCCGAGCTCGCCGCCGAGATTCTCGGCACGTTCATCGACGACATTCCGGCTGATGACCTGTTGCAGCTGACTCGTGCCGCCTATGCACCCGAAGTGTTTCCCGGGCCCGAAATGGTGCCCGTCAAGCCGCTGAACGGTGGCATGAGCCTGCTGGGCCTGTCTGAGGGGCCCACGCTGGCGTTCAAGGACATGGCCATGCAGTTCCTGGGCCAGGTCTTCGAATACGTGCTCACCCGCCGCGGTGCCACGCTCAACATTCTGGGCGCCACCTCCGGTGATACGGGTTCGGCGGCCGAGTATGCCATGCGGGGCAAGCGTGGCGTTACGGTATTCATGCTGTCGCCGCAGGGGCGCATGAGCGCCTTTCAGCGCGCGCAGATGTACTCGCTGCAAGACTCCAACATTCACAACATCGCCATCGACGGCGTGTTCGACGACTGCCAGGATATCGTCAAGACGCTGGCGGGCGATCTCGAATTCAAGAACGCCTACCGGCTGGGTGCGGTGAACTCGATCAACTGGGCGCGCATTGCCGCGCAGGTCGTGTACTACTTCTGGGGTTGGCTGCGCGCCACGCCCGCCGGCAGCAGCGCGCACGTGTCCTTCTGCGTGCCTTCGGGCAATTTTGGCAACATTCTTGCCGGGCACATCGCCCGTGAAATGGGGCTGCCCGTGCGCCGGCTGGTGCTGGCCACCAACGAAAACAACGTTCTTGAAGAGTTCTTCCGCACGGGGGTGTACCGACCACGCTCGTCGGCACAAACTCACGCCACGTCCAGCCCCTCCATGGACATCTCCAAGGCGTCGAACTTCGAGCGCTTCGTGTTCGACCTGGTGGGCCGCGATCCGCAACGCGTGAAGTCGCTCTGGGGCGAGCTGGAATCTCGGGGGCAGTTCGATCTCGGCGCCCTCAAGCCGCAGTTCGAGCAACGCTACGGGTTCGTTTCGGGAACCAGTTCGCACGCCGATCGCCTTGCCACCATCCGTCGCGTGTACCAGGAAACGGGCGTGCTCATCGACCCGCATACCGCCGATGGCGTGAAGGTGGCGGCACCGTTTGTGGAAGAGGGCGTACCCATGCTGGTGCTCGAAACGGCGCTGCCGGCCAAGTTTGCCGAAACGATCCGTGAGGCCGTGGGCATCGAGCCGCCCGTACCCGAGCATCTGGCGGGGCTCGATGCACTGCCGCAGCGTGTGGTCAACATGGCATGCGATGCCGAGCAGGTGCGCAATTACATTCGCGAGTTTGCGCCGCTGCCCGATTCCGAAGCACCCTAGTCACTGCGCTCGGGGCTCCGGTTTTCACATTTCCTGGCGCGGCACAGCAGTCTCGTGTGCCGCTGTCAGCGCCAGCACGGCATCGCGGCCGCTGCGCACCGCGCCCTCCAGCACTGCGGGGTAGCCCGTGTCCGTCCAGTCTCCCGCCACCCAGACGCCGCGCCATGGTGTCCGGTTCCCGGGCCGCCTCAGGCCGGGTCGTGCCAGGAAGGTCGCACGCTTTTCCACGATCAGCGCGTGGCGGCTCACCTCCGGCATCGGCATCGCCAGCTGTTCGCGCAACTGCTCCACGACACCGGCGACGGCCGCGTTGCGCTCCTGTGCCAGCAATGCATCGGCGTCGCTCACTACCACGTGCAGCAGGCGCTTTTCCTGATCCTGACCCTGAAACAGCCATTGCCCGAAATGATTGCGTGTGCGGTGCTCGTGCAGCAAAAGCATGGGCTGCGGCAGATGCATGGGTGCCGCCAATTGGAACGTGAGCGTCGCGATGGGCGCGTGCTCGAAGGCATCCAGATCGGCAAGGAACTGTGTGCTGCCCGGGCAGTCGGGCAGGGTGGCCAGCAGGCGCGCAGTGGAAGGGGTGTTCGCGCACACCACTACGGCATCGTAGCGGTCGGGAAGGTCGTCCAGCGCCAGACCGCATGCCGACACATGGCGCAGTCGGCGCACGGTATAAGGGTGTCGTATTTCGAGCGTGGGGGAGGCGTGACCCGGGTCGCCCGACGCGCCGGCTTCGGCAGCCAGCCGTGCCACCCTGGCCGGCCATAGCGCGGTGAGGTCGCAGCGGGGAATCAGCATGTCGCTCGCACTGCGATCCGGTGCGCCCAGGCTGTCGCGCAGTACGTGCGCAAAGAGCTGCGCGCAGGCGTGTTCCACGGGCGTGTTCAGGGTGGCGATGCACAGCGGCCCCCACAGTAGGTTGCATAGCCGCGGCGGCTGCTGCGCGCGTTCAAGCCAGCGTTGTACCGTGCAGCCGGGCGGTGTGCGCCAGCCCTGGCCCCGCAGGGCGGCCACGGCACGTAATGCCGCCAGCTTCTCAGGCCAGCGCAGCCCGCGCGCTGCCAGCAGTGCTGCGGCGATGTGCAGCGGGGCAGGCAGAGCGCGGCCCGCACGCAGGCGCAGTGTACCGTCGGCACTGTGCACGGTGAGCGGCAGGCGGTGAAAGAGGGTGTTCACATCCAGCCCCAGCTCGCGCATCAGCGCGAGCGTGGCGGTGTAGGCCCCGAGCAGAATATGCTGGCCGTTGTCGATCGTCGCATCGAGGGTGGGGGCATGTACGGCACGTGCGCGCCCGCCCAGTGTGGGGGCGGACTCGAATACGTGCACCTGATGGCCCAGGCGCCATGCCGTCAGTGCGGCACTCAGCCCCGCCCACCCCGCGCCGACGACGGCAAGCTTCATCGTGCCAGGCGGCGCGCCACCCAGTTACCGCCGCCCACCCACGTGCGCCAGGCCAGCCAAAACTTGCGGATGGGGGTGAGCGAAATGCGCTGATCTAGCACATGCCAGCCGTCGCGCTCGATTTCGTCGAGCAGCGTGGCATAAATGGCGGCCATCATCAGGCCTGCACGCTGCGCGCGCCGCTCTTCGGCAGGCAGAGCCCGCATGGCCGCCCGATAATGCTCGCGTGCGCGCTGTGTTTCGAAGCGCATCAGTTCCACGAAGCGTTCGGAATGCATGCCGTTCATGATCTCTGACGGCTTCACGCCGAAGCGCTCCAGGTCTTCCTGCGGCAGGTAAATGCGGCCACGCCGGGCATCGTCGCCCACGTCACGAATGATGTTGGTGAGCTGAAACGCGGTGCCCAACTGGCGGGCGTATTCGAGGGTGCCCGGTGTCACGGCCCCGAAGATGCCTGCCGACATTTCGCCCACCACACCCGCGGCGTGCCAGCAGTATTTGCTGAGCGCGGGCCAGTCGGGGTAGCGCAGCTGGTCGAGATCCATTTCCATGCCTTCGATCACGGCATACATCTGCCGGTCGGTAATGCCATAGGGCTCGATATGCGGCGCCAGCGCCTTCATCACCGGATGCTCGGCCTGGCCGCGAAACAGGGCATCGACCTGCGTGCGCCACCAGGCGAGCTTCATGCGGGCCACCGACGATTCGGTACATTCGTCCACCACGTCGTCCACTTCGCGGCAGAAGGCGTACAGCGCCGTGATGGCGCGACGCCGTTCCGGTGGCAGGAACAGGAAGGCGTAATAGAAGCTGGAGCCGCTGCGGGCGGCCTTTTCTTGGCAGTATTGGTCGGGGCTCATTGGAAGATGGATCTTAGCGCCATGCGCAGCCAGTCGGTGCGGCGCAATATCGGACGTCGCTCGAAGACGTCATAGTTTAATTGTTCGAGGCGTTCAAGAATTGTCAGGCCGCCCTGAATCACCAGGCGCAGTTCCAGCCCGGCACGCCAGGGCAGGCGACGCGTGAGCGGGCGACCCTCGAGCAGCAGATTTCGCGCCCATTGCACCCGATCCATCATCAGCGACCGCCAGGCCGGAAGCAGCGCGGCGTCGGGGTGAGCGCCGGCGGGCAGGCGACCGGCCCGGGCACATCGACCGATCCATGCCTGCGGCACGCCATGGCGCCTGAGCGCGTCTTGTGGAAGGTACACACGGTGCTTGTGCCAGTCGATCGCGACGTCTTGCCAGAAATTCGTCAGTTGCAGGCCGGTACAGATGGCATCGGAACATCGCAGATTGTCGTCGGTGGCCCGGTCGTACAGGTGCAGAAGAAGGCGCCCGACAGGGTTTGCGGAACGGCGGCAATAGTCCAGCAGTTGCGTGTCGTCTTCGTAGCGCTGTGTCACCACATCCTGCTCGAAGGCGGAAAGCAGATCATGCAGCAGGTCGACCGGCAGGGCGTGGCGGCGCACCGTGGCTTCGAGGGGCTCGAAGATGTGCGCGTGCGGCAGCGGTCCGCGGGTGGCCGGATTCTGCCCGAACAGCTCGAGCGCATGGTGAAATTCGGCCAGTGCCGCCAGCCGCTCCTGCGGTGCGGCGTCGCCTTCGTCGGCGATGTCGTCAGCCGTGCGGGCGTAACGGTAAATGTCGCGCACGGCGGCGCGCAGGTGCCGTGGCAGCAGCAGGGAGGCGACAGGGAAGTTCTCGTAGTGGTCGACGGCCATGACCGGCAGAGTATAAGCTGTGGCGGCGGGTCTCTTGATGTGTACGCTTAACGAACCGGCGGCAAGTGGTTTAGACTCTGCTCTGGCGGTTCTGGGGCCGCCGTTCAAGTCGAGGAAGCACATGCCACGTCCAATAATGGCCACGATCTCGGTCGGGGCCATGCAGCACAATCTCCAACGTGTCGCCTCCAGTCTGCACGAACAGGCTCGCGGGCTGGGGCGTGAGGCGCCCCGGGTGTGGGCGGTCATCAAGGCCAATGCCTACGGGCATGGGCTTGCACAGGGTATTGCCGGTTTTGCGGCGGCCGATGGCCTGGCCATGCTCGACCTCGCCGAGGCGGTGGCGTGTCGCGAGGCCGGGTGGCAGCGGCCGATCATGCTGCTCGAAGGCTGGTTCGAACCGCAAGATATATCTGTTGTAGATACTTATGGTCTGACCGTCTCAGTACACGGCGAAGACCAGCTGCGCATGCTGGAACACGCCCGGGTAGCGCGTCCCATTCACGTCAACCTCAAGATCAATACCGGCATGAACCGGCTGGGTTTCGCACCACACGCCGCACAGGCAGCCTGGCAACGTCTGGTCGCATTGCAACGCAGGGGTGTGGTGGGCGAGTTGGGCAGCATGATGCATTTTTCGCGGGCCGACGACGATCCCGCCGTCACGCGCGATCAGCTTGCCGTCTTCAAGTCGTTGGCCGGTTCCATGCCTGGCTTCGTAAGCGTATGCAACTCGGCCGCCACCCTTACGCCTGCATTGTGGGCACAGCTGCCGCCAGAACGTACCCAGTGGGTGCGCCCCGGCATCTGTCTGTATGGGGCTTCGCCGTTTGCCGACCGCAGTGCGGCCGATCTCGGCCTGCGGCCCGTCATGACGCTGTCGGCACGAATCATCGCCGTGCAGCAGTGCCTGCCGGGGGCAAGCGTGGGGTATGGCCATCTCTACACCGCCGAACACCCCACCCGGGTGGGCATCGTGGCCTGTGGCTACGCCGACGGCTATCCGCGGCATGCCGGCACCGGCACCCCCGTCACGGTGGCAGGCCGCGCCACGCGGCTGCTCGGTCGTGTGTCCATGGATATGCTGGCCGTCGACCTCACCCCAATTCCCGAGGCAACGGTGGGCTCGCCGGTCGTGCTGTGGGGTGAAGGCGGCCCGTCGGTCGATGCCGTGGCGCAGGCCGCTGGCACTGTGGGGTACGAACTGCTCTGCGCGCTGGCGCAACGGGTACCGCGGCGTATCGAACCGCCCGCATCACCCCTAACCGGTGCGGTGACGGGAATGAATGCCTTGGCAGGAGAATCCTGATGAAGAACAAGTGTGTCCTGGTGACGGGCGCGACAAAGGGCATCGGGTGGGCGATCAGCCGGCGGCTGGCCGACGAAGGATGCCACGTGGTCGGTTTGGCGCGTCAGACACAAGAAATCGACTTTCCGGGCTATCTCTACCCGTGCGATCTTTCCAATGCAGGTGAAACCGAGGAAGTGCTTCGCGTCATCCGTGAAAAGTATCCGGTCGACGGCATCGTCAACAACGTGGGCGTGTTTGGTCACGCCGAACTGGGTGACATCGAACTCGCACACCTGTACGAGTCATTCGATATCAACGTGCGCGTGGCCGTGCAGGTCACGCAGGCGTTCGTGGCCTCGATGAAGGCGCGACGCGACGGGCGCATCGTCAACGTGTGCGGGCATCTGGGCCTCGGTTCCGCCGGTCACACCACGTACGGTGCGGCCAAGCAGGCGCTCATTGCCTGCACGCGCACGTGGGCGCTGGAACTGGCCCAGTACAACATTACGGTCAACGCCGTTTCGCCCGGGCCGGTTGAAACCGAAGCCTTCCGCAGTGCACACCCCGTTGGCAGCGAAGAAGAGCGGCGAGTGCTGGCCGGTGTTCCCATGGGGCGCTTTGCCCGACCCGACGAAATCGCAGGCGTCATCGCCTTTCTGCTTTCGGGTGAGGCGGCCTTTATTACGGGGCAGGTGCTGGGCGTCGATGGCGGCTACAGCGTGCCGGGCCATCACTGAGCTGCGCATGGCCAAAGCAGCACGCAGTCACTATGTTTGTTCCGAATGCGGCGGCACCTCGGCCAAGTGGTTGGGCAAATGCCCGGCCTGCGGCGCATGGAATACGCTGACCGAATCCCTTGCTGCCGCAGCGCCCGCACACCGGTTCGCACCGCTTGCCGGCAGTACGCCCGTACAGGATCTCGCCGATATCGAGGCCCGTGAACTGCCGCGCCAGCCCAGCGGCATCGCCGAGTTCGACCGGGTTCTGGGCGGGGGGCTCGTGCCCGGTTCGGTGGTGCTCATCGGCGGCGACCCTGGCGTGGGCAAGTCTACGCTGCTGTTGCAGGCGCTGGTCTCACTTGCTGCCACCGTGCCGGTGCTGTACGTCACCGGCGAGGAATCGGCCGAGCAGGTGGCCCTGCGCGCACGGCGGCTCGACCTGCCCACTCAGGGCTCGCGACTGCTGGCCGAGATCCGTCTCGAAGCCATTCTCGACACCATCGCCGCGCAGAAACCGGCGGTGGCGGTCATCGATTCCATTCAAACACTCTACTCCAGTGCATTGAGCGCGGCTCCCGGCTCGGTGTCGCAGGTGCGCGAATGCGCCGCGCAGCTTACCCGGCTCGCCAAACAGACCGGTGTCACTCTGGTGCTCATCGGTCACGTCACGAAAGACGGCACGCTGGCGGGGCCGCGCGTGCTCGAGCACATTGTCGACACGGTGCTGTATTTCGAGGGCGATACGCATTCGTCTTACCGGCTGGTGCGCGCGTTCAAGAACCGCTTTGGTGCGGTGAATGAACTGGGCGTGTTCGCAATGACCGATCGCGGCCTGCGGGGCGTGAACAACCCCTCGGCGCTGTTTCTGTCGGAACACGACGCAAATGTCGCCGGCTCGTGCATCATGGCCACCCAGGAGGGCAGCCGCCCGTTGCTCGTTGAAGTGCAGGCGCTGGTCGATACGGCACACGTGCCCAATCCACGACGTCTCACCGTAGGTGTCGAAGGTACGCGGCTCGCCATGCTGCTGGCCGTGTTGCATCGCCATGCGGGCGTGGCCACCTTCGATCAGGACGTCTTCGTCAATGCGGTGGGAGGCGTGAAGATCACCGAACCGGCGGCCGACCTGCCGGTGCTGCTGGCGATCATGTCGTCGCTGCGCGACCGGCCCCTGCCACGTGGGTTGGTGGCCTTTGGCGAAGTGGGGCTGGCAGGCGAAATTCGCCCTGCGGTGCGCGGCCAGGAACGTCTGCGCGAAGCGGCCAAGCTCGGCTTTAGCATGGCGTTCATTCCGCGCGCCAATGCGCCGCGTCAGCCCATCGAAGGCCTGGAGGTCGTGCCGCTCGATCGCATCGATGCCGCAATGGACCGCCTGCGTTGAGCGAAGCCCCGAAGATCATGATTCGCGCGTCTGCCCAATCGTTTCGTCTTGGTGTCCAGGCGTTTCTGCGTGACTGGCGTGCCGGCGAGCTGCGCCTGTTATTGCTGGCACTGATGGTGGCCGTGGCGGCCATGACCAGCGTGGGCTTTCTGGCCGATCGGGCCGGCCAGGTGCTGGAACGCGATGCCGCGCAAATGTTGGGCGGCGATCTGGTGGTCCGTTCGCCGAACCCGCTGCCCGACGACTTTCATGACGAGGCCGCACGCCTGGGCCTAGCCGTGGGGCACGCGGTGCAGTTTCCATCGATGGCCATGTATGGCGACAGCGGTACGCTGGTGTCGCTCAAGGCGGTGGACGACGCCTACCCGCTGCGCGGGGCATTGCAGGTCTCGCATGCTGCGGATCAGCCGGCGCAGACGGTGAGCGGTGGCCCCGCGCCGGGAACCACATGGGTCGACGATGCGCTGCTGGGGGCCCTCGGCGCGACGGTGGGCGACCGGCTCGAGGTCGGAGCGCTCGCGCTAGAGGTCACGGCCATCATCCGGCATGAACCCGATCGCGGCACGCAGTTCGTGAATCTTGCGCCGCGCCTGCTCATGCACCGCTCGGATCTCGACGCGTCGGGGCTGCTGGGCCCGGGCAGCCGCGTGCACCATTACATGCTGGTGGCCGGCGAGCCTGCCGGCGTGCGTGCTTTTCAGCACTGGCTGGAACCCCGCCTGCAGCGCGGGCAGCGACTGAGTACGCTCGAAGACAGCCGCCCCGAGGTCACCCGCGTGCTCGAGCGCGCTGAACGCTTTCTGGTGCTCGTCGCCCTGATGGCCGTGCTGGTTGCCGCCATTGCGGTCGGGCTGGCGGCACGCCAATATACGCGGCGCCATACCGACGGCATTGCCATTCTGCGGTGTCTGGGCGCGCCTCGCGGCGTGCTGCTTGGCATGTTGTGGGTGGAATTCGCACTGGTCGCGCTAGTGGGTTCCACGGCAGGCATCGCGCTGGGTTTTGCGGCGCATTACGGTCTGGTCGACATGCTGTCGGGCTGGCTCGAGACCCCCCTGCCGGCTCCAAGCGTGTTGCCCGCGATACAGGGTTGGGTCAGCGGCAGCCTGCTTTTGCTCGGATTCGCGCTTCCGCCTTTGGCGGCGCTGCGTCATGTGCCGCCCGGGCGGGTGCTGCGGCGTGATTCGGCAGCGGGCGGTGTGCGCCGCAGCTGGCCCGCCTATGCCGTTGCCACTGTTGCATTTCTGCTGCTGATCGCATCGACCACCGGCGACCTTGCCACGAGTCTGACCCTGGTGGCCGGATTTGCGGCGGCATTTCTGGTGTTTGCCGTGGCGGGGCTGGCGTTGCTGTGGGGCTTGCGAAGGCTGCGCGGTGGTGAGGGGGGTGCGCTTGCCTGGCGGTTTGCGCTCACGGGCATGGCGCGCAGACGCAGCCTGACGGTGGTGCAGCTGTGTTCGCTTGCCCTGGGGCTCATGTTGCTGTTGCTGCTGGGCATTCTGCGCGGCGATCTGCTGCGCAGCTGGCAGCAAAGCTTGCCGCCCGATGCGCCCAACACGTTTCTCATCAACGTGCAGCCCGACCAGCGCAATGCGGTACGCGTCATGATCGCCGAAGCCGGGTTGCCCCGCCCCGATCTGCACCCGCTGGTGCGTGCCCGGCTGGTGGCCATCAACGACCGGCCGGTGCACCCCGATGATTACACCGAGGAGCGCGCCCAGCGTCTGGCCGATCGCGAATTCAATCTGAGCGTGGCCGAGCAGTTACCGGCCAGCAACGTCATCGTCGCCGGCCGCTGGCTCGACCCCGGGGCGAGCGAGATGTCGCTGGAAGAAGGCGTCGCGCAATCGCTGCGCGTCAGCGTTGGTGATGTCTTGCGCTTCGACGTGGCGGGGCGACAGGTGGACGTGACCGTAAGCGGCTTGCGCAAGGTGCGCTGGGATTCCTTCGAGGTCAATTTCTTTGCGTTGCTGAGCCCTGCGGCGCTGCCCGATGCCGCAGCAAGCTATCTGACCTCGCTGCATATCCCGCCGGCCGGCGAAGCGCTCAAGCATCGCATCGTGCAGGCCTGGCCCAACATCACCGTGTTCGATATAGGCGTCATCGTCGCTCAGGTGCGGCAGATGCTCGAACGCACGGTTGTAGCGGTTCAATTATTGTTCGGCTTCACGGTGTTTGCCGGGGTGCTGGTGCTGGCCGCCGCGCTGCACGCAACGCGTGACGAGCGCATGCATGAAGTGGCGGTCATGCGCGCCCTGGGCGCACGTGCCGATCTGTTACGGGCCGCCCTGTTTCGTGAGCTCGTGCTGTGCGGTGCGCTGGCCGGTGTGCTGGCTGCTGCGGCATCGGTGAGCCTGGCCTGGGTGCTGGCCGATCGCGTGCTGCAGGTCGAGCTGGTTTCGGTATGGTGGCCATGGCCCGCCGGCATCGTGGCCGGCGTTGCGGCGGCGCTTCTTGCGGGGCGCTTCGCGCTGGCGGGTGTGCTGCGTGTTTCACCCTTGACAACGCTGAGAGAAGTTGCATGAGGGAACGACTCGAGGTTACGGATACCCGGTTAGGTGCTGCATTCGTACGGTTCGATGCACGCAGTGTTGCGCGACCCGATCTGGCTCTGTTCGACCCGGCCACACCGGCGCTTCACGCGCAGCCCGTGAGCGAGGGCGGGCGCCAGGCGGCTTGGTATGTACGCTGCGGCGAGCTTGACGCCGTGCTGCGCCATTACCGGCGCGGCGGCCTGGCGGCGCGAGTGTCGACCGACCGCTACCTGTGGGCGGGCATGCGCAACGTGCGCAGCCTGAACGAATTCGACGTGTTGCGCACGCTGTATGAAACGGGTCTGCCCGTTCCGCGCCCGCTGGCTGCCGCGTTCTGGCGGCATGGCCTGACCTATCGCGCCGCGATCCTCGTCGAACGCCTGCACGGCGTGAAACCGCTGGCGTCGGCACTCGATGTTGCAGATAGTGAACAGGTTGCGCGCACGATCTATGCAATGCACGAGCAAGGCGTGTGGCACGCCGACCTGAATGCGTACAATATTCTGCTCGACGAAGAGGGCCGGGCGTGGCTCATCGACTTCGACAAGGCCCGGCGCATGGTGCTGTCGCCGGAAAAACGCAGCGCCAATCTGTTGCGCCTGCGCCGATCATTGGCCAAGGTGGCCGGTGCGCAGGGCATGACATGGTGGGACGACCTCAATCTCAGTTACACGCAGTTGTTGCGTGCGATAGGCATGTAGTCGTCGGTTTCATTTACTATTCACGACTTTTTGACTTTTGTCCGGGAGACTGGCAGATGGAATTCAGCATGGCTGTGCGGTCCGCACTCGGCCTGGTACTGGCAGCGGCAACGTTCTCGGCGGCGGCCCAGAACCAGGAGGTCAACGTTTACAACTGGGCTGAGTACACGGCGCCCGACACGTTGTCGGGCTTCGAAAAAGCCACCGGCATCAAGGTCAATTACAGCGTCTACGACAGCAACGATGCGCTGCAGGCGCGCCTGCTCACCGGCAAGTCGGGCTTTGATGTCGTCGTGCCTTCCACACACTACGCTGCGCGTCAGATCGAAGGCGGGCTGTTCCAGAAGCTCGACAAATCGAAGATTCCCAACTGGAAGCATCTCGATCCGGCCATCATGGAAGTGGTGGCATCGGTCGACCCGGGCAACCAGTATCTCGTTCCGTGGGGGTACGGCACCAACGGTCTGGGCTACAACGCCACGCGTGTGCGCGAGATCATGGGCGAGGACGTCAATCTGGGCAGCTGGGACATGCTTTTCAAGCCCGAGAATGCCGAAAAGCTCAAGGGCTGCGGCATTTCGGTACTCGATGAAGCCGCGCAGGTGTTTCCGGCCGTGCTGCACTACCTGGGCAAAGATCCCAACAGCGACAACGTGGCCGACTACCGCGAGGCCCTCGAGGTGCTCAAGGCCATTCGCCCGTACATCCGCCAATTCAGTTCGTCGGGGTATATCGACGAACTGGCGGCCGGCGACCTGTGCATGGTGTACGGGTTCTCGGGCGACGTAATGATCGCCGGGGCGCGGGCCCGCGAGGCGGGCCGCAATTACGAGATCGAATACTACATTCCCGACGGTGGTGCGCCCGTGTGGTTCGACACCATGGCCATTCCCAAAGACGCGCGCAACGTCGATGCCGCGCACGCCTTCATCAATTACATCGAAACGCCCGAAGTGCACGCCGCGATCACCAACACCATGTTCTACCCGAACGCCAACAAGGAAGCGCGCAAGCACGTAGTGAAGGAAGTGGCCGACAATCCCATGATCTACCCCAGCGAAGAGGTGACGCGCACCCTGTTCGTGATCAAGCCGCAGTCGCTGCGTCTGCAACGCGAACTGAGCCGCATGTGGAACGAACTCAAGACGGGTCGCTAGCCGCCATGAACGATGTACGCCCTGGGGCTTCCTGGTCGGGAGCTGCGGACGAGTTCGTCCGTATTGATAACGTGGTGAAGATCTACGCCGACGTGGTGGCCGTGAAGTCGTTGAGCCTGTCGGTGGGCCGCCACGAGATCTTCGCGCTGCTGGGCAGCTCGGGTTGCGGCAAGTCGACCCTCTTGCGCATGCTGGCCGGTTTCGAGGAAGCCACCTCGGGCCGCATCTTTCTCGACAACGAAGAGATCACCGCGTTGCCGCCGTACAAGCGGCCGGTGAACATGATGTTCCAGTCGTATGCGCTGTTTCCGCACATGACGGTCGAGGCCAACGTGGCCTTCGGCCTCAAGCAGGAAGGCGTGCCGCGCAACGAGATTCACAGCCGCGTGTACGAGGCCCTCGATCTGGTGCAGATGGGCGCCTACGCGCGGCGCAAGCCGGCGCAGCTTTCCGGTGGCCAGCAGCAGCGCGTTGCGCTTGCACGCAGCCTGGTCAAGCGCCCCAAGCTGCTGCTGCTTGACGAACCCATGTCGGCGCTCGACAAGCAGATTCGTCAGAAGACTCAGATCGAGCTGGTGAAGATCCTCGACAAGGTCGGGGTGACCTGCATCATGGTCACGCACGATCAGGAAGAGGCGATGACCATGGCGCATCGCATGGCCGTGATGTCGGAAGGGCAGATCGTGCAATGTGGCACACCGCAGGAAGTCTACGACTTCCCGAATTCGCGCTTCGTCGCGGGCTTCGTGGGTTCCACCAATCTGTTCAGCGGCACCATTACGGTCGACGAACCCGATCACGTTCAGATCGAAAGCGAGCAGCTCAGCAGGCCGCTGTACGTCGATCACGGTGTGAGCGAGCCTCTGGGCATGGAAGTGCATGTGTCGATCCGCCCCGAGCGCATCCGGGTGCACCGCGAACAGCCGTCGACCGACGTGAACTGGGGGCACGGCGTGGTGAGCCACATGGCCTGGATGGGCAGCTATGCCCGCTACCAGATCCGCCTCGATTCGGGCATGCTCGTGGAAGCGTCGGTACCGCGCCTGGCCATGATGCAGGATGACGCACCCGCCGTCGACGAAGAGGTGTATATCGCCTGGTCTGACGACAGCGCCACCGTGTTGCCGTCATGAGGCCGGTCATGCTGCGGGCTCCGCATTCCTGGCGGCGTGTGCTCACCATCGCACCGCCGTTCGTCTGGCTGATCCTGTTTCTGTTGCTGCCCTTCCTGCTGGTGCTCAAGATCAGCTTTGCCGATCTGCAGTTCGGCGTGCCGCCGTATACCGCACTGGCGGAATTCAAGGATGAAGCGCTGAGCATCGTGCTGAATCTGCGTGGCTACGTGCTGCTGTTCACCGACAGCCTGTACGTGGCCACGTACCTGCACAGCGTGAAGATGGCCGCCATCACCACGGTCTGCTGCGTGCTGATCGGCTACCCCATGGCGTATTACATCGCCCGGTCGGAGCCCGCGGTGCGCAACCTGCTGCTGATCGGCGTGATTCTGCCATTCTGGACATCGCTGCTGCTGCGCGTGTATGCGTGGATCGGCATTCTGCGTAACGACGGCCTGCTGAACAATCTGCTGATGGCGTTCGGGCTGATCGATCAGCCGCTCGAAATATACCGCACCGACCTGGCGGTGTATATCGGCCTGGTGTATGCGTATCTGCCTTTTTTCATTCTGCCGCTTTACGCCAACCTGGTGAAGCTCGATACCCGGCTGCTCGAGGCGGCCTACGATCTGGGCGCGCGCCCCTGGAGCGCCTTCATTTCGGTGGTGTTGCCGCTTTCCATGCCCGGCGTCATCGCCGGGGCCATGCTGGTTTTCATACCCTCGGTGGGTGAGTTCGTGATTCCCGAAATGCTGGGTGGGGCCGATACGCTCATGATCGGCCGCGTCATGTGGACCGAGTTCTTCAACAACAGCGACTGGCCGATGGCCGCTGCGGTGACCTGCGTCATGGTGCTGCTGCTTCTGGTGCCCATGGTGCTGTTCCAGTACGGGCAGGTGCGCCAGCTCGAAATGCGGGGAGGGCGCCGATGACCCGACCGAACCCGCGCCTGCGGGCGCTCTTTCTGGGGGCCGGTTACGCGTTCCTGTATGTGCCCATTCTGGTGCTCATGGTGCTGTCGTTCAACGACTCGGCCATGATGACCACCTGGACGGGCTTTTCCCTGCGCTGGTATCACGAGCTCTTTGCCGATCGCGCGCTGCTCGAGGCCGCGCGCCTTTCATTGATCATTGCGGCCTTCACCGCCACCGCTGCGGTGGTGATCGGCACCTGGGCGGGCTACGTGCTGGCGCGCATGGGCCGCTTCAGGGGCTTCGCCCTGTTCGTCGGGCTGGTCAGCGCGCCGCTCGTCATTCCGGAAGTCGTGCTGGGTATTTCGCTCTTGCTGATGTTCGTCGAGCTGAGCGACCTGCTGGGGTGGGAAGGCAGCAATGGCGCCTTCACGATCTGGGTGGGCCACGTTATTCTGAGCATGGCGTACGTATCGGTCATCATTCAGTCGCGCGTGCGCGATCTCGACCGCTCGCTTGAAGAAGCGGCGCTCGATCTGGGCGCCTCGCCGGTAAAAGTGTTCTTCCAGATCGTGCTGCCGCTGATCGCGCCGGCGCTGGTCTCGGCATGGTTGCTTGCCTTCACCCTGTCGCTCGACGACGTGGTGATCGCGTCCTTCCTCACCGGTCCGGGGCACACTACACTGCCGCTCGAGGTGTTCTCGCGGGTGCGTCTGGGCCTCAAACCCGAGATCAATGCGCTGGCCACGCTGTTCATGCTGCTGGTGGCCGTGTTCGTGCTGATCGCCAACCGTGTACAGAACAGAAGGGGGTATTCCGCATGAGCGACACGCCGCTCTCGATGTATGGTCTTGCCAAATGCAGTACGTGTGTCAAGGCGCAGCAGTGGTTGCAGCAACGCGGTGTTCAGGTCGGGTTCACCGATTATCGCGAGCATCCTTTGCCGTCCGATGCCCTGCTGACCTACAGCCGTGCGCTGGGCGGTTGGGAAAAACTGGTGAATCGGGCCTCGATGACCTGGCGCAATTTGCCCGACGCGCGCAAGAACCCCGGCTCAGACGACGAATGGCTTGCACTGATTGCCGAGTTTCCGGCATTGGTGCGGCGTCCGCTCGTGCTGTGGCCCGACGGCACGGTTACCACCGGATTCACCGAGAAGAAATTTCTCGAACGCCTGGCGGCGTGATCCGCAGCCCTGTGTGCGCCGGCCGCAGTTCAGAACCCTTGAATACAAACGGAATCAGTCATGCTCACCCAAGATGAACTCAAGCGCAACGTTGCTATGGCCGCTGCCGAATACGCGCTGACCTGCCTGCAGCCCGAGTCGGTGCTGGGCGTCGGAACGGGCTCCACGGTGGATTTCTTCATCGACGCCATTGCCGAGCATCGTCACCGCTTTCGCGCGGCCGTGTCCAGTTCCGAGCGCAGTACGCGGCGCATGCGCGATCTGGGAATTGAAGTGCTCGACCTGAACGAGGTCGAGGAAATGCCGATCTATGTTGATGGCGCCGACGAAATCGACCACCAGCTCAACATGATCAAGGGCGGAGGCGGGGCGCTCACGCGCGAGAAAATCGTCGCCTCGGTGGCGCGGCGCTACATCTGTATCGTTGATGAGTCGAAAGTGGTGGAGCGTCTCGGTGCCTTTCCGCTGCCCGTGGAAGTCATTCCGATGGCGCGCAACGTCGTGAGCCGTCGCTTGCGGGCACTGGGGGGTCAGCCGGTGCTGCGTGAAGGGTTCATTACCGACAACGGCGGCGAAATCCTCGATGTCGCGGGGCTGGACATCCCCGCGCCCGCGGTGCTCGAGTCGCACATCAACGATATTCCGGGTGTGGTCGGCTGCGGCCTGTTCGCGATTTCGGGTGCCGACCTGGCGCTGGTGTCGTCGCAATCGGGTGTGCGTCGAATGCAGCGCCCCGGTGCCGGCGGGGCCGACACAATACAGTCATAATTGGGTGATATGCTTAGAAAGACAATCCGGCTGTCGGATTCATCTGATTGAAGAGCATTATGACTGAGCACACCAACAGGCAGTTTTCAGCCGATCTCGAAGCCATCCGTTCGCAGTTTCTCGAAATGGGCGGCCTGGTCGAAACCATGATTCGCGACGCTGTCGAAGCCCTGCAAACCGGCGACCTGATGCTGGTGGATCGCGTGCGTGAGCGCGAACGCGAGGTCAATCGCCACGAGGTCGAGATCGACGAACGCATCAGCCAGGTCATCGCTCGGCACCAGCCCACGGCGGTCGATCTGCGCACGCTGCTTTCAGTTTCCAAGATGCTGACCGACATGGAGCGCTGCGGCGACGAGGCCGAAAAGATCGCCAAGGTGGCGCGCCGCCTGCACGAGGCCAATTCCCTGTACGAGCCGGTGGTCGAACTGCGGCACATGGCCAAAGACGTTGCCAACATGATCCACGAAATGCTCGACAGCTTTGCGCGCAGCGATCCGATTCATGCTGCGGCGGTGGTGCGTAGCGACAAGGAAGTCGACAAGGAATGGAAGGCCGCGCTGCGCCACATGGTCACGTACATGATCGAAGACCCGCGCAGCATTTCCAAGTCGGTGGAACTGGTGTTCATTGCCCGTGCGCTCGAACGCATCGGCGATCATGCCAAGAACATGGCTGAACGCGTCATTTACATGGTGCGCGGCGACGACGTGCGCCACACCGGGCTCAAGCACACCGAGCGTGCGGCCCGTGGCGAGCTTGAAGATCACGAGCCGGCATCAGACAGTCGGGCGGCCGCTGCGCCCGATACCGTCAAGCACTGAATGGGCAGGCCGCCCGTTCAGTCTTCGGGCGGCACGTACCCCTGCGCTTCCACATCACGGTCTTCGAACAGGTAGCTTTCCATCTGTTGCGCCAGGTATTTGCGCGCACGGGCGTCGGCCAGATTCAGACGGTTTTCGTTAACCAGGCGGGTCTGGATGTTGGTCCAGTCGATCCATGCCTGCTTCGAGATTTCGCGCCAGATGCGCACTCCGAGATCGCCCGGATACGGGGGGTAGTCGAGCCCTTCGGCTTCGCGTTTGAGCTTGACGCAGTGAACCATGCGAGTCATGCAGACACCTTCCTGAACAATTGAAATGCGACGCCCCGCAAAATCGGGGCGTTTTCACTGGATCATTGTAGCGGGTGACGCCCGCTGCGGCCGCATGCGGCTGCGCGCAGCGGCCCGGGCATGCAGGCTTACAGACGCTTTATGAAGATGAGGCTGTTGCGCGAGCGGTTGTAGGTCAGCTGGCGTTCCTTGGGCAGGTCGGAGACGCTGCCACGCACGAACCCGCGTTTGATGAACCAGTGCGAAGTGCGGGTGGTCAGCACGAACAGGCGGCGAGCACCCATGGCGCGCGCGCGCATTTCGGCGTGCCGCAGCAGCATCTCGCCTTCCCCTTCACCCTGCCACTCGGGGTGAACGATCAAGCAGGCCATTTCGGCCATGCCGTCTTCCAGATAGGGGATTACGGCCACGCATCCGTATATGACGCCGTCGTGCTCCAGTACCGTGAAGCGTTCGACGTCACGTTCGATGACGGCGCGCCCGCGCGGCACCAGGGTGCCGTCGGCCTCCAGGGGTTCGATGAGCTGCACGATGGCGCCGATGTCATCGACCTCGGCCGGGCGCAGGTCGTCGAGCGCGTCTTCGACCACCATGGTGCCCACGCCGTCGTGCGTGAAAATTTCCAGCAGCACCGAACCGTCAAGCGTGTAGGGCAGCAGGTGAGCACGCGCCACGCCACGCTTCACGGCGCGCGACGCGTGTGACAGGAAGGCGCGGGTGTCTTCGTCGAGTTCATGCTCGGCAAGAAGAC
The DNA here is from genome assembly GCA_030733815.1 of Yanghanlia caeni. GTDB lineage: Bacteria > Pseudomonadota > Gammaproteobacteria > Burkholderiales > Burkholderiaceae_B > Yanghanlia > Yanghanlia caeni. The sequence continues at coordinate 64,753 of JAUZQE010000015.1, forward strand.
GATCGGCAATTTCGCGAGCCAGCTCGGTAATCGTGTTGCCGGCCGGATCCTTGATGAGCCGGTCTTGCGTCAGGAAGATGAGCTTCTCGGCACGCAGGGCGATGGCGACACTGGTGGCCAGGTCTTCCATGGCGAGATTGAAGGCCTCGCCCGTGGGCGAGAATCCCAGGGGTGACAGCAGCACGATCGCGCCCTGATTGATGACGGCCTTCATGGCCTCGACATCGATCTTGCGAACGGCCCCGGTATGCTGGTAATCGATTCCGTCGATCACGCCAACGGGACGTGCCGTGACGAAGTTGCCCGAAATGACACGAATCTTGGCGTGCGACATCGGCGTGTTGGGCAGCCCCTGGCTGAACGCCGCTTCGATGTCGAGGCGGATTTCGCCGGCGGCCTCTTTGGCGCATTCGAGCGCGGGCGCGCTGGTGGGCTCGGTACCGCGGCCAAACTGCATGTCGTAGCCCTTGAGGCGCAGCTGTTCGTTCACCTGGGGGCGCGAGCCATGCACGAGAATCAGTTTGACGCCCAGTGCCGAGAGCAGCGAAAGGTCTTGAATGAGTGCATTCAGCACACCGTCGCGCACCAGTTCGCCGCCGAAGGCCACCACGAAGGTTTTGCCGCGAAAATCATGCACGTACGGCGCAACGTCGCGAAACCATCGCACGAATTGCGCCGCGGCAAACTCAGGGGCATCTTGTGCGGAATATGTTTCGTTTTCTGGTGTGGTCATACGTCGTGCATCCGATGAGCCGGGCGGGCAAATTCAAAAATTATAATAAGGGGTCATCACGCATTTCCCGGTTTCTCCAAAAAGACGAATCCATTGTCAGAAAACCCACACTTTCCCAAAGGGCGCCGTTCACGCGCGCCCAGGCCCTCTGTCACCACTGCAGCCAACGTCCGGGCCGAGCGCGAATTGCCGCCCATTCACTATCCCGAGGAGCTGCCGGTCAGTGAGCACCGCGAGGCGTTGGCCCTCGCCATACGCGAGCACCAGGTGGTGATCGTCTGTGGCGAGACGGGCTCGGGCAAAACGACGCAGTTGCCCAAGATCTGCCTCGAACTGGGCCGTGGGCAACGTGGCATGATTGCGCACACCCAGCCCCGCCGCCTGGCGGCGACATCGGTGGCCAAACGTATCGCCGAGGAACTGGGTACGGAATTGGGCGACTGGGTGGGGTATCAGATCCGGTTCAGCGACCGCAGCAGCCCTAATGTGGCCATCAAACTCATGACCGACGGGATCCTGCTGGCCGAGACCCAGCGGGATCCCCTGCTGCGCCGCTATGACACGATCATCATCGACGAAGCCCACGAGCGCAGTCTGAACATCGACTTCCTGCTGGGTTTCCTCAAGCAGCTGCTCGAAAAGCGTCGCGACCTCAAACTGATCATCACGTCGGCCACGATCGACGCCGAGCGCTTTGCCCGACATTTCGGCAGCGACGATGTGCCGGCCCCCGTCATCGAAGTATCGGGCCGGCTCTACCCGGTCGAAGTGCGGTACCGGCCGATACAGCGCGATGTCGACGAAGAGTCGGCAGGCCGCGCGAGTGCGCGCGACGAAGAGCGCGACCTGATCGACGCCGTGGTGGAAGGCGTGGACGAGTGTGCGCGGCACGGGCCGGGCGACATTCTGGTGTTCCTGCCTGGCGAGCGCGAGATTCGGGAGTCGGTCGAGGCCCTGCGCAAGCACCATCCGCCGGGTACCGAGGTATTGCCACTTTACGCCCGTCTGTCACAGGCCGAACAGGAACGCATCTTTCGCCCCCAGGGTAGCGCCCGGCGCATCGTGCTTGCCACCAACGTGGCCGAGACCTCCCTCACCGTGCCGGGCATCCGCTACGTGGTCGACAGCGGTCTGGCCCGTGTCAAACGGTATTCGTGGCGAAACAAGGTCGAGCAGCTGCGTATCGAGCCGATCAGCCAGGCCTCGGCCAATCAGCGCGCCGGGCGCTGCGGCCGGGTGGGGCCCGGCGTATGCATTCGCCTGTACGACGAAGCAGATTTCAAGGCGCGCCCTGCGTTCACCGACCCGGAAGTGTTGCGCTCGTCGCTCGCGTCGGTGATTCTGCGCATGAAGGCGTTGCGACTCGACGATATCGAATCCTTTCCTTTCGTCGATGCGCCGTCTCGTCGTGCCGTTGCCGATGGCTATCAGCAGCTGCAGGAACTCGGCGCGCTGGATGAGCAAAACCGCCTCACGCCGGTGGGCCGCGAGCAGGCGCGCCTGCCGGTCGATCCGCGGGTGGGGCGCATGATCCTCGCCGCGCGCGATCAGCAGTGCCTCACGGAGATGCTGGTGATTGCTGCGGCCCTTTCGGTGCAAGATCCGCGCGACCGGCCCATGCAGGAGCGCGAGGCGGCCGATCAGGCCCACGCCAAGTTCAATGACGAACGGTCCGAGTTTCTTTCCTACATCAAGCTGTGGCGCTGGTATCACGAGCAAATCGCGCACAAGGCCTCGCAGCGCAAGCTGGTGGCGTTGCTGCGCCAGACCTTTCTCTCGCCGCTGCGCCTGCGTGAATGGCGCGACGTGCACAGCCAGCTTGCTGCGCTGGTCGGTGAGCAGGGCTGGCGGCTGAACACGGCGGACGCCACCTACGAACAGGTGCACATGGCATTGCTGACAGGCTTGCTGGGCAATGTGGGTGTCAAGGCGGATGAGGGCGGTGCCTATCAGGGTGCGCGCGATATCCGGTTCTACATTCACCCGGGCTCGGCGCTGGGCAAGAAAGCCGGCCGGTGGGTCATGGCGGGGGAGCTGGTGGAGACGACCCGGCTGTATGCACGCTGCATTGCGCGCATCGATCCGCGCTGGGTCGAACGCGCCGGTGCGCATCTGCTGCGCAAATCATGGTCGGATCCGCGCTGGGAAAAGAAGGCCGGCCAGGTCGTGGCCAACGAACGGGCCACGCTTTACGGCCTTACGGTCTATGCCGGCCGGCGCGTGCACTTCGGCCGCATCGATCCCCAGCAGGCGCGCGAAATCTTCATTCGCGACGCCCTGGTCACCGGCGAGATCAACAGCACGCTGCCGTTTCTCAAGCACAACAGCCGGCTCATCGCGTCGATCGAGAAGCTCGAACATCAGACGCGCCGTCCCGACATCCTGGTCGACGATGCCCTGATTTACGCGTTTTACGACGCGCGCATACCCGCAGACGTCTTTCAGACGGCAACCCTGGAGCGCTGGTACAAGGGGCTGGACGCCGAATCGGCCAAGGGGCTGGAGCTTACGCGCGACGAACTGATGCGCCACGATGCCGCCGGCATCACCACCGACGTCTTTCCCCGCAAGGTCAACTGGCAGGGCGTGGAAATGGCCCTCGATTACCATTTCGAGCCGGGTTCGGTGCGTGATGGTGTCACGTTGACCGTGCCCCTGTTCGCGCTGAACCGCATCGACCCCATGCGCTGCGAATGGCTGGTGCCGGGCATGCTCAAGGAAAAGGTGCACCTGCTGCTGCGCTCGCTGCCGCAGAAGCTGCGCCGCCACTGCGTGCCGCTTCCCGAGTATGCCGCGGGCTTCGTCGAGCGCTGGTTCGATCAGGCCACCGACCCCGGCATGGGCCTGCTCGATGCGATTGCGCAGGACATGTGGCAACAGGTCAAGGTTCGGCCGCAGCGCACCGATTTCAAGCTCGAAACGCTGCCCGCGCACCTGTTCATGAACTTCAAGGTGGTCGACGAACACGGCCGCATGCTTTCCGGTGGCCGCAATCTCGACCAGCTCAAGGCGGAACACGGCCGCGACGCGCAGGCGTCGTTTCAGAAGGTTGCGGGCGGCGACCGTGAGGTGGCCCAGGCGCTGGCCCACGACAACCTCATCGACTGGAGCTTCGGCGAACTGCCCGAGATTATGGAGATTCAGCGCAAGGGGCAGTCGTTCATCGGCTACCCGGCCCTGATCGATGCCGGCACGCATTGCGAACTCGACGTGTTCGACGATCCGGTCGAGGCGCGCCAGCATCACCGCAAGGGGCTGTGCCGCCTGTTCCGGCTGGGCCTGCGCGAGCAGATCCGTTTCCTGGAAAAGAACATTCCCGATCTGACCCGCATGAGCATGCTGTACATGAGCCTGGGTACGCGGGAAGACCTGCGCGATCAGATCATTGATTGCGGCATTGCACAGGCGTTTCTCGCCGAGCCGTGGCCCCACGATCAGGCGTCGTTCGAGGCGCGCAAGGCCGAGGGGCGCAACCGGCTGGGCCTGATCGTTCAGGAGATCGCTCGCCTGGCGGCTGCCATTCTTGCGGAATGGTCCACGCTGATGAAGAAGCTGCCGCAGGCCAAGCCGCATGCCGCCGCTTATGCCGACCTGCAGCGGCAGCAGTCGGCGCTGATGACGCGCCATTTCCTGCGTGATACACCCTACGAACGTCTGGCGCACTTTCCGCGTTACCTCAAGGCGGCGCACGTGCGTATCGACAAGCTGCGTGCCGATCCGGCACGCGACGCCCGCAACATGGCGGAAATGGCGCCCCTGTTTGCGCAGTATCAGCGGGCCGTGGCAGCGCTCAAGGGGGCGCACGATGCGCAGCTCGACGACTTCCGCTGGATGCTGGAAGAGCTGCGTGTCGCGCTCTTCGCGCAGGAACTGCGTACGCCGGCCCCCGTGTCGGTAAAGCGCCTTCAGAAAGCCTGGGCGGCCATGCAGCGCTGACTCCGAAAACGCGCTGACGGCGCACGCGCCGTGCGGCGGTGCGCGAGTACAATGCCGGCCATGAATCAGGAACCCGCCACGCCCGCATTTGTTCATCTGCGCGTCCATTCCGAGTTTTCGGTCGTGGACGGCATCGCCCGTATTCCCGCTCTTGTCAGCAAGGCCGTGGAGTTCGGCCAGCCCGCCCTGGCGCTGACCGACCTGTGCAACCTGTTCGGTTTCGTTAAGTTCTACCGGGCGGCACAGGGCAAGGGCGTGAAACCAATCGCCGGCGCCGACGTCTGGCTTGAAAACGAAGTCGACCGCGACAAGCCGCAACGGCTGCTGCTGTTGGCGCGCAATCATGCCGGCTATCTGGCGCTGTGCGAGCTGCTGAGCCGCGCGTGGCTCGACAACCAGTATCGGGGCCGTGCCGAGATCCGCCGCGAGTGGCTGGCCGACCACCAGGGGCTCATCGTTCTTTCCGGGGGGCGCCACGGCGACGTGGGCCAGCTGCTTGAGGCGGGCCGTGAAGAAGAAGCTGCTGCGCGCGCCGCCGAATGGGCCGGCCGCTACGGCGACGATTACTTCATCGAGCTGCAGCGCTGCGGCGCCGAAGGCGACGAGGCCTACGTGCAGGCCGCCCTTCGACTGGCCGCGCGGCTCGACATTCCGGTCGTGGCCACGCACCCCATTCAGTTCGTGATGCCCGACGACTTCCAGGCGCACGAGGCCCGGGTCTGCATCGCCGAGGGTGAACAGCTGGGCAACGCACGGCGCCGGCGGCGCTTTACCGAGCAGCAGTACATGCTCAGTTCCCAGGAGATGGTGCAGCGCTTTGCCGACGTACCTTCGGCGATCGCCAATACCGTCGAGATTGCGCGCCGCTGCAATCTGGTACTGGAATTGGGCAGGCCGCGGCTGCCCGACTTCCCCACGCCCGAGGGCGTGACGCTTTCAGATTACCTGGTACAGCTTTCGGAAGAAGGGCTGGAGCGGCGCATGCGCCAGCTTTACCCCGACGAGGCCGAGCGTGCCGCCCAATACCCGGCATATCGTGAGCGGTTGCAATGGGAATGTTCCATCATCATCAAGATGGGCTTCCCCGGTTACTTCCTGATCGTGGCCGACTTCATCAATTGGGGCAAGCAAAATGGCGTCCCCGTGGGGCCGGGCCGCGGCTCCGGAGCCGGCTCGCTGGTGGCCTATTCGCTGGGCATCACCGATCTCGACCCCATACGCTACGACCTGCTGTTCGAGCGCTTCCTGAACCCCGAGCGGGTGTCGATGCCCGACTTCGATATTGACTTCTGCCAGGACAACCGCGAGCGCGTCATCGACTACGTCAAGCAGAAATACGGCAAGGACGCCGTCAGCCAGATCGCCACGTTCGGTACGCTGGGCGCCAAGGCGGTGGTACGTGACGTGGGGCGTGTGCTCGAGATGCCGTATTCGCTGTGCGACGGCCTGTCCAAGCTGATTCCGTTCAGCCCCATGGACCCTTGGACGCTCGACCGCACGCTCAAGGACGAACCCGCGTTTCGCGAGCGTTACGAGCAGGAAGAAGAGGTGCGTGCGCTGGTCGATCTGGCCAAGCCGCTGGAAGGCCTGACCCGCAATATCGGCATGCACGCAGGCGGTGTGCTGATTGCGCCCGGCAAGCTGACCGATTTCTGCCCGCTGTACTGTCAGCCCGGTGCCGACAGCAATGTGGTGTCGCAGTACGACAAGGACGACGTCGAGGCGGTGGGGCTGGTCAAGTTTGACTTTCTGGGCCTGCGCAACCTGACGATTCTCGATTGGGCGGTGCGTTATGTGCAGCGCTTCAACCCCGACAAGCGCGACTTCGACCTGATGAGTCTGTCGCTGGATGACGCGAACGCCTACAAGCTGCTGTGCGAGGGCAACACCACGGCGGTCTTCCAGCTGGAATCGCGTGGCATGAAGGAACTGCTCAAGAGCCTCAAGCCCAGCACGTTCGAAGACGTCATCGCCATGCTGGCCCTGTACCGGCCGGGGCCGCTCGAGTCCGGCATGGTGGTCGATTTCGTAAACAGAAAGCACGGGCGCGCACCGGTCGATTATTTCCATCCCGATCTGGAACCCGTGCTCAAGAGCACCTACGGCGTCATCGTGTATCAAGAGCAGGTGATGCTGATCTCGCAGATCATTGGCGGCTACACGCTCGGTGGCGCCGACCTGCTGCGCCGGGCCATGGGCAAGAAAAAGCCCGAAGAGATGGCCAAGCACCGTGAGATCTTCGAAAAGGGGGCGGTGGAAAAGGGCTACGACGCCAAGCTGGCCGTCAAGCTGTTCGACCTCATGGAAAAGTTCGCCGGGTATGGCTTCAACAAGAGTCACTCGGCGGCTTACGCGCTGATCGCCTATCAGACGGCGTGGCTCAAGCATTACCATCCGGCCGAGTTCCTGGCCGCCACACTGTCGTCCGACATGGACGACACCGACAAGGTGCAGATTTTCTGGAAGGACGCGGTGGCCAACGGCGTGACGGTGCTGCCGCCGGATATCAATGCGTCGGCCTACCGTTTCGAGCCGGTGGAGGATGAATGCACCGCACGTGGGGAGCCCCCGCGTTCCATACGCTACGGACTGGGTGCGGTAAAGGGCACCGGCCAGGCGGCCGTTGAAGAGATCATTCGTGCCCGCGAAGCCGGCGGGCCGTTCGTGAGCCTTTTTGACTTCTGCAAGCGTGTCGATCGCTCAACCGTGAATCGCAGAACCATCGAGGCGCTGATTCGCGCCGGCGCCTTCGACACGCTCTCCGAGAACCGTGCGGCGCTTCTTGCCACGGTGGGGCAGGCGATCGAAGCGGCCGAACAGGCCGAACGCAACGCCAACCAGATCTCCCTGTTTGCCGACGACGCCGGCGATATCGTCGAGCTGGAACTCGAGCGTGTGGCACCGTGGGATCTTCAAACGCGGCTGCGCGAAGAAAAAACTGCGCTGGGGTTCTATTTCAGCGGGCATCTGTTCGACGCCTGGCGCGACGAGGTGCGCCGCTTCGCCCCCACGCCGCTCGCGCGCCTGCAGCCGTCGCGCAGCCAGCAGTGGTTTGCCGGTGTGCTTACCGAAATGCGCCCGCGCATGACGCGCCGTGGCCGCATGCTGTTTGCGCTGCTCGACGACGGGTCGGCTCAGGTTGAAGTGGCGATATTCAACGAACTGTACGAGCAACACCGTGCGCGGCTGCGTGAAGACCAGCTGCTCATCGTGCAGGGCAAGGTTTCGCACGACGATTTCTCGGGCGGGCTGCGGGTGACCGCCGACGTCCTGTACGACCTGCAGCTGGCGCGCGAATCGCGGGCGAACAGCCTGCGCATCATTCTGAACGGCAATGCCGATGCGCAGCGGCTGCGACAGCTGCTCAACCCGTACCGTGCCGATCCCGAGAACGGATTGGCCGGGGTGCCGGTCGAGATCCAGCTCGAGCGCGACGATTACCGCTGCGTGGTGAGGCTGGGCGAAGACTGGAGGGTGCGCATGTCCGACACGCTGCTCGAGCAGCTCGCAGAATGGGTCACGCCCGACTCGCTGGAGATCATGTACGCATGAGCACGGGCGCCGAGTTCACTCCCCTGCGCATCCTTCATTCCGAAGCGGCCACCGGCTGGGGCGGGCAGGAGCAGTACATTCATCGCATGATGCTCGCCATGCGCGACCGCGGGCATCATCTCGAGGCGGTGTGCCAGCCGCACGCTAGGCTTGCGGAACGCCTGCGCCAGGAAGGATTCACCGTGCATACCCTGCTGATGGACGGCTTCGTGAACTACACGCGCGGCGTGCCGCGAATCCGGCGCATTCTGCGGGAAGGACGCTTCGACGTTCTGAACACGCACAGCCGGCGCGACACCATGCTGGCGGGTGTGGCCGGCCGTCTCGCGGGAACGCCGCTCATTGTGCGTACCCGCCACCTGGCGAACAAGCCGGGCTCGCTGCTTTCGTACACGATCGTGCCGCATCGCGTCACCACTGCCAGCGATTTCGTGCGCCAGGGGCTGATCGAGCGCGGCGTGCCGGAAGGTCACGTCGCCACCGTCTACCCGGCGGTGGAGCTTCCCCCGCTCACCGGCAGTTCGACCCTGCGCAAGGAACTCAAACTGGCGCCCAACGATATCGTGGTGGGATGCGTGGCGGTCATGCGCGCGCTCAAGGGTCACCGTGAACTCATCGATGCCATGGCACCGCTCATCGCGCAACGGCCCAATCTGCATCTGGTGCTGGTTGGCGGTGGCTCGCCGCTTTTTGAAGAGATCCAGGCGTATGTCGCGGCCCGTGGCATGAGCAAACGGGTGCACTTGCTGGGCATGCGCAACGACGTACCGAATCTTCTGGAAGGCTTCGACATTTTCGCTCTGGCCACCCGCAAAGAGGCTTCGGGTACGGTGTTCGTTGAAGCCGGCGCGGCCGGTTTGCCCGTTGTGGGCACGCGCGTCGACGGTGTGCCCGAGATGATGAAGGAGGGCGTCAGTGGCATACTTGTGCCGCTGGACGACATTCCGGCACTGACCGAGGCGATTGGCAGGCTGGTGGAAGACCCCGAGCTGCGCCGTCGCATGGGGCAGGCCGGGCTGGAATTCTGCCGCCATTCAGGGCATTTCAGTCTGCAGGCCATGGTGCAGCGTATCGAGTCGGCCTATCTGCGCTGGTTGGGGGAACTGAAAAAATGACGCAGGCCCATAACGTACCGGTTCTGATGTACCACCATGTCTCGCCGGTCGAAGGCATGATCACCGTGTCCACGGCCAACTTCGAGCATCAGTTGCAGTGGCTGCGCAATCGCGGCTACCGGTCACTGACATGCGACGAATTTGCAGGTCATCTGGAAGGTCGGCCGGTGCCGCCCAAATCGGTGCTCATCACCTTCGACGACGGCTATCTCGACAACTGGGTGTACGCCTACCCGCTCATGAAGCGCTATGGTTTCAACGGCGTCATCTTTCTGGTTACGTCCTGGATCGGCGACGGCCCCGTGCGCCCCTTTCTGGGGCACGATGCATTGCCCGAAACACCGTCACATCGCGAATGCGAAGATCGCATCGGGCAGGGGCGTGCCGACGAGGTGATGTTGCGCTGGAGCGAGATCGAAGCCATGCGTGCCGACGGCGTGTTCGAGTTCCACAGCCATACTCATACGCACACGCGTTGGGACTTGGGCCCGCACAAGGCCCAAAAGAACGCACACATGGTAGAAGAGCTCGCCCAGTCGCGCGCGACACTGCAGGAACGGCTGGGCTGCGTGTCGGCACACTTTTGCTGGCCGCAGGGGTACTTCGACGACGACTATGTGCGCCTGGCACAGGAAGCCGGTTTCCGCTATCTGTACACCACTCAGGCGTTCGGGCAGAACCGCGCCGGCACCGATCCCGCGCACATTTACCGTTTTGCAGTACGCAATACCACCGGGCAATCCGTGGGACGGCGCATCCGGGTGGGGGCGCACCCGGTCATTGGTCCGATCTTCAACCGCTTCAAGCTCTGGAAGCGAGGCCGGAGGAAGCGGGCGTGAGCGCCGGGGCTACACGGGAGCGTGCGACGCTTTCCGTGATTCTCATCACGAAGAACGAAGCACACAATATTGACGAATGCCTGGAATCGGTCGCTTTCGCCGACGAGATCGTGGTGGTCGACTCGGGCAGCACCGATGCCACCCGCGAACTCGCGGCTGCACGCGGCGCCCGGGTGGTGCGCACTGACGACTGGCCGGGCTTTGGTCCTCAGAAGAATCGCGCCCTCGACCTCGCCGGCTGCGATTGGGTGCTTTCGATCGATGCCGACGAACGCGTCACGCCCGAGCTCGCAGCGGAAATCCGAACGGTTCTGGAAGCTGACGTTGCCGCGCGCACGTCGTCTTCCGTGGGGGGCGCGTCGCATTCAGCCTACCGCATTGCACGCCTTTCGAATTTCGGCGGAAGATGGATTCGTCACAGTGGCTGGTGGCCCGACCACGTATTGCGGCTGTTTCGTCGTGGTACGGCGCGTTTCAAAGATGTGCCCGTGCACGAAAGCGTGATCACCGATGAGCCGGTGGGAACGCTGAACGGGCACTTCCTGCATTACCCGTATGCGAGCCTCGAGCACTACATCGCCAAGATCAATCACTATTCGTCGGAAGCGGCAGCGATGATGCACGCCCGTGGCAAGCGCACCACGGTGCTGGGTGCGTGGGGCCACGCTGTATGGACCTTCGTGCGTATCTACTTGTTGCGTAAAGGATTCCTCGATGGTCGCGAAGGCTTCATTCTGGCCATGATGGGCGCTGCGGGCAGTTTTTTTCGCTACACTAAGTTGCTTTTCCTAAACCGACGGCAACAGAAGTAGTAACGCGGCCCGCCTTGCGGGCATGCAGGGCGATGAAACTCCTCATTACAGACATACACCATGGCAACGGCGGCGGCCATGTTACTTACATCCTGAGTCTCATCCAGGGTCTGCGAAGCGAATACGACATCACGCTGGCGGTACCTCCCACCGGTCGGCTGTTCCAGCGTGCGTCCGAAATTCCGGGCATACGCGTGCTTCCCGGGCTGTATACCTCGCGCCTTCCGGCCATGGTGCGCGAGGTGCGCGCGCTGCGCGCCTTTCTCGAAGCGGAGCGCTTCGACATCGTGCACGTGAACGGCGGGGCCGATCACCGCCATGTCATGCTGGCGACCCTTGGCATGAAGCCACGCCCCGGAATCGTCTGGACAAAGCACAACACCAATCCCGTGAACAGCGTGGGCCATCGGCTGCGCGCGCGGCTGGGCACGCATGCGTCGATTGCCGTGAGCGACTACGTCGCCGATATCCTGCAAACGTCGGCATACCGGCGCCGACCCATACGCGTGGTGCGCAACGGCATTGACGTCCAGACGCTCACGCCGGTCACGCCGGCCGAAAAGGCGGTGTACCGTGATGCACTGTTCGGCCCGTTGCCGCCCGATACTTTGGTTTTGGGCAGCATCGGGGGCACCGACCACAACAAGGGCTGGCATCTGCTGGTTCAGGCTGCCGGCCGCCTGCCGGAATCACTGCGGGCACGGTTGCGACTGGTTATCGCGGGCGATCCGCCGTCGCCCGAGCTGCTGACGCTTGTCGAGCGCGCCGGCATGGCGCCTTTCGTGCGGTTTCCCGGGCTGGTGTCCGACGTGCGTACGGTGCTGGGAGCCTGCGACGTCGGCTTCGTACTGTCGTTTCGCGAGGCGGCTTCGTATGCAAGCTGCGAAACCATGGCAATGGGTATTCCGGCACTCGTCTCCGACGCGGGGGGGCTGCCCGAGAACGTGCGTGAAGGCATCGACGGCTGGGTGGTGCCGGTCGCCGATATCGACATGCTCGAAGAGGTGCTTCACCAGATGCTCGAGCAGCCCGAGATTCTGCGCAAGATGGGTGAAATGGCGCGTTCGCGTGTCGCGACGGCATTCTCGGTTGCGCAGTTCATTCACGACACGAAAGAGGTCTATCAGAACGCACTGCTTCTCGCCCGGGGCAGCCCGGCACCCATATAATCGGCACATGGTTCCCATACTCATGTACCACCAGATTGGCGAGCCCGCGCGGCGCGGTGCGCCATATCGCAGCCTGACCGTACATCCGGCGGCATTCAGCCGTCAAATGAACTGGCTGCGCCGGCTCGGGTACAAGGGGCTGTCCATGCGCGAGCTCCTTCCCTATGTGCGAGGCGAAAAGCACGGCAAAGTCGTCGGCATCACTTTCGACGACGGCTATCGCAACGTGTATCGCAATGCCCTGCCGGTGTTGCGCCACAACGGCTTTACCGCCACCAATTACTTCGTGGTGCAGCAGCTGGGTGGCGGCAACGTGTGGGATTACGAAAAAGGCATCGCGCACTCCGATCTCATGTCGCCCGACGAGATGCGCGACTGGGCCAGGCAGGGTATGGAAGTCGGTTCGCACACGCTCACCCATCCGCATCTGCCCGAGCTTTCGCCTGACGACGCCCGGGAAGAAGTTCTGGGCTCAAAGCAGCAGCTCGAGGCGTTGGTGGGCGAACCGGTCACGGCGTTCTGTTACCCCTACGGCCACGAGACGCCCGCGCTGCGCATACTGACGCGCGATGCCGGTTACACCAACGCCACCACCACGGCACGAGGCCTTGCGCGTCCCGATGACGACCTCTTCGGCCTGCCCCGGGTGATCGTGGCGCGCTCAACCCATTTGCTCCGTTTCCTCCAGAAGTGCCTTACACAGCTGGAAGAACGGCGCCGTAGCGTCTGAGCCCGCCGCGCTATGGCCACGCTTGACCCTGCGCGCCGCCTTCGCATTGCCTTCGTTGTCGATCGCTTCGGTAACCGCTATGGTGGTGCGGAGGCCTACGGCGTCGAGCTGATGCGCGAACTCGCCGCCCGCCACGACATTACGGTGTTCGCACGCGAATACGATCCTGCCTGCGATCTCAAGTTGCCCTTCGTGAAGATTGCACTTCCAAGGGGGTTGCCCAGCTGGTTGCGGGTGCTGTGGTTTGCGATACGCGTGCGCCGTGCGACCCGCGACCGCTTCGACATCGTGCACTCTCACACCAACGGGTTCTGCGGCGACATCGAGGTCGTGCATGTTACTCCGGTGCGTTACAACTGGCGCGTGCGGTGGCGCCCGCTGCTCAAGCACATCACGTCATGGGTCAGCCCCCGGGTACAAACCTACCTGCGCCTGGAAAACGCCCGTTTGCGGCCCCGGCGTGGTCACTACGTGGTGGGCGTCTCGGGTCTGATCGCCGAGCAGCTATACGAGGCCTACGGCCGAGAACGCGAGTTTCCGGTCATTCCCCCGGGCGTTCAGCGGCCGTTGCCGTCAGATGGCGCCCGCCGTATCGAGGTGCGCGCACGTTTCCAGTACGCCGCTGATGACTGGGTATGTCTGCTGGTGGCGCGCAATCCGCTGCGCAAGGGCCTGCCCACCGTGCTCAAGGCGCTGGCCGGGCTGCCTGCCCGCTACAAGCTGCTGGTGGTCGGCGCCAATGCCGCCGCACGGGATTACGTGCAGAAATGTCCGGAACGTGCCGAGCTCGAAGGTCGGGTGAACCTGGTCGATGAAACGTCCGATGTCGGCCCGTACTATCTTGCCGCCGATGTCTATGTACACCCCACGCTCAACGACAGCTTCGGCATGGCACCCCTGGAAGCCATGTCGTACGACCTGCCGGTGGTGTTGAGCCCGGCGCCATGGTGCGGCTTTGCGCAGTACGTGCAGCCCAATACCGAGGCGCTGGTGATTTCGCACCCGGAAGCGCACGATGAGCTCGGCGCGGCGATCGAACGCATTGCGACGCGTCCGCAACTAGCCGAAACCCTGCGCGCCGGTGGCAGCAACGTGGTCGATCGCCATAGCTGGCCGGAAGTGGCCCGGCGCTACGAAGCTCTTTACGCCGAAAGTCTTGCTCAGCGGGCCATTGCACCTTAACGGGGCGCGGTCGCTGACTCCAGATGGGTGAGCCAGGCAATCGCATGTGTGCGGTCGGGCCCGCACATCGCCGGTTCCGGCATGAGCGACGCGCATACGGCCGGGCGCGCCGGGTCGCCGAAAATCTTGCATCGTTCGTGTTCATCGAGCTGCACGCAGCGCACGCCGGCCGGTTTGCCCTGCGGCATTCCCGGTATGGGGCTGCTGATTGACGGCGCGATGCAGCAGGCACCACAACCCGGCCGGCAGTTCATCAGAGCCAGCCCCGCAGCCAGTACACCAGCATGCCGACGTATTCCTTGACGATCGAGCGGCTGGCCGACAATACGTGGGCATTGGGCTGCCAGAACAGGAACGTGGTGTCTTCAGGCACGGTAATCTGCGGGGGGGAGCCGGCCGCTATGGCGTCGACCTGCTGCTTGCGGAACACGCCCATGGCCCGGGGCATGTGCAGCGCCGATGTAACGAGCAGAACGCGGTCAAGCTGCAGCTCCTTGAGCAGGCGGGCGGTGTAGACCGCGTTTTCGTAGGTGGTGAGGCTCTCGGATTCCTGGATGATGACTTCGCTGGGCACTCCCAGCTGACGCAGGTTGTTGGCCATGATCTGCGATTCACTGACGTTGCCGTCGAGCGCTGCGCCCGACACGACCACATGGGGCGCGCGGCCTGCATGGTAGAGCTCGGCCGCCGTGTCGACCCGCGAGATCGTGCGCTGACGGTCGTAGGGTTCGAACCAGTTCGCACGATTGCTGGCCGTGCTGCCCCCCAGAACCACGATGGCTTCGGCCACCGGCAGTTGATCGGGTGGCCGGTACGGGTAGCGCTGCTCCAGGTGGCCGCCGGCCCACAGGGTGGAGGCGGGCAGCGACCAGAACAGCACCCACGCCACCCCGGAAACGGTGATGAGCGCCCCCAGACGCGGCCGGCGCAGCATTGAGCACAGCACGCCCAGCACCAATAACGTAACGCCCAGGTTCAGCGGAATCACGAGATTGGTGAGGAAGGTCGATAACGCCATTCGGTCGGTGTCGGTCAGTATTCGAGTTGCAGCATGGCGAGGGCGTGCTCTTCGACCTCGTCGATGTCGGGCCAGACCCTTGCAGAACCCAGGCATGTGGCGTGCGTTGACCACGGGCCGGTGCGTTCGCGCTGCGTGACACCGAACAGCGTGATCTGGCGGGCGTCGGCCGCAGCGGCCAGATGCGAGACACCGGAATCGTTGCAGATGACCAGCCCCGCCTGCTGGGTGAGTGTAGCAAAGGCGCCCAGCTTCATGGGGGGCAGGCACAGCGCCGACGGTGCGTTGGCGCGTGCCGCTTCAACTTCGGCTGGCGGCGGGCACATCACGACGGTGTGGCCGGACTGCTGCAGACGGCGCGTCAGCGCGTCGAAGTGGGGCCACACTTTTACGCGGCCCTTGTGCAGGCCCGTGGCGGTCGGGGCGATCAGCACGAAGTCGCCTTCCGTGAGCCCGGCCTGTTCAAGGGTATAGCCGGCCTCGCTGCGATGCCGCTCGGTCAGCCGCAGTCCGAGCTGGCGTGGCGGCTTGGGTGGCGGCAGAGGGCACCCCCAGCGACGCAGCGCATGCAGGGTCAAGTGATACCACGATTCCACTGCGTGCAGATGGCCCCCCGGCTTGGGTACCGGCCAGCGCAGAATCAGGCTACGCCCGTCGTCGCGGTAACCCGCGCTGGGCACGCCGGCAAAATTGAACACCATGGCGCTGGAAAGCGAATCGGGCAACAGCAGGCCGCGTGGATGGGCGTGGGCCGCCTTCTTGCGAAAGGCGTGCACGGCAGCACGGTCTTCACGCCAGCGCCCGGTCATTTCGATGAAGCCGGCCAGTTCGTAACCGGCCAGAAGATCGCGCGCCCAGGGGCGGGCACACGCGACCACGGGCAGGCCGGTGGCCAGAACGGCATCCAGGCTGGGAAGGCTCATGCAGACGTCGCCGATCCAGTTTGGCATGCGCAGGTAAATGGCGGAAACAGGATTCATAGGGCGACGGGATGTAACGACAGAAAAGGTAAGGGCTTGTACAGGCCGTGCGCGCAGGAGATGGGCGGGTAAAATGGCCGGGCTTGTTCAGCACACTAGTATATAAGCGAGTCCATACTTGAAGTCATCATCCCAAACGGTCGATGCCAAGACCGCGCCCGTCAAGTTTGATCTGTGGCGACGCATCTACGGTCGCCTCGGCAAATACTGGAAGGCCGTTGTCCTGGCGATCGTTCTGGTCAGCATTTCGGCCGCCACCCAGCCCACCCTGGCCATCATTACCAAACCGCTGCTCGACGAGGGGTTCACCGGGGCAAAGCCATATTATGTGTGGGCCATTCCGCTCGCCGTAATCGGGCTGATTTTGCTGCGCGGCATTACCAGCTACACCAGCGCCTATTTGCTCGCCTGGGTGGCCAACAACATGCTGCTGGGCATTCGGCGCGACATGTTCGACCGGTTGCTGGGCATGTCCGACGAAGATTACAAACGCAGCGACACGGGTCGCCTGCTGAACCGCTTCACCATCGATGCCGGCAACGTTACCGAATACGCCACCGAAGTCATTACGGTGCTGGTACGCGAGAGTCTGGTCGTGCTGGCGCTGCTCGTCGTGCTCCTGTACATGTCGTGGCAGCTCACCCTCATTGTTCTGGTCGTCATGCCAGTGTCGGTTTATACGGCCCGGCTGTTTATCCGGCGGCTGCGCAGCATCAACCGCGACACCATCAGCATGAATGCGGAGCTCACCCGTGTGGTTCAGGAAAGCATCGATGGCCAGCGCGTCGTCAAGTTGTTCGACGGCTACGAGCGCGAGAGCGGCCGCTTTGCGTACGTGAATGCCCGGCTGCGACGGTTTGCCATGCGTGCGGCAAGCGCCGACGCCGCCATGTCCCCCGTATCGCAGTTCTTCATTGCGGTGGCCGTTGCTGCGGTGATCGCCGTGGCGTTGTATCAGGCGAATCACGGAGGGTTGACGGTCGGCAGCTTCGCCGCGTTCATGGCGGCGCTCGGGCAGATATTCGACCCGGTCAAGCGCCTCACCAAAATAGCCGGCTCGATGCAGCGCATGCTGGTGTCGGCCGAGAGTGTCTTCACGCTGGTCGACAGCCTGCCCGAGAAAGACACCGGCACGATCGAACTGCAGGAACCGGTCAAAGGGCGCATCGAATTCCGCAACGTTACCCATCGCTACGAGGGTGCGTCGAACGATGTGCTGAAAGGTATTTCACTGACTGTAGAGCCTGGTCAGACCGTGGCGCTCGTCGGCCGCTCTGGCAGCGGCAAGACCACACTGGTGAATACCATTCCGCGTTTCGTCGTGCCGGTGAGCGGCGAGGTGCGCATCGACGGTCATGATGTGCGCGACATCACCCTGGCCAGCCTGCGCCGGCAGCTGGCGCTGGTGAGCCAGGACGTGGTGATGTTCGACGGCACCATTGCCGACAACGTGGGTTACGGCAGTTTGCACGAGGCCAGCCGGCAGGAGATTCGCGACGCATTGCAGGCGGCCAATCTGCTGGAGTTCGTCGACAGCCTGCCGCAGGGCATCGATACCCCGGTGGGCGAGAACGCGAGCCAGCTTTCGGGCGGGCAGCGGCAGCGTCTCGCCATAGCACGGGCACTGATCAAGAACGCGCCCATCCTTATTCTCGACGAGGCCACTTCCGCGCTCGACAACGAGTCCGAGCGTCAGGTGCAGGCCTCGCTCGAGCGACTGATGGCCGGTCGCACGACGCTGGTCATTGCACACAGGCTGTCGACCGTGCAGAAGGCCGACCTGATCGTGGTGATGGATGAAGGCCGCATCGTTGAGCAGGGGCGCCACGACGAGCTGCTTGCCAGCAACGGCGTGTATGCTTCGCTGTATCGTATGCAGTTTCGTGAATAAGGGGAGTACGCGCAGATGAAAAAGGCGTTTAACGGTTTTGCATCGGCCCTGATGGCGGCCGCAGTACTGGCCGGCTGTGCAGCCGGCTCCGGCAAGGGCGGCATACAACCTGATGATCTGCGCAACTCCACCTATTTCATCACTGAGTTCATGCTGAGTGACATGGATTTTCCGGGCTTGCAGCGCAACCTCTACCAGCATCGGGCTGCATGCGGCACTGCACCGCGATTCGTGATGCAGGAACGCGAAACCAGCCTCGCCACGCTCATCGAAACGAGCGATATTCCGCAAAGCTACGAGAACGTCATCATTGCCGACCTGATCCAGTACCCGGAATCATGGCGAGCATCGAACCGCGTCGCGGTACGCGTGTACAGCTACTATTACAACGATGACGTGCAACAACGCCTTGATCGCATGCTCGACGCCGTGCGCCGGCCGGGAACCTGTGAACCGGTAGCGCAGTAGGGCGAGGGCGCACGGGTGGTGCCGTGTGTAACGTGTGTACTGTGTGTCGGCAGGTGGCGTGTGCGGCCGCACAGTAGGGCGCTGCCCGGCCTCTTTCAGATGAGCACGATGTCGTATTGTTCCTGGGAATAAAGCGTTTCGACCTGCAGCGATACCGGCTTGCCGATGAAGTCGCCCAGAATCGCCAGATGATCGCTTTCTTCTTCCAGAAACAGGTCGATCACGGCCTGGGACGCCAATATGCGGAATTCCTTGGGGTTGAACTGGCGCGATTCACGAAGAATTTCGCGCAGAATTTCGTAGCACACGGTTCGGGGTGTGCGCACGTTGCCCCGCGACTGGCAGGTGGGGCAGGGCTCACACAGCTGGTGCGCCAGCGAATCGCGCGTACGCTTGCGTGTCATTTCCACCAGGCCAAGCTGGCTGAAGCCGCTGATGGTGACACGTGTGCGATCGCGTGATAGCGCCTTTTCCAGCTCGGCCAGTACAGCCTGCCGATGGCCGGCATCTTCCATGTCGATGAAGTCGATGATGACGATGCCGCCCAGGTTGCGCAGCCGCAACTGGCGGGCGATGGCGACTGCGGCTTCGAGGTTGGTTTTGAAGATCGTGTCGCCGAAGTTGCGCCCGCCCACGTATCCGCCCGTGTTCACGTCTACCGTCGTCAATGCTTCGGTCTGGTCGATGATGAGGTAACCGCCCGACTTGAGGTCGACGCGTCGCGACAGGGCACGGGTGATCTCTTCATCGACATTGGCCGTGTCGAACAGCGGGCGCTCGCCACTGTAGTGGCGTATGCGATCGACCACCGAAGGGGTATAGGAGCTGGCCCATTCGGTCAGTTCCTGGGTGACGGTACGCGAATCCACCAATATGCTCGAAGTATTGGGCGTGACCATGTCGCGCAGCACGCGCTGCGGCAGCGTGAGGTCGGCATGTAGCAGTGAAGGCGCCGGCTGGGTCTTGAGCTTTTCCTGAATGCGCACCCACAAGGTTCTCAGGTACTGGCAGTCGGCTTCGAGCTCTTCATCGGTGGCGCCTTCGGCCTGGGTACGCACGATGAAGCCGCCGGGTTCGTCTTTCTTCATGAGCCGCATGACCCGTTCGCGCAACTGGGCGCGGTCGTGCTCGGAATCGATGCGCTGCGAAATGCCGACATGGGGGTCGTAAGGCAGATACACCAGCATGCGCCCCGCAATGCTGATCTGCGTGGACAGCCGTGCGCCCTTGGTGCCGAGAGGATCCTTGATGACCTGCACCATGATTGGCTGCCCTTCGAACAGCAGCTTCTCGATGGGCGTGACAGGCAGGCCCTGACTGCGTTCGCTGCGATTCTGACGCAAGTCGGCTACGTGAATGAAGGCTGCGCGCTCGAGGCCGATATCGACAAACGCGCTTTGCATGCCGGGCAACACCCTGACCACCTTGCCCAGGTAGAGATTGCCGACATGACCGCGCTGGATGCTGCGTTCGATATGAAGCTCCTGCACGGCACCCTGTTCGACCAGTGCGACACGGGTTTCGAACGGCGTGACATTGATGAGGATATCTTCGGTCATGGTGTTTCGTGTTCTTGCTGTGTATTGAAGTTTTATGACTGCCATTCAACCACATGCCGCGCCCGAATGTGCACTGCCGAAGCCCTGATTTGCACACCCCAAATTTTTCATGCTATAGTTCGCTTCCTTGCTTCACGAGACCCCCGGGTTAACCCTTAAGTCTCGCGCTTAAAGCCCGGTCTGTTGTTGCCGTATTGGCACGCTGAATCGAGTGAAGGCGGTGGCAAGGGCAGGTTGATTGTTCAACGTGCACGCGGGGCTTCTGAATCGTGGTATGATGCAGGGCTCAGCAAACGAGTGGTCGCAGTGGCGGGGGCGCAAACGGCTCCGGCAGGC
>JAUZQE010000016.1 GCA_030733815.1 Yanghanlia caeni
CCGGATATAGAGCTGCACCCTACCTCGTCTGTCATCAACAACGAAAACCCTTGCAAACCGGGAGGCGGTCATATAGACACCATGCGCCCATCCGCGCTGATCAGCGCCACCGAACTCAGAAGCCTGCTCGCCACACAGAACGACGTGCTGGTGGTCGATTGCCGCTACGCCCTCACCGACGCTTCGGCCGGCGCAGAAGCGTATGCCAACGGCCATATTCCCGGCGCACATTACGCCGATCTGGGCACGCTGCTGAGCGGGCCGGTTACGGGAATGACAGGCCGGCATCCGCTGCCCGACCCCCAGGCATTTGCCGATGGCATGGCGGCAATGGGCGCCAACAACGACACCCTGATCGTGGCGTACGATGCCGACGACGCGATGTTCGCCGCGCGCCTGTGGTGGCTGCTGCGCTGGATCGGGCACCAGAACGTGCGCGTGCTCGATGGGGGCCTGAAAACATGGCTCGAGGCCGGCGGCGATCTCAACACCCGTGCACCTTCGGCGCAACGCGGCACACTTGCCCTTCGCACGCGCGACATGCCCACCGTCACCTTCACCGACATGCTGGAAAACGTCGAATCCAGAAAGCGCGTGATGGTCGATGCCCGCAGCCCCGACCGCTACCGCGGCGAGAACGAAACCATCGATCCGATCGGGGGCCGCATCCCCGGCGCGCTAAACCGCTTCTACAAGGAAAACGTTGATGCCGGCGGGCGATTCAAGCCGGCCGAAGAGCTGCGTGCAGCGTTTCATGAATTATTGGGCGACACACCGCCCGAACAGGTCATTCACCAATGCGGTTCGGGTGTCAGTGCGTGCCATAACCTGCTCGCAATGGAGATCGCCGGGCTGGGCGGTGGCACCCTGTACCCGGGCTCATGGAGCGAATGGTGCCGTCAGCGCGACGTTCCTGTCGAGCGTGGCTGAACTCAATTCACTTTAAGGCCCATGCGACGCGCCGCCACGGCAAAGCGGTCGAGATCCTCACGAATCACGTGCTGAAAATCGCGCGCCTCGCCTTCGGCAAGGTCATAGCCCATGCCGATCAGTTCCTGCTGCACTGCGGGCTCGGCCAGCACCGCATTGACGGCGGCATGAATGCGCTCGATCAATGGCGCAGGCGTGGTGCCGGGAGCCAGCAGACCATGCCACTGATTCAGCGCATAGCCTGTTACGCCAAGCTCGGCCACCGACGGAATATCGGGCAGCAGCGCAGAGCGCTCCGGCGAAGTCACGGCCAGCGCGCGCAACGAACCGGCCTGAATGTGCGGCAAGGCACTCGAAGCGGTCACAACGGCCAGGTCGACCGTTCCTGCCATGACGTCGATCAGCGCCGGGCCGCAGCCCCGATACGGAACGTGCAGCCACTGTGAGCCCGTGCTCTGGTTGAGCATGGCCGCGGCAACGTGTTGCGGCGTACCGTTGCCGCATGACGCGTAGGCCGGTACGTCATCCTGCCCTGCCACCTTTCCGCGACCGGCATCCACGGCGCTCAACAGGTCGGGCCACGGTGATTCGGCCCGTGTCACGATCACCGAGGGCACGTACGCCACATTGATCACACCCACCAGGTCACGGGCGGGATCAAACCCCAGTTCGCTGAATACCGATGGATTGATGGCGTAAGAGCTGTTGGCCACCAGCAGTGTATGACCATCGGGGCGCGCACGCGCCACGGCCTGCGCACCGATATTGCCACTGGCACCGGAACGGTTTTCCACGACGAACGCGTGGCCATAACGATAATGCAGCCGATCGGCCAGACGGCGCGCCAGGGTATCGGTTCCGCCACCCGGCGGAAACGTGACCACGAGTGTGACCGGCCCCTGCGGCCAGTCGGCGTGGGCTGCCACAGCTTGCGTTTGGCGGGCATGATCGCTTCTGGCCACACCCATCGCAGCGGCACCGGCCAGCACGGCACTCCCCATCAGGACGACCGTGCGAACGAAGCGACGTGCCCTACGCATGACCCTGTTCCAGCATGGCGTCCAGGCCGATGTCGAGTGTGGCGACACTGTGGGTGATGGCACCCACTGCAATGTAGTCAACCCCCGCGGCGGCCATGTCCACGGCACTTTGCAGCGTAACGCGGCCCGACGCTTCCGTCACCGCCCGACCATCCACGATCCGTACGGCTTCGCGCAACATTTCGGGCGGCATGTTGTCCAGAAGAATGATGTTTGCACCGGCCTGCAGGCCTTCCCGCAGCTGATCGAGCGTATCGACCTCCAGCTCGATCGCGACCATGTGCCCCGCTGCGGCCCGCGCGCGCTCGACCGCCGCACGCACGCTGCCGGCCACGGCAATGTGGTTGTCCTTGATCAGAATGGCGTCGTCCAGCCCGTAACGGTGATTGCTGCCGCCGCCCACGCGCACCGCATACTTCTGCACCATGCGCAGCCCCGGAAGCGTCTTGCGGGTGCAGGTGACGCGTGTGCCGTAGGGCCGGATGGCGTCGGCGATACGGGCGGTTGCGCTGGCCACACCACTGAGATGGCACAGAAAGTTGAGCGCCGTGCGTTCGGCAGACAGGATCTCGCGCGCCGGCCCTTCGACCGTAGCGATCACGTCACCCGGCTGCAGGCGCGCGCCGTCGCGCAGTACGGGATTGAACCGGATGCGTCCGTCCATCACCGCGAAGGCGATTCGGGCCAGATCGAGGCCGGCCAACACCCCCGCCTCGCGCGCCGCCAGCTTGAGTTGCACCTGCGCCTCGGCGGGAATGATCAAGTTGCTGGTCAGGTCGCCGGCCCGGCCGAGGTCCTCTCGCAGTGTCTCGCGCACCAATGGCTCCAGCATCACGTCCGGCAGGGGCGAGACCTGCGGAACCGCCTCCAGAGCGGGCTCGCGCACCGGCACGGAGTCGACCGCCTTCAGGTTCGGGCGGGAGACCCGGCATACGACCGGTGCATCCGTCATGACCGGCATTCCGTTTATTATGCTCATATCGAGTATATATCTGCGAAAGTTTAAGGAAGCCCGTGCGACGCCAGCAGCGGCATCGCCCGGTCTTCCCGGGAGCCAGCGCTTCGTCATGCGTTAGCGCGCTGAGTTCTTATTATGCTAATACTGAGCATAACTAGACGTCAAGAGAGCAGAGGCAAAAAAACCACGCGAGATGATTCAAGCCTGACGGGCGAGCGGCAGCTTGCTACCCGCGATCGCGCGATCAGCCATGATGGTGCGCCGGAACTGAAACAGCTTGGCCGGGCGCCCGGCCACCCCACGTTCCATGCCACCCGTTTCCTCGACGAGATTCTGCTGCTCGATGAAACGGCGAAAATTCTGTTTGTGCAGCAGACGCCCCGCCACCGCTTCGAAAGCCTGCTGCAGCTGCAAGAGCGTAAAGCGTTCCGGCATGAGCTCGAACACCACCGGGTGATAGCGGATTTTGGCACGCAGGCGCGCCATGGCCGTGGCCAGAATGCGCCGGTGATCATGCGGCATGGGCGTGCCGGGCACGACCGCCTGCTTCAGTGCCGGATTGCGGCGCAACGCCTCGGGCACCCTGCCCGCCTCGTAGAGAAGCTCATAACGCTGCAACACGAGCTCCTCGTTCCAGGAATCGGGCTCTGCACTGAATGTGAACGCCACGCGTCGCGCACGCCGCTCCCGTTCGGCGGCATCACTGCCGGCTGCCACCCATTCCTGCAGGCAAGGCAAGATCTCGTCGGCCACGATGGCGGGCACCCCGGCACGCCAATCTTCCCATGGAAAATAGCGATACCAGTCCTGCCAGTTGGCCGTTTCACCCGCTGCGGGCGTTTTTTCGCGCGTCAAACCCAGATAGCTGACGGAAATCACCGGCTGACCGGCGATGCTGGCGCGATCACGGTCGGCAAACGTGTACAGCTGTTCGACATACCCGAGGGGGTGGTGCGTCTGTTCCTCGACCCAGGCCCGCAAGCCCGCCTGCAGCGAGCGATGCGAGAACTGGAACGGCCCGGCGGGTAGCGCATGGTCGGCATCGCGCACCAGCACACGGGGCATGCCCTGCGTGACGGCCACCACCACTGCAACCAGCTCGGCATGCAGGGCGACGGCCGGTGCCGCAGGGTCGGAGCCGGAGGCCGTTGGGGTCGGGGCGGCGGAAGTCGTTGGCGTCATGATCTCAACAGCGTAACAGCCTACCGACAATAGCATGAAGGCCGGGGGGAACAAAGGCCGCCACGCTACACCTGAGTCGAGGGCTGTCGCACGCCCATATCGGTTTCCGGCCCGACAGCAAGCTCGGATTCGTCGGGCGCGGGAAGCTTATCTGATTCGACCGGCGCCTGCCGCCCCGCAAGCAGATAAAAACAGATGCGCTGTACATGGCCGGCAGAGCGCTTGAGCCAGCGCAGGCTGTCGGTCAGCTGCAGGGCACGGGCCAGTCCGCCGTCCACCGAATCGGACTCGAGCAATTGCGCCCGCACCGTGCCAATGGAGGCCCGTATTTGCGCATTGCGCCGATCCAGCTCGTGCATCCAGTCGGGTGCCGCCTTGCCATCCAGGCCGTCATGCACGAGATCGAGAAGTTCTTCCATTTGACGGCGCAGCACGTGCACCGCAACATCGTCGAGCAGTTCAGACGGATCGGGAGCATTCAGCAGACGCCCATGCAGGCGAAGGAGATGATCGATGGCGTGCAGCTGCGCCACGCGTTGTCTGTGCAGATCGGCCTCGTGCTCGAGCGGCGGCAGCCGTGCAATGAACTGTAATGCCTCGTTGAGTGCCGTATGTGCCCGCTCGAGCGTCTGCATCTCGGAATCGGAAAGCGGCTTGCGCATCAGTACGCGCTGCAATTCGACCAATTGATGGGTGATCGATTCCAGCGCGCGCTGCGAAACTTCCAGCGCCACGAACGGCATGGCCAGTGCGCTGGCATCGAGGTGCCGGCTCATATCCTGAGGGCGTTCCGGCAGCAGCCGGGCGACCACGCGCTCGAAGCGCCCCACGAACGGCATGAAGGCGGCCACACCCACGGCAATGAACAACGTATGGAACATCGCCAGGCTCATCGCACCGGCTTCCAGCCCCGCATGTGCATTCAGCCATGAAATCACGGACAGAAAGACGGGCAGAAGGACAATGGCAATGATGCCGCTGCCCAGGTTGAACAGCACATGCGCAAGTGCGGTGCGCTTTGCGCCCACCGTCCCGCCCAATGCAACCAGCGCCCCGGTGAGCGTGGTGCCGATCGCTGCACCCACCACAACGGCCGCAGCCTGTTCAAACGCGATCGTGCCGGCATGCAACGCAGTAAGGGTGGTGGCAACGGCTGCAGTCGACGACTGCAGCAGTGTCGTCAGCACCACTCCGGCAAGCATGGCCAGTATGTGGGCCTGCAGCCCGTGCGAAGGCAGCGACTTGAGGTCGAAATCCTGCGCGAGCCCGCGCATGCCGTCCTGCATGCCCGACAGGCCCAGAAACAGCATGCCGAACCCTGCCAGCGCCAACCCGAGGTGACGCCAGCGCCCGCGCCCCATGATGCGAAGAAAGGCCCCTGCACCGATGAGCGGCAAGGTGTAGTAACCCAGATTGATTTTCAGGCCGAGGCCAGCAACGAACCAGCCCGTGGCGGTTGTGCCCAGACTTGCCCCGATGACCACCCCCACCGCCTGTGAATAGGCGATGAGCCCCGCACCGACGAAACCAATGAGGGTGACGGTGGTGGCGGTGGACGACTGGATCAATACAGTAGTGATTGCGCCCGAGGCGAAGGCACGCCACGGAGTGCCCGTGAAACGCAGCAGCGCCCGGCGTAACGCGGCACCCGCAAATGCCACCAGGCCATCGGAGAGTAACGCCATGCCGAGCAGAAACAGCCCGATCCCACCCGACAGTCGAAAAATCACATCGATCATCTATGACGCTCCAGCCTCATGGCAATGCACATTACGGTAAAACTCACAGTAATAGCATGATCGAAGCGCAAAATGATGATCGCCCTGTCGGCCTCGGTATGAAGCCGGGGTCTGTTCAGGCGCCCGCACCCAGCACCGACGCCGCGCCAATGCACAGTACCGCGCTGCCCAGGCTGTAATGGCCGAAAAGCCACACCACGGCCGGTTCCAGGCGTCGCCCGGCAGACTCGAAGCCGGCACACCAGCGTGCCAGCAGGAACAGGGACATCACGAGTGCGGCGGCAATGTGTATGCAGGCATACCAAAGCAGCGCAGTGACGACGGCAGCCTGGGCGTGACCCGTGGCCGGCGGCAGACCCGCCAGCACGACGCCCAGCACGACGAGCAGTGCAACCAGAACGGCAGCATGCAGACCCAACGCGGCCCGTGGCGCCGCCAGCCTCGGTTGGGCCCGTGCCCCTTCATCTTTGAGCGAACCCGCGCTGCGCCCTTGTGACGGTACCCGATCCAGCGCACGGGCCGATCCACGTGCCGCGAGCCACGCCACAAGCCAGCACGCCAGCGCAACCGCAGTGCTCCAGGGCGGCACCACGGCCACCACAACCGGTGGCCATTGGGGCGCCACCGCCCACAAATACACTGCGCCGAACACGAGCGAGCCCAGCACTGCGGCATCGGCCACCAGGGCGTAAACGGTGCCATGCCATCCCGGCGCACCGGCCACGTGCTCGAAATGCAGCGGCAGATGCACGTCATCACGCGCCGCCACACGACCGGCATCCTGCCGTGAGCCGTTCGACCACGCCCAGCACAGCAGCAGCACGATCGTCACGGCAAGGGCCGCCAGCGCGACGCCATAGAGCTTGAGCAGCACGCACAGAAAGAAGCCTCCGGTAGCCAGCGCAGATGCAAGCGGCCACCAGCTCGACCCCGGCAGCACGATCACGCTTTGAGCCCGTGCCGACACGATGTCGGTCGACAGCGTCAGCCGCCGCCCCCCCGCAGGCCCGCCCAGCCAGTGTCGCCCCGCCGCCAGCTCTTGAGGCAGCTCGGGGTTGTCCCACACCGGATCCACACCCGAAACATCGGGAATGCTGGCAAAGTTGTACGAAGGGGCCGGCGTCGGCATGGCCCATTCCAGCGTGCCCGCGCCCCAAGGGTTGCGCGGGGCTAGCGCACCACTGCGCGCGTGCATCACCATGTCGAGAACGAACACGGCAAACCCAACGGCCTGAATGAAGCCGCCCACAGACGACACCAGGTTCAGCACGTCCCAGCCCATTTCCGCAGGGTAGGCGTGCACGCGTCGCGGCATGCCGGCCAGCCCCGTCAAATGCATGGGCAGGAAGGTTAGGTGAAACCCGCCGAACACCAGCCAGAATGCCAGTTTGCCCAGGTGGCGCGAAGGCATGCGCCCCGTCAGATGAGGCAGCCAGTAGTACGCAGCCGCCATCACTGGAAACACCATGCCGCCCACCAGCACATAGTGCAGGTGGGCGACGACGAAGTGCGTATCGTGCGCCTGCCAGTTGAATGGCACCAGCGCCACCATGACGCCGGTCAGCCCGCCGACAATGAAAGTGATGAAAAACCCCGCCATGAAGAGCATGGGAATCGACCAGCGTACGCGACCGCACCACAACGTTGCGACCCAGGCGAAAAACTGCACGGACGTCGGAATGGCAATGAGCGTGCTGGCCACCGAAAAGAACGCCACGGCCGGCGTACTGAGCCCCACCGTGAACATATGATGCGCCCAGAGCAGCATGCTCAGCACACCGATCGACACGACACTGGCCACGACCCAGCGGTACGCCACGATCGGTCGGGCGCAGAACGTCGACAGCATCGCCGTGACCATACCGGCCGCGGGCACGAAAATGATGTAAACCTCGGGGTGGCCGAACAGCCAGAAAAGATGTTGCCAGAGCACGGGATCGCCGCCCGCCACGGGGTCGTAAAACGGCCAGCCGAATGCACGCTCGAGTTCGAGCAGAATGCTGCCCAGGATCAACGGCGGAAAGCCCAGCAGCATCATGCCGGCCGTCACCAGCATGTACCACGCGAACAGCGGCATGCGCGTCAAGCGCATGCCGGGCGCGCGCATTCTCAGTATTGTAGTGAGCAGCTCGATCGCCCCGCACAGGGCCGAAATCTCGGCGAAGGTGATGCCGATCAGCCAGATGTCGTTGGCAATGCCCGGGCTATAGCGGCCACTGGACAATGGGGTGTACATGAACCAGCCGCTGTGCGGGGCGAGCCCCAGCAACAGGCTCGATACAACCATGGTGGCGCCGAACAGGTAGCAGTACCAGGCATACGCGCCCAGGCGCGGATAGGCCATGTCGCGCGCACCCAGCATCTTGGGCAAGAGATAGAACGACAGCCCTTCCAGCATGGGAATCGCGAACAGGAACATCATCACCGTGCCGTGCATGGTGAAGACCTGGCTGTAGACGCCCGCATCCATGAAGGCATTCTGAGGCGACGCAAGCTGCGTGCGTATCAGCATTGCGAGCAGCCCGCCCAACAGAAAGAAGATGAGTGACGCGATGATGAAGCGTTTGCCCATCGTCGTGTGATTCACGGACGCAAGCCGGCCCAACCCCGGGTCGGATCCCCACACCGCCTCGAGCTCGTAATGGTGTGCCATGGCGGAACGCTGCAGATCGGTCATCGTGCCTCCCCGGCCAATTCAGCCAGCCGTTCGCGCAGAACGTCCGGCGGATGAGCGATCAGCGTGAAGCGCATGCCCGCATGCCCCTCCCCACAATATTCCGCGCACACCCCGGCATACTCGCCGGGCTCGTCGATCTCCAGGCGCAATTGATTGACCCGCCCGGGAACCGCATCGAGCTTACCCGCGATGCGCGGCGCCCAGAACGCGTGAATCACATCAGTGGCCATGATGCGCACGTGCACGGGCACACCGGCCGGCACGTACAGCACGTTGATTGAACGCGGCACGACAGCCGCCGCATCAGCGTCCGATGTCGCAGCGGGGTAACGGGCTTCCCACCACCACTGATGCGCGATGACGTCAACATGAAATGCACGCGACGCCTCGGCCTGAGCACCGGGGGGCCATTGGGCCTGCTCGAGCCGCAGGGTATACGCCAGCAACGCAGCAATGACTGTCACCGGCAGTGCTATGCCCCCGAACAGCAACAACAGCCGCACTCCACGATGGCCCGGCGCGCGGGGCGGATTACGGCGTATCGCCAGCATCGCCAGGCCCACCATCAGCAGCAGGATCAATCCGGTACCCGACGCCATGATCCACCACAGTGACGCGACGGAGCGCGTCACGGAGCTGGCCGGCTCGAGCGCTGACAGCGGCCCCGCCACACAGCCGGCCAGGCACGGGGCGAGTGCGCCGCAAAGTGCCACCGCCCGCACGCCTGCGCGCGTGCGCTCGGCGGTGCGCTTGCCGGTCATACAGGCGTACACCCGGCATACCGGTTGCTTCCCGCCGCTCGCCACCTCCGGCCCGCCACTGCGTCCATGAAGCTCCATGAAAAAACTTGGCCATCCCCTGCCGCTTGGCACACACACTGCGGTTGCCATTGCCCGCCACCCCATCCATCCCATGGTGGTGCCCTTTCCCATTGCGTTCCTACTTGCGGTAGTGGCCACAGACGTTGCCTTCCTGATGACGGGAGACGAGTTCTGGGCGCGCGCATCGCTCTGGCTTGCGGGTGGCGGAACGGGGCTGGGTTTCGTGGCCGGCATCATTGGCACGCTCGAGCTGCTCATCATCAAAGGCATCCGCCACCGGGCAGCGGGCTGGAGCCATTTCGTCGTTGCGGTCATGTTGCTGGCGGTGGGCTTCATCAACTGGCTATCCCGTCTGGGTGATCCATTGCAGGCCGTCATGCAGGGTGGCCTCGCCCTGTCGCTGCTGGGTGCCCTGCTCGTGGCGCTGGCCGGCTGGCTGGGGGGCGAGCTGGTATTCGAACACCATGTCGGGCTTGGCAAGCACCAGCAGCAGGATCGTGCTGATGAGCACGATGGGCACCGCAATGAGTAAGGGGTGATGCCGCCGTGGCCGTGAGCGACGCGATTCCATTCCCTGGGAATCGAGCAGGCTGCCGCAGTAGGCGTGATAGGCAGCAAGCAACGCGACGACAAGAAGCTTGGCCGGAAGCCAAGAGCCGCTTGCTCCCAGCAAGTACACCAGGCCGCTGCCGCTCAGTATGGCCAGCACTGCGGCCGGTGAGGCCACCATCACGAACACGTAACGGCACATGATCCGGTGACGATGCACCTGTGCGCGTTCGCTTTGCGACGGCGGGCCCGCATACAGCCCTGCCAGTATCAGCAGGGCGGCGCTCCAGGTGC
This sequence comes from Yanghanlia caeni, assembly GCA_030733815.1. Lineage (GTDB taxonomy): Bacteria > Pseudomonadota > Gammaproteobacteria > Burkholderiales > Burkholderiaceae_B > Yanghanlia > Yanghanlia caeni. Next base: position 10,191 of record JAUZQE010000016.1, read on the forward strand.
CTAGCGTAACGATATGCGCCATCATGACCCACGCCGTGGTTCCCATGCCTCGCTCCGAGTGTCGATGCCCCGCGGCATAGCAAGCCATATGCCGCCAGACACAAAAAAAAACCGCAGGACCAGCCTGCGGTTTGCGGCATTGCCGGCACCGTTGCAATTGCAGGCGCCCGCCAATGAATCAACGCGTCAAAGGACGCTACGGAGACATCCGGGTGCACCCGGCTGCTCATTCCGGGCGCGCCCTTTCACTGCAATCAATAGGGTCCGCGGTTGCTTTCAAAGAAGTCGTTGACTTCACGCTCTGCTTCCTCGCGAGTCCGGCCATAACGTTCCTGAACCAGGCCGGCGAGGCGTTCGGCGTTGCCCTCGACCTGTGTGAGCTCGTCGTCGGTAAGATCGCCCCAGGCGGCCTTGGCCTTGCCTTTGAGTTGCTTCCACTGCCCTTTGAGGGTGTCTTCATTCATGGTCTGACTCCTGATGTTTCGCAGCCCGATGCTGCTCACCCGCTCAGTGGCAAGGCGCGTGCCTGTGGTGGGCCTGCTATGATGAATCCATAAGAATCAAACACCATGAGACAAGGCCGCAGCATCGCATGAATCCCGCAGTTCTTCCCTGGGCGCTCTCGGGCGCCGCCGCCGTGTCCGTGGGCTTCGCGCGTTTTGCCTATGCCTTGATCCTGCCCGCCATGCAGTCCGATCTTGCGCTCAATTACGCGCAGGCCGGCTGGCTGAACACCGCCAACGCGCTGGGCTATCTGTTGGGCGCCCTGGCCACCATCGGCCTGGTTGAACGCCTTGGCAACCGCCCGCTGTTCAACGCCGGCATCGTGCTCACCACCGTGGCGCTGATCCTCACGGGCCTGACACACGATCTCACCCTGCTCGCAATTTACCGTTTCCTGGCAGGCCTGGGTGCGGCCGGGGCGTTCATATGCGGCGGCGTACTCGCCGGCGTGCTGGGTACACGCGCAATCGTGGTGTTCTTCAGCGGCAGCGGAATCGGCATGCTGACCACAGGCGCCGCCCTGCCGTGGCTGTTCGAGCTATACGGGAACCTGGCCTGGCCGTGGGCCTGGCTGGCCATCGGTGCCGTGTGTGTGCCCCTGAGCGTATTTTCGATTATGGCGGGCCGCCACGTAGCCGAGCCCGGCGCCCCCGGCATGCATACCGCGTGGCGCTGGCAACCATGCCTACCCGAGTTCATCGGCTACTTCATGTTCGGGCTTGGGTACATCGCCTACATTACGTTCATCATCGCGTGGCTCAAGCAGAATCCGGCCCCCGGCCTGCCACCTGCGGCGGTCACCTCCATCATGTGGAGCGCGCTGGGCATCATGACGCTGCTTGCACCCATTCTATGGCGCCGTGTGTTCAACGGCCGTGCCGACGGGTTTCCGATGTTTGCGAGCATGAGCGTGCTGAGCGCCGGCGCCGCCCTGCCCCTGTTTGTGCCTACGATCACGGGCGTATGGCTTTCGGGCATTCTGGTGGGCGCCAGCGTATTCATGGTTCCGGCAGCCGCCACCAGTTTCGTGAAGGCGAACCTGCCTCGCGCCGCCTGGGGTAGCGGGCTGGCGGTGGTGACCAGCCTGTTTGCAATCGGGCAGACCATCGGCCCCGTGGGTGCCGGCTGGATCAGCGACCGCTGGGGCAGCCTTTCGGCTGGCCTGGGCGTGTCGGCCGCGGTGCTTCTGAGCGGAGCATTGATCGCGCTGCTGCAGCGGCCCCGGCCTCAGGGCAGCGCCGCCAAATGAAAACCGGGCCCCTTGGGGCCCGGTACGTTTTGCTTACCGTTGCGACACGCCGCCGGTTCAAGCCGGAACGGGCTCGGCGTTCAGGCGTACACCAGGGCTAGTGACGGCCTCGATGGCCGGACGCAGGCCGGTAAGCATGTATTCGATGAGTTCGCGCACGGGGCGAATGGCGCTGCCGAACGGGAGTTTGTCGGCACCGCGGAAGAACAGGCCGCGATTGACGTCGCCCGCCAGCGCATAGGCCAGACGGGTGTCGATGCAGAACTGCCCCTGTTTGGAAATGCCGTCGCGCAGACCGCACTGCGCCAGGCAGTCGAACGCGACGGTGCACGGCTTGACCTTGGCGATGCTTTGCAGCTTGGCTTCGTTCTTGAGGTAGTTGTCGAGCCAGGGCGTACGCACCGCCCGGGCCGGCAGGCCCGCCACGCTCATGAACGTCACGATGTCTTCGGGCTTGGCTTCGGCCAGCACCCGCTTGAAATTGATGTGGGCATCGCCTTCTTCGCTGACGGCGAACGGCGTACCCATTTGCACCGCGTTGGCCCCCATGGAAAGCAGTTCCTTGAACTGCTGGTGGCTGTGAATGCCCCCGGCGGTGATGAGCGGAATGTTTTCTTTTTCGATGCCCAGCTGCTTGAACAATTCGCGTGTGCCTTCAAGCACGGTAGGGAAGGCATACGAGGGATCGTTGATGCGGTCGGCCGTAGGTGCGCCCAGATGCCCGCCCGCAAAGCGCGGATTCTCGATGACGATGGCGTCGGGCAGGCGGTTCTTGCGCATCCATTTCTTGAGGATGACCGCAATGCCGCGCACGTCGGACAAAATGGGGATGATGGCCGTTTTGGGAAAGTCGTTCGTGAGCTCGGGCAGATCGAGCGGCAGGCCCGCCCCGACCACGACGGCATCAGCGCCGCTTTCGCACGACTGGCGTACATAATGGGGATATTCTTCGACCGCCTTCATGACGTTGACCGCAATGGCGCCATTACCCCCGGACAACTTGCGCGCCGCCTTGATCTCGCGGTCGAGCGCAATGAGGTTGACCTGGTTGATGAGCGCCTTGTCGCGCGAGCGACCGGTTTTTTCCATGAGGTCGGGATGATGGCGCCGCAGATCGACACTGGAAATCGTGCCGAATGCGCCCAGTGATGCCACGGTTCCGGCCAAGCGGTGGGCGGAGATGCCGACCCCCATGCCACCCTGCACGATCGGCAACAGGGATTTGCCTTTGACGATGAGTCGTTCCAATGCAGTGTGCAACACGGTGAAGATCCTTAAAAAGCATGCACGGTACAGTGCCAGCGGAAACTATGCGCCCGCTTTCGCACGGACACCTTAACAAATATCAAGATTGTCCTACGGCAACAGTCAACTATACTTGATTTCCATGCAGCGAGCCCTTGCTTTTGACCGGTCCCCCCCTTTGGGTGTGGCATTCAGGTTCTTCCTGAACGTGCCCGTCTTTCTGCTGCTCGCCGCGCTCGGTTTGGCCTGGATCGCCATTTCGGGCCCCTATACGCGCTGGAATCCGGGCGTACTGGCCGCCACGCACCTTCTTACGCTGGGAGTGCTGGCCAGTGCAATGCTGGGGGCAATGATGCAAATTCTTCCCGTCGCGACGCATATCCGGGTGTTGCACGCACACGTCACTTCCCGGCTGGTGCATGCGTGCCTCACGTTGGGTACGCTGTCACTCGCACTCGGTTTCCTCACCGGCCGCCCGCCACTGCACGCGGCCGCCGTCGTATTGCTGGCCGCCGCGTTTCTGGTGTTTCTGGTCGCCGTCGCGGGCGGGCTCATCCGCGATCACGCGCAGCAATCAAAGGGGTCAAAGGAAATCCTGATCGCCGTGCGTCTCGCACTGGCCGCCCTGGCAATCACCGTTCTGGTGGGGCTGTTCATGGCAGGCATGCGGGGCGGACTATGGCTGGCGGTGGCCCCGTCGGTGGCCGCCTGGCTGCAGCATCTTCCCGATCTGCACGTTTTGTGGGGTCTGGCGGGCTGGGTGGGGCTGCTGGTCGTGGGCATCTCGTATCAGGTCATTCCCATCTTTCAGGCCACCGAAATCTACCCCCGCGCGCTCACCGATACGCTCGCACCGGTCGTGTTCCTGTTGCTCGTGGGTATCACGGTGGCTGCAGCGCCGTCGGCCGACGACTCGGGCGCGCTAGTCACCCGCATATTGCCAGCAGCTCTGCTTTGCGTGGGTTACCTGATCTATGCCGGCACGACTTTTTGGCTGCTGCTCACCCGCAAACGACCCGCGCCCGAACCCACCACTTGGTTCTGGCACGTGGCCATGGTTGCCTTGATGCTTGCAGCGCTATTGGGTATGGCGTATCCGTGGGCACGCAGCGGTGCGTTGCGGCCCGACACCTGGCAAATGCTGCTTGGCACGCTGCTGATTGCCGGGTTCGCGGTGTCGGCCGTGAATGGCATGCTGTACAAGATCGTGCCGTTCCTGCTGTGGCACAACGCTCAGCGGCGTGCGCCCGTCGCGCTGCCCTTCATGCCCAAGGTCAGGCAATTCATCGAAGAACGCCACGCCATGCAGCAGTTTGCTGCACATTTGGCCGCCGTGGTGCTGCTTGCAGTGGCCAGCGTCGCGCCGGTGGCGTTGTTGCCGGCAGCGCTGGCCCTGGCGGTTTCGGCAGTATTGCTTGCACGCAATATCTCCCGCGCGCTCATGCTGTACACAAGCACCTGCCGCCGCATCCATGAAGCATTGGGGCCGCAGGCGTAAGCGCTATTGCGCGTAGCGCTCGCGCAGCACGTTCTTCTGCACCTTGCCCATGGTGTTGCGCACCAGTTCCGGCACGAAGTGGATGCGTTTCGGCACCTTGTAGTTGGCAAGCATCGTCTTGAGCGTGGCCTGCATGTCAGCGGCGTTCAGCGTATGCCCTTCACGAGGCACCACCACGGCCACCACCGCCTCGCCGAAATCGGGGTCGGGCACGCCAATGACCGCCGATTCGTTGACCCCCGGCAATGCATCGATGATCAGCTCGATTTCCTTGGGGTACACGTTATAGCCACCCGTGATGATGAGGTCTTTGCTGCGCCCCACGATGCTTAGATAGGTATCGGGCGCGCCGTCCCCACCGAACAGCCCCAGGTCACCCGTACGGAACCATCCGTCGGCCGTGAATTCCTCGCGGGTCTTTTCGGGCATGCGCCAATAACCTGAAAACACATTGGGTCCCTTGACCTGCACGTTGCCAATGGTGCCCGCAGCCACAGGGCCGTCGGCGTCATCGACCACGCGCACCGAAACACCGGGCAGCGGCATGCCTACCGTGCCGCCGATACGCTCACCCAGCTTTGCGCCGTACGGGTTCGAAGTGAGCATGATGGTTTCGCTCATGCCGTAGCGCTCGAGTATGGTGTGACCGGTGCGCTCATGGAACTCGTCGAAGGTTTCCATAAGCAGCGGAGCCGAACCCGAAATGAACAGCCGCATGTTGCGGCACACTTCGCGCGTGAAGCGGTCATCGGCCAGCAGGCGCACGTAGTAGGTGGGCACGCCCATCATTACCGTGCACCGGGGCAGATAGTTCAGCGCCTGGTCGATATCGAGCTTGGGCAGCCAGATCATTTTCGCGCCGGCCAGCAGCGCCCCGTGCGAGGCCACGAACAGCCCATGCACATGAAAGATGGGCAGCATGTGCAGCAGCACGTCGTCGCTGCTCCAGCCCCAAAAATCGTTCAAGACCTGCGCGTTCGAAGCCAGATTGCGATGCGAGAGCATGGCGCCCTTGCTGCGACCCGTCGTGCCCGAGGTATACAGAATGGCGGCCAGGTCGTCCGGCCCGCTGTGCACGGTGTGGAAGTCGGCGTGCGCATCGGCCGCCGCCATGGCCAGTGTGCCGCTGCCATCGTGATCGAGCGTGAAGACATGCTCGGTACCGATCTTGGCCGCCAGCTCGCTGATCCAGCCCAGGTTTGCGCTGTCGCACACGATGACCGAGGGTTCGGCGTCGCCAAAAAAATACGCGACCTCAGTGGCCTTATACGCCGTATTCAGGGGCAGATACACGTACCCGGCGCGCACCGTGGCCAGATACAGCATCAGCGCCATGGGCGATTTTTCGACCTGCACGGCCACGCGGGCGCCCTGCGGCAGCTGCAGCGAGTGCAGCAGCGACGCAAACTTGCCGCTCAAGGCGTCGATATCATTCCACGTATAGGTTTGATCAGGGGTCTCGATTGCGACCTGGCTGCGGTCTTGCGGGAACCCGCCCGCCAGCACCGCGTACAGATTGGCATTGCCTTCCAACTCAGTCTCCCGTAAATGCCGGCTCGTCGCCGGCCAAGAATGCGCGAACACCCTCGCGGTGATCGCGGCTTTCAGCATAACGAAACAGGTCGTGCAGCTCGGCGTCGGTAAGGGGTTGCGAAGACCCGGCAAGGCGCGCCACCGTCTGCTTGTTGATGCGGGCCGCCAGCGGCGCGCCGCGCGCCAGGCGCCGCGCCGTGCGCATGACGTCGTCGTGCAGGTCGGCGACCGGCACGACGCGTGTGAGCAGCCCCTTGGCCATCGCCTCGGCTGCGCCGAAGACCCGCCCTTCAAGCAGGATCTCGAGCGTTACCGCCCGCCCCGCCAGCGCCAGCAGGCCGCGCATTTCATCGGGCGCCATGGGAAAGCCCAATCGGTTGATGGGTACGCCAAAGCGCGCGTCGGCCGCGGCAATGCGCAAATCGCACTGACTGGCGATCTCGAGGCCACCGCCCACACACACCCCCTGAATCTCGGCAACGACAGGGTGCACGCACGCCGCAATGGCCGTGAGCGCCGGCGCAAGAATTCTGGTGTGGTAGTGCACGACCGAGGCGTGGTCGGCCCTGTAGCGCGGAAACTCGCGAATATCGGCGCCGGCGGCAAAATTGCCGCCCTCGCCGCGAATGATCACGCAGCGCAGGGCATCGTTGGCCGACAATTCGGTGAACACGCGCGCGAGTTCTTGCCACATTGCAACGGTAATGGCATTCAGACGCCCGGGGTGCGAAAGCGTAACGAAGGCGATCGGGCCGTCGAAATCGAGCACGATGCGCCCGGCAGACGTGTCGGGATGGGCGCCCTGGTTATCGTGAGGCGCCCGGTCAGACGGTGTGTTGATTGCCATGATGGAGAGTTTACCGTAGGCAGAACGCCCGCCAAGCCAGATGCCCGGCGTGCAGTTCAGTCTCCGTGCGCCCTGAAGCCTTCCTCGTCGACGATCGTGATGTTGCGGCCGTTCACCTGAATGAGCCCCTTCTTGCTGAGATCGTGCAAAATGCGCGAAAAATGCTCCGGGGTCAGGTTCAGACGCGACGCAATGACATTCTTGCCGACCTCGAGACGCACCTCGGCACCGCCCGCAGCGTCTTGCATTTGCATGAGATAACCGATCACGCGCTGCGTGCCCGAATGCAGGGAATACGCCTTGACGTCAGACACAAATGCATGCAGTCGCTTGCTGAGGCCGGCAAGCATTTTGCGCGCGAGTTGCGGCTGACGGGCGAGTTCGTCGAAAAGCACCGTCTTGTCGACCGTAAGCAGCATGGTATCGGCCAGCGCCATGGCCGACAGAATGTACGGTTGCTCGAGGAACATGAGCGCCTCGCCGAAGGTTTCACCGGGGCCCAGCAGGCGCACCACTTTTTCGGCGCCGGCCGGCGAAACGGCAACCAGCTTCACCTGACCGTACACCACAATATGAAAGCCGTTGCAGGGCTGCCCCCGGTGAAAGATCACATCGCCGCGACGGATATGCTGCTCGGTGGTTCCCGCCGCCACCTTGGCAAGCTCCACACGATCGAGCTGATCGAACAGGGCCACGCGCGAGAGCAGATTCTGGATTTTGTCTTTATCGGTGGACATATTGATAGAATTCCTCTGAGGTTCTGGCCCGGAAATCCGCGTGAAGAAAACGCTCTACAACATTGCGGGAACGGTGGCACTGCTGCTGGGCATACTGGGCATCTTTCTGCCGGTGCTCCCCACCACTCCCTTCCTGCTGCTGGCTTCGGCCTGCTACATGCGTGGTTCAGCGCGCATGCACCACTGGCTCATGAATCAGCGCCACCTGGGGCCGTACCTGCGCAATATTCAGTCGGGCCGCGGCATTCCGCTACGTGCCAAGATCATGGCGCTGGCTGTCATGTGGACCTCCATCACGCTGTCGATGTGGTTCGTGCCCTACTTCTGGGCGCGCGTCATGATGCCGGTGCCCGGCATCGCCGTCACCATTTACCTGTTTCGCATTCGTACGCTCGACCCCTCAGCCGAGCCCCCGCTCGATCAAATCAGGCGGGAATAACTCGACACCGTGGGCTGGCCCAAATAACTGTCGAACACCATGCCCAGAGCCCGAACGAACAGCCTGCCCTTGGGCGTGACCGTGATCTCTCCGTTTTCGTTTTTCATGAGTCCGACTTCTTCGTACTGACGCAGGCGCTCGAGTTCGGCTGCGAAGTATTGCTGGAAGTCGATACCGTATTTTTCGTTGATTTCGCCAAAGCGCAGCGGCATGCTGCACATCAGAATCATGATGATCTCGCGGCGCAGGACGTCGTCGGTGGACAGGTCATAGCCGCGCTCGACGGGCAGGCGCCCCTGATCGAGCGATTCGTAGTACGCATTCACCGTACGCACGTTGCCGCTGTACGAGCGCCCCACCTTTCCGATGGCCGAGACGCCGAACCCGACCAGGTCGCATTCGGCCCGCGTGGTGTAGCCCTGGAAGTTGCGATGCAGCGATTTGTTCTGGCGCGCACGATTGAGTTCGTCGTCGGGTTTGGCGAAATGATCGAGGCCGATATACACGTAACCGGCTTCGAGCAGACGCCGGGTGGAAAGCAGGAAGATCTGCAGCCGGGTTTCGGCTGAAGGCAGCTCTTGCGGCTTGACCATGCGCTGGGCCTTGAAACGCGAGGGCAGATGGGCGTAGTTGTAAAGCGCAATGCGATCGGGCGAGATCCGGATGACCTCATCGATGGTGCGGGCAAAGCTGTCGAGCGTTTGCCGCGGCAGACCATAGATGAGATCGGCATTCACCGACTCATAACCCGTGTCGCGACTGGCCTGCACGGCGCGTTCCACCATTTCGACAGGTTGTATGCGATTGACCGCCGCCTGCACGGCGGGGTCGAAATCCTGCACCCCGAAACTGCATCGATTGAACCCGAGCGCGGCCAGGAACGCCAACGTGTCTTCATTCACCGTGCGCGGGTCGATTTCCACGCCAAGCTCGGCGTCGGGCGTGAACTCGAAATGCCTGCGTGTGGCATCCATGAGCTGCGCCAGCTCGTCGTGGCTCATGAAGGTGGGCGTACCCCCGCCCAGATGCAGCTGAACGGTTCGGCGATCGCGCCCCAGATGGGGCGCCAGCAAATCCATTTCTTTGCATACGTAGCGGATGTATTCGGCCGAGCGCCCGTAGTCTTGCGTGATGATCTTGTTGCACGCGCAGAAGTAACAGAGCGAACGGCAGAACGGCAGGTGAAAATAGACCGACAGCGGAGGGTTGGAATCGGACTGAGCCCGTTGCTGCAGATACGGCAGAAAACGTTCCTGTTTGAAGCCGTAATCGAAGCGGTCGGCCGTGGGATACGAGGTATAACGCGGCCCGCTCGTATCGAAACGGCGCACCAGTTCTTCGGAAATTTCGATTTCAGGAAAGCGGGTATCAGGCAGGTTGGTCGCAACGACCATGGGGCATACTCCGGAACACGACCATTGCGCCGCAAACGGGCTCGCCCCGGGCGGCAGACGGTCTGCAAGATCATGACATTGTGAGTGTAGCGCCGCAACCCGACTTTGATGCATGTCAAGCAGAGCGCTTGATTCCAGTTAAGCGCCGGCAAGCTGCAATTTCCAGAAAAATCACAAAAATACCGCTACTTACGTCGAACATGCCCGCTACATATCGTATTATTAAAAGCTTCGAATCTGTAGTTTCCCCTATCCAGCCCGCCTGATGTCGCTAGTCCTCATACTCGCCTTGCCCTTCATTGGCAGCATCATCGCTGCCTTCATGCCTTCGAACGCACGCAACGTCGAGGCCTGGCTGGCGGGGCTGCTGGCACTGATCTGTGCCGGGCTCACCATGTCGCACTTTCCGGCCATCGTCGATGGCGAAGTGGTGCGCACTACCCTGCCCTGGCTACCCGAACACGGCGTAAACCTCAGCCTGCGCATGGACGGCTTCGCGTGGCTGTTCGCCATGATCGTCACCGTCATGGGGGCGCTCATTGCCCTGTACGCGCGCTACTACATGTCGCCGGAAGACCCGGTACCCCGGTACTTTTCGTTCTTCCTCGCCTTCATGGGCTCGATGCTGGGCGTGGTGATGTCGGGCAACCTGATCCAGCTGGTCATCTTCTGGGAACTCACCAGTCTCTCGTCGTTCATGCTGATCGCCTACTGGCATCACCGGCTCGACGCCCGGCGTGGTGCGCGCATGTCGCTCACGATCACCGGTGCGGGCGGGCTGTGCCTGCTGGCAGGCGTGCTCATGATTGGTCATGTGGTCGGCAGCTACGACCTGGATATCGTGCTGCAGGCCGGCGACACCATACGCAATCATCCGTGGTACACCATCATGCTAGTGCTGGTGGCGCTGGGCGCGCTCACCAAGAGCGCGCAGTTCCCCTTCCACGTCTGGCTGCCCAACGCCATGGCCGCCCCCACACCCGTGTCGGCCTATCTGCATTCGGCCACCATGGTGAAAGCAGGCGTGTTCCTGCTGGCCCGACTCTGGCCCGTCATGGCCGGCACGCCCGAATGGACATGGATCATCGGGGGTGCCGGAGCCATCAGCCTGCTGCTGGGCGCCTATGCCGCCACCTTCCAGACCGACATGAAGGGGGTACTTGCGTATTCCACGATCAGCCATCTGGGGCTCATCACCCTGCTGCTGGGCATGGAAAGCCGGCTTGCCCTGGTCGCGGCCGTCTTCCACATCATCAATCACGCCACGTTCAAGGCCTCGCTGTTCATGGCGGCGGGCATCGTCGATCACGAAACCGGCACGCGCGACCTGACCCGGCTTTCGGGCCTGTATCGCAGCATGCCCATCACGGCCACGCTTGCAGTGGTGGCCGCCGCAGCCATGGCGGGTGTGCCGCTGCTGAACGGCTTCATCTCGAAAGAGATGTTCTTTGCGGAAACGGTGTATGTCAGCGCCAACGATTTCACACGCATCGGCCTGCCGCTGCTGGCCGTAGTGGCGAGTGCGTTCAGCGTGGCGTATTCGCTGCGTTTCATTCGCGAAGTATTCTTCGGGCCGCCACCGGCCACCGACCTGCCGCGGGCGCCCCACGAGCCCCCGCTGATGATGCTGATTCCCAGCGCCGTGCTGGTGGTCAGCTGCCTGGTGGTGGGCATGCTGCCCGGGCTGCTGCCGGGCCCCTTTCTGCATACTGCCGTGCAAGCCCTGCTGGGCGACGACACACCCCGCTACAGCCTGTCGATCTGGCACGGCGTGAACCTGCCGCTGGTCATGAGTTTTGTGGCCCTGGCCGGTGGCATCGTGCTGCAGTTGCTGCTGGTGCGCCGCCAACACGCGCGGCCCGGCCATACGCCATTCATTTATCGGTTTGACGGTCGGCGTACCTTCGAGAGTCTGCTCGAGGCGCTGGATGTCGTTGCGGGCTTCATACTTGAACTCACTCGCTCGCCCCGCCTGCAGCCGCAGCTCTTCCTGGTGGTGCTGGTCACGCTGGTGGTCACCACGCTGCCGCTGCTCACCGGGCCGTGGATGCAACCCGAAGTCTTCACCGGGTTCGACCCCGCATTCGTCTTGCTGTGGGTAACAGGCGGCATCTGCGCCATCGGTGCCGCGGCCAGCGCCAAGTTCCATCGGCCGGCCGCACTGATGCTTTCGGGCGGGGCGGGCCTGTGCACGGTCATTACCTTCGCCTGGCTTTCGGCCCCCGACCTGGCGCTCACCCAGCTCACGGTCGAGGTCGTGACCATGGTACTGATTCTGTTGGGCCTGCGCTGGCTGCCACCCCGCGTGCAGGGTGAAGGTGAAGACGAATTCCCCATCCGCAGCGCAATCTTTGCCGGGCTGCGGCGCTCACGTGACTTCATCATCGCCATTGTGGCCGGCGCGGGCTTCACCGCCATCGCCTATGCAATCATGACGCGGCCGCACCCGGAAGGCGTTTCCAGCTTTTTCGTCGAGAAATCCGTGCCGCTGGGCGGCGGGGCCAACGTAGTGAACGTGATCCTGGTCGACTTCCGCGGCTTCGATACCCTGGGTGAAATCACGGTTCTGGGCATTGTTGCGCTATCGGTCTACGCGCTGCTGCGCCGCTTCCGTCCGCCACCCGAGACCATGCAGCTGCCCAATGCACGACAGTTCACCGCGTATGAAGACAAGCTGCTCGACCGCTTCAGCGATCCCGATCCCAAGGCCTTGCTGCCGCAGGGCGTGATGAAAGTTCCCACCGTGCTGGTGCGGCTGCTGCTGCCGCTTGCCGCCATGGTGTCGGTCTACTTCCTGGTTCGCGGCCACAATCTGCCGGGAGGCGGGTTCGTGGGCGGGCTCATCATGGCCACCGCCATCATCATTCAGTACATGGTCGGCGGCGTAATCTGGGTCGAAGCGCGCCAGAGGCTGCACCCGCAGTACTGGATCGCCTTCGGCCTGCTGGCTGCAGGTACCGCGGCAATGGCCGTGTGGTGGGCGGCAAAGCCGTTTCTGTCGTCGGTTGCCGCCGAATTTCATGTTCCTCTGATCGGACACATTCACTTGTCTACCGTATTGTTGTTTGACATTGGCGTTTACACCCTGGTCATTGGTGCGACCGTGCTGATGCTCGTCGCACTCGCCCACCAATCACTGCGCCTGTATCGCAAGCCCGCGGCCGTAGAGCCTCAGGATGCCGGCCCACCCATTCAGGAGCAGAGCTGACATGGAACTGGTGCTTTCACTGGCAATTGGCGTACTGGCCGGCTCCGGCGTGTGGCTGCTGCTGCGTCCGAGAACCTTTCAGGTGATCATCGGCCTGTCGATGATCTCGTATGCGGTCAACCTGTTCATCTTCTCGATGGGTCGCGTCGTACTGGGCGTACCGCCGGTCATCGACCCTGACATGGCCGACCCGACTCTGTACGCCGACCCGCTGCCGCAGGCGCTCGTGCTCACCGCGATCGTGATCGCCTTCGCCACAACGGCACTCTTTCTGGTGATTCTGCTTGCCTCGCGTGGCTTTAGCGGCACCGACCACGTCGACGGGCGGGAGGCGCAGAAGTGACGAACTGGATGCAGCATCTGCCCATTCTGCCGGTCGTCATTCCACTGATATGCGGTGCGCTGATGCTGGTGGTGCGCGACAGCAACCGCCGCGGCCGGCTTACGCTGGGCTTTGTGTCGATTTTGGCGCAACTGGCTGTCGCCATCACGCTGCTGTGCCTTTCGGCGGGTTACCTGCCCAATGAATGGCCCGACGGAGTGGGCGTCTACCTGCTGGGCGACTGGCCGGCACCTTTCGGGATCGTGGCCGTGGTCGACCGACTGGCCGTCGTGATGCTGGTGCTGACCGCAATACTGGGGCTTTCGGCGTGGATCTACGCCACCGCACGCTGGGACCGCGCCGGCGTGCACTTTCACCCACTGTTCCAGTTCTTGCTCATGGGCCTGAACGGCGCCTTTCTCACCGGCGACCTGTTCAACCTGTTCGTATTCTTCGAAGTGCTGCTGGCGGCTTCCTACGGGCTTGCCATGCACGGCTCGGGCCGCGCACGCGTCACTGCCGGCTTGCATTACGTTGCGGTAAACCTGGTCGCGTCGTTCCTGCTGCTCATTGCCATGGCCATGATTTACGGCGTCACGGGCTCGCTCAACATGGCCGATCTGGCCGCACGCGCGGGCGAGCTCGGCGGGCCCGACCGTCGCCTGTTCGAAGCCGGCGCTGCCATTCTGGGCATCGCCTTCCTGATCAAGGCCGCGGCCTGGCCGCTCAACTTTTGGCTGCCCGCCACCTACTCCAACGCGTGCGCGCCCGTAGCAGCGGTATTCATGATCATGACCAAGGTGGGCGTGTACGCCATGCTGCGCATCGGTTCACTGCTGCTGCCCACCGGCGCGCCTGCAGCATTCGGCGGCGAATGGATGTTCCCCCTCGGCATCGCCACACTGGGCTTTGGTATCGTGGGCCTGATTGCGGCGCCGCAACCCGAACGGCAGGCGAGCTACTGCGCGATCATGTCATCCGGCACGCTGTTCGCGGCGCTGGGCATGCCGGGGGTCAGCCTCACGGGCCCGGCCCTGTTCTACCTGGTCACATCGGTGCTTGCACTGGGCGCTTTCTTCCTGCTGCTCGAAATGATCGAACGTACGCAGGCTTTCGGTGCCGATCTGCTGGCGGTCAGCCTGGAAGCGTTCGATCTGGAAGACCCGGAGTCGCCCGATTCCAGCGACGACGTCGTGGGCGTCGCCATTCCTGCGGCGATGGCCTTTCTGGGGCTGTCGTTCGTGGCCTGCGCCCTGTTGATTGCGGGCCTGCCGCCCATGTCGGGTTTCGTCGCCAAGTTCACGCTACTGTCGGCCGCCCTGCAAACTACAGACAGCGGCCCGGGCATGGGAACCTGGCTGCTTCTGGGCTTCGTGATCTTTTCCGGGCTAGCCTGCATCATTGCCCTGGGCCGAACAGGCATTCGCCTGTTCTGGAGCGTCGAAGACACCGTGGTGCCTCGGCTGCGCCTGAGCGAAGCCGGCCCTGTAAGTCTGCTGATCATGGTCACCATTGCCATGTCGGTCTGGGCCGGGCCGGTCATGCATTACCTTGACCAGACAGCCGATTATCTGGGTACCCCGAGCCAGTACATCAACGCGGTACTTACGCAGAATCCTGGCCGGGATGTCGCCCCCATAGAAACCCTGGAGGTGCGTCCATGAAACGAATTCTGAGCTGGCTGTACCTGCCCACCATGCTGCTTGGCCTGTGGCTGCTGCTGAACGACAGCCTCTCGCCGGGCAATATCGCGCTGGGCGGTGTGCTGGCCCTGTTCTTCGGCTGGGCATCGCAGGCGCTGCGCCCATTGCGCGCGCGGCCACGCAAGCCGATCACGGCGCTCAAGCTGATCTGGCGTGTCGCCGTCGATGTCTTCAATTCGAATCTCGACGTCGCGCGCATCATCTGGATCGACCGCAAGAAGATTGCGCCGGGGTTCATCAAGATTCCCATCACGATGCGCGATCCGCACGGGCTGGCTGCCCTGTCGTGCATCGTGACCTACACCCCCGGCACGGTATGGGCGGAATTTGCCGAGGAAGAAGGGCTGCTCACACTGCACGTCCTTGACCTGCAGGACGAGGCGTACTGGATTCACAAGATTCAATACGATTACGAGCGCCCGCTGAAGGAGATTTTCGAATGAATCAGATACTGTTAATGGCCGCGAACTTCGCCCTGGGCTGCTTCGTGACCGGAATGGTGCTGGCCGTGTACAGGCTGTGCACGGGGCCGGCGATGGCCGACCGGGTGCTGGCCCTGGATACCATGTACATCAATGGCATGCTGATTCTGCTCACGCTGGGCCTGCGCTTCAATTCGGCGCTGTACTTCGATATCGCGCTACTGATCTGCATCTTCGGCTTCGTGGGCTCGGTGGCCATGGCCAAGTTTCTTCTACGTGGCGAGGTCATTGAACCATGATGCCCGATCTACCCGTTTGGGCCGCTGCGGTCATCGCCTTCCTGTTGATCGTTGCCGGTTTCTTCGCGCTAACCGGCTCATTGGGCCTGCTGCGCCTGCCCGACTTCTATAGCCGCATTCATGCGCCGACGCTTGCCAACACCTTGGCCGCGTTTTGCCTGGTGGTAGCCATTCTGGTGGCGGCCTCGTTCGAGCAGCACCGTTTCGTGGCACATTCCTTGCTGGTTAGTTTCTTTCTGATCATCACGTCGCCCGTCACCGCAATGTTATTGATGCGGGCCGCCATCAAGCGGCAATTACGGCACGAGCTGGAAGAAAAGAACAAAGCCCTTAAATAAGGGCTGGGGCCAGAAAGAACGTATTCGCAAGAGGGTTTACCCTGAGTATACTGGCCTTGTAACCGTCACATTGATTGGAGGTTCCATGAAGGCTAAGAAACGATTGATTCGACCCGCAACGTTCGTGCTTGCCATTGCCGCCGCCGGCTTCGCTCCGCTTGCGGCCAATGCACAGTCAACTTCCATGGCAGATCTCCAGGCGCAATACAAGCAGGATCTGCAACGCTGCGAAAGCCTCACTGACCCGGAGGCCAAGCGCACATGTCGTCGTGAGGCGGGAGCCGCGCTGCAGGAAGCGCGCCGCAACCGTCTGGCAACACCCCAGGCAGACACCGCTGCCAATGCAGCCGCACGTTGTCAACGCCTGCCGGCAGATCAACGCGCAGACTGCGAACGCCTTATGACAGACAGCAGCGCCGTACAGCATGGCAGTGTAAGTGGTGGCGGTGTGCTGCGTGAACTGACCATCACGGTACCCGCGGGCACGCCTGGAGCCACGACCTCTGGCAGCACCTACGGCAGCAGCACGCCTTCTGCTGCGCCTTCGACCATGCCCGCGCCCAGCGGCTATGGTACCCAGCCCGCACCGGCTCCCGGCAGCTACGGTGCCCAGCCCAGCCCTGCACCCAGCACCTACGGCACGCAACCCGCGCGCTGATCGGGTCTAGGCGTCATCGAGCCGCCGCAACCTCGCACCCTTGCGGGGGCCCGGGAACACAACAGTGACCCGGGTACCCGCAAAGGCCGGGCGGCTCAATACATTCCACCAGGCGCCATGTGCGCCGGCGATCTCACGCACGATTGCCAGCCCCAGTCCTGAGCCGCCGGGCAGACTGGCGGGCCCACGGTAAAAGGCTTCGAATACGCGCTCGGCTTCCTGGGGCGCCATACCGGGCCCGTCATCTTCCACAGTGAGCGTGGGCGGATTCATGCCCACCTGTACCCGGACGACGCTGGCGCCCTGGCCATATCGCAAGGCGTTGTCGAGCAAGTTCGACAAAAGTTCTTCAAGAAGTATGGGGTCAATATCGACCCACACCGGATCGTCGGGCGCCTGCATTTCCAGAACCATGCCTGCGGCGCGCACGCGCGCAATCCATTCGGCAGCAGTGGTACGCGCCCACTCGCCCAAGTCGGTGCGCACGAAGCTATCTTGCGGGCGCGTCGATGAATCTGCGCGAGCCAGTACCAGTAGCTGCTGCCCAAGGCGAATCATGCGGTCGGCCGCGGACTTGATGCGTTCAGCACGCTCCCGGATATCGTCGGGCAGATCTCCCGCGAGCATGAGTTCACATTCAAGCTTGAGCCCGGCAAGCGGCGTACGCAGCTGATGTGCGGCATGGCCGACGAACCGCCGCTGCGCCTGCACCGCCGCATCAAGCCTGTGCAGCAGATCGTTGATGTGGTCGACCAGGGGCGCGATTTCGCTCGACAGCGTATGGGTGTCGAGCGGCTGCAGGTCGTCGATTGAGCGCTGGCTGATTTCCATCGACAGGCGACTCACGCTGTCGAGGCCGGAGCGAATGCCGCTGATGAGCACCCATCCGAAGACCGCCAGCAACACCAGCTGGCTGAGCAGCATTGCCCAGAAAAGATCGCGTTCCAGCCACTCTTCCAGACTCATGGTGCCGGTGAAGTACCAGGTGGCGATCACATCCATGATAATGAGGACCACCACTGCGGGCATCAGCCGCAGCACCAGATGCCGGGCCAGCGAACCCCGCGGAATCAGGCGCGCAAGGCGGCTAGCCAGCTTCATCCACGTCGAGAAGGTAACCAAAACCGCGCACCGTCTGGATGCCGGCTCCGGTGCCTTCAAGCCGCCGCCGCAGCCGGTATATGTAAACCTCGACGGCGTTCTCACTGAAATCGGCATCCCACGCAGACAACGAATTGACGATCTGCCGCTTGGTGACGACCCGGCCCGCGCGTGCCATCAGCATCTCCAGAACGGAGAGCTCGCGCACCGAAAGATTGAGCCGTTCGCCGCGCACGCGCACTTCACGCCCTACCGTATCGAACTGCAGCGGCCCGGCTTCAATGACGGAATGGACCTGGCCGGACCGGCGCCGGCCCAATGCCCGCACCCGCGCGGCCAGTTCCGCGAGTTCGAACGGCTTGGTCACGTAATCGTCGGCACCGCTGTCGAGGCCGGCCACGCGATCGTCGACGCCGTCGCGCGCGGTAAGGATGAGTACGGGCAGCGAGTGTGACGCCGCGCGCAGATCGCGCAACACGTCAAGCCCGCTTTTGCCGGGCAGGTTCAGATCGAGCAGCAGCAGGTCATACGGCTGGCCGGCCAGCGTATCGATGGCACAGGTGCCGTCTTGCAGCCAATCAACCGCATACCCCTGCCGGCTCAGGAACTCCTGCAGGGCATGGCCCAGCGTGGCGTCGTCTTCGATCACGAGTATTCGCATACCCGTGATTCTAGTCGACCCCCGCCGCCGCGGGCGAACGGCTTTCACTGGGGGCCGGGCGTGTCACGAACCCGATGCGTTTGAGGCCGGAGCGCCGCGCGGCACTCATGACCTGGGCAAGCACCTCGTAGCGCGTGTCGACGTCTGCACGGATCCGCAGCTCCGGCTGCGGATCCGTGCCCGCCTCGGCCGCCATCAGCACGGGAAGCTGATCCAGGGTGACGGGTTGTTCATTCCAGAACAGCTGCCCCTCGGCGTCCACCGCGAAATCAATGACCTTCGGGTCTTGCTGAACCGGTTCGGAACTGGCCTGCGGCACATTGATCTTGATGGAATGACTCAGCAGCGGCGCCGTGATGATGAAGATCACCAACAGCACCAGCATGACGTCGATCAGCGGCACCATGTTGATTTCCGATACCGCGTGGCTGCTACTTTTGTTGTCGAAACTGCCGAACGCCATCATTCCCCCTTCGAAGTGGCAACGGAGACCCGGCGCAGCTTGTTGCCGCTGCCATTGGCCTGGCCTTCACTGACCTGCTGCCCGGTGCTGAGGAAGGTGAAGAGATCGTGGGCGAAGGCATCGAGGCTCGCGAGGTAGACCCGGTTGCTGCGCACGAAACCGTTGTAGGCCAGAACTGCCGGAATTGCCACGGCCAGGCCCAGCCCCGTCATGATCAGCGCTTCCCCCACCGGGCCGGCAATGCGATTGATGGTGACGCCGTCAGACAGGCCGATGCCCACCAGCGCATGATATACGCCCCATACGGTACCGAACAGGCCGACAAACGGCGCGGTGGAGCCGATCGAAGCGAGCATGGTGAGACCGTTTTCGAGCTTGGCCGTTTCCTCGTCGATCACCTTGCGAATCGTGCGAGTCACGAAGGCACCGGTCGACCCCTTTTCCTCCAGCCGCATGGCCCCGTACTTCACGTGGTGGTTGCGCGCGTGTATGGCATGGCTGGCAAGATGCGCGAACGGCTCGTTGGCACCATGCGTGGCGATTTCGTTTTCAACCTGTTCAAGTGAACTGGCGGCCCAGAATTCCCTTAGAAACTGGCTCGAACGACGCTTGAGGCGCAAATGCATGATGAGCTTCACCACGATCAGATACCAGCTGATCAGCGACATCAGGATCAGTATGCCGAAGAGCGACTTGCCCACGATGTCGCTTTGAGAAATGAAATGCAGGAATCCCGTAGCGGGGGGTTCGACCGGGGCGGCCATGCCCGGCATCGACACGAGGGCCGGCGCGCTGACACCGTGTGCTGCAAGGTCGGCCGCAGCGGCCGGCGCCCCGGCTGCCGATGCCGCACCGGCCAGATCCGGGGTCGTGGACATTGCCGCACCGACCGCGTTGCTTGCCGCGGGCGCTGCTGCATCCGTCACCTGCGCAAGCGACTGAAGGGCAAGGTCGATGAATTCGAGCATATTGAATGTGTCCTATAGAACGAAGTCGAAAGGGATGTCCGCCATGGCCTGATAGGGCCGGCCGTTCTCGGTGTAGGGCTTGAAGCGTGCACTGCGCACGGCCTTGAGGGCGGCGGCATCCAGGCGCTCATGGCCTGATGAACTGCGCACCGACGCCTGCACCACTCGCCCTTCCGGGGAAATCAGTACGCGCACCACCACACGCCCCTGCTCGCCACGCCGCTGCGAAATGCGCGGATACTCGGGCACGGGGCGCTTGCCCAGATAATCGACCTTGCCGATCATGCGCGGGCGATCCGGATCGACGGCAACGTCCGGGGCGCGCGCCACCGGTGCAGACCCTTTGCCGGAAGGGCCGGCAGCTGTGACGTCGGCCGATGCGGGAGAAGGTTTCGGCGCAGGTTTCGGCGCCGGCTTCGGTTGAGGCCTGGGCCTGGGCTTGGGCTCCGGTTTGGGTTCCGGTTTGGGTTCCGGTTTGGGTTCCGGTTTGGGTTCCGGTTTGGGTTCCGGTTTGGGTTCCGGCTTCGGTTCCGGCTTCGGTTCCGGCTTCGGTTCCGGCTTGGGTTCCGGCTTGGGTTCCGGCTTGGGTTCCGGCTTCGGCTCGGGTTCGGGCTCGGGCGCGGGTGGCTCCGTAATCGCCTCTGGATCGGGTTCCGGCTCAGGTTCGGGAATGAACTCGGGTTCAGGCTCGGTAACAGCTTCCGGCTCTCGCTCAGGAGTGGGCTCGGGGTCTGGCTGGGGAATGGCCTCGGGCTCGGGAATGGGAGTGGGTTCAGGCTCGGGAACGGGTTCGGACTGCGGCTCAGACACAGGTTCCGGTTCAGCCACCGGCTGCGCTTGCGAATCCGGTTCCGGAACCGGCTCTGCGGTGGCCTCAGCAACAGCCCGCTCATCGGTGGGGTTCTCGTTGGGAGCAGCGTCCTGCACCTCGTCGGAAATCTCGACGAAACGCACTTCCACCGTTTCAGGAAGATCAATTTCGATCTTGCCCGGTGGCACCGAAACAATGGCCGCCAGAATTGCCGCGTGCAGAGCAACGGCGACGGTCACGCCGATGAAGCGGACAGTCGCCGGGCGAAGAGTGCGATGGGATGACGTACGCGGCATGATCCAACGAGTGCGAGGCGTAGCAGCAAGACGCCGCCAGCGCCTGCCAGGAAAACGGCATATTAACAATAATGCGAACTATTCGCAATTGAGATGGATCAGAAAAAGCGCAAGTTATGTCCGGCGGCGGATCACCCCGGAGAATGCGGCGGATCATTCCGGACAATACGGCGGATCGACTCGGCACGCACGGAACAACGAAGCGATCGCGCACAAAAAAGGCACTTAGATTGTACCTAAGTGCCTGTTTGCCTTGCAGACCGTGTGGTGGGTGCTGACGGGTTCGAACCGCCGACCTACGCCTTGTAAGGGCGCCGCTCTACCAGCTGAGCTAAGCACCCGTTCGGGTACCACTAGATTCTGGTGTGCTACGAAAAAAAGAATTATATCTTGCGTAGCACACAGATGCAAGTGTGACGCAAGCTTAATTCACCGCGTCTTTCAGTGCCTTGCCGGGGCGGAACTTGGGTACACGTGCCTTCTTGATTTTGATGGCCTCGCCGGTACGGGGGTTGCGACCGGTACGCGCTGCGCGCTCGGAGACCGAAAACGTACCGAACCCAACGAGGGTGACACTGCCCTTCTTTTTGAGAGTCGTGGTCACCGCGCCGATGAAGGCTTCCAGCGCACGAGCCGCGTCGGCCTTGGAAAGGTCAGCCTTCGTGGAAATGTGTTCGATGAGCTCTGTTTTGTTCATTAAGGATTACCCCTAAAAATTTATTTTCATCAAGCGATTCCTGGGTGGAACAACCTGGAAAAGACTTCGGCGCCTTACCATCAGGATCCGTAAGGTGCGGCCGGCGTGCCAGTCGGCTACCGCGTATTAAGCCTTTGATCGACGCGCACTGTCAAGCAGGAAGCACCTGTAAAGCCCGTGCAGCGTAGCGTTCAGGTTACCCCCTTTCAGGCCAAGGCTTGATTGAAATCATCAATCAGATCATCAATGTCTTCAATGCCGACGGAAAGCCGCAACTGATTGTCGGCGATACCCATCTGCTTGCGCAACGCCGGCCCCATCTCGTAATAGATGGTGTGCGCGACCGGCAGCACGAGGCTGCGGTTGTCGCCCAGGTGAGTTGCCAGCACCACCACGCGCAGGCGGTTCAGAAACGCCAGAAGATCAACGGAATCGTGCAGCTGCACGGCCAGCAGCGCGCCGTAGCGGCCCTTGAACAATGAGGTGGCCCGCGCGTGCTGCGGGTGGTCGGGCAGACCGGGATACGTAACCCGTGCCACCCTGGGGTGCGCCGCGAGCGCCTGCGCCAGAGCCAGCGCATTGGCGCAGGCCTTGCCCATGCGCAGCGGCAACGTTTCGGCCCCCGCCGCGATGCGATGCGCCGCGTCGGACGACAGTGTTGCACCCATGTCACGCAGGCCCTTCTTCTTGATCTGCGTGAGGCCCCATCCGGCACTGTTGCCGCTGCGATAGGGTTCCGCGATATTCGGGTACGACGACCAGTCGAACAGCCCCGTGTCGGTTACGGCGCCACCCAAGGCATTGGCATGCCCACCGATGTGCTTCGACAGTGAATTCACCACCAGCGACGCACCCACCGACTTGCCCGTGCATAGCCAGGGGGTGGTCAGGGTGTTGTCGAGCACATACAGCAGCCCCTCGGCCGCGCACCAGTCGCCAATGCCCTTGAGATCGGCCACATGTGTACCGGGGTTCGCCAGGCTTTCCACGAACACCATGCGCGTTTCGGGCCGCCGTGCGGCCTGCACCGCAGTCACGTCGGTGGCGTCGACCAGCGTGACCTCGACACCGAAGTTCTGCAACGTGCCCAGCAGGCTGTTGGTATTGCCAAAGATGTACTGACTGCTGATGACGTGGTCGCCCTTGCGCAGCAAAGTGAGAAACACCGCAGCCAGTGCCGCCATGCCGGTGGCAAAGGTTACGGTGTTGAGCCCGTTTTCCATCTGGGTGATCTGGGCTTCGAGCGCCGCCGTGGTCGGCGTTCCTTGTCGCGCATACGAAAACCCGGGGCGACCCTGGAATACCGCGATCAGGTCTTCCGCCTTCTCGAAAGCATACTGCGCCGATGGATGGATGGGTTTGTGTACGGCCCCGCATTCGGTACCGAGGCGCCGGTCGGAATGGAGCGTGGTGGTGGAGAAGCCGTTGGTAGACATAATATAGATACCGGAATGTGTCGGTTCCGCGAAGGCGGAAAGAACGGCCCGCAGGGATTTCGCCGGCCGGAAATTCGTTGGCGCCGGTGAATCAGGCGCTTGAGGCGAGCCGTTGCCTGACGGATTCATACAGGCACACGGCACTGGCCACACTGACGTTCAGGCTTTCGACCGAGCCCAGCATGGGAATCTTCACCAGTTCGTCACAGGTTTCACGTGTCAGGCGGCGCATGCCCTCGCCTTCGGCCCCCATGACCCAGCCCGTGCTGCGACGGGCATCCACCTGATGCAGCCCTGCTTCGGCCTGATCATCGGTGCCCACCAGCCAGACATCACGTTCCTTGAGCGCCCGCATGGTGCGGGCAAGATTCGTAACCATGATGTAGGGCACGGTTTCGGCCGCACCGCAGGCCACGCGACGAACCGTGGCATTCAACCCCACGGCGCGGTCGCGCGGAGCAATCACTGCATGTACGCCTGCCGCATCCGCCGTACGCAGGCAGGCGCCCAGATTATGGGGGTCGGTCACGCCATCGAGCAGCAGGAGCAACGCGGGTTGCTTGCGGTCTTCGAGTTCGTCGAGCACTTCGTCGATATCAACGGCCAGAGCAGCGGCTTCGGCAAGCGCCACGACGCCCTGGTGGCGAAGACGCCCTGCAAGGCCGTCGAGACGTGCTGCAGCCACCCCATGGTGTTTCACCCCTGCCGCCGCGGCCTGCTGCACCAGCGCCTGCATGCGCTTGTCGCGTCGCGACGCGTCGAAATACAGTTCTTTGATGGTGGCCGGCGCGTGACGCAAACGGGCGGTAACGGCATGAAAGCCGGCCAATACGTGTGACGACATGGGTTCCTCGAATTAAGGCGTGCGCATCATTTTAACGCTGCCTGCGACATCAGCTGCGAGTACCGCCCTTCTTGCGTTCCGCTGCTGCAGCCTTGCGTGCACTGCGCTTCGCTTCGGCACGACGCTGGCTGGCCGTGGTGCCCTTCAGTGCCTGGGGCTTTGCCGGCGCCGCCCGCTTCACCTTGCGCGGCGCGTCGGCTTTTTCGGCGGCGGTAAGCGTCTTGAAGCTGGTGCCCTTCACCAACCGGAATTCAATGCGACGGGCTTCGAGATCGACCCGCGCCACCTGCACCTGAACCGGATCGGTGAGCCGGTAACGGATGCCCGTGCGCTCGCCCCGCAACTCGTGCGAGGCCTCGTTGTATTGAAAGTAGTCGGAACCCAGTTCCGATACGTGCACGAGCCCTTCGACGAAGAGCGTTTCAAGGGTGACAAACAGACCGAATGGCGCCACGCCCGTGACCCGGCCACTGAAGATTTCGCCCACGTGTTCCTTGATGAACCAGCATTTGAGCCAGGCCTCGACATCGCGCGAGGCGTCGTCGGCGCGCCGCTCTGCTGCCGACAGCACGAGACCGAGCTTTTCCCAGGCCGCCTGCTCGGAGTCGTCGGCCGGGAGCGCGACGGTTGCAGCAACATCGGCCACCTTTGGCACGTAGCGCTTGCCGGCCAGAACTCCCTTGATGACCCGATGCGTGAGCAGGTCGGGGTAGCGCCGGATGGGCGACGTGAAATGGGCGTAGTGGTCGTAGGAAAGACCAAAGTGCCCGGCCTGCTCGGGGCTGTAGATGGCCTGCTGCAGCGAACGCAGACACATGGTCTGGATGATCTCGTAGTCGGGTCTGCCACGCGCCTGCTGGACGAGCTTGGCGTAATCGTCGGTGCCCGGGTCGTCGCCCCCACCCAGCGACAGGCCGACGGTTGCAAGGTAGGCACGCAGCGTTTCGAGCTTTTCGGGCGTAGGCCCCTCGTGTACCCGATACAGACCGTGGCGCTTGTTGCGTGTCATGAACTCGGCGGCACAGGTGTTGGCCGCCAGCATGCATTCTTCGATGAGCTTGTGGGCATCGTTGCGTACCATGGCCTCGATGCGCTCGATGCGACCGAGGTCGGTACATACGATACGCGTCTCGACCGTATCGAAATCGATGGCACCACGTTTGACGCGAGCCGCCGCAAACAACTGGTAAAGCTCGTGCAGGTGGCGTATGTGCGGCATGAGCGTACCCAGCGAAGCCGCGGCCGGGCCGTGGGGCTGCTGCAGGGCTTCCCACACCTGGGTATAGGTGCAGCGCGCATGCGAATGAATGACGGCGTCGTAAAACTGATAGGCAGTGATCTGGCCGGCCTTCTGGCCGCTGCCGGCAATGACCATGTCGCACACCAGAACCAGGCGATCGACGTCGGGGTTGAGTGAACAGATGCCGTTCGAAAGCGCTTCGGGCAGCATGGGAATGACCCGACGCGGGAAGTACACGCTGGTGCCACGTTCGAGGGCATCGACGTCGATGGGATCGCCCGGGCGCACGTAATGACTGACATCGGCAATAGCCACCAGCAGCCGCCAGCCGGGCCGGCGCCGTTTCTCGGTGCCCAGATTCACGGGCATGCAGAAGACGGCGTCGTCGAAATCGCGCGCGTCTTCGCCGTCGATGGTGACGAAGGGGACATCGCGCAGATCGACCCGCCCCTTGATTTCAGACGGGCGTACGGTTTCGGGCAGGCGCGCCGCGCGTTCGAGCGCGGCTTCGGAAAACTGATGCGGAACGCCGAATTTACGTACGGCGATTTCGATTTCCATGCCGGGATCGTCGATCTCGCCCAACACCTCGATGACGCGCCCCAGCGGCTGGGTGTGCCGGGTGGGCTGCTGCAGAATCTGCACGGTAACCACCTGGCCATGTTCCGCACCATTGATTTCTTGGGGAGGAATCAGGATATCGTGCTTGATGCGCTGATCTTCAGGCACCACGATGCAGGCGCCACGCTCGCGCAAGAAGCGGCCGACGAGCTTGTCGGTACGGCGTTCGAGCACTTCGACGATAAGGCCTTCCAGCTTGCCGCGATATTCGCCTTCGATCTTGGCCAGAACGCGGTCGCCATGCAGCACCTTGAGCATTTCGCGCGGCGAGAGAAAGAGATCGGGCCCGCCATCGTCGCGCAGCAAAAAACCGAATCCGTCGCGGTGCCCCTGCACACGGCCCGCCAGGAATTCAAGCTTGGTATTGACCTGAATCTTGCCCTGCCGGTTGATGAAAATTTGGCCGTCGCGTTCCATGGCCTTGAGCCGCCGTTCAAACCCGACGGAAAGTGGCACGGGGGCGCCGACTGAGCGTGCGAGCGCTTCGATGGCCATGGGCTTGCCAAAAGAACGCAGCTGCTGCATGAGCGCTTCGCGGCTGGGCACCGCCGGGTCGAAATCAGGGGGAAGGTCAAGCGCCCCGGCAATGAATTCCGTATTGCTTTTTTTTGATCGTTTGCTCAAAGGGGATTTCCGTTTCTTTAGAAACCACGCTATACTTCGCACCTTACTTTTGAAGTAATGGCAAAAACGCGGTCATCAAGACCCATAGCATACACGCTAAGCCCAGGTGGCGGAATTGGTAGACGCGCATGGTTCAGGTCCATGTGCCGCAAGGTGTGGAGGTTCGAGTCCTCTCCTGGGCACCAGCCGCTTGATGCAACTGTGCTTTTTGCTATAATTTACTTCTTCGCTTTTTAGCGAACGCAAGCCCAGGTGGCGGAATTGGTAGACGCGCATGGTTCAGGTCCATGTGCCGCAAGGTGTGGAGGTTCGAGTCCTCTCCTGGGCACCACCGCATTACAAAAAACCCAGCCAAGTCGACAGATTTGGCTGGGTTTTTTGCGTTTGTGACCCCATACGGTAACCAATTAGGCCGTACTTTTACGGAGAATCCCCAATAAGAAAAGTCCCCTAAAAAGCGTTACAGGCCGCTTACTCAGGTATAGAATATTCTCAGAACGGACATTTGCCCACGCATTTCGGACATCCAATACCTTTTAACAGCAGCACCAAGGAGACAATGCCAAAATGGCAGCTTTGGAGTAGTCTGTAACACCCTCCTCGGGGGCACCCCACTTGTCGCGCCGTCCGGCGCCGTCGTTCTATAGCCTAATTCAATACCTTCAGGCCTGCCTCAAAGGCTTGGGCCTGCTGCTTGTCGACTCCCCCTTATTGCGGCTGCCGTTCGGCCCGCTGAATGTATTCCGTCGATTCCTGTGTGTCATTTTTTACGGCTTGGCAAATCACGAAAACCAGGCTGTGCGTTCAAGACAGTCGGCCGCGAGCATGGTGCTGCTCGTACCGCTCACCGGGTACCGCAACGTGCGGCACAGGAGAAGGCGTCGCCCAGAACGGCGCGCATACACCACAATAAGGAGACAAGCATGGCGGAAAACTCGTCGTCCAACGCCTATTGGCAAGCCAACCTGAGGGTCATCGGCATCAGCCTGATCATCTGGTTCGTTTGCTCGTTCGGCTTGGGCATAATCCTGAGGCCCGCGCTATCCGGCATCATGGTCGGCGGCGCAGACCTGGGCTTCTGGATGGCCCAAAACGGATCCATCTACATTTTCATCATCCTGATCTTCGTATACACGAAGGTGATGAACGGCCTCGATCGCAAACACGGTGTCGAAGAGTAAGGGGTATGGCTCATGGATCAATTCACGCTTAACCTCATCTTCGTCGGCGCAACCTTTGCAATCTACATTGGCATTGCCGTGTGGGCCCGTGCGGGCAATACGGCGGAATTCTATGCCGCGGGTCGCGGGGTGCATCCCGTGGCCAACGGCATGGCTACTGCGGCGGACTGGATGTCGGCTGCATCGTTCATATCCATGGCAGGCATTATTGCCATGGCGCCCACTGGCGGGTACACCCAATCCGCGTTTCTCATGGGCTGGACCGGCGGCTATGTGCTGCTGGCCATGCTGCTTGCGCCCTACCTGCGCAAGTTCGGCAAGTTCACCGTGCCGCAATTCATCGGCGACCGGTTCTACTCGAACGGCGCCCGCCTGCTGGCGGTTGTCTGCCTGATCGTCATCTCGATTACCTACGTGATTGGCCAGATGCGCGGCGTGGGGGTGACCTTCTCGCGCTTCCTTGAAGTCTCCACCGACATGGGGCTTTATATTGGCGCGGCCATCGTGTTCGTTTATGCCGTGTTCGGCGGCATGAAAGGCATCACCTATACCCAGGTGGCGCAATATGTCGTTCTGATCATTGCTTACACCATTCCTGCCCTGTTCATTTCCCTGCACCTCACAGGCAACCCGATTCCCCAGCTTGGCCTGAT
The DNA here is from genome assembly GCA_030733815.1 of Yanghanlia caeni. Taxonomy (GTDB): domain Bacteria; phylum Pseudomonadota; class Gammaproteobacteria; order Burkholderiales; family Burkholderiaceae_B; genus Yanghanlia; species Yanghanlia caeni. The sequence continues at coordinate 38,183 of JAUZQE010000016.1, forward strand.
CGGCTCATACGCCCCGGGAGGCAATGAGGTCTCGCTGCTTGCGAAGCTCGACCAGGTGGTCACCGAGCTCGGGTTTACCGCCTACACGGCCGATACCTCGAACCGGTTGAACATGTTCCTGTTCACCCTGTCGCTCATGATCGGTACGGCAGGGCTGCCACACGTCATCATCCGCTTCTTTACCGTGCCCAAGGTGGCCGATGCCCGCTCGTCGGCCGGCTGGGCGCTCGTCTTCATCGCCTTGCTGTACACCGTGGCACCGGCAGTTGGCGCCATGGCCCGCCTGAACCTGACCACAACCATGTGGCCTGCGGCCATCACGGCACCCGCCACAAGCGGCCCCGCCATTGCACGTGCCGACATCGACAGCAAGCCCGAACTTTCCTGGATCCGAACCTGGGAAGCCACCGGCCTGCTCGACATCCAGGACAAAAACGGCGACGGCATGATCCAGTATTACAACGACAAGGCGCCTGCCGATCACCCCATCACCAAGCTGGCTGCGGAACAGGGGTGGAAAGGCAACGAACTGGTGAAGGTCGACAACGACATGATGGTGCTGGCCAACCCGGAAATTGCTGCATTGCCGGGTTGGGTGATTGCACTGGTGGCTGCAGGGGCACTGGCGGCAGCGCTTTCGACGGCTGCCGGTCTGCTGCTGGCCATCTCATCGGCCATCTCGCACGACCTTATCAAGGGCTCCATAAAGCCCGACCTGTCGGAAAAAGACGAGCTCGCAATCGCCCGAATTGCCATGACTTTCGCCATTATCGTTGCCACCTGGCTGGGGCTGAACCCCCCGGGCTTTGCAGCGCAGGTCGTGGCATTGGCATTCGGTCTGGCAGCGGCCACCATCTTTCCCGCACTCATGATGGGCATCTTTTTCAAGAGCATCAATCGTGAAGGGGCGATGACCGGCATGCTGGTGGGCTTGGTGTTCACAGCGGTGTACATTTTCGTGTACAAGGGGTGGTTCTTCATTCCCGGCACGAACAACCTGCCCGATACCGCCGACCACTATGTCTTCGGCATCTCGCCGCTGTCGATCGGCGCCGTCGGGGCACTGGTGAACTTCATTGTGGCCTTCGTGGTGTCGTCGTTCACGGCGCGTCCGCCGCAGCACATTCAGGATCTGGTCGAATCGATCCGGATTCCGAAGGGGGCTGGTGCCGCCACCCACCATTGATGCTGCTCAACCGCCGGGCCCGGGGCCCGGCAATCAACCACAGACGGGTGCACCATGCACCCGTCTGCATGTAGCGCCTGATGAACGACACCAATACTCTCGCCCGTTTCTTGGAAACGGCTCACCCCTACGACAATCTGTCGGCGGATGAACGTCTGCACATTGCCGGCACGCTAAGCTGTCGCGATTATGCGGCAGGTGAACTCATCTACCGCATCGACGATCCGCTGGGCGGCGTATTCATCATTCTGGATGGCGAAGTGGAAAGCACCGACCGTCACGGGGCGGTGGTGTCGCTACTGACCACCCGCGACACGTTCGGGGAACGCGGGCTGCTGCGCGACGGCCACGCCGCCACCACCACGCGGGCAAGTCGCGCCAGCCGCATTGCGCAGCTGCCCAGCACCGAATTCCACCGGCTGCTCGACACCTTCGTTTCGTTCCGCCGGTATTTTCAGCGCAGCACCCGCCCGTTCACTCCCAGCGCCGACATTCTCACCCAAAAGGTGTCAACGCTGATCTCGCGAGCGCCGCTGTATTGTTCGCCTGAAACCAGCGTGGCGCAGGCGGCACGCCTGATGCGCGACCACAAGGTATCGTCGCTGGGCGTTACCGATGCTGGCACCGACACCCTGGTCGGCATGATCACGATACGTGATCTGGCTCACCGGGTACTGGCCGAAGAACTTGATCCGGCCCTGCCCGTGTGCGAAGTCATGACTCGGGATCCGGCGTCGCTACCTCCCGATTCGCTGGGCTCCGACGTCCTGCAGCTGATGCTGGAGCACTCGATCGGCCACCTGCCCATCGTCGACGACGGGCGCTTCGTCGGCATGATCACGCAAACCGACATCACACGCTTTCAGGCATCCACCGCCGCCGCCCTGATCAAAGACATACTCAAGGCCGAAAGCGTGGCCGACATGGCCGACGTCAGCCGTCGTATTCCGCGCCTGCTGCTGCAGCTCACCGGCGCCAACCAGGCGCACGAGGTGGTTACCCGGCTGATCACCGACGTGGCAGACACCATTACACGGCGACTGCTTGCGATGGCCGAAGCGCAGCTTGGTGCGGCACCCGTACCCTATTTGTGGCTGGCCTGCGGCAGCCAGGGCCGGCAGGAACAGTCGGGCCTGTCGGATCAGGACAACTGCCTGTTCCTCGACGACAGCGTCACGGCACACGATATGCCGTACTTCGATGAACTGGCGGCCCGGGTGTGCGACGGGCTGAATGCATGCGGCTACGTCTACTGCCCGGGAGACATGATGGCCACCAATCCGCGCTGGCGGCAACCCGTACGCGTCTGGCGCAAATACTTCCATGACTGGGCGGTTACGCATGAACCGCAATCGCAGATGCTTGCCTCGGTGATGTTCGATCTGCGCCCGATCGCGGGCACGGCGTCGCTGTATCGCGACCTGCAGGCGGAAACACTGGAACAGGCGTCACGCAACTCCATCTTCGTCGCGCACATGATTGCGAACAGCCTCAAGCACGTTCCGCCGCTCGGGCTCATACGCGGATTTTCCACCGTACGCACGGGGCCCTACCGCAATCATATCGACATGAAGCACAACGGCGTGATTCCGGTGACTGATCTGGCGCGGGTCTACGCGTTGCAGGGGCGAATTACCGACGTCAATACGCGTAGCCGCCTGCTAGCCGCCAAAGACGCCGGCGTGATCTCGGAATCGGGTGCGCGCGATCTGATCGAAGCCTACGACGTCATTGCAATGACACGTCTGCAGAATCAGGCACGGCAGATCAAGGAAGGGCGCGAAGTCAGCAACTACCTTGCACCGGCCGACCTGTCCGACTTTGAGCGCAATCACCTGCGCGATGCGTTCGTGGTGGTGCGCACGATGCAGGCGGCTATTGGCCACGACAAGGGCGCACTGCGCTGACGCACCATGCTGAAACACGACGCTAGAACAGGACAACGACCATGTGGGTAGACCTTCTTTCCATGGCGGCCATCGGCATCTTTGCCGCCTGCATCATCTATATCGCGAGGCACACTCTGCGACGCGCAGGACGCAATGCACCACGCTGGCTCATGCCCGTAGTGATTGGCGCCAGCATGATCGGCTACAGCATCTGGAACGAATATTCCTGGTTCGGTCGCATCACTTCGGCGTTGCCCCCCACGGTGGAAGTTGTCGGCACAGGCGAACGCAGTGCCTTCTGGGCGCCCTGGACCTACCTGAACCCGGTCACCGTGCGGTTCATGGCGCTTGACACACGCAGCCGTGTTGAATCTGCCGATCAGCCGGGCCTGGTGGTGGCCGAACTGCTGTTGGTGGAACGCTGGCAACGTACGCGCTCCGTACCCATGGCCTTTGATTGCCACGCCCATCGTGGCGCTGATCTGCTGGGCGGCGCCCGTATCGCCGCCGACGGCACGCTGGAAGGCGCCCAATGGGCCACGCTGGATCCGGACAGCCCGATACTGCGCGCCGCCTGCCGCCCTTCCCTGCCTGCGTGAATCATGCCGCATCGACTGCCCGCGCTGCATCGCCTCAGTCTGCGGCTGCGAATTTTCCTGTTGTTCGCAGCGCTGGGGGCCGGCATTGCGTTGACACTGGCGCTGGGCCTGTACCTGGGTTATGTGCGTAACCCCAACCCGTCGGCCCTGAACGCCGTGATCTCTGGGGGCATTCTGGCCGGCTTCATCACGTTCGGGCTCATCGTCGCCGTCTGGCGCCTGTTCGACGAAAACGTCGCCAAACCCATCGAGCACCTGGCCGGCGAATTGCGCGCACGAACGCATTCCGGCGTCAAGGCCGAATTGACCGACATGAAGGCGCGCCACCTCGGTGACCTCGCGCCTGCCGCCACCGCACTCATGCGCCACCTGAACGAAGCACGCAATGAGCTGGCCGAGGCCATCGCACGCGAAACCACCCAACAGGTGATCGAAAAAGAGCGCCTGCTCACGCTCATGGCCGATGTACCGGTAGGCATCGTGCTGTGCACGGTCGATCACCGGGTGGCGCTGTACAACGGGCTCGCACGCGAACTGCTCGGCCAGGAAGACTCGGACGCGCCCTGCCTCGACCGCAGCCTGTTCGACTTCGTTGACGAACCGTCAATTCGCAACGCATACGCGCAGCTCCAACGCGGCGACGACCCAGATCACGAACTGGAAATCGTGTGTACCACCGTAACCGGTCGCCCGCTGATCGCCCGCCTGCGCCTGCTTGTTCCAACGCTTGTACCGGCGCAAGGCGAACGTGATTCCGGCTACGTGCTGTCGCTGGAGCGAGCCGATACGGTTCCCCATGTTCCGCCCAGCGCCCCGCGCTATGTCGCCTACGACTTCAAGTTGCTGCAACGAAAGCCGGGCGCGGAGTTCGCCGACTGCCTGCTGGAAGAGCTGACTTACGTGGTGTTCGATACCGAAACAACGGGCCTGTTGCCCGGCCAGGGCGACGAGATCGTGCAACTGGCCGCCGTGCGCATCGTCAACGGCAAACGCATCGACACCGAAGTGCTCGACACGCTGGTGAATCCCGGGCGGCCCATCCCCAAGTCATCTACAGACATTCACGGCATTACCGATGCGATGGTGGCCGACGCGCCCGGCATCGAGACCGTAGCCCGGCGCCTGCACCGCTTCGCTCAGGGTGCCGTACTGGTCGCACACAATGCCGACTTCGATCTGGCCTTTCTGCGCCGTGACGAAATCCATACGGGCGTACGCTTCGATCATCCGGTGCTCGATACGGTCATGCTGTCGGCCATCGTCTACGGTCAGTCGGCCAATCACAGCCTGGATGCACTGACCGCACGCCTCGATATCCCGCTTAGCGATGCCGCGCGCCATACGGCCCTGGGTGACGCAACGGCAACGGCTGAAGCGTTGCTCAAGCTGATACCCGCCCTCAAGGCGCGCGGCCTGACCACACTCGGCGACGTGCTGGCCGAAACACAACGCCACGGACGCCTGCGACGTCACGGCACAACCGGCTGATGCCCATCTAAGTAGTAACCCCAAGGTATACTTGTAACATTACGTCCGCGAGGTTGCTCATGGCAGAACGCCGCTCCTGGTCACGAATCGCCTTTCCCGCCATTGTTGTGGTGATCGTTGCGCTTGCCGCTTGGTATGGGTGGCAAAACCTGAAAGACACGGGGCCGGGCCCGGGTTTCGCAAGCGGAAACGGACGTATCGAAGCCACCGAAGTCGACGTGGCGGCCAAATACGCCGGTCGCATTGAAGACATTCTGGTGAAGGAAGGTGATTTCGTGCGTCAGGGCCAGCCGCTTGCACGGATGCAGATCACCACATTGGAAGCGCAGCTGGCGGAAGCGCAGGCGTCGCACCAGGAGGCGATTCATGCAATCGCCGCGGCCAAGGCACAAATCGCCCTGCGCAAGAGCGACGTGGCTGCCGCCCAGGCCGTGGTGTTGCAACGACAGGCTGAACTCGATGCGGCCCACCTGCGCCTGCAGCGCTCCCGCTCATTGGCCGGACAAGGGGCCACGTCACGCCAGCAACTCGACGACGACCGCACCCTGGCGCTGAGCACCGAGGCGGCGTTGACCGCTGCCCGCGCGCAAGTCATTGCCGCAGAAGCCGCTGTCGAAGCGGCCGAAGCGCAATACGTGGGCGCACAGTCACGTGCCGAAGCGGCCGCCGCCACAGTCGCGCGCGTGCGCGCCGATATCGAAGATTCCGTGCTGCGTGCGCCACGCAACGGCCGCGTGCAGTTTCTGGTGGCGCAGCCAGGTGAGGTGCTGGCACCCGGCGGCAAGGTCCTCAACCTCGTCGACCTTTCCGACGTCTACATGACGTTTTTTCTGCCCGAACGCCAGGCCGGGCGGCTGCAGCTGGGTGGCGAGGCGCGCATCATTCTCGATGCCGCCCCCCAGTACATCATCCCTGCAGAGATCAGTTTCGTGGCCAGCACGGCCCAGTTCACCCCCAAGACCGTGGAAACCGAAACGGAACGCCAGAAGCTCATGTTCCGGGTCCGCGCCCGCATTCCGCCCACGCTACTTGAAGCCTATCTGGAGTACGTGAAGACGGGTCTGCCGGGTGTCACCTGGGTGAAGGTGGATGCCGACGCACAGTGGCCGCCCGAGCTGACGCCCAATATCGGCGTACCGTCCACCACAGCAGACGCCGCGGGAGCCTGAGCCTATGACGGCAGGCGACAACCCTGTTGTCACGTTGCGTGAGGTCGGTCTGCGCTACGGCAAAACCGTGGCGCTCGACGGCATAAATCTGGACATCGCGGCCGGCTGCGTGACCGGCCTGATCGGGCCGGACGGCGTGGGTAAATCCAGCCTGCTCGCTCTGGTGGCCGGGGCACGCCGGATCCAGGAAGGCCGCGTACACGTACTGGGCGGCGACATGAGCGAACGCGGGCATCGTACCCGCGTCGGGCCACGCATTGCCTATATGCCCCAGGGTCTGGGCAAAAACCTGTACCCCACACTATCGGTAGAGGAAAATCTGCAGTTCTTCGGCCGCCTGTTCGGCCACGATGCCGCAGCGCGGCGCCGTCGTATCGACGCGCTCACCCGCAGCACAGATCTGTACCCTTTTCTCGATCGCCCTGCCGGCAAGCTTTCGGGCGGCATGAAGCAAAAGCTCGGGCTGTGCTGCGCACTCATCCATGACCCTGATCTGCTGATCCTCGACGAGCCCACGACCGGCGTCGACCCGCTCGCCCGCTCGCAGTTCTGGGATCTGATCGCGCGCATACGCGCTCTGCGGCCCGGCATGAGCGTGCTGGTGGCAACGGCCTATATGGATGAAGCGCAGCGCTTCGACCAATTGATTGCCATGGATGAAGGTCGGGTGCTGGCAACGGGCAGCCCTCAGAAAATGCTGGAGCGCACAGCCAGCAACACGCTCGAAGCCGCCTTTCTGGCGCTGTTGCCCGAATCGCGCAAACACGGGCACGCGCCCGTCGTGATCCCCCCCTTGCCGGATACGGGCCACGACGACATTGCAATCGAGGCGCAGGGGCTTACCATGCGCTTCGGCGATTTCACGGCAGTCGACAATGTCAGTTTTCGCATTCGCAAGGGCGAGATCTTCGGATTCCTGGGCTCGAACGGTTGCGGCAAGTCGACCACCATGAAGATGCTTACGGGTCTGCTGCCCCCGTCTGAAGGCAAGGCCTGGTTGTTCGGCAAAGAGATCGACCCGCACGACATGGAGACGCGCGCGCGCGTCGGCTACATGTCGCAGTCGTTCTCGCTATACAGCGAGCTGACGGTGCAGCAGAACCTGATGCTGCACGCACAGCTGTTTCACGTACCCCCGGGGCAGCGCGCGGCCCGCGTCGAAGAGATGCTGGAGCGCTTCGATCTGGGCGGGGAGCGCGACACCTTGCCTTCCAGACTGCCACTGGGCCTGCGTCAGCGCCTGTCGCTGGCCGTGGCCATGGTGCACCGGCCCGAGATCCTGATCCTCGACGAACCGACCTCCGGCGTCGACCCCGTCGCCCGCGACACCTTCTGGCGTTATCTTGTTGAGCTGTCGCGCCGCGAAGGCGTCACGCTGTTCATCTCCACCCATTTCATGAACGAGGCGCAACGCTGCGACCGCATGTCGATGATGCACGCCGGCAAGGTCCTCGACAGCGATACCCCGGCCGCACTCGTGAAAAAGCGCGGTGCGCGCAATCTCGAAGACGCCTTCATCGGCTACCTGCTGGATGCTCAGGACACGCCACAAGCAACGGACGGGCATGAAAATACAGCCATTTCGACGGGCGGAATCGAAACGGAGACAGAGGCCGGAATGCCCCCCATGCGCCGATTCAGCCTCGGGCGGCTACTGAGCTATTGCTGGCGCGAGTCGCTCGAGCTGCGGCGTGATCCGATCCGTGCGACGCTGGCCCTGGCCGGATCACTGATTCTGATGGCCGTGATCGGCTTTGGCATCAGCCTTGATGTCGAAAACCTGAACTATGCCGTGCTCGACCGCGACCAGACTTCGGTCAGCCACAACTATGCGCTGAATCTGGCCGGCTCGCGCTACTTTACCGAGAAACCTCCCATTACCAGCTACGAAGAGCTGGACAGGCGCATGCGCAGCGGGGAATTGTCTCTCGCAATCGAGATCCCTTCGGGCTTCGCTCGCGACATCAAACGCGGCACGCCCGTGCAGATTGGCGCCTGGGTCGACGGCGCGATGCCGACACGGGCGGAAACCGTTCGCGGCTACGTCCAAGGCATTCACCAGCACTGGCTGGCCCAGACCTTTCCCGCCATTGCCGAAACGACCGGTCGGCTGGCGATTGAAACCCGTTTTCGCTACAACCCAGACGTACGCAGTCTGCCGGCCATGGTGCCGGCGGTGATTCCCCTGCTTCTGCTGATGCTGCCGGCCATGCTGGCCGCCCTTTCCGTCGTGCGCGAAAAGGAACTGGGTTCCATCGTGAACCTTTATGTCACGCCGGTCACGCGCAGCGAATTCCTGATTGGAAAGCAGCTACCCTACATCGGGCTGGCCATGGTCAATTTTCTAGTGATGTGTCTGGTGGCAGTGACCGTCTTCGGGGTTCCCATGACTGGCAACTTTCTGGTGCTGACTGCGGCCACCTTCATCTACGTGGTCTGTGCCACAGGGCTGGGGCTTCTGTTCTCAGCGCTCACGCGCAGCCAGATTGCCGCGCTGTACCTGACGATGATCGGCACACTCCTGCCTGCCGTGCAATTTTCCGGCCTGACGAACCCGGTTTCCGCACTCGAAGGCCTGGGTCGCGTGATCGGTGAAATTTATCCGGCCAGCCATATGTTCGTCATTAGCCGCGGGGTGTTCAGCAAGGCGCTGGGCTTTGACGACCTTGTTGCATACTTCGTGCCGTTGCTGATTGCCGTGCCCGTGATCATGGGGCTGGCCGTGCTGCTGCTGCGCAAGCAGGAGTCGTAACATGCGGCGTGCATTCCTGAACGTGTGGCGACTGGGCATGAAGGAGCTGTGGAGCCTGCGGCGAGAACCGGTGATGCTGATACTGATCGCCTATGTGTTCACGGTATCCATTTATACCGCCGCCACCGCCATGCCCGAAACGCTGCATAACGCCGTGATCGCCGTTGTCGATGAAGACCGCTCACCGCTGTCGAGCCGCATCGTCTCGGCGTTCTACCCACCGCACTTCAATCCGCCCGCGGTAATTTCGCACGATGCGGTCGACCCGGGGATGGATGCCGGCATCTATACCTTCGCGCTCATCATTCCATCGGGTTTCCAACGCGACATGCTGGCCGGCAAGGGTTCGGAAGTACAGCTGAACGTCGATGCCACACGCATGTCACAGGCATTCGCGGGCAGTGGCTACATTCAGCAAATCGTCGCGGCGGAAGTGCAGGAGTTCATGGCCCGCCAGCGAGGGGCCACCACACCGCCTGTAGAGCTCGCGCTACGCATGCGGTTCAACCCGACGCTCGAGCGCGCATGGTTCGGCAGCGTCATGGAGATCGTGAACGTCATCACCATGCTCTCGATCATTCTCACGGGTGCGGCGCTGATCCGCGAACGCGAGCACGGCACGATTGAGCATCTGCTGGTGATGCCAGTCACACCGGCGCAGATCATGATCGCCAAGGTGTGGTCGATGGGCCTGGTCGTCATTCTGGCCACGGCCGCCTCAATGACGCTGGTCGTGAGGGGTGCGCTAGGTGTGCCGATCGAAGGCTCCCTGCTGCTGTTTTTTGCGGGTGTGGCGCTTTCTTTGTTTGCCACTACGTCGATGGGCATCTTCATGGCGACCGTTGCGCGCAGCATGCCACAGTTTGGCTTGCTGCTCGTGCTCACACTGCTGCCCCTGCAACTGCTTTCGGGAGGCACCACGCCGCGTGAAAGCATGCCGGATATCGTTCAATTCATTATGCTGGCTGCGCCCACAACCCACTTCGTCAGCCTGAGTCAGGCCATTCTCTACCGCGGCGCGGGCATGGCCACGGTATGGCCGTCGTACCTGGCGCTATTCGTGATCGGAGCGCTGCTGTTCGGCTTTTCGCTGCAACGCTTTCGCAAGACGCTGGCGCGTATGGCCTGAGCGCGGTACGACCGGCGGTGCGGCGTTCAGGCCGTGAGCACGCGTCGCATGCTCACGTGTTCGATACCGGCATCCAGAAACACGGCCCCCTCGGCGACGAACCCTTGCGCCGCATAAAAATTCCTGGCGTGCAGTTGTGCGGCAAGTTCCACCTGTAAATGGCCGCGCCTGCGGGCTTCATCGACCAGACGGCCAAGCAGAAACGCACCCACACCCCTGCCCCGGTACGGTTTGCGCACCGCCATGCGTCCGATATGCCCGTCGGGCAGCAGCCGGCCCGTGGCAACAGGCTCGTCGTTCGCTGCGTACACCACGGCATGCACACACTGTACATCGCGGCCATCGATTTCCTCGTGCAGGGGCACCTGTTGTTCTTCGACGAACACCTCATGACGAATGCGCGTAGCGTCGTTGGCGCACTGCTGCCAGTCACCGATGACGATGCGAAAACCATCGAGATGCGTGGTGTTCATGATGATCACTCCTTTTCTGCACGCCCGACATCATAAACCGCAGCGGGTGCCACGCAGTGTGCATACCGGAATATGGCCCATCCGAAACTGAAGGATGCCCCAAACGACCCACCAGGGCACCCGCAAACCTAGGGTTATCCCCGATTTTTTGGGCGCAGCGTATGGCTAAACTGAAACTGCCATCAAGAGATGGTGAGCCGCTCAGGCGGCTCCAACGGCACTACTCAGTAGTGCTCACTGCCGCAACGGCAGTAAGGCCCCGCCCCCAATGGCGGGGCCTTCGCTTCAGGGCCCGTGCGCGCATGTGCGTCTTGTACCGTACGAAACCACACATGGCTCGGACAGGTTAATATTCGCACTTCTCCTTATTGCAGCGCACCATTCTTTCATGAACCTCTCCCCCGCCGATTCTCCCATGCGCACGCTTTACGTGGGCTCGTTCGTCGTTCTGCTGGCCCTCGGTGTGCGCGCCACGTTCGGCCTTTTCATGACGGCCATGGGCGTCGACATGGGTTGGGGGCGCGACGTCTTTTCGCTCGCCTTTGCCATACAGAACCTGGTGTGGGGCGCCGGCGCAATCTTCATGGGCATACTGGCCGACCGCTACGGCTCGGGCCGCACCATCGCGCTGGGTGCCGCGCTGTACGCCTTGGGGCTGGTGGGAATGCGGCTGGCGACGAACGAATTTTCGCTCTATTTGACCGCGGGTGTGCTGGTGGGCATCGGGCAGGCCGGCATTACGTTTCCCGTAATTCTGCCCGTGGTGGCGCGGGCGGTGCCGCCTGCCTACCGCAGCACGGCAATGGGTATCGCCGCTGCAGGGGGCTCGATGGGCCAGTTTGCCGTCGTGCCTGCCGGACAAGTCCTGATTTCATCCCTCGACTGGACGGGCGCGCTGTGGGTGCTGTCGGCGGTCGTTGCTCTGGGCATCCCTCTTTCCGTCTTTCTGACGGGTCGCCCAGTTGAGTCGCGAGGCGAGCATTCACTGGTCGCGGCAGTCAAACAGGCCTTGGCGCACAAGTCCTTTCACTTTCTTTTCTGGAGCTATGCGGTCTGCGGCTTCCATACGGCATTCATTACCCTGCACCTGCCCGCCTTTCTGCTCGACGGCGGGCTCACCGCGGCGCACGGCGCAACGGCGATCGCGCTGATCGGCCTGTTCAACGTGCCCGGTTGCTATTACGCAGGCAAGCTGGGCGAGCGTTACAGCAAGAAAACGCTATTGGCCATCGTGTATTTCATGCGGGCCTTCGGCATCATTCTGCTGATTGCAGTGCCTACGACACCCTGGGTAGCGTACGTGTTCGCAGCCTGGATGGGCATGTTCTGGCTCGGCACAGTGCCCCTTACGCAAGGGCTGATCGGGCAGATCTATGGCTTGCGCTACGCCGCCACGCTCTCGGGCATTGCCTTTCTGGGGCACCAGATCGGCAGCTTCATCGGCGTATGGTGGGGCGGGTACACCTACCAGGCCACCGGAAGTTATACACTGGTGTGGTGGGCCGGTATTGCGCTGGCGGTCGTGGCCGCGGCACTGTGTCTGCCGGTAAAGGAACAGGCGCTCGCCAGACCGGCTTCAGCATGAGCCTGTGTGCCGGGCCGCCCAAGTCAAGGAATACGTCGATGCATTCAAGCCGCTCCGATCCGCTCATGCCCTCACGCCGTGGCCGTGTTGCACGTGCAGCGGGTCTGGTCGCTCTTGCGCTGGTCATGGGGCTGGCTTTCCTGGGGTATGCCTCGCCCGAGATGAAGCTGCAGTGGGAAAACCTTATGGCCCTGTGCGGGTTCTAGCCCCGGCCTTGCGTCAACCCGATGCGGCACGCCCCTGTCTGCCCGCGTCCAGCTGCGCTACGCAGGCATAACGGTTCCGCCCGGAATTTTTGGCCATGTACATCGCGCGATCGGCTTTAAGAATCAGGGCCGGCAAATCGTCGGCATCATGTGGGTAGATACCGATGCCGATGCTCACCGTTACCGACAAGGCCCGCCCCGCCACGCTCACCGGTGTACGGCAGCATTCGATCAGGCGTTCGGCCAGACGCTCGCCCTCTTCCAGGTTGGCGACTTCCCGCACCAATACGATGAACTCGTCGCCGCCCTGTCGGTACAGCCCGTCGCCGCTGCGTAGCCGCGCCGACATCCGCCGCGTGATCGCGATCAGCAGTTCGTCGCCGACGGCGTGACCGTACAGGTCATTGACCTGCTTGAAGCCATCCAGATCGAGATACAGCACCGCCAGGCATCCTTCCCGCGCCCGCGCAGCCTCAAGCGCCTCGTTGCCCACAAGGTCGAGCCGCCGGCGATTGGGCAGCCCGGTAAGCGCGTCGTGCTGGGCCAGGTGCGTCATTTTGTTGGCTATGGCCCGCACGTGCCCGACTTCATGGAACACCACCACCGCGCCACTCAGTTCACCCTGCTCGTTCAACAGTGGCGCACTCGACTGCTCGATGGGTGTGCGTGCGCCATCACGGCTGACAAGCACGTGTTCGACCTTGCTTCTTGATGCCTTGCGGGAATTCAGCACCTCTTGCAGCGGACACGCTTTCGGTGGCCCGCCGTCCGGAGCTTCGATACGCATGATCGACTCGATGTGCTGGCCACGCACCTCGTCGTACGTCCAGCCCATCATGGCCATTGCGGCCGGATTCATGTAGCGGATACGGCCCTCGGGGTCGGTGGTGATGACACCGTCCTTGATCGATTCCAGAATGATGCGAAAGCGTTCTTTCTCTTCGAAAAGCGCAATCTCGGCATGCTTGCGTTGTGACACGTCGGACACCATCACGAAGAAGCCCTTCACTTCGCCTTCGTCGTGATCGGGGATGAGAACGGAACTGGCGTAGCGCCGATTGCCTGCCGCATCCGGAAACACGCTTTCGTAACATTGTGGCCGGCCCGCGAGCGCTTCCTCAATATACGGTTGCACCAGGGCCAGCCGATCGGGCGGCAGCAGGTCATTGATATGCCGGCCCACCATTTTTTCGGGATCGAGCCCGAGCCATTCGTGGTGCGCCCGGTTCGACATGCGATTGATCAGCTGCTTGTCCCAGTAGCCGATCATGACCGGCAGGCCATCGAGAATGGTGCGCAATTCATGCTGTGCCTTGCGCAGCTTCTGCGCGGTATGCTGCTGCCCGCGCAAGCTGCGCTCGGCGAATACCGCAAGTGCCACGCATGCACACATCAACAACAAGGTTGCGCCACCCAGCCAAATTGCATTGCGCTTCCAGGCATCAAGAAAGCTTCGGGTCGCCTGCGCCACGGTGACGACGATGGGAAAAGGATCGAGCGTGCGGAACACGTACAGTTTCTCGAGGCCGTCGTGCGCGCCCGCACTGGTGAAACTGCCATGGCCTTGCTGCCTGAACCGTTCGAAGTTTTCGGTACCCGAGAAAGAGGTCCCCATGTCATCGGGCGTGTACGGATAGCCCGTAATCAGTTGCCCCTCGGTGAGGAATACGTAAATTCCGCTGTCGGGCCCCAATTCGAACGACGTGAACAGTTCGTTCAGGCGGGTGAGCTTGACTGTCTGCACCACAACACCGCCGAAGCTTCCGTCAGGGCGGTTCCAGCGCCGGCTTATCGCCAGACTGGGTTCGTTGTCATACGACGATAGAAAGGGCTCACCGATGTACAGACCCTGATGATGGCCATTCTGGTGGATCTTGAAGTAATCGCGATAATCGAACGACCAGTCACCCGGTGGCGGGTTGCGCGACGCAAACAGAATGCGGCCACGCTCGTCGAGCACCAGTTGAATGCCGAAGCCCGATTGCGGTACGCCCGCAAACAAAGCCGAGGGATCGATCTCGTGCAACAGCTGCAGCACCCGCTGATGCGCCGGAACTGTCGCCATCGCCGCAAAGGCACTGCGTTCGAGCGTCTCGACTGACTGGCGTATGCCACGGTCGGCTTCGTCGAGCGCGCGTTCGAGTACGTGGCTTACGGTGAACAACAGATTGGTGTTGGCGGCCTGCGCACGCTGCCACGTCGCCTCGCGCGATTCGAACAGCTGTGACACCACCAACGCACCGATGCCCAGCGCGATTGCCCAAGACAGCAGAAGCAAGCGCGACTTCACCCATCCTGATGCATTCATCTCGCTCGATTCGGTGTAAAAATCAGTATTCTAGCCGGAAGCGGCCAGCCCTTGCGTACAGCCATGTACAGCAAAACGCCTTCCGGGCGAACCCGGAAGGCGTTTCGTTCAGATTCGGTACGGCCTGGCCGCATTCGCGACCCGGGCTATGCCTGAAATTTAGAGAATCTGAATGGACTTGGCCTGGGGACCTTTCTGACCCATGCCCGAAACGAAGGACACGCGCTGGTTCTCTTCGAGTGAGCGGTGGCCCTGGCCAACGATTTCCGTATAGTGGGCGAAAAGGTCTTTACCACCCGCTTCGGGGGTAATGAAACCGAAACCCTTTTCGTTGTTGAACCACTTGACGATGCCAAATTCTTTATCGGTGCTCATTTGCTTGAATGCTCCTGTTGATGTTGAGCGAAAGTGCTCGGGCAGGACACCAGGTGTACAGGGCGCAAATTGGCACGCGATGCTGTGCTAACTGATCCAAATACCTAACCTAAATATTCACTTGCCAAGAAGCAGAATAACCGCCCGATGTGCTGCGGTCAATGAATATTATGTGAGGGATGATTGCTGTGGTGTAAACACCGACTCATGCGCGTCTTGCGCGGGCGGCCCGCGCCCGTACAGACGCCAGGCGTACCACAGGGGCATCAGCTGTACTGCAGCAATTGCGGGTGACCGGCGTGTTCAATGATGGCGCGCACCCGCGCCTGCCAGGACTGTGCAAAGGCCGCCCGTACTTGAACGGTGGCGCCGGGCAACAACGCATCGAGCAACTGGGGCATCAGATTGGGCGGTGGCGGCACCACAGCCGCGTTATAGCCCACGGTAACGCCCGCCCCCGTGTCGAGTCGCTCGAAACGCAGATCGCCCCCGATGGCCTGATCAAACCGAAGCAGATCACGCCGCTCGAATTGCCCGCGCAGCCCCTTGAATCCGGTTTCGCCCGCAGCGCCCGTGATGAAGCCCGCCACACTGGCGATGACTCCTGTCACGCCTTCGGCCGGCCCATTGCGTACGCGCACGACGATATTGCCACGCACCGGAAGCTGTTCACCGTACAGGCGCTTGAGCGCGCCGGTCGTCATCAACCATGCGCCGGCAACGGTGGGGCATGAATGCCCGGTGAGCTTCACGACATCGGTGTATGAGTACTCAAGTATGCCCCCGTGCGCCGAACCAAGAAATTCGGCAAGCGGGTCACGCAGCCTTATTGACGGGATCTGCTCGAAAAAGTCGGGGTATGGCATGGCGCATTTCCTGGACCTGTGTCATGCCAATGTACCGCGCAGTAAATGCACGCATGCCAGAGACCGGGCTGATGGTATGGCCTATTTCACGTAATCATCGAGGTGCGCCATGACACTGTCGACTGCGCTGAGCGAAGCTTCGACAGCCAATTGGACCGCCCCCTGAAAACTGGTGCAGTCCGTATTGGCCACCACCGACGAGAACGTGCGTGCGTGAAGAATATTCGAGTTCCTGGGGCGAATGAAAGCCGTTGCGTGCCCCACACACATGCTCCTCATTGTGTACGCATTCGTCTGAATGACGATCGAGTGCTTTTCTGTGTAAGGGCAATACTTGTTGGGCACGTGGTCACCAATCTGTTGCTCCAGAAGGTCGCGAACCCGGTTGTCACCATAGTGTGACCAGTTGAACATGCACCCTTGGCTCTACATCATAAAAGGGGGACGATCGACATTCGCTAGACTTGTTTTTGCGAAGAACTCGTCTAACGGAAGCAATGCCGATGTCCCCAATCGATTCTATCCTAGGGATTCCTGGGCTGGTGGTCCAAGAAGTAAAGCGAGCCAAAGATATTCATGTATGGGCTGGGCCGCGTAAGCGGCCCGCCTGTGTGCACTGCGCAAGCAACCGGGTGCGCGTGAAGGCTACTTATCAGCGCACGCTCAAACATACCCGTCAGGGCAATAAGCTAGTGATGCTGCACCTGCGCGTGCCCAAGTACCACTGCACCGAGTGCAACCGGTATTTCCGGCATCGCTTCGCGGGGATTCTTCCCCGACTACGTTCGACTGAGACCTATCGCTTGGAGGTCTTTGAAGCTCACGAGGGCGGTGTCAGCCAGCGCAAGCTGACTCACACTCACCGCGTTGGTAGCGCGACGGTGGAGCGCTGGTATCAGTCGTTCATCAAGCGACGCGTGTCAGAACTCTCTGGCCGTAGCTGCCCGCAGGTGCTTGGGATTGACGAGCACTTCTTCACTCGCAAACGCGGCTACGCCACCACGCTGGTCGATCTGAAGAACCACAAGGTATTTGATGTCGTGCTGGGCCGCTCAGAAGCGAGCCTGCGCAGCTATCTGAAGCGCTTGCCGGGCAAGGAGAACGTGCGGGTGATTGTGATGGATCTGTCGGAAACGTACCGTCGCATCGCTCAGCAGTACTTCCCCAATGCCGTCATCGTGGCCGACCGCTTCCACGTGGTGCGTCTGGTGAACCAGCACTTCTTGAAGCTCTGGCAGCAGTATGACCCTGAAGGTCGCAAGAACCGTGGGCTGCTCAGCCTGATGCGCCGTCATCATTGGAAACTGACTGCCATGCAGAAGGAGAACCTGCATCGGTACTTGGCTCAAGAGCCGGTGCTGCGGGCGCTGTACTTCGCCAAGCAGCAGTTGAATGGCTTCCTGGTGATGAAGAGCCTGAAACGAAAGCGAGCCCAGAAGATGATGCCCCAGTTCCTGGCGTTGATCGAGCAGTTCGAACAAAGCTCGGCTAGAGCACTGGCTCAGACGCTCAGATCATGGCTGGAACCTATCGTGCGGATGTGGCGCTTCACCAAGTCCAACGGCATCACCGAGGGCTTCCACACTAAAATGGAGATGCTCTCACGCCGTGCGTATGGGTTCAGAAACTTTGAGAATTACCGCATGAGGGTCTTGGCTCAGTGCGGTTGGAACGGTGTGATCAACCGTGTCTAGTGAATGCCCATCCCCCGATTACGGGGTAGAGCCTTACGGGGTAGAGCCAAAAAAAGCCGGAAAACCCATGTGGCTTCCCGGCTTTTCGGTGTTCTGGTGGCGCATCCCTGATTCGAACAGGGGACCTGCGGATTATGATTCCGTCGCTCTAACCGGCTGAGCTAATGCGCCTAACGAAGAACGCAACTATAGCAAGCATTTTTTTGGAATGCAAGTGGGAACGTCAGTCACATCTTTTGCACCTTTCGGGCGTGCGCCTTGCTGCCTTCAATACTCACGCAAAGCAGGAGTCATCATGAACAAACCTGACCCCACCACCCGCCCCGACGACGCAAATCCCCAGGCCGACGACCAGAACAGGGAGACACAGCGTAGCCACGGTGACCAGCAAAACCGCAGCAAGAAGAACGGCCATACCACGCAGATCGGTACTGGTCAGGATCAGCACAGCGGGCGCCAGCGCGGCGGCGGCGCACGACGCCAGCCGTGATTCAGTAAAACGAGCCTGCAAATCACCCCGTAAAGGCTTGGGAATTACCCTGCCCGGCGCGGCCGCGCCGGCAGGGCATGTGCATGGCAAATGGTACGGATTTGCGCTGAAAAGCCGCATAAACATTGCGTTTCACATAATAAAGTGCGATTTCACCTGCTGCATCAGGGAGCGGTTTACATCTGGTATCCCTCATTGACGCTTACAGGGGCATGGCCTATAAAAGTACCGCTGGATTTCTAGGTAGTAACGCTGTTCCAGAACGTATATCAACAAGGAGACACCCCGATGAAGAGCAGCTCCACCATCAGCAGTAAAGAATCCGTACAAGCGTCGCGCCGCCGTTTCCTTGGCGGAGCTGCGGCCGGTACCGCAGCCGCCGCCTCGCTCGGCTTCCCGGCCATCGTCAAGGCGCAATCCCCCACCACTTTCCGCTTCCAAAGCACCTGGCCCACGGTCGACATCTTCCACGAATTCGCACTCGACCTCGCCCAGAAAATCAACGACATGACAGGTGGCGAGCTCAAGCTTGAAGTGCTGCCTGCAGGCGCCGTCGTCCCTGCGTTCTCGCTGCTCGATGCCGTTGCCAAGGGCACGCTCGACGGCGGCCACGGAGTGCTGGGCTACAACTACGGCAAGCAGAACGCCCTCGCACTGTTCTCGTCCGGCCCTGCATTTGGCATGGACGCCAACATGCTGCTTTCCTGGCACAAGTACGGTGGCGGTAAAGAGCTGCTCGACAAGCTCTACAAGTCCATCGGTATCGACATCGTCTCGATTCTGTATGGCCCGATGCCCACGCAGCCATTCGGCTGGTTCAAGAAGCCCATTACCAAGGTCGAAGACCTCAAGGGCCTCAAGTTCCGCACCAACGGTCTTGCCATTGACCTGTTCACCGCAATGGGTGCCGCGGTAAATGCGCTGCCCGGCGGCGAAATCGTTCCGGCACTCGACCGCGGCCTGCTTGACGGCGCAGAATTCAACAACGCTACGTCCGACCGCCTGCTGGGCTTCCCCGACGTCTCGAAGGTCTGCATGCTGCAGAGCTTCCACCAGTCTTCCGAAACGTTCGAGGTCATCTTCAACAAGGCCAAGTACGACGCGTTGCCCGACAAGATCAAGGCGATCATCATGAACGCGTGCGAAGCGGCATCGGCCGACATGTCCTGGAAGGCCATCCACCGCTACTCCGAAGACTACATCAAGCTGCAGAAGGAAGACGGGGTCAAGTTCTACAAAACGCCCGACACCATTCTCAAGCAGCAGCTCGAGATGTGGGACAAGATCGTGGAAGAAAAGGCCAAGACCAACGAAATGTTCAAGGAAATCGAGCAATCGCAACGCGCATTCGCGGCACGCGCCCTCGCCTGGGACATGGACACCAACAACAACCGTCGCATGGCCTACAACCACTACTTCGCACGTCGTCAGCAACAGAGCTGATTCCCAGCGTGTAGCTCCCTCAAACACCATCACTCACAGTTGATGGTGTTTTTTTGCCCATCCCTTGCAGCCCGGGGCGTTACCCCGCCCCGGGCTGCCGGCAACACCAGTAGCGCCGCATATCTGCGGCAGGTAGACCTTCATGCAGAAACTGTTGCTCACCATCGACAGCGTGAACACCAAGCTGGGGCAGCTGTTCGGCTGGCTCGTGCTTGCCCTCACGCTTTTCGTCACCTACGAGGTCGTCTCGCGTTACCTGTTCTCGTCACCGCACGCCTGGGCGTTCGATGCAATGAACATGATGTACGGCACGCTCTTCATGATGGCCGGTGCCTATACCCTATCGAAGAACGGCCACGTACGCGGCGACGTGCTCTACGGCTTCTTCCCGCCAAGGCTGCAGGCGGGCCTTGATCTGGCGCTGTACATCCTCTTCTTCTTTCCGGGTGTCATTGCGTTGTGCTGGGCGGGATATTACTACTTCGAAGAGTCGTTCGTCATCCGCGAGACCTCCAGCCTCACCACCGACGGCCCCCCCCTGTATCCCTTCAAGGCCGTCATTCCCATTGCCGGAATCACGCTGCTGTTCCAAGGGTTTGTCGAATGCGTCTACTGTGTCGCCTGCCTCAAGCAGGGCGACTGGCCCAGCCGCGACAAGGACGTCGAGGAAGTCGATCTCGACAAACTGAAAGACATGGTTCACGCCGATGACATTACGGGCGAACCGGGCTCAGCCACCCCGAACACTCAGCGATAGAAGAGGATTCCGACAATGAGAAAGGAAGTCTGGTTCGGCCTATCTATCCTGATAGCCATCGTTATCGGCATCATCATTCTGATGCCGTCGCCAGAAAACATTACCAATGGCCACCTTGGCCTGTTGATGCTGGCCCTCATCGTGGTCACCATCATGCTGGGGTTTCCAACAGCGTTCACTCTCATGGGCATGGGGGTGATGTTCACCTACCTGGCGTATAGCAATTTACCCACCCAGGAAGCCATTGAACGCACGCTCGACCTGATGGTGCTGCGCGCCTACTCCGTAATGACCAACGACGTGCTGATTGCCGTGCCGCTGTTCATTTTCATGGGGTATCTGGTCGAACGCGCCAACCTCATCGAACGATTGTTCAAGAGCATGCATCTGGCAATGTCGCGCATTCCCGGCTCGCTGGGCGTGGCCACCATTGCAACATGCGCAGTGTTTGCCACGGCCACGGGCATCGTGGGTGCGGTCGTTACGCTCATGGGCCTGCTCGCGATGCCGGCCATGATGAAGGCCGGCTACAGCGTACGTCTCACGGCGGGTGCCATTACTGCCGGCGGCTGTCTGGGCATCATGATTCCGCCATCTGTTCTGCTGATCGTCTATGGTGCGGTGGCAGGTGTCTCGGTTGTGAAGCTATACGCCGGCGCGTTTTTTCCGGGCATCATGCTGGCGGGCCTGTATGTACTGTACGTCATCCTGATGGCGAAATTCTTCCCGAAGTCTGCACCTCCGCTGTCCGAGGAAGAACGCCGCATCACGTTGCCGGAGTTTTCCCAGCAGATCAAGGAAACCATCAGCAACAAGGCACTGCCAGGGCTGATCCGTGCCATGAAGGGCAAGAACAATGTCCATGTGCCGTTCTCCACTCTGCTGAGGCACCTGATCATCACGCTGCTGCCCGCCATCGTGTTCGTTGCCACCATGGGCATCACCTACAAGGCTGTCACCGCCCCCATTGAAACGGTTGACTACGGCCTGCAGGAAATGGGCGGGTTCGGCGGATTCGACGACGATCAGAATCTGTACGGCGGCGGGCTGGCCGAACCTGAGGGTGCTCTGTCATTGGGCGGCCTTGCAGAGCCCGAGGGCGCCGCGCCGTTAGGCATGGAAGCCGCGCCGGCCGCACCTGCAGCAGAAACAGCCGAAGAAGCACAGGAAGAAGCAGGCCCGCCGGCCACCCCCGCCCCCACCTGGTTCTGGATTCTGCTGGCGGTGGGCACGGTGATCATGCTTATTTTCTATGCCATGTTCACCCTGGCACGGCTTGAAATCTTCAAGATGCTGCTGTCCTCGTTCTTTCCGCTCGCCATTCTCATTGCTGCGGTGCTGGGCAGTATCGTGTTTGGTTTCGCCACCCCTTCCGAAGCGGCAGCCATGGGTGCATTCGGCGGCATTCTGCTCGCTCTGGCCTACAAGCGGCTCAATCTCGACATGATGAAAGAGTCCGTGTACCTGGCTGCCAAGACCAGCGCCATGGTCTGCTGGCTGTTCGTGGGTTCCGCCATCTTCTCGGCGGCGTTCGCGCTGCTGGGTGGTCAGGAAATCATTAACGCGTGGGTGCTGAGCATGGACCTCACCCCCGTGCAATTCCTGATCATGTCGCAGATCGTGATCTTCCTGCTGGGTTGGCCGCTGGAATGGACCGAGATCATCGTGATCTTCATGCCGATCTTCCTGCCCCTTGTCGATCACTTCGGCATTGACCCGCTGTTCTTCGGCCTGCTGGTGGCGCTCAATCTGCAAACGGCCTTCCTGTCACCGCCGGTCGCCATGTCGGCCTTCTATCTGAAGGGCGTGTCGCCCCCCCATGTCACCCTGAACCAGATCTTCCTGGGCATGATGCCGTTCATGGGAATTCAGATTCTGGCGATTGTGCTCATGTACCTGTTCCCCGGCATTGGCTTGTGGCTGCCCGAGGTACTGTATTAGAAACCCGGCACGCCGCAAAATTCGCGGTATTTTCCAAGCCCGTGCACCAAAATCGTGCACGGGCTTGGTTTTTTATGTGTATCATGCACACCTTGTTTAAATATAAAACATATAGAGACAAAGCTGGACCATGCGCAAGAACTTGCCGGTTACCAACGTTGAAACACGCGTTCGAGCCGATCAGTACCTGATTTCCAAAACGAACACGAAAGGCATCATTACGTACGCCAATCCCGCCTTCATAGAAATCAGCGGTTACACGCATGAAGAGCTGATCGGCCAACCTCACAACCTGATCCGCCACCCGGATATGCCGCCGGAGGCCTTCAAGGATCTGTGGAATACCCTGCATGCCGGGGAATCCTGGATGGGCATGGTGAAGAACCGCCGCAAGGACGGCGGCTTTTATTGGGTGCTGGCCAACGTCACACCCATTATGGAACATGGCGAAGTTACGGGCTATGCGTCAGTTCGCATCCGGCCCAGCCGGGCTCAGATCGCCCAGGCCGAGGCGCTTTACCGCCGCATCAACGAGGGCACGCTTTCCGGTTATGCGATCAGCAGGGGGCAGCTCGTGCCCACGGGCTGGCGAAAGCTGCTCAAGAGTCTGTTGACCCCTCTGGCTCCGGATCTGCGGGCCCGCATGCTGCGCATGACCCTACTTTCGACCAGTGCGACGTTACTGGCCACGTGGTTTGCACTGACCGGCGGCGTTCCCGAAGACTACCGGATTCTGATCATGGCCACGCTGGCCGCCGCCGTGACGGGCACGTTTGCGTATGGCTGGAGCGTGTTCCGGCGCGTGATTCAACCGCTACAGGGCGTGGCTGACATCGCGCGGCAGATCGCCGCCGGGAACCTGCAGGTCGAGATCGATACCGAGCAACCCGGTGAGACGGGCATGCTGTACTTTCACATCGAGATGATGCGCCGCAGTCTGATCGGAATCGCTCACGACGTGCAGGCCAGCGTTCGCACCACCACCCTCACCGCGCAGACTCTGGATCTCGACAACCGGAATCTGGCCACCCGCACGGAAGATCAGGCCGCCGCCCTGCAGGAAACCGCCGCAAGTGTCGAACAGCTCACTGCAACCGTGCGGCAGAACGCCGATCATGCCATGCTTGCCAATCAGCTTTCCGACAACAGCATGCAGATCGCGCGCCGCGGCGGCGAAGTGGTGAATGCAGTCGTACATTCGATGGGGCGCATTCACGAAAGCTCCAAACAGATTGGCGATATTGTCGCGCTGATCGAGTCAATTGCCTTCCAGACCAATATTCTGGCCTTGAACGCGGCGGTGGAGGCCGCCCGCGCCGGTGAGTCAGGCCGCGGTTTCGCCGTTGTCGCGGCAGAAGTTCGCAATCTGGCACAGAAAAGTGGTCAGGCCGCCAAGGAAATCAAGCAGCTGATCGAGGAATCGGTGGCGCGCATGCAGGATGGTGCGACGGAGGCCGAACGCGCCGGCCATACCATGCAAGAAATCGTGGAAGCCGTCACGAAGGTGACGGACCTCATTGGCGAGATCTCCATCGCTTCGTCGGAGCAGACGGTCGGCCTCGAACAGATCAATCAGGCCATGACGCACCTGGAAAGCGCGACACATGAGAATGCACAGTTCGGGCTGCAGCTGGGCGAAAACATCCGTTTGCTGGCGAGTGAGGCCGTAGCCCTGAGCCGCGCAATCGAGGTGCTCAATACGGGCACTGAGATCATCCCGGGCGGCACACGCCGGCAAGACACTGATGCGCACGAAGATGAGATGCTCGACTACGAAGACAATGCGCACCTTGCCGCGCCAGGCACAACGGACAACATTGCACTGATTCAGTGACAAACATGCACTGGCGGGCGGTCAATGGCGTAACATTGCATGTCTGCAGGCGGTTTTGCACGTGTGCGAGACCGCAGCGCCGCTCTCTGTAAGCGGCATTCCCCGCCCGTCACACTGTTTGAACCATGAAAATCAACGTCGCCAATGTCAGTGCCGCCGAGACCCGGCTGGATCTTTTCGATGTATCGCCCACCTCAATGTGGCTGGAAGACTACAGCGAACTCAAGATCCTGTTCGACACCTGGCGGTCGCAAGGCGTAAGCGACATTCGCAGCCACCTGCGCGCCGACCCGCGGCGCATCGCCCAATGCTCTGGCTGTATCCGCCTGTTGCGCGTGAATCCGCGCACACTGCAGCTGTACGGTGCCACATCGTTTGACGAACTGGCCGGCAACCTCGACAGCGTATTGCGCGACGACATGCACCTGGCGCACATCGACGAACTGGAACAGCTCTGGTCAGGTGCCGGCCGCTTTGAAAGCCAGACAGTGAACTACACGCTCGATGGTCGCCGGCTCGATCTGCTGCTCAAGGGCGTGGTGCTGCCCGGCCACGAAGCCACGTGGGATCGCGTACTGGTGATCGTGGAAGATATCACTGAGCTGGAAACCGCCAGACGCATGCTCGCCGAAAGCGAGCGCTATGCGCGCGGTCTGTTCGAGCATGCCCCCGTATCGCTCTGGGTTCAGGATTTCGGAGCCATTCGCAAGCTGCTCGACAATCTGCGCGAATGCGGCATCACCGATTTCCGCACGTTCACCGACGTGCACCCCGATTTCGTCGAACGCTGTCTGCACGAGATCCGCACCATCGACGTCAACCAGCACACCCTGTCGCTCTTCAAGGCCGCCGACAAGCCCACGCTGCTGGCGCGTCTCGACGAAGTGTTCCGCGACGACTCGCTCGCTACGTTTCGTGAACAGCTCATCGACCTTTGGGAAGGCGTGATCTTCCAGCAGCGTGAAATTTGCAGCTACACCCTGGAGGGCAGCACCCTGCACAATCACATGCAGTTCTGGATCGTGCCGGGGCACGAGGCGAAGTGGGATCTGGCCCTGGTAGCGCTCACCGACATCACGGCCCGCAAGAAGGCCGAGAACTATCTCGAGTACCTGGGCCAGCACGACGTGCTCACGGGTCTCAAGAACCGGTCGTTCTACACCGATGAGCTCGAGCGCCTGCGCCGCAAGGGCACCTACCCCATCACCGCCCTCGTGCTCGATCTGAACGACCTGAAGGAAGTGAACGACGAACTGGGCCACGCCGCGGGCGACGGCCTGCTTCGGCGGGCCGGCGAGGTAATCAGCAAGGCCATCGACAAACCCACACAAGCGTCACGTACCGGCGGCGACGAGTTCGTCATTCTGATGCCGGGCGCCGACGAAAGCGCCGGCCAGTTCCTGATCGAAAACATCGAAAAACTCATTGCCCTGAACAACCAGTACTACACGAATCTGCCACTGAATGTTTCGATCGGCATGGCTACATGCCAGTCGCCCGACGGGCTGGAAGACATGCTGCGCCGTGCCGATCTGGCCATGTACGAAAAGAAGCGGGCCTACCACGCAGCGCGCGGCGAAGCCGGCAGCGTTTGAGCACCGCCGCCGGGCGGAAGCCGGCCGGTCAGCCGCCGCCCGGGCACGTCCTGCGGCGCAGCCAGCACAGGGGCAAGCCCAGCACCAGTACCAGCAAGCCCAGCAACGACCCCGCTCCGGCGTACACCACGCTAGACCAGAAAAGCCCGAGGCACATCAGCGCAAGCAGCAGCGGCAGAACCGGATACAGCGGCACCCTGAATGGCCGGGGATGATGCGGGTCACGCTGTCGCAGGCGAATCAGGGCCAACGCAGTAAGAAACATGAAGAGCCAGAACACCGGCGAGGTGTAGGCGACCATTGCACGCAAGCCGCTTTCGGTGAAGGCTCCGAATGCAACCAGGGCGAGCGTGATGCCGCCCTGCAGCCACAGCGCGCGCACGGGCGTTTCGCGACGTTCACTCCATTCGCCCAAAGCTTTAAGCGCCGGGACGTCTCGCCCCAGCGACACGTAGATTCGCCCCCCGGTGAAGATGCACGCATTGACAGTACCCAGCGCCGTACAGCACACCAGCAGGCTCAGCAGCAGCGCCGCCCACGGCCCGGCCAGCAACCGTGACATGTCTGCACCCACGGCATGGGTGGCCCGTAAGCCCTCTAGGCCGAACACGCGCAAATACGCAAAGTTCACCAGCACATACAGCGCAACGATGATGACCGTACCGAACAGAAGTACACGCAGCATGCTGCGGCGGACGTCGCGCAGTTCGCCCGAAAGGTAGGCGGCTTCGTTCCAGCCCCCATACGTCAGCAGAACAAACACCATCCCCATGCCCAGCATGCCGGCGAGTTGGCCGAGGGTGAGCGCAGAGTTGGACGCAATCGCATCCGACGTGGCCTGCGCACCCGATACGGCCTCGTTGGCGAGCTGCGACCCGCCATCGCCCAACACCAAACCACCGACCGCCATCGCCACCAGCGCGAGCACCGATACGACCGTGAGCACCCACTGCACGCGGCGTGATTCCAGGCTGCCCAACACGTTGACCACCGTCAGCAGCCCCACCACCAGGGCCGCATACACGGCGGGGCCGTGATCGCCGATCGGCAACAAAACCTGCGCATAATCGCCAAAGATGAACGCCACCGCAGCGATCGCGCCGGTCTGGATCACCGAACACCGCGCCCATGCAAACAGAAGAGCCGTATTGGCGCCCCAACCGCGGCCGAGAAACGCGTACTCACCCCCGGCGTCCGGGTAGGCACTGCCCAGTTCCGCATAACACAGTGCCCCTACGAGCATGACCAGGCCGCCTGCTACCCACAGCACCATGTACAGGGCGGCACTCGGTGCGTTCTGGGCAACAAGCGGCGGAAAACCGAAGATGCCGATACCGACGACCACACCCACCAATATGGCGACTGCATCCCAGGTCGAGAGCCCTTTGGCACTCAGGGACTGAGCCTCGAGCCTCGCATCAGATGCCGCCGCTGTCGTGCCCCCGCTCACAACCGGCTACCTTTCCAGTTGGTGTCCATGCTGCCGGCGGGCGCCACCAGCATGCTGTCGCCCTGCACGTTACCCGTGAAGGTTCGGGCGGAATCGCCCTCGCCCACCACCAGCGTGATCGCTGCGCCATTCAGCGAGCCGGATACGGGCAGCGCTGTAGCCTGCGCCGTGCCTGCCGTCCCGCTGATCTGCTGAAATTGCTGTTGCAGGTCGAGCTGCATGACGCCATCGGGCCCTTCGAGCTTCCAGCGGCCTTCGACCCGTGCCGGCACCACCCACATCAGCACGCTGCGGCCATCCACGCGCTCGTAAACGTCCGCCTCCCATTCATCCATGTCGAAGGCGTGGGAAACCACGCGCGTACCCGGAGCGAGCTTGAGTATCGTGTCTCGGAGGGCGAGGTTCACATCGGGCAGCAGATACATCGTAAGAACCGTGGCGCTCGAGAAATCGGTTTCGAACAGATCCGCCTCGCGAAACTCCACCTTGTCGGACACGCCGGCGGACTCGGCATTGGCTCGTGCCTCTGCCACCCGCTCGGGGTTCAGGTCGACGCCCAGCGCGCTGCGTGCACCATATTTCCTGACCGCGGCGATGGCGATTCGGCCATCGCCCGAACCGAGATCGATGACATGATCATCTGGCCCCACCTGGGCGATCGCCAGCATCCGGTCAACCACTTCGTACGGTGTGGGAACGAAGGGCACATCGAGCGTGTAAGCGGCCCGTGCCGGCTGCGCCATAATGAACCCCAGACTCGCGATTCCGGCAAGCACGAGCTTCCTGTAATCCGTAAGGAAAGAGAATCCGCGCACGATTGGCATGATGACACTCCTGGCTGATGGGTAGACGGATTTGCAGCGCTCGTGCGCAGCAACCGCCACGCCCGGTTCACGCAGGCTGAACGATGGTTATACCGGACAGCACGGCCCTCATCAATGATGCTGCGGCTGATCGCCGATGAAGGTCATACTTTGAATGGCGGAATGATCGGTACGATGAAACTGTACGTCGTCGTGGTCGGCAAATACGGCCTTCATGCAGCGCTCGACATCAAGCTTGGCGCCCACCACGTGTATGGCGAGGCCCCTTCGGCGGAACGTGGAAAACAGACGTTGCAACACTTCCAGACCCGTCGCGTCGATGAGGTTGACGGCCTGCATGAACAAATACACGGCGTGAAGATCATCGTGACGTGTGCTGAGCTCGAGCATTCTGCGCTCGAAAACGGGTGCAATCAGATAATCAAGCGAACAGTCGGGCCTCACTGCCAGACAGTTCGGATGCAGCGGCGGCAAGCCCCATTGATGGCGATCGCGCAGACTCTGATCGGCATGGCGGCCCAGCTCGACGATGCGCGGGTTCAGGCGCCGGTATACGAAGATGAGCAGCGACAGTACGAGCCCCGCACAGATGCCCCAATACATCGAAGGTGCCGAGACGTAGGTGATGACCAGCGTCGGCACAGCGACAATCAGGTCACGCCGCGAGGTGCGCCACAGGTACGCCCAGGGCTGCCATTTGAGGAGCCCCAGTACCGAAGCCACGACCACGGCCGCAAGCACTGCGGTGGGAACCCAGGCGAGCACCGGCAACCCGATGGCAAGAATCACCGCCACGACCGCGCAGCAGAACACGTTCGACCAGCCGGACTGGGCACCTGCGAACAGATTCAGCGCAGAACGGGAAAACGACGTGCTGGTGGGAAAGGCGCCACACAACCCCGCTACGAGCTTACCGGCCCCCTGCCCAACGAGATCCTGGTCGCGGTTCCAGGCCTCGCCCGTATGGGAGTGATCGATGCGTGCGCTGGCCGCCGTTTCCATAAAACTGACCAGCGCGATAACGAGCGCAGGCAGCGCCAGTTCCAGAAGCTGGTGCCCCTGCACCGCCAGGGGCAATGCCAATGATGGAAAGCCCGCGGGTAACGTACCGACGCGGTTCACCCCGTGCGTATCCCAGTTGAAAAGCCAGGCTGCAGCTGCGGTAAGTACCAAAAGCAAGAATACTGCCGGGATGGACGGCCGCAGCCTGCGGAAGGCCAGTAGCAGGACGACGGACAGCACGCCCAAGCCCGCAGAGGGCCAGTGTATGGCAGCCGGGCTCAATGCCCAGCCGCTGACGGTATCCATACCCAGCATGGTGGGGAGCTGCGACGTGATGATGAGTAACGCGGCCGCCTGAGTGAAAGCCATGAGCACCGGCGAGCTGACCAGATCCATGAACCAGCCCTGGCGCAGCATGCCGAGCCCAATCTGAAATACGCCGCTCAATACTGCGAGCCATCCGGCAAGCGCCACCCATTGCGCGCTTCCCGGCTCTGCCATGCCGGAAAGCGCCCCGTAGATCAGAAGACACGTCAGAGCGGTGGGGCCCACCGCCAGGCGTGGCGTGGCACTGAAGAGGCTCGCGAAAAGTGTGGGCAGCAGCGTGGCATAGATACCGGTGACCAGCGGCATGCCGGCCAGGCCGGCATAGGCCACGCTTTGCGGCACGGCGAGCAGCGCAACGGTGAGGCCGGCGATGAACTCGCGCTGGAAGCGCTGCGGCGTGAGACGAGGCCAACTCAGAAAAGGCAGGTAGCGCTGCATCGTTTCAGGTGGGAATCATGACGAAAACCATGATTGTCGCACGCAAAACAAAACCCCAGCGGAGTGTATCCGCTGGGGTTTTGAGGGATAAGTGCCTGACGATGACCTACTTTCACAGACGTCCGTCCACTATCATCGGC
>JAUZQE010000017.1 GCA_030733815.1 Yanghanlia caeni
CCCGACGCCTCCCAGCGGCGCAGGGTCGTGATGGACACGCCCAGCGCCTTGGCGGCTTCACCTATGCTAACTAATCTCTCCATATTGGAGAGTATTGAATACATTTAATAATGATTCAATCGAACAGTTCGAGCCCTTGAGATCCTGAATCGAGGACAGCGGCGAGTCTTTGGTGGCAACCCACACGTTGTCGGCAAGACTGATGACGCCTCCGTGCACGATCGTGAGCTTCACGCCTTGCTTGATGGCCGCAAGTGCGGCGGGCAGCGCGACTTCGCCATAGGGTATGTCGGACGCCATGGCGTTGCGCACCGTGGTGCCGCCACCGGATGAGGTGATGAAGCCGGTAACGTCAATGCCCGCTTCCTTGAAAAACCCCTGATCGAGTGCCACGGCGAACGGCAGGCCATACATGCCGCTGCCCCAGTGCGTGACGGTAAGCGTGTTGGCGTGGGCCGCGGCGGCGCCGACAAGTGCGAGCAGCCCGGCGCAGGCAGCGCGCGCGGCAGCCGAATCCATCGACACCAACGGTGCCAGAGCGTCGTTCACGGCGCTGGTCGAGGAAGGGCGGCACTACAGGGGGCACCCCGACATGCCGGCGTTCGTCACCTATAACCGCCGCTTTCACCAGGCAATCGTGAGCATGAGCGGCAATACGGAGCTCGCGGAACTCATCGACCGCTACCAGCTTGCGGTCTTCATGCATCTGCTGCGCCGCTCGGTGGGCGCCGTACGCCTCACCCAGGAATCGGTGGATCAGCACGACGTCATTGCACGGGCGATTCTGAGCGGCGACGGCGAAGCGGCTTACCAGGCCATGCGTGCGCATCTGTGGCACACGGCCGAGGGCATCATCGAACGCCTGTCGGCAAGCGGCTGAAGCGCCCTCAGTACACGGCGCAACGCGCCTCACGTCGCACCGCACGGATGCTATTCTCAACTTCCTTTGCGCTTTTTCCCCCGGAGACAACACAAAATGGAATATCGCAAGCTCGGCACCAGCCCCCTGCTCGTTTCCCCGCTCACATTGGGCACCATGATGTTCGGCGGTGCCACCGACGAAGCCGAATCGCTGCGCATCATTCAAGATGCGCGCGAGCACGGCATTAACTCGATGGACACGGCCGACATCTACAACAAGGGCGAAACGGAACGCGTCGTCGCCAAGGCGCTCGCCCAGGGCCGCGACTACTGGGTATTGGCCAGCAAGGTCGGCAATCCCATGGGTACAGGGCCGAACGGCGAGGGATTCTCGAGAAAATGGGTCATGGAAGGCGTGGAAGCCAGCCTGCGCCGGCTGAATACCGATTATCTCGACATCGTGTATCTGCACCTGGACTTTCCGGCGCATCCTCTGGAAGAGCCTATCCGCGCCCTGGGCGACCTGATCCGCCAGGGCAAGATCCGCTACTACGGTCTGTCGAACTTCCGCGGCTGGCGCATTGCCGAGGCCGTGCGCGTGGCGCAGCAGCTGGGCGTGCCTGCGCCGTCCGTCACGCAGCCGGTGTACAGCCTGGTGAACCGCCTGGCCGAACAGGAACAGCTGCCCGCAGCACGCGAATACGGCATGGGCGTCATCTCGTACAGCCCGCTTGCGCGCGGCGTGCTAACGGGCAAGTACCGCAGCATGGATGACGTGCCGGCCGACTCGCGCGTGGCGCGCGGCGACCCCCGAATCCGCGACACGGAATGGCGGCCGGAGTCGCTTGTGGTGGCCAATGCGCTGCGTGAACACGCCGAGGCCCGCGGCTGCACGGCCGCCGAATTCTCGGTGGCATGGGTGATCAGCAGCGCACTCATCACTTCGGCGATCACCGGCCCGCGCACGTTCGACCAGTGGAGCAGCTATCTGCGCGCACTCGAAGTCAAAATCACGGAAGACGACGAAGCCTTCGTCGACGGCCTGGTGCCGCCCGGCTACGCTTCGACTCACGGCTACAGCGACCCCCGCCACCGGGTGGTGGGCCGTGCACTGCGCGGCGCCTGACGCCGTTTGCCGGTGGCGCGTCGCCTTTCAGCAACGCGCCACCCCGGCTTTACGCAAAAGGCGTTATTCAGATCAAATGTGGGCGACACGCCGCACGCTTTTGCTTCAGGGCTAAACCTATACTGCGTGAGTGGAAATATTTCCACTTCATACACGGAAGCCCGACCATGCAGAAGCTGCTCAATCGTCTCAAGCTCACGCAAAAATATGTACTGGTCGGTGTCCTGGCCTTCATAGTAGTAGTGATTCCGACCGGCATGGTGATTCTCGACAAGGTCACCGAAGCACGCCAGGCCTCGGCGTCATTGGCGCAGCTGACACCGGCACGGCAAACCCTTGCCATCATTCGTCTTTCACAGCAGGTTCGCGGCCTCTCGAACGCATACCTGAGCGGCAACGCCTAAGTGGCCCGGCCACTGGAAGAGGCCCGCGACGCATTGCAGCGCGCCTACGAAACGACTCAGGCGGGCATGCGCGACACCGGTGTCGACTCGGGCATCATCGATACCCTGCAGGCGCTACGCAGCCGCTCCGACGAGCTTTCGCGCGGCGTGCAGGCCCGCTCACTTGCGCCGCCCGCCAGTTTCGCCGGCTACACCGACATCATCAGCGCTCAAATGAAGCTGCTCGGCGACATGATCTCGAGCACCGGGCTCGATCTCGATCCACACCCCGATTCCCACCACCTCATTCAAGGGCTGTTCGAAGAAGTGCCTCAGCTCACCGAGCTTCTGGGCCAGGCCCGCGGGGCCGGCGCCGGAATGCTGGCGCGGGGCGAGGCCTCGAGTGCGGAACGCCTGCGCATTGCCATGCTGGCCGCGCTGGCGGAACACTCGCTGCAGGCGTGGAACGCAGCGATCGATAGCGCCGCACAGTTCAACCCCGACGCAGCGGCCCCGCTGGCCGCCGCCGCACGCCAGGCCGACCAGGCCACACGCAGCGCGCTGCAATTGGCGCAGCGGACCATCGTCGAGCCTCAGGCGCTCACGTATGCTTCCACCGAATTCTTCAACACCATGACGCCAGCCATCGACAGCCAGTTTGCGCTGGCCGAGCGCACTGCCGATACACTGGCCACGCTGCTGGCCGAGCGCGCACGCAGTGCACAGGTGCAGCTGTGGGCGCTGCTCGCCGGGCTGGGTCTGCTATCGGGCATCGCCTGCTGGTTATCCATACTGATCAACCGCAGCGTCATCAAGTCGCTGAACGCCTCGCTGCAGCTGGCACGCACCGTGGCCCAGGGCGACCTTACATCGCGCATTCGGGCCGACGGCAACGACGAGATCCACCAACTGCTTGACGCATTGGGCAAAATGAACGCGAGCCTCATCGGCATCGTGTCGCAGGTGCGCAGCACCACCGAGAGCATCGCAACGGCGGCGGGTCAGATCGCCTCGGGGAATCGCGACCTGTCGGAACGCACCGTAACCGACGCCGCCGCGCTGGTGCAGACGGCCGCATCCATGGAACAGATCACCAGCACGGTGCAGCAGAACTCCGACAACGCCCGGCTCGCAAACGACCTGGCCGAACAGGCCACCCAGACCGCCCGTCGCGGTGGCGAAGTGGTCGGCCAGCTCGTCGAAACCATGTCGTCGATACGCGCCATGTCGTCGCACATCAGCGATATCGTGGGCATCATCGACGGCATCGCCTTCCAGACCAATATTCTGGCCCTGAACGCCGCCGTCGAGGCGGCACGGGCCGGCGAGGCCGGCAAGGGCTTCGCGGTGGTGGCCGCCGAAGTGCGCAGCCTGGCACAGCGTTCGGCCGCCTCGGCACGCGAAATCAATGCACTTATCGAAAAATCCGCTGCCGAGATCGATGCGGGTGGGCGGCTCGCCGACACCGCCGGCAGCACCATGCACGATGTACTGGACAGCATCGAGCGGGTACGCCGCATCATGCACGAGATCGCCGTGGCCAGCCAGCAGCAGAGCACGGGTATCGCTCAGGTGAATACGGCCGTGAGCCAGATGGAAGGCGCCACGCAGCAGAACGCCGCATTGGTGCAGGAAGCCGACGCCGCTGCGCATTCGCTGCACGACCAGGCCGACGTGCTGGTGGAAATGGTAAGCGTGTTTCGCCTGCCCGGCGAAACACGTACCCACGCCATGTCTGGCAACGAACGGCACGCTGTAGCGCGCCCCGCGCTCACCGCCGGTTAAGCCAATTCCAGTCGCCCTGGCCCCAGGCGGATCGCGCCGGCCCTAAGTGTCGGCCGGCTCGAGCGGCACTTCGGCCAGCATGGTGTAGCGACTGCCGCTGGCCTGTGGCTGGGAGCCCACCAGGATGCAGCGCTGCGGCGCCCACGACACGGGCGTACCGCGCAGCTGCGACAGATCACCCGGCTTCGCATTGCGCAACAACGAAACGTGGGGCCGGAACACGGGTTCCTGACGCTGCCAGCCGTAGGGAGCCAGGTACCTCCACAGTCGCTCGTTGGCCTGAAAGAGCCATTCCAGCGCCGGGTCACGTGCGCCTGGCCCGAGCCATACCACCCGGGCGCGCGCGAAGCACCCCGGCTCGTGCAGTGTCATGGCACCCGCAGGCAGGCGCCAGCCCGTGCAACCGTGCGCCAGCGCGCGCACCCGATCAGGCTCGGTGGGGCCCAGAAACGCCAGGGTCATGTGTAACGTTTCGGTGCGCATCATGCGCCCGCCATACAGGGCGTGCGCACGCCGTGCCCAGGGCTCGATGCGCGCCGCCGTCTCGGGCGATGGCCAGTAGGCGAAGAACAATCTCATGGAGTGGGCCTTTATTGCGGGGGAAAGCGCGCCGCGTCAGAGCGGTTACAAACAGACGCAAGTCATGGTAAACCGCCACGCCTCGTGTAACGAAGAACCTATATCATGAATCGCATCGTTACCAGGTGGAGGAGCTGTCATGGGCATCATCGGATCGGTGGTCGCAGGGTACCTGGGCGGAGCACTGGGCATGTACGAACCGGGAGAAGGCGCGGGATGGATCGGTTCCATCATCGGCGCAATCATCGTGCTTTTCGTGTACGGGCTCATTGCAAAGAAGGCCTGAACCGCCCAAAAGCCGCATGCCCTGCGCCGCTGCAGCCGTGCGGGCATGAAGATCCGGGCGCCATGCGTGGCGCCCGTTTCAGTTGTAGGGTGCTCTGAACACTTCGAACGGTAGGCTGCGGCCCGGATCGGGATGGGATGAAAAGACGCGCCTTGAACTTACAATACGCGCCATGGCGTACCCGTTCCACGACCACTGGCTCACCGAAACCCTGCGCTTGCGGGAATCGCTCTGGGGCCCGCTAGACGACACTGCCGAGGTGAGCCGCGCCCGCGCGCAGGGCGGCACGCTCGAAGCACGCCTGTTCACGCGTTCACGCCTGCTGGCACAGCGCGAAGGGCTTGCCGCAAACCTGCAACGCTGGCAACACGTTGCGAAACTGGTGCTGCTGCTGTTCAGCGTGCTGGCCGTCATGACCGGCGGCGCCCTGGCCGCAGGGGCGCTGGGCGATGGAAGCCGGCCCGTCAATCTCACCCTAGCCGTGGCCGCCCTGCTCGGTCTGAACACGCTGGCGTTTGCCTCGTGGCTGCTCAGCTTCGTCGTTCAGTCAGGGGCCACGGGCAGCTTGCTGGGAAACGCCTGGCTCAGGCTCACACGGCGCCTCGCGCGCGGCCCCGACGCCGCCCTGCTGCCTCGCGCACTCCTCGAGCTGTCGGCGCGCAACCGGCTCACACGCTGGGGGGCCGGGGCCCTGAGCCACTGGCTGTGGAGCCTCGCCCTGCTCACCGCCTTTCTGGCACTGCTGGCACTGCTTGCCGCACGCCGCTACGTCTTCCAGTGGGAAACCACCGTCCTCTCGCCCGACACCTTCGTCACCCTGGCCCACGCACTCGGGTGGCTGCCGTCGCTGCTCGGCTTTCCCTTGCCGCCTGCGGAAACCATCCGTGCAAGCGGCGGGCAGATCACCCTGCCCGATGCCGCTCAGGCGCTCTGGTCGGGCTGGCTGCTGGGCATCGTTGCGGTGTACGGAGTACTGCCGCGCATTGCCGCGCTGGTGCTCAGCGTCGCAGTCATCCGGCGTCGTGTCGCACGGCTGGCCCTCGATGCGTCGCTGCCGGGCATCGCCGAGCTGCACGACCGGCTCATGCCCGCCAGCGTGACCACCGGCATCGATGCCCCTGCCCCCGGCCGCGAACCGGCACAGATGCCGACCCAGGCACGCCCCGTCAACGTATCGTCAAGCAAATTGCTGGGGGTGGAGTTGCCGGCCGATCTGATCTGGCCGCCGGGCGAGCCTGCCAGCGGCGTTCAGGATCTGGGCATCGTCGACACCCGCGAGCAGCGCCGCCAGGTGCTTGAAACCCTCCACCAGACAGGCGCGCAGCGCCTGCTGGCCTGCTGCGACGCCCGTCAGACGCCTGATCGGGGCGTACTGGCGCTGCTCACCGAGTTTGCGGCGCTGGCCGACGACTTCCGGGTTGTGCTGCTGCCCGACGACGACTCGCCGGCGCGGCGCCGCCAATGGCGCGAGCAGCTGATGCATGCCGGCCTGCCGCCGGAACACGTCCTGCCCGGCATGGCCCAGGCGTGGGCCTGGCTGGCCGACCACACAGAACGGAGCCCGACAAGATGACGCCACGCCCGTTGCGGCTCGCAGTGGTGGGCCACACCAATACCGGAAAGACCTCGCTGCTGCGCACACTGACCCGCGACCCTGATTTCGGCGAAGTCAGCGACAGCCCCGGCACCACACGCCATGTCGAAGGCGTGCGCCTGCTCGCCGACGGCGCCGCCGGTCTCGAACTGTTCGACACGCCCGGCATGGAAGACGGCATGGCGCTGCTGGAATATCTGGAGCGACTCGAAGAGGCGGACGAAAAACTGGACGGCCCGGCGCGCATTCAGCGCTTTCTGGACAGCCCGGAAAGCCTGCGGCGCTTCGAGCAGGAGGCCCGCGTTCTGCGCAAGCTGCTGGAATGCGATGCCGGCCTGTATGTCGTTGACGTGCGCGACCCGGTGCTGGCCAAACATCGCGACGAACTGGCGGTGCTGGCTTCCTGCGGCCACCCCCTGCTGCCGGTACTGAACTTCACCCGCAGCCCCGGGCGGCGCATCGAAGAATGGCGAAGCGCCCTGAGCCGGCTCGGCCTGCACGCCGTGGTGGAGTTCGACACCGTGGCGCCGCCGCTCGACGGCGAAGATCAGCTGTACGACAAGCTGGCGCTGATGCTCGACACGCATGCCAGTCTTCTGAGAACGCTCAAGCAGAACATTGCCGAGCAGCGCACGCAGCGTCACGCCGACGCCATGACCCTGGTGGCCGAAATGCTGATCGACATTGCCGCGCTGCGCCTGAGTGCCGAGCCCCAGGCCGAAACACTGGAACGCACGGCCGGTGAATTGCGCCGCCTGGCCCGTGAACGCGAACAGCGTTGCGTCGAGGCCCTGCTGAAGCGCTTCAACTTCCGACCCTCGGATTTTCCGCAGCACGCCCTGCCGCTCGAAGGCGAACGATGGGCCATGGACCTCTTTCACCCCCAGGCGCTCAAGGATGTGGGCATCCATGTCGGCAAGGGCATGGCGGCCGGCGCGATGGCCGGCGCGACCCTCGACATGTTCATGGCCGGCATCAGCCTCGGGGCAGCCACCCTGATCGGCGCAACCGCAGGCGGCCTCTGGCAAGGCGCAGACAAACTGGGGCGCCGGCTGCTGGGCCGCCTTCGGGGCTATCAGGAAATGACGGTCGACGACCCGGTGTTGCGCCTGCTGGCCCTGCGCGGACTCGCGCTGATCGCCGCACTCGAGCGCCGCGGCCATGCGGCACAGGGGCCGATCAGCATCGATGCGCTGCTGGAAGACAAGGCCGCGGCACTGCGCAAGGACACGTTGCCCGAAGCCCTGCAGGAAGCCCGCGCGCGACCCGAATGGTCGACCCTTACCGAACAGTACGAACCTTCGGCGCGCCGCACGCAGGCCGTACGCCAGCTTGCCGCGGAACTCGACGCCTAGCCGGCGGCTTACAGCAACACCGGCTCGTTGGCCAGATCGTCGCCCGGTGCGTGTGCACCGCCCGCGTCGCTCGACGCGCAATGGCGCCGCATCACCGCCTCGATATCGTCGATGGCCGCCAGGATCCCTTCTGCATAGGCCTTTTCCGCAAGCCGCGCCTGCAGTCGTGCAATGACGGCTTCCCACTCGTGTTCGCCGGCCGGAACGCCCCGATCGGCAACGATCTCGATGCGATGGCGGTCGAGCGCCAGGTATAACAGCACGCCGCTGTCGTGCGGGGTGTCCCACACCCGCAGCCGGCCAAACACTTCGAGCGCACGCATGCGCGAGTCGCGTTCGTGCGCGGGGCTGGCGGCCTCGATGGCAACCACCAGCTCGCCGTGGTGGTCGCGCTCGCACTCGCGAATGCGCTCGGCGATCATGGCCAGCACTTCTGCGGTGAAATGGCGACGACGCAGCCACTGCCCTTCCAGACTGGCCCAGCCTGTCATTTCCTTGATGAATGCCGGTGCGCTCACCGTCGTTTCCTCCTACCAGCTGCCTGAGGCACCGCCGCCGCCACTGCTGCCGCCGCCCCCGCCGCCAAATCCGCCACCGCCACCGAATCCGCCACCGAATCCGCCACCGAATCCGCCACCGAATCCGCCGCCGGAGCCGCCACCGAAGCCTCCACCGAAGCCTCCGGCAGCGCCGCCGCGACGCGACACGCGGGCGGCGCTGCCGCGCCCGCCACTGCCGAAGCGCCGCCCCAGCAGCGCCAGGCCGGCGGCAATGGCACCGAAAATCAGACCCAGAACAAGGCTTTCAAAGGCCAGTGCGGTGAAGATGGTCGTGGCAAAAAACGCAAACAGCGGCGGCATGAGAAACGCCATGAGAAACAGCGGCGCCAGGATCACGCCGACGTCCCATTCCTCGTCTTGCTGCGCACCTGCCGCGGGCGGTGGCAGACTTTCGCCGTCGATGAGTCGCAACAGGCTTTCCACGCCGGCGACGACACCGCCCGCATAGTCGCCCTCCTTGAATCGCGGCGTGACCTGCTCGCGAATGATGCGGCCGGCCAGCAGATCGGGCACGGCCCCCTCCAGCCCGTAGCCCACTTCGATGCGGAGCCGGCGGTCATCTTTCGCCACCAGAAACAGTATGCCGTCGTCAACGCCCTCGCGCCCCAGCTTCCAGGCATCGAACACGCGCCGCGCATACGTTTCGACCGTGTCATCGCCGGTAGTGGGCACGATCAGCACCGCCAGCTGTGCCCCCTTGCGCGCGTCGAGCGCGGCCAGTTCGCTTTCCAGGTGGGAACGCGTATTCGAGTCGAGCGTGCCGGTCTGGTCGACCACCCAGCGGTCGAACGCGGGCACGGGAATCTCCTGGCCGCGGGCCGTGTGCAGCAGCCCGCTGCACACCAGCAGGGCCACGGCCAGCAGCCATGCCCACAGTGCCCCGGCCGGCACGGCCCGAACCGGGCCGGCAGCATGCGTGCGACACAGGCGGGAACCCATCATGACGGCCCTCCGTTATCCGCCGCTGGCCGCCGGGCGCGTGAAATTGACCTCGGGCCTTTGCATCAGTTCGGCCTCGCGCTCGACGCCGTAATTCGCCTTGACGCCGTAACCGAAGATCTTGGCGGTGATCAGCGCCGGGAACTGGCGGATATACACGTTGTATTCCTGCACTGCCTTCACATAGCGCCCGCGCTCGGTGGCGATGCGGTTCTCGGTACCTTCGAGCTGCGTCATGAGGTCGCGGAACAGGCCATCGGCCTTGAGTTGCGGATAGTTCTCAGAGACCGCAAGCAGGCGCGACAGCGCCGACCCCAGCTGCCCCTGCGCACGCTCGAAGCGCGCCATCAGCTCGGGGTTGTCGAGGTCGTCGACCGAGATGCGAATTTGCCCGACCTGAGCCCGCGCCTGCGTGACCTCGGTAAGAATGGCGCGTTCGTTGACCATGTAGGCATCGACGGCACTGACCAATTGCGGCACCAGGTCGGCGCGGCGCTCATACTGATTCAGCGTTTGCGACCAGGCGGCCTTCACCTGCTCGTCGAGGCGCTGGATCTCGTTGTAGCCGCAACCCGACAAAACCCCCATCAAAGGAAGCCAAATCAGAAGAAACAGGCGCTTCATGAGCTTTTTCCATAGAAAACGGGTGTCGCGAGATTACAGCAGGCGCGTTCACCTGTAAAATACCCTGCTTAGCGTGTGAACCAGTCTGCACGCCACAGAGCCACAAGCTTCTCTTGTACTCTTTCATCCATAAGAACGTCAGCCTCGATTGGTATCACTCGTCTCCGAGCGATAGGCCGTCGCTGGAGCAATTCTTGAATTCCAACCAAACCAACTTTGCCGACCTTGGGCTGGCGCAACCCCTGTTGCGTGCCATCGCCGAATCCGGCTACACGCACCCCACGCCCATTCAGGCTCAGGCCATTCCGCACGTCATTCAGGGCGGCGACGTGCTCGCTGCCGCACAAACGGGTACCGGCAAGACGGCCGGCTTCACCCTGCCCATTCTGCACCGCCTCATCACCGGGCCTGCAGCACAGCGCAAAGCCGGCCGCCCGCGCGTGCTGGTGCTGACACCCACCCGCGAGCTCGCGGCGCAAGT
This sequence comes from Yanghanlia caeni, assembly GCA_030733815.1. GTDB lineage: Bacteria > Pseudomonadota > Gammaproteobacteria > Burkholderiales > Burkholderiaceae_B > Yanghanlia > Yanghanlia caeni. Next base: position 10,574 of record JAUZQE010000017.1, read on the forward strand.
CGAAGAATCGGTGCGCACCTATGGCAAGCATACGCCCGTCACCTCCATGGTGATGTTCGGCGGCGTCAACATCAACCCGCAGATCACCGCCCTGCGCAAGCCGCTCGATATCCTGGTGGCCACGCCCGGGCGCCTGCTCGATCACGCCGGTCAAAAGACTGTCGACCTTTCGGGTGTCGAGGTACTCGTGCTCGACGAAGCCGACCGCATGCTCGACATGGGCTTCATCCGCGACATTCGCAAGGTGCTTGCTCTGCTGCCCCGCCAGCGCCAAAACCTGCTGTTTTCGGCCACATTCTCCGACGAAATCCGCGGCTTGGCCACCGGCCTGCTGCACGACCCCATCGAAGTCTCCGTCGCCCGGCGCAACACCGCCTCCGAGCTCGTGCAACAGAGCGTGGTGCTCACCGAACAAAGTCACAAGCGCGACCTGGTGAGCCACATCATTCGCGGTCACGGCTGGCATCAGGTGCTGGTGTTCACCCGCACCAAGCACGGCGCCAACCGGCTGGCCGAAAAGCTCGTGAAAGACGGCCTCACCGCAGCAGCCATCCACGGCAACAAGAGCCAGTCGGCGCGCACCCGCGCACTGTCCGGCTTCAAGGAAGGCAAGATTGCCGTGCTCGTGGCCACCGACATCGCGGCGCGCGGGCTCGATATCGATCAGCTTCCGCAAGTGGTGAATTTCGAGCTGCCCAATGTGCCGGAAGACTACGTGCACCGCATCGGTCGTACCGGCCGTGCCGGCAGCCCGGGGTCGGCGCTGTCGCTGGTCGATCATTCCGAAATCAAGCTGCTCAAGGATATCGAGCGCGTGATCAAGCGGCCGATCGACCGCATCGAAATTCCCGATTGGGACCCGGCGACCATGGTGCGGGTGGCCGCAGCCGGCGCAGAGCGCAGCGAACCCCGCACGGGCCGTGGCCGACGCGATGCCTCGGGCAGGCCGCCGCGGCCCGCCGCACGCGGCGGCGCCCAGGGGCATGCCACCGGCCGTTCCGGCTCAGGCCGTCCTGCCAACGTCTCCGGCCCGGCAGGCCAGCGCCGCGATTCATCGCGTCGCGCGCCCGCCGCCAGCGAGGCAGGTCGCAACGATGCTGCGCGCAGCACTGTCGCCCCGCAACGCGAGGCGCGCGACACGCGCAGCGCCGACGTGCCGCGCCGCAGCCGTCGCCAGGCACCCCAGGCCGCCCTGCTGGGCAAGGTCGTGTCACCCTGATTTCGCCCCGTTTCGCCCGCCATGTCGCTGACCACCTGGCTCGCTTTTTTTGCCGCATCCTGGGCCATCTCGTTTTCACCCGGCCCGGGCGCGATCTCGGCCATGGCGTCGGGCCTGAGATACGGCTTCCGGCGCGGCTACTGGACCACCCTCGGTCTGATCCTGGGCATCATCATCCAGTTCTGCATCGTGGCGGTGGGTCTGGGTGCGGTACTGGCCACGTCGGAAGTGGCCTTCACCGTGCTCAAGTGGCTGGGGGCGGCTTATCTGGTGTACCTGGGCTGGCTGCAGTTTCGTACGGATGCCGCCCCGGTCGCCGTTGAAAGCGCTCCGCCTGCCGATTTCCGCGTGCGCGATCTGGTCTTGCGCGGCTGCCTGGTCAACGTCACCAACCCCAAGGGAACCGTGTTCCTCATGGCGGTGGTGCCGCAGTTTATCGACCCGGCGGCCCCGCTGCCAATGCAGTATGTCATCATCGCCGCCACGTTGTGCTTCACCGACCTGGTGGCCATGGGCTGCTACACCTCGCTCGCATCGCGCGTGCTGCGGCTGTTGCGCTCGCCCGGCCACATTCGCTGGGTGAACCGCAGCTTTGGTGCCCTGTTCATCCTGGCCGGCACGGTGCTGGCCACGTTCAGCCGGCGCGCCTGAGCGCCACGGCCCGGCTGCGCCGCAACTTCGCCTCTCAAGAATTCGCCCACAAGAAATAAAACGCCCCTCAACCACGCCATGAGCATTCCTCACGAAGTCAAACGTCGCCGCACATTCGCCATCATCTCGCACCCCGACGCGGGCAAAACCACCCTTACCGAGAAGCTGCTGCTGTTTGCCGGTGCCATTCAGATTGCCGGCAGCGTGAAGGCCCGCAAGGCCAGCCGCCATGCCGCATCAGACTGGATGGAGATCGAGAAGCAGCGCGGCATTTCGGTCGCCTCCTCGGTCATGCAGATGGAATACCGCGACACGGTCATCAACCTGCTCGACACGCCGGGCCACCAGGATTTCTCGGAAGACACCTACCGGGTGCTCACCGCCGTGGACGCCGCGCTCATGGTGATCGATGCGGCCAATGGTGTGGAACCGCAGACTGAACGACTGCTGGCGGTGTGCCGGGCCCGCAACACGCCCATCATCACCTTCATCAACAAGCTCGACCGCGAGGTGCAGGAACCGCTCGACCTCATCGCGGAAATCGAATCGCACCTGGGCATGGATGCCGTGCCGTTTTCTTGGCCCGTCGGCATGGCGCGTCACTTTGGCGGGGTGTTCAACATTCGTGAAGACCGCATGCGCGTGTTCCGTCCCGGCCAGGAACGCCGCCAGGGCGACGACGAATTCATCGACGGCCTGGGCAACCCCGAGGCGGCACGGCGCTTTGGCGACGCCTACGCCAAGGCGCAGGAAGAAATCGAACTCATCACCGAAGCGTCGGCACCCTTCGATCACGAGGCCTTTCTGGCTGGTCGCCAGACGCCCGTGTTTTTCGGTTCGGCCATCAACAACTTCGGCGTGCAGGAAGTGCTGGATGCACTGGTGGAGCTGGCTCCCCCGCCCGGCCCGCGCAACGCGCTGGAGCGCGTGGTGCAACCCGAAGAACCCAAGTTCACGGGCGTGGTGTTCAAAGTGCAGGCCAACATGGACCCTGCCCACCGCGACCGCGTGGCGTTCGTGCGTGTCAGCTCGGGGCGCTTCGAGCGCGGCATGCGGCTGCGTGTGGCCCGAACGGGCAAGGATATCCGGCCCAACAACGTCGTCTCGTTCCTTTCGCAGCGTCGCGAGCTGCTCGACGAAGCCTACGCCGGCGACATCATCGGCATTCCCAACCACGGCGTCCTGCAGCTGGGCGACGTGCTCACCGAAGGTGAAACGCTGCGTTTCACCGGGTTGCCATTCTTTGCGCCGGAGCTGTTCCAGGCCGTCGAGGTGAAGGACCCCTTGCGTACCAAGCAGTTGCGCACCGGCCTCACCCAGCTGGGCGAAGAAGGCGCGATTCAGGTTTTCCGACCCGAAATGGGCGGCGCATTGCTGCTGGGCGCCGTGGGGCAGCTGCAGTTCGAAGTGGTGGCGCACCGGCTCAAGACCGAATACGGCGTCGATGCCCGGCTCATGCCCTCGCGCTACAGCCTGGCGCGCTGGATCACGGCCGAAGATCCCAAGGCGCTGCGTAAGTTCATGGATGCGAACGCCGCGCACATCGCGTACGACGTGGTCGATGCGGCGGCCTTCCTGGCCACCTCGCCCGCGCAGCTGCGCGTGGCGCAGGAACTGTATCCGGGAGTCAGCTTCCATGCCATGCGGGAACACGGCGGCCACGTGTTCGGTCAACAGTAGGGTAAAGCTCTGTTACGCAGGCCCCCGGCTTGCAAGCGGGCGCGGCAGCCAGCTTATATACTGCCCCCTAAACGAAATTTGAGGATACGGATGTCCTGGCGTCTTATCTTTGCCATACTTGTGATTGCCCTGGGCGCATCGGCCTGGGGCGGCATACGCCTGGGTGAGTGGCTGGTCGCCCACGGCCCGGTAAAGCCAGAAGTCAAGACAACGCCACCCGAACTGGCCGACGTTCCCGTGCTGGGGGCCGACGGCAAGCCATTCACCGCCGTGGCACCGCAGCCGCTGGTAGATGGCCGCCTGGGTATTCCCGAGCCGCCCGAGCCCGTTCAATGGGAAGTTCAATCGGCGGGGCTTGCGCAACTGCAGGCCGAAACGCCCATCAGCCTGGCTACCACCACCATCAGCATGGAAGAGGCGATCGAAATCGCCAACGCAAACCCGTACGGGCTGCGCGGCCTGGCCGACGTGGGCGATCTTCTGGGTGAAATGCAGGGCCAGGCGGCGCCTGGCGGCGACGTCATTCCCGGAACGGGGGTTCACACCAGCGCCCAAATGGTGCAGCCCGTGGATATCACGGTACCGCCGCCACCGCCTCCACCGGCCGCCGGCGGCGGCCCGGCAACGGGTGGCAACTGGCAGGCAGCGCTTGCCAAGGAACTGCAGGCCTGCAGCCGGCTGGGTTTCTTCGAGCGGCCCAGCTGTTCATGGGCAGCGCGCAACAAGTACTGCGAACCGAACAATGCATGGGGACGCACCCGCGACTGCCCGGCGCGCAACTTCTGAATACCGGGTCTGGGAATTGACGTGCGGTCGACCTATTCGTCGTCGGCCATTTGCGACTGCAGGTAGTTCTGCAGGCCCACCTTCTCGACAAGTTCGATCTGGGTTTCCAGCCAGTCGATGTGCTCTTCGGTGTCGTCGAGAATCTCGAGCAGCAGATCGCGCGAGACGTAATCGCGCACCGACTCGCAGTACGCAATGCCTTCCTTCACCGTCTGCTGGGCACCCTTTTCAAGGCGCAGGTCGCACGACAGGATCTCGGGCACGTTTTCCCCGATCAGCAGCTTGTGGAGGTCTTGAAGATTGGGCAGCCCATCGAGCATGAAGATGCGCTCGATCAGCATGTCGGCGTGCTTCATCTCGCCGATTGATTCGTCGTATTCCTTCTTGCCCAGCTTTTCAAAGCCCCAGTGGCGCAGCATGCGTGCATGCAGGAAATACTGATTGATCGCTGTCAGCTCGTTCTTGAGCTGCGCATTGAGATGCTGGATGACGGTGGGGTCGCCTTTCATGTCCGCTCTCCGCTGGCTGATGGTTGAAGGTTCAGCCATAGACTACCACGGCCGGCACGCTTGTGTGCCCGCCATGTGAAACAGAGAACGGCGCCGCCTGGGAACGCTTGCCCAGGGATGCTTACGGGAACGCCTAACAGCGGCTGACGGCGACGGCCTGCATGGGTGCCAGATTCGGATCGTTGGCGGCGTCGGCATCGAAGGCGCCTTCAGCACGCGACTCGGTCACGTGGCCCGCGTAGCGACCGCCCGGCAGATAGTCGGTGGCCGTTTCACGGCAGCAGCCGCAACTTCCACCCACGCCGAGCTGGGCCTGCAGGTCGGACAACGACGAGGCTCCGCCGGCAACGGCTTCCTGAACCTGACGTTCCGTGATGGCATTACATACGCAAATAAACATGAGAACAATTATCGACTACATCGGTAGATTTTGACAATAGCCCCCATAGTTTTTTTGTAACGCATTTCAGCCCGCGTCGAGTGCCGCACGGGCCTTGCGCATGATGGCCGGCTCGATGCCCGCCGCCTCACGGTATTTGGCCACCGTGCGCCGTGCAATCGTCACGCCCTGCGCGGCCAGCATGTCGGCGATCTTGGCGTCAGACAGCGGCTTATGGGGTGGCTCTTCGGCAACAAGCCTGGCGATGAGGCTGCGCACCGCCGTGGCCGACGTCGCCTCACCGTCGTCGGTTTGCAGCGCGCTGCTGAAAAAATCCTTGAGTTCGATGACGCCCCAGGGGGTCTGCGCGTACTTCTGCCGGGTGGCGCGCGATACGGTCGACTCGTGCATGCCCAGCTGCAGGGCGATATCGCGCAGCACCATCGGGCGCATGGCGGCGGCACCCTGCTCGAAGTAGCCGGTCTGCTGATCGACGATGGCCTGCGCCACGCGAATCAGCGTGACGAAGCGCTGGTTCACACTTTTCACCAGGCCCTGGGCCTGCTGCAGCTGCGCCTGCAGCTGCGGCGCAGGCTGGCTTTGTGCAAGCAGGCTCTCGTACACGGCATTGATGCGCACCTTCGGCACGACGGCCGGGTTCAGATGCGCCACCCAGCGACCGCCCGATTTGCGCACCACCACATCGGGAGTGACGTAATCGGCAGGCTCGCCGGCCCAGTTGCGCGCCGGCCGCGGCTCCAGGCCCAGCAGCAGCGCGTGGGCCGAACGCAACACGGGCATGGGTACGCCCAGGATATCGCGCAGCCGGTTCAGATTACCGGTGGCCAGCACCGGAAGATGGTGGGCGGCCACTTCGCGGGCGCAGTCGTACACCTGCGCATCGCCGTTGCCGGCCTGTTCAGCGGCGCGCACCGCCAGCTGCAACAGCAGACATTCGGAAAGCGTGCGGGCGCCCACGCCGGGGGGATCGAACGACTGCAGCAGTTTGAGCGCCGCCGCCAGCTCCTGCATGTCGACTCCCAGCGATTCGGGCAGCATGGCATGAATCTCGTGCAGCGGCGTGGCCAGATAGCCGCTGTCATCGAGCTCCTCGATCAGTACGCCCACCAGGGCACAATCGCGTTCGCCCGCACGGGTAAGTCGCAACTGTTCCTGCAGATGATCTTGCAGAGTCAAGGGCAAGGGGGATTCGGGTCGCTGTGCGTCGTCGTCGTCCCCCGCCATGCGGGCGCTGCTTCCGGTCGCCATCCAGCGGTCTTCTACCGCAGCAAGAGGCAAAGACGCTACCGCCGCATCCGCATCGATGTCATACTCATCACCGCGCTCCAGCAACGGGTTTTCCTGCAGCGCGCGCGCCACTTCCAGCTCGAGGTCGTGCGCCGAGAGCTGCAGAAACCGGATCGACTGCTGCAGCTGCGGCGTCAGGGCAAGCTGCTGCTGCTGACGGAGCTCCAATGATTGACGCGAATGCATTTTGTGGAACAGCACCTCATGAATAACGACAGGCCCCAACCCACCCGCGCCGACGCCAGCCGGCTGCGCAATACGGTTCTGAGACTCACGGCCGCCACCCGCATGTTCACGGTGATCGTGGTGATCGCCGTCGCCCTGGTATGGTGGACACTTCTGCACCGGCTGATTGCCTTCGGCCGGGGCCTCGACTACAGCGGCCTGGAAACGCTGAGCGCACAGGTCGCCACCCTGGTGAAGCAGTACAACCCGTATTTCTGGTGGGCGATCGTTGCGCTCTGCACGCTTATTATTGCGTATTTCCTCATCGGCTTCGTCGGCGCCATGAACCGCAAGGCCAGCGCCCGTCGCGTCGATGCCTCCACCATCGCCGGCCTGGTCAGCACCCTTTCGCCGGCGGCCGTGCGCGTACTGGCCTGGAGCTGGCACAATCGCCGCGAGCCCATTACCGTGGGCGTTTTGCAACGCACCCTCAGCGAACTGCAAAACGGCCGGGCCGCGCGCATCCAGCTTGCAGAGCGGCATGCCGCATTACTGGAAGCCGCCGATGAGCCCCGCGACCCCGATTTCCCATTGCCAAGCGCGTGATTTTGTGGTTGACTAGCAGGTATGAAGTTCGTCGTCCACGCAGCCTCTTCCTACGCCACCACCGGCCATCCGGCCGGGGCGTTGCTGCGTGCTGCGGGTGCACACCAGGCCACCCGCACGCCTCTCCTTCCCCTTTCGCTTCTTCTTCTACTACCGATCGGTTGCCGGGCCTAGCGTCCGTGGCAGTTCGGCAGCCCCATTCCGGCCACCTCGTGTTCCGTTCGCTCGTGTAGCCTACCCGGCCCCACGGCGACAGCGTCATACCCAAGACCCAAAATCAGGTGCAACATGATCCCGAATCCAGCTGAAAAATACCGCCCATTCGTGGCTTTCGACCGCGATTTCTCTGAACGAACCTGGCCCAGCAAGCGCATCACCCGTCCGCCCATCTGGATGAGCACCGACCTGCGCGACGGCAACCAGTCGCTTATCGAACCCATGAGCGTCGAGCGCAAGCTGCGCATGTTTGAACAGCTGGTCAAGATCGGCTTCAAGGAAATCGAAGTGGGCTTCCCTTCTGCCTCGCAGACCGACTTCGATTTCGTACGCAAACTGGTCGACGAGAAGCGCATTCCCGACGACGTCACCATCATCGTGCTCACCCAGGCCCGCGAAGACCTGATCCGCCGTACCGTGGAATCGTGCGCCGGCGCCAAGACCGCCATGGTGCACCTGTACAACGCGTGCGCCCCGGCCTTCCGCAAGATCGTGTTCAACATGAATGTCGAGCAGGTCAAGCAGATTGCCATCGAGGGCACCCGCTACGTCAAGCAGTGCATGGCCGAACACCCCGAAACCAAGTGGCGCTATCAGTACTCGCCTGAGGTGTTCAGCACCACCGAGCCGGAAGTGGCTCTGGAAGTGTGCCACGCCGTGCTCGACACCTGGCAGCCCACGCCGCAAGACCCCATCGTCTTCAACCTGCCGGCAACCATCGAGGCCACCACGCCCAACATGTATGCCGACCAGATCGAGTGGATGCACAACAATCTGCGCAACCGCGATTCCATCATCCTGAGCGTGCATCCGCACAATGACCGCGGTACCGCCGTCGCCGCCGCCGAACTGGCCGTCATGGCCGGCGCCGATCGCATCGAAGGCTGCCTGTTCGGTAACGGCGAGCGCACCGGCAACGTATGCCTGGTCACGCTGGCGCTGAATCTGTATACCCAGGGCATCCACCCGGGGCTCGATTTCTCCGACATCGATGAAGTGCGCCGCTGCGTCGAATACTGCAATCAGCTGCCCGTGCACCCGCGTCATCCGTACGCCGGCGACCTGGTCTTCACGGCGTTCTCGGGCTCGCACCAAGACGCCATCAAGAAGGGCTTCGCGGTTCAGCAGCCCGACGCAGTGTGGGAAGTGCCATATCTGCCCATCGACCCGGCCGACGTGGGGCGCAGCTACGATGCCGTGATCCGCGTGAACAGCCAGTCGGGCAAGGGCGGCGTGTCGTACCTGCTCGAACAGGAACATGGCCTGGTGCTGCCGCGTCGTCTGCAGATCGAGTTCAGCCGCGCCATCCAGCGCGTGACCGACGAAACCGGTCAGGAAGTCACGGCAGGCGAGGTCTACAGCATCTTCAGCAAGGAATACCTCGAGCAGCACACACCGTGGAAGCTGGTGCGCCACCAGATCACCGGCGACGCCCACCCCGGTTCGGGCAAGCAGTTCGAAATCCAGGCCGAGCTGGAATACAACGGCGAGATCCGTACACTCAAGGGTCAGGGCGACGGCGCCATTGCGGCGTTCGTGAACGCGCTGCAGGAATGCGTGGGAACGGTGAAGGTCATGGACTACCACGAACACGCCATCGGCACGGGTACCGACACCCGCGCTGCCTGCTATATCGAAGTGCGTATCGGCGATGCGCCCACGGGCTTCGGTGTGGGCATCCACGGCGATATCGTCACGGCCTCGTTCCTGGCGATTCTGAGCGCCGTAAACCGCCACGAAAGCCAGATCGTGGCACCGCCTGCACAAGAGGCGATCTCGGCGTAAGGCCTGGCAGCCATGCAGGGCGGCACGCGTGCCGCCCCATCAGAACCCCGCGCCCGAACCCGGGCCGGGGTTTTTCTTTGCCTGCGGCGCGCCCCCCAGGATGACCGGAGCAGCCCTAAAACCCGACTGTCAGCCCCGGCAGATCGATGGTGATGACGGGCCGGGCGAGCGCGATGGCAGCCTGATAGGCGAACTCCTCGGCCTGATCGGGGTGCTGCACGAAGGTGTGATAGCCGAGCGAGTCGGCAATGCCCAGTATCTTGTCGAGCAGCAGCACCTTGCCGCTGTGCCGCAGGGGCTCGCACCCCAAGCGCACGAAGGTGGCGTCGAGCCAGTCGACGGCCATGGCCTGCGCCTCGGGCGACTGGTCGATATCGACGTTGTATTCGAGACGCTGACGTTCGTTGAAGATGATGGTGACAAGACTACGCATGGAGAATCAGGCTCCGGACCGTGTGTTTCTGTTCGCTACGAGCATACGCAAGGCACTGACGGCTGAATGTCAGCCAGGCGACATTGTACGACTCGTGCGCTGCCCCGCCGGCCCGCGGTGGGGTAGCGGAAATCACCAGACCGGAGCCGGCTCCCAGAGCACGTCTTCCTGATGTTCGTTTGCAAGCCGCAGCATGGCCAGCAGGGGGTATGCGCGCCGGCGGAAGCTGACCGGCTCGTTGATGGGGTGAACCTTGTCGTCGTTGTCGTCGTCGGAATCCGGGCCATCGTCGGTTTCCTTCGTGATGGCCATAGCCCGTTCGATACCCGCTATGGCGGCGGGCAGCTGATCGCGGGTGATCACGCCCCGCTCGGGCAGCTCGTCTGTGTACGGCTTGCCGGCGGCCTTGAGTATCGGCAGGGCGTGTTGCGAGAACATCAGCACCTCGGCTGCAGACTTTGAATGAAAGACGATGAGCATGATCGAAGTTCCCACAGTGGACACGGTTCTACACTAACCGAACACACGGGCTCTGCCAAGAAGCAAGATAAGCCCATGAAAGGTAATCGAACGTCACGCGCTGCCCGCCGCCCGGCACCGGGCAATTTCTTCGCATCCGCCGCAATGTGCAGGGTGGTGGCCGCATGCACGGTGCCGGCCGCCCTGGGCGCGCCACAGGCCGCGCAGGCCGCAAGCCTTGTGCCAGCCACGGGTGCCGGCAGCACCACCGGCGTCTGTACCCCGCCGCGCGTGGGCGCCCCCTGCGCCACCGGCGGCCTGGCTTCGCCCGGCAACGCCGAACCCGCACTGTCGCTGGCCCTGGGCAACCCCATACACCTTGCCACGGGCAACAAATACCAACTCGAAGTCGATCTTCCCCCAAACCCCTCTGCCCCCGGGCTCGAACTGGTACGGCATTACAACGCGCTGGGCCTGCAGGGTGGCGTGCTGGGGCGCAACTGGGCGCTTTCGTACGACACGACGCTTGAACGCCGGGGTCAGCAATGGTTGCTGCGCCAGGCCGACGGCCGCATTCGCCCGATCGATGCACCGCTGCCGCAAGGGTCGGGCCATGCATGGCACCTGCCCGACGGCCGCAGCCTGCATTTCGACGCCCGCGGGCGGCTGGAACGCATCGCCCTGCAGCACCGCCCTATCGCTCATATCCATCGTCACACAGCGCCGCAGCACCTCGCCGGGCTCATCGATCGCGTGACAAGCGCCCACGGGTACACGCTGCAGTTTCATTATGGCGAACACGCGGGGCAACCCGTGCTGCACGCCGTCGATACGCCCCTGGGGCGCTTCCGGTATGAGCACGATACGCCGCCGCCCGAAAGTGCGCATCGCAGCGCGCGCCTCGCGGGTGTTCACCGGCCCGACGGCATGCTGCGCACGTACCATCACGAAGCCGTATTACAGGGCGGCAATCCCTATGCGCTCACGGGAATCTCGATTCGGCCTGTGGGTGGCAAGCCGTACCGGCTGGCCACCTGGCGCTACGACCGGCACGGCCGCGTCATGGCCTCCCGCCTGCACGGGCGGCGCGATGCCGAATGGCACATCGACTACGTTCAACCGGCTCGCGCGTCGCGACCCGGGCTGACCCGCGTACGCGATGCGGCCGGCACGCTGCACACGCTGCGCTTCGAGCGGCATGGCGACGCCTACCGCAGCCTCGATGGCGCACGGTACGACACCGAAGGCCGGCTCATGGCGATCGGGCCCGTGCAGCTGCAGCGCGACGCGCTCGGCGGGCTCGCGGCACTCGCCGTGCACGAACCAGGATGGCCCCGCCTGACGTTCGAGCGGCAGTACTCGCCTTCGGGCCTCGCATGGCACAGCCGCGCAACGGGCCGCAGCGTACTGCTGGCCGATGAGCTCGGCCGGCCCGCCAGGCTGCAGCATGCCAATGGCGACACCCTGCATATCCGCTACGGCCCGCACGGCCGGCCACACCGCATCGACGAATCGGGTGGCACACCGGCGCGCGAGGTCACCACGCAGCTGCTGTGGCGCGGTACGCGACTCACACACATCGAACATCCCGCCGAAACCGAGCTTCGCCAGTACGATGCGGCGGGCCAGCTCACCCGGCGCGTCGTTATGAGGCCGCTCGCTGCGCCACACCACGACGCCACACACGGCCATGCCGTCATGCGTCTCGAAGACGCCTTCCACTACGATGCACGGGGTCGCCTGTTGCGGCACGATCTGCCCGAAGGCGGAGCCCTGCACTATGCGTGGCGTAACGCCACCTCGGGCGGCACGCTTGCGGCCCTGCATTGGGAAGACGCACGGGGCCGGCGACATGCCGTCATCGACTCCCCGCCCGGCGAACCCGGTTACCGGTACGGCAACGGCCTGGCGCTGGTTACGTCACGCCCGCCCGGCGGGCACGCCGACACCCTGCATCTCGTTCATGGCGATGCCCTGATCTGGCGCCAGCGACGGCGTTACGACCCCGCCGGCACCGTGGCGCTCGACGAGCACGCCTTCCCCCAGTATGGGCACCATGAACGTGTGCACTTCGTGCACGACGCGCGCGGGCGCATACAGGGGGCCCTGTACCAGCAGCCAACCGAGACCACCCGCTGGTGGTATGCGTGGCACCCCGACGGGCGGCTGGCCGCCCTGAGCACGGGTACGCCTCTCATCGAGCGCGCGACAGCGACAGACAGCGAGCCCACAACGGCAAGGGCTCCCACACCGGTCACCATTCCGCTCGTTCCGCGCGACGCCTCCGGCCTGCCGCAACGCATCGGTGCCCTCTCGCTTCGCTACGGGCCGAACCGCCGGCTGCAACAGGTGAAGCACGCCGGCTCAGAAACGGTGCTCGCAGACTACCGCCACAATGCGTTCGGGCACCGCATTGCAAAGCGGCATGGCGGCACCGACACCCACTTCCTGTATGCGCACGACCGCCTGGTGGCCGAGGCGCGCGCACCCCGGGCCGGGCTGCAGCCGGTCGTCACACGGCGCTACGTGTATGCCGGGGCCGCGGTGGTCGGCCTGATCGACTATGCGGCGGGCGACGCGCCGCAGCTGTATGCAGTACATGCCGACCTTACGGGCGCGCCGCGCCTCGTCACCGACGCGTCGCGCCGGTTGCGGTGGCTGGCACGCTACAGCCCTACGGGGCAGGCCGAACGCATCGCCGGCGACCTGGAATTCCCCCTGCGTCTGCCCGGCCAGTACGCCGACCCCGAAACGGGCTGGCACGACAACCTGCTGCGCACCTATGTGCCGCAATGGGGCCAGTACCTGGAGCCCGACCCACTCGGGCCCATGCCCGGAAGCGACGCGTTCGGCTACGCCGGCCAGCAGCCGTGGCGCTACGTCGACCCCTGGGGTTTGCTGCTGTTCGCCTTCGACGGAACACGTTACAGCGCCGACACCGGCGGCAACGTGCAGCGTCTGGCGCAGCTGTACCGTGACGGCGCCGCCCACTATCACTCGGGCCCGGGCAACAGCTACTTTCTCGACTGGGACGCGGTCGTCGCCTGGCGCGCAGGCCGCATACTGGAAAACCAGTGGCAGGCACTGCTCACCGCGCTCGAGCATGCGCCGCCCGATCGGCCGGTACCCATCGACATACTCGGCTTCTCGCGCGGGGCCGCACTGGCACGCCATTTCGGCAACCGCATCGCCGCCCATGTGCACAACGGCGTATTCAGCGTCAGCGATCCGTTACGCGGTCAGGTCTCGGCCTGTGTCGACCTGCGCTTCATGGGCCTGTTCGACAGCGTCGCCCAGTTCGGAATCGGGGGCTCACACAATCACCTGTACGATTTCACGGTGGCCGAGATGTGGTCATGGGTGGCCCATGCCGTCGCACTTCACGAGCGCCGCTGGGCGTTTCCATTGCTCGGCGCCGATGCGGGCGGCGCAGGCAATGTGGTGGAATCGCCCTTCGTGGGCGTGCATGCCGACATCGGAGGGGGCGCGATACTGCGCGAGGCGGCCCCGGGTGCCGACTCGCCGGAAGCGGCGGACAACGCAGCGAGCGGGCCGGCAGACGCGGCACGTGACGCCGATCTTGCCAAGGTGGCGCTCGCCTGGATGCACTGGCAGGCTCTGGCCGCCAACGTCGATTTGGCCGATCTGCAGCCCGACGACACGCAGGTACGTTCGCCTGTACTGCGCGACCTTCGCAGCCCGGTACTGCGCAGCGTGCAGGACGGCGACCGGGCGCTGCAATCCCCTTCAGGGCACACCCGTCTGGCGTATCAGGACGACGACGCGCGGTTGGGCCGCGCCACGCGCACCCACGTCGAAACCTTCATCCGGCGCGCCGATGCCTGGCGTTCACACGCCGGCGAACAGGTGGGTACGGTAGACATGACAGGCTACGAGCAATGGCTGCGCGACACCCTGGGCTGGGCGCCCTGACAGGCTGCCTGCCGTTTCACGGTATCATTTTGGCTTCACCATTGAACGAATCCGCCTTATGCTTTCCGGGCAACAAACCCAGCTCATTTCCCATATCGAATCCGCCGTGCGCGCAGTGCTGCCCGACGCGCAGCCTGCGATCACGCTCGAACGCCCCAAAATCGCCGCACACGGCGATATCGCCTGCAATGCCGCCATGCAGCTTGCCAAAGCGGCCCGACGCAACCCGCGCGAACTTGCGCAGCAAATCGTCGAGCGCCTGCAGGCCGATGCCGCCGTGGGCGAACTGGTCGAGGCCATCGAAATCGCCGGGCCGGGCTTCATCAACTTCCGTCTTGCGCCGGCCGCGCACCAGGCCGTGCTGCACGCCATTACCGAACAAGGCGAACGCTTCGGGCACGTCGCACCCACGGGCCGCAAGCTCATGGTCGAGTTCGTGTCGGCCAACCCCACAGGCCCCCTGCATGTGGGCCACGCGCGCCAGGCCGCCCTGGGCGACGCCCTGTGCCGGCTGTTCACCGCGCAGGGGTACGACGTGCTGCGCGAGTTCTACTACAACGACGCCGGCAATCAGATCGACAACCTGGCCATCAGCGTGCAGGCCCGCGCACGCGGCATCGAACCCGACTCTCCCGACTTCCCGGCCGATGGCTACAAGGGCGATTACATCCTCGATATCGCCCGCGACTTCCAGGCCGGCGCAACCGTGCAGGCGGCTGACGGCGCGTCGGTCACCGCCAGCGGCAACATCAACTCACTGGAAGACATCCGCGCCTTCGCGGTGGCGTACCTGCGCCGTGAACAGGATCTCGACCTGCAGGCCTTCAATCTGAAGTTCGACAGCTTCTACCTCGAAAGCTCGCTGTACACGTCAGGCCGTGTCGAACGTACGGTGCAGGCCCTGATCGATTCGGGCCATACCTACGAACACGAAGGCGCGCTGTGGCTGCGCACCACCGAACTGGGCACGGGCGACGACAAAGACCGTGTCATGCGCAAGACCGACGGCGGCTACACCTATTTCGTACCCGACGTGGCCTACCACGTCACCAAATGGGAACGCGGCTACCGGCACGCCATCAACATTCAGGGCAGCGACCACCACGGAACGGTGGCGCGGGTGCGGGCCGGCCTGCAGGCGCTCAACATCGGTATTCCCGCCGATTACCCCGCCTATATCCTGCACAAGATGGTGAAAGTGATGCGCGACGGCGCCGAGGTGAAGATCTCGAAGCGTGCCGGCAGCTACGTCACCATGCGCGACCTGATCGACTGGGTGGGGCAAGACGCGGTACGCTATTTCCTCATCCAGCGGCGGGCCGATTCCGAATTTGTCTTCGACGTCGATCTGGCCCTGTCGCGCAGCGACGAGAACCCGGTGTATTACATCCAGTACGCGCATGCCCGCATCTGCTCCATTCTCGCGCAGTCGCCCGAGCTTCGCGACGCGATCGACACCGCGCCGGTGTCCGCGCTGACCGCGCCCACCGAATTCGCGCTGATGCGCCGCCTGGCCGAATTCCCCGCCACGCTGGCGGCGGCGGCCCACGATCTGGCACCCCACCAGCTGGCCTTCTGGCTGCGTGACTGCGCCGCCGACTTCCACGCCTGGTACAACGCCGAGCGCGTACTGGTCGACGACCCCGAGCTCAAGCTGGCGCGGCTGCGGCTTGCCGACGCCACCCGGCGCGTCATCGCCAACGGGCTCGATCTGCTGGGCGTCTCGGCGCCCGAACGCATGTAATCCGACATGGCTACGCGACGCAAACCTGCCAAGACCAAAAGCATCACCCTGTACGGCATCGTGGTCGGCCTGATTCTGGGGCTGGCCGCAGCGGTGGCGGTCGCATTGTTCGTCACACAAGTGCCCATGCCATTTGCCGACAAGGCCAGCCGCAAGCCACCCAGCGTGCTGCTGCCTGACGTGCGCGACGCGCCCGACCCCAACCAGGGGCTGCACGGGCGCACCCTGGGTGCCGTTCCGGGCACGGGCATCACGCCGCCGGCAGCGCCGCTGCCCGGCACGTCTGCCGAGCCGGCACCGCAAGACACCGACAACCTGGGCAACCTCATCGCCAGCCTGGGGCAAGGCGCTCCCCCTTCGGTGGAAAGCCAGGTGTCCACGCCGAGCCAGGTCGCCACACCAGCGGCACCGCCGGCCAACGTGCCTGCGCCGTCGCAAGCTTCGGCGCAGGGCACCTATTACCTGCAGGCCGGCGCATTTCGCGGCACCAACGACGCCGAGGCCATGAAGGCACGCGTCATTATGCTCGGTCTGCCGGCTCAGGTGCAGGCAGCACAGGTCAACGGCACGACGCTGCATCGCGTCAGGGTGGGGCCGTTCAAAGGCCTCGATGAAATGAACACCGCACGCAGCCGCCTCGGTGCCGAAAAAATCGAAACTTCAGTGGTGCGGCAATAGTCTGTTGTCTCATGTCACTTTGATATCAGGAATCACCATGTCGCTGAAACATCCGCTCCTTCGCTCCCTTGCCGCCACGGCATTGCTGGCCGGCCTGGCCGTCGCCCCCACGGGTGCGGCCGTGGCCGACGACCGCTATGCCACCGTCGAGCCGGCACAGCCTTCCGACACCACGGGCAAGATCGAGGTGCTGGAGTTCTTTGCCTACACCTGCCCGCATTGCTTCACCATGGAGCCCATGACGGCCAAATGGGCGCAGACGTTCCCCGACAACGTCGCCTTCAAGCGCGTGCCGGTTGCCTTCAATGCCAACATGGCCGACCTGCAGAAGATGTACTACACCCTCGAAGCGCTCGACCGCCTCGATCTGCATGAAAAATTCTTCGTGGCCCTGCACCGCGAGCGCCAGCGCATTTACACGGCCGACGCCATGGCCGATTGGGCGGCCAAGCAGGGTGTCGACCGCCAGCAGTTCGAAGCCGCCTTCAATTCGTTCGGCATCACGAACAAGGTTGCGCGCGCCAACGAACTGGTGAAGAACTACAACGTCGACAGCACGCCCACCCTGGCCGTCGGCGGCAAATACACCACCTCGCCGGGCATGACCGGCACCTACGAAGGCGCCATTACCGAAGCACAGCGCCTGCTGGAAACCGTGCTGGCCCAGTAAGCCTGCCGGCCTGGCTCAAAGCCGGCGCGCGCTCCAGTCGATGCGGTTCCATTCGATTGCGCGCCGGCGCCAGTGTTCTTCAATACCCTGCGTGAAGTCGGCGCGCACCAGCTTGGCCCGCGCCTCGCACCACAACGGCGACTCTCGACGTACCACCACGCCTTCCAGGGGCTCGCCACCCCGAAACCGGCTGGGTGTGTTCATGACCATATGCTTGAGCTCGGGCAGCGTAATGGTGCCGCGCTGCAGGCACGGCACCGTTTCAAGACCGATGCGCTGCGCGAGCACATTGCGTCGCGAGGTACTCCAGAAGCGCCCTTCGTCCTTCTGGTACACGTCGAACACCAGATACCAGTCGGGCAGGCCCGGATAATGCAGCGAATGCCGGGCGGCGCACCATTCCCCGAACAGAATCAGCCCCGGTTCCAGAGCGTCGAGCAGGTTGGCGCGGTGCTGATCGAGCCAATCGGGCAGACGCGAGAATTGTCCGCTATGCGGCTCGAACAGGTACTGCCCCCGGTTCTGGGCACGCAGCTCGCCGTCCGGCCCGATCGAAATCCCCAGATTGGCGCCATCGAGCTTCTCCTCGATGACCACTTCTGCGGCCAGTAAAAACTCGATTTCGGCGTCGGTAAGCAGCTTGTCGTCGCGCGGCATGTCAGCCCCGCCCAGCCAGGCCAGATGCGGTGTAGTGGGAAAGCGAAAGAAGTCGGTCATGGATCAGCGTTTTTTCTTTTCAAGGTGCTTGCGCCGCGACCAGTCTCCGATCACGGGTTCCAGCAGCACATTACAGGCAAGCAAAACGTCTTCCCAGTCGTGCCAGTCGGTATCACCGGCAAAGGCAATGCACCCCTCGCCGAACGTTTCGTATGAGGCCAGTGCTGCGGCCACCATCTTGCGGTCGGCCGTATCGTGCACCACCTCGGCAAGGGGCTCGGGCAAGACGCCGTGGCCATCGGCATCGTACTGCACGTCAACGTCGTCGACCGCTGCCGTACTCCATTTGTGCATGACCACCTGGATTCCGAAATCGTTGAAGCCCAGTTTCTTCATGTACTCGTCGAAGATCTTGCCGGCGCGATCAAGCACCAGGCGCGTGTCGCTGTTCTGAAAGCGCACCAGCCAGTGCCACACCTCCTCGCGCAGGGCCGGGTCTTCGGGGGTGGCCTCAATGGCCGCCGGGTTGACCGGATCGCCCGCACTGGCGGCAATGAGCACATTCGTATCAACGACGTATCGTGCCCTCATTCACCGCCCCGCTTGCGACGTTCGAACATCAGGCGCGCCTGCTCGCGGGTCTCGCCCAGCGCGTCGCCAAAGAAGCCGTCGGGCCAGTTGCCCACCCGGCCGAATTCATCGACGGCCAGCGCCCGCATGCGGGCGTTCCCGCCATCGTGCTCGACGAAGTACATGCGCGCATCGTCGGGGGCCACCTCGCCGCGCGCAATCAGCGTCTGCATGCGCCGGAACAGGTGTTCGGAATGCGTTTCCACGATGAATTGCACACCGCGCTCACGGCTGACCTCCACGAAGAGTTCGGCAAGCACCGACTGCGCCAGCGGATGCAGATGGATTTCGGGCTCTTCCAGAATGATGGTGCTGCCCTGGGGCGCCGCGTAGGCCACCGCCAGCACGGGCAGCACCAGGGCGACGCCTATGCCCACGTCGCTCACGTTCGTCATGAGGCCGTCGCGGTGCACCACCAGCTCGTAGCGGCTCGCGCGGCCCAGCTGGCGCACCTCAAGGCGGTCGGCCACCTTCATGCGCTGCAGCCATTTCGATACGCCGTTCACCACCTGGCCCTGATCGTTGCCCTTGAGCAGGGCGCTGGCCATCAGCACGTCGGCGGTGCGCGCACCGTCGCTGCCGATGTCGCCGGGTGCCGCCTTCTGCCACGCGTAGTCGCGTTGCGGGCGGCGCCGCAACGGCCCAAGGTAGCGAATCTGCTCAAGCTCGCGGCGGATCGCGAGGCTCAGGTCTTCGACCACGGGGCCATCGTGCCCCAGGCGTGAAACGGCGTGCGCCGAAAATGCGATGGAGCGTTCCGGCGCGTAGTGCGGGCCCCTGACGCCCGGCAGGGTCTTGCCATCGACGGCGATGGCGTACGCACCCTTTTCGCGGCGTACGGCCCTGAACTGCCGATCATCCGTGCTCAAGCGCAGATCGTGTACCGCCACGCTGCGGGCTGCAGTCTGCCCATAGTGGCATTCGAAACTCCCACGGCTGACACCCGTTGCGGCGGCGCGCTCGAAATCGAACGCGATCGAGAACTGACGCGGCGCGCCAGCCCCCTGCAGCAGCACGGTCTCGAAGCTGCCGAAGTCGAACAGCGCGGTGGCTTCGTCGCCGCTCAGGCTCAGGTGCACGCTGCGATCGGGTGCAAGAACCGTCTGCTTGAGCAGCAGAAGGCTCTGGATGAGCGAAGACTTGCCCGATGAGTTCGTACCCAGCAGCAGCGTGACCGGGCCGAGCGCGACGTCGCCCGTATCACGCCAGACCTTGAAGTTCGTGAGGCGCAGACGCGTGAACATGGTGTGCCCAGCCAGACCGGTCAGGATGCCGCTTGCAGCGCCTGGGCCAGATCCTCGATCAGATCGTCGGCCGATTCCAGGCCCACGTGCAGGCGCACCACGGCGCAACCGTCGTCGGCCCAGTACCCATGCAGCTTCAGTGACGCGGGTTCGACCAGTTGCACCAGGCTTTCGAAGCCGCCCCAGGAATAACCGATGGCGAACAGCTTGAGGGCATTCACGAAACGACGCACCGCGGCGCCGTCGAGCTTGAGCGCCACGGCCAGCATGCCGTTAGAGCCGGTGCAGTCGCGTTTCCAGAGCGCGTGCCCCGGGTCGGCGGGCCATGCGGGGTGGTAGATGCGCTGCACCTCGGGGCGCGTGGCCAGGAACTCGCACACGGCCATGGCGTTACGCGCCGATTCGCGCATGCGTATGGGCAGCGTGCGCACCCCGCGCAGCGCCAGCCATGCGTCATCGGCACTGACCGACATGCCCAGGGCATAGTGGTTGTCGCCCAGGCGTCTGGCCAGATCCGCGTCGTTCACCACCACCGCCCCCAGCATCAGGTCGGAATGACCGCCCACATACTTGGTGCCGGCCACCACGCTCACGTCCGCCCCCAGCGCAAGCGGCTGATAGATATAGCCGGAGCCCCAGGTGTTGTCGACCACCATCACCATGTCGTGCTGCCTGGCATATTCGGCCAGAGCGGGCAGATCGAGCATTTCAAAAAGCAGCGAACCCGGAGACTCCACATACAGCATGCGGGTTTCGGGGCGTCGCTGCGCTTCGAACGCTTCGACCGTACCGCGGCAGTAGCTGGCCTGCACACCGAAGCGGCTCAGCACCGTGGAATCGAGCGTGCGCACCGGCCCGTACGCGCAGTCTGCAATCAGCACGTGGTCGCCGGCATTCAGCAACGCCATCATCGCCAGCGTTATCGCACCCAGGCCGGACGAGGCCAGAAACGCGCGCTGACCGCCTTCCAGCTGACAGAAGACGTCTTCCAGCGCCGCATGCGTGTCCATGCCCATGCGGCCATACGTCACCCGCCGCTCGCCGCGCGCCCGCGCGGCATGGGCCGCGGCCAGGGCGTCGAGATCACGGAATCGTACGGTGCTGGTGCGGATGGCGGGCAACGCCACGGGGGCCGCACCGGTGAGGGGGTCGAACTGGGCGGTGCCAGTGTGCTGAAGCTGGGTGTCGAGATGTCGTGAACGGGATGCAGCCATGTCACCTCTGCCTTGGGCGTGAATGAACGGAATGCGCCGGCTCGTGGCCGACGCTGCAAGGTGAGAGCTTATCACCCGGCGGCTGCGTTATAGTGTTCCGCCTACGGAGTTCGCGCCCATGCTCACACCCGAAATCGCCCTGTCCTTCTTTGGCATCGCCGTTCTGCTGGCGCTCTCGCCCGGCCCCGACAACCTGTTCGTGCTCACGCAATCAGTCCTCTGGGGTCGCACGGCGGGCCTCTGTGTGGTGCTGGGGCTGTGCACGGGTGTGCTGGGCCATACCGTGGCCGTATCGGTGGGGCTTGCTGCCGTGTTCGCCGCCTCGAGCGCCGCGTTCATGGCCGTGAAACTGGTCGGTGCCGCCTATCTGCTCTATTTGGCCTGGGGCGCCTTGCGCGCCGGCAACGCGTCGCTGCAGGGTGAACGGGCACCGCGCCAGACGGGCGGGCAGCTGTACCGCCGCGGCGTCTTCATGAGCCTGACCAACCCCAAGGTCACTGTCTTCTTCCTCGCCTTCCTGCCGCAATTCGCCTCACCGGCACGCGGCTCGATCGGCCTGCAGATGTTCATGCTCGGCGTGCTGTTCATGCTGGCCGCACTGCTGGTGTTCAGCGCCATTGCCGTGTTTTCGGGCGCGGTGGGTGAACGCCTGCAACGCTCACCCGCCGCACAGGTATGGCTCAACCGCCTGGCTGGCATCGTATTCATAGGGCTGGCGCTCAAGCTGCTGGATTCCCAACGCTAAGGTTGCGCTGAACCCTCCACCCCGGCGCCTGCATCCCCAGGCCCGGCCGAAGCTGGCCGCAGGCTTACACCGTCTGGAAGCGGTAGATGCCGTCGTCGCCCTGGCTGCGCCTGAGTTTTCCATCGAAATACAGGGCGTGCAGGTGCGCAAGGGCCTCGCCCATGGCGAACGTGAGCTGATGCAGGTCGAGCTGGCGCCGGAACAATACCGGTACGATCTCGGCCGCAGACTTGGGCGTGGCGCAGGCTTCGACAACCTCTGCCAGGCGCTCGGCGTGATGCTCGTGCTGCTGGCGGATACGCTCGTGCAGGCCACGGAACGGCTTGCCGTGCGAAGGCAGAACCAGCGTGTCTTGCGGCAGATCGGCGTACCGGTCGAGCGATTTCAGGTACAGCGGCAGCGGATCGGCCTCGGGCTCGAAGTTGAACACGCTCACGTTCGTGGAAATTCTGGGCAACACCATGTCGCCGGAGATGAGCACCCGCAGCGCGTCGCAAGACAGGGAAACATGCTCGGGCGCGTGCCCGTAACCCACGATCACCTGCCACGGCCGGCCGCCAATCGTGAGCGTGTCGCCGTGCATGAGCCGGCGGAAGCTGGCGGGCACCGGCCCCACCAGATTCGGGTAATAGCTGGCGCGCTGGCGGATCTGGTCGAGCGCTTCCGGGTCTTGCAGGCCATGGGCGGCAAAGTGCCTGACGGCAGGTTCGCCGGTGGCTCCGCCCGCATCGGCGGGATCCGGCTGCGACCAGTGGCGCGCCACGAAGTAATCGGTCATCGACATCCACAGCGGGGCGTCCCAGCGCTCACAGATCCAGCCGGCCAGCCCCACGTGGTCGGGGTGCATGTGTGTGACGATCACCCGCAGCACCGGCAGGCCTTCCAGCGCCTCGGCGAAGATGCGTTCCCACAGGGCCTGCACCTCGGGGCGGGACACGCCGCAATCAACGATCGTCCAGCCCTCACGACCATCGATCTCGTCTCGCAGCAGCCACAGATTGATGTGGTCGAGCGCAAACGGCAGAGGCATGCGGATCCAGCGCACACCGTCAGCCAGCTCCAGTGCCGCGCCGGGCTGTGCCAGCGTGTCGCCAAGAGGATATTCAAGCCTTTTCTCGTTGGGATTCATTTACTTCTCCGTTGCTACGGGCGCCGTTTGCGCGCGCCCTTCGTTATGGCATCATGTTACGTTAACGTAAACTGCAAGTAAAAACATGAGCCAGACCACCTGGACGATCTCCGAACTCGCGAAAGAGTTCGGCATCACGCCGCGAACCATACGCTTCTACGAGGATCAGGGCATCGTGAGCCCCACCCGCGAGGGGCGCAACCGCGTGTACCACCCGCGCGACCGTACGCGTCTCAAGCTGGCCCTGCGCGGCAAGCGCATGGGTTTCCAGCTTTCCGAGATCCTCGATCTCATCAACATGTACGACGCCGCACCCGACAATACCGCCGCGCAATTGCAGCACTATGTCGACGTGCTGGAAAAGCACCGGGGCACGCTGCTGCAGCAACGCGCCGACCTGGAACAGACGCTGCGCGAGATCGAAGGCCAGCTCGAACACTGCCGCGCCCTGCTCGCTCAGCAACGCTGAGGCCGCGCCTGCCTCTTTTTACCGGTACGGGCCAAACCGGCCGCGAAAGGCGTACCATAACTGCAAACACGGCAGAACAGTTACAAGGAGACGAACGATGCGCACCCGCCTCATCGAAATTGCACTCGCCGCCGCCTCCCTGCTGATCCCGGCCTTCGCGGCCGCGGCCTACCCCGAAAAACCAGTCACTATCATCGTGCCCTACCAGGCCGGCCAGGGCACCGACATCGCCACGCGTTACTTTGCCGACCACCTGGGCAAGGCGCTCGGTCAGCCCTTCGTGGTCGAGAACATTGCCGGCGCTGGCGGCATGGTGGGCACGCAGGCCGCGGCGCGCGCACCCGCCGACGGCTACACGCTCGTCATGGGCACCAACGCCACGCACGTGCTCAACGAATTTCTGTACACCTCGGCCGGTTTCGACCCGCGTAATGATTTCGAACCGGTGATTCTTGCGGGCACGCTGCCCATGGTGCTGGTCACGCATCCTGATGCGCCGCACACTTCGATGCAGGACATCATCGCGGCTGCGGCCCAGGGGGCATCGGCCACCGACATCGCGGCGCCCAGCACTACGGCCCGGCTGGTGTTCGAACTGCTGCGGGAACAGAGCGGCGCGCCCCTGCTCATGATCCCCTACAAGGGGTCTGCCGCGGCCATCAACGGCGTGGCGGCCGGCAAGGTCAGCCTTTCCATCGACACCATCACTGCCACCCGGCCGCATATCGAAACTGGCACATTACGACCCATCGCCGTCACCAGCCGTACCCGCACGCCGTTGCTGCCCGGCGTGCCCTCGGTTGCAGAGCAGGGGCTCGCAGAGTTCGAGGTCATCGCCTGGAACGCGCTGTACGCGCCAAAAGGCTCGCCTCCCAACGTCATCACCACCCTGAACCAAACGTTGCAGAACATGCTCGCCCGGCCCGAGACGCGCGCCGCGCTGCACGCCATGGGCTATGAGCCCAGTGGCGGCAGCCCGGCCGATCTGGCACTGTTTGCCGAGGCCCAGCGCCAGAAATGGGCACCGCTCATCGAAAGAGGCGGCCTGCGGAACAAGTAGTTAAATAGGCGCAGGCGGCGTGGCGACACCCCCTGCCACAACAGCGGGGCGGCATGTATTGCATTGACGTTTACGTAAACGTAATATATTGCACACCTCGCAAAACTGGAGACATCGACATGAACCTTCCCGGCCTCAATTTCGACCTCGGCGCCGACGTCGACATGCTGCGCGATGCCGTGCGCGAATTCGCACAGGCAGAGATCGCTCCGCGCGCGGCCGAGATCGACGCCAGCGATCAGTTCCCCATGGATCTCTGGCGCAAATTCGGCGACCTGGGGGTTCTGGGCATCACGGTCGCGGAAGAATACGGTGGCACCAACATGGGGTACCTGGCCCACATGGTGGCCATGGAAGAAATCTCGCGCGCCAGCGCATCGGTCGCCCTTTCATACGGTGCCCATTCCAACCTGTGCGTCAACCAGATCCACCGCAACGGTACCGAAGAACAGAAGCGCCGCTACCTGCCGGGCCTGATCAGTGGCGAACAGGTCGGGGCGCTCGCGATGAGCGAGCCCGGAGCCGGTTCCGACGTCGTCAGCATGAAGCTGCGCGCCGAGAAAAAAGGCGACCGCTACATCCTTAACGGCAGCAAGATGTGGATCACGAACGGCCCCGACGCCGACACGCTAGTCGTCTACGCCAAGACCGACCCTCAGGCGCACCAGCGCGGCATCACCGCCTTCCTGGTCGAAAAGGGCTTCAAGGGCTTTTCGGTGGCGCAGAAACTCGACAAGCTGGGCATGCGCGGCAGCCATACCGGTGAGCTCGTATTTCAGGATTGCGAGGTGCCGGAAGAAAACGTGCTGGGCGAGGTGAACGGCGGCGTGAAGGTGCTGATGAGCGGCCTGGACTACGAGCGCGCGGTGCTGGCCGCCGGCCCGCTGGGCATCATGCAGGCCGTCATGGACATGGTCGTGCCCTATATCCACGACCGCAAGCAGTTCGGCCAGTCGATCGGTGAATTTCAGCTGATCCAGGGCAAGGTGGCCGACATGTACACCAGCCTGCAGGCGAGCCGCGCATTCTGCTATGCGGTAGGCAAGAATCTCGACGCTCTGGGTGCCTCGCATGTACGTGAGGTGCGCAAGGATTGCGCCGCCGTCATTCTGTACTGCGCCGAAAACGCCACGCGCATGGCGGGCGACGGCATCCAGATCCTGGGGGGCAACGGCTACATCAACGAATACCCCGCAGGCCGCCTGTGGCGCGACGCCAAGCTGTACGAAATCGGCGCCGGCACAAGCGAAATCCGGCGCATGCTGATCGGCCGCGAACTGTTCAACGAAACGCGCTGACGCGGGCGGCGGTGCCATGATCCAGGCTTCCGACCACCGCCAGATCGAGCGCCCACGCCCCGCGGGGCGCTCGCCGGCACAGGTCGCGCAGACCATACTCGACGGCTTCAACCGCCACTATGCCCTGTTCCGCTACAGCGCACAGCGGGCCAAAACGCTGTTCGAAGCCGGCGACTGGCGCCAGATGCAGCAGCTTTCCAGCGAACGCATCGAATACTACGACACACGGGTGCGGGAATGCGCGGCGCGCCTGAGCGCCGAACTGCGCACCGTGGCCACGCCGCCCGAGTCCGGCAAGGAAACCACGCTGCCACCCGAACTCGAAGCCTTCTGGCAGGCGGTGAAGACGGAATTCGTGGCGCTGCTGGCCGACCACCGCCAGCCCGAATGCGCCGAAACCTTCTTCAATTCGGTGTCGTGCCGCATCCTGCACCGCGACTACTACCACAACGATTTCCTTTTCGTGCGGCCCGCCGTAGCCACCGAATACCTCGACAGCCGGCTGCCTTCGTACCGCGTGTACTACCCTCTGCGCCAGGGGCTGCAGGCCGCGCTCAGCGACATGCTGGCGGGCTTCGGGCTGGCCGCCCCCTTCGAAGACCTGCCGCGCGACACGCGTCTGCTGGCGCGCAAGGCGCTCGGCGCGCTGCGCCTGACCCTGCCGAATCACGCCACGCAACGGCTGGCGCCCGACTGCCAGATCCACGTGCTGAACGGGTTGTTCTTCCGCAACAAGGGCGCGTACGCCGTGGGGCGCCTGATCAACCACGGCACCACCTACCCCTTTGCCGTGGCACTGCTGCGCCGCCCGTCGGGCCACGTGTATGTCGATGCGCTGCTGCTGGGTGAAGACGACCTCAGTGCCTTGTTCAGCTTTACGCGCGCGTACTTCCTGGTCGACATGGAAACGCCGGCCGCCTACGTGAACTTCCTGTCCACACTGATGCCGCGCAAGGCCAAGGCCGAGCTCTACAGCACGATCGGGCTGCAGAAGCAGGGCAAGACGCTCTTTTACCGCGACTTCCTGCACCATCTGGCGCATTCTCACGACAAGTTCGACATTGCCCCCGGCATACACGGGCTGGTCATGGTGGTGTTCACACTGCCGTCGTACCCCTACGTATTCAAGCTGATCCGCGACCGCATCAACAAGCCGGGCATGGATCACGCCACGGTGCGACGCAAATACCTTCTGGTGAAGAAGCACGACCGCGTGGGCCGCATGGCCGACACCTGGGAATACTCGCAGGTGGCGCTGCCGCGCGCGCGGTTTTCCGACGCGCTGCTGGAAGAACTGCGCAAGGAAGTGCCGAGCCTTCTGGAAGAAGACGACGAACGCATCGTGCTGCGGCACGTGTACATTGAACGGCGCATGACGCCACTGAACCTGTACCTGCGCCGCGCCAGCGACGCCGCACTCGACGCCGCCGTGCAGGGCTATGGCAACGCAATTCGCGAACTGGCGGCGGCCAACATCTTCCCGGGCGACATGCTTTACAAGAACTTCGGTGTCACGCGCCTGGGCCGCGTCGTATTCTATGACTACGACGAAATCCAGCACATGACGGAAATGAACTTCCGCGTCATTCCCCCCGCCCCGTATGAAGAGGCGGAACTCTCGGGCGAGCCGTGGTACCCCGTGGGGCCCAACGACGTCTTTCCCGAAGAGTTCCGCTATTTTCTGCTGGGCGATCCCCGCGTGAAAGAAGCCTTCCTGCGCCACCATTCCGATCTGCTCGATCCCGCGTGGTGGCAGGCCTGCCGCACGCGCGTCGCGCAAGGCCGCATCGAAGACATCTTTCCCTACACATCCGACCGCCGCCTGCCCGACAGGCTCCCCGCAACGCGGGCGGCGCACACTTCAGGAGCACATCATGTCTGATCCTATCGTTCTGGTTTCGGTCGCCCGCACGCCCATGGGCGGCATGCTGGGCAGCCTTTCGGGTCTGGCCGCGCACGAGCTCGGCGCCGTAGCCATCAAGGCGGCGGTCGAACGCGCCGGCATTTCCCCCGACGCTGTCGATGAAGTCATCATGGGCAACGTGCTGCAAGCCGGGCAGGGCCAGGCCCCGGCCCGCCAGGCGGCGCTGGGCGCCGGGCTGCCCAAGAGTGCAGCCTGCACCACCATACACAAGGTCTGCGGCTCGGGCATGAAGGCCGCCATGTTCGGCCACGACCTGCTGCTTGCCGGCAGCGCCGACGTGGTGGTGGCCGGCGGCCAGGAAAGCATGAGCAATGCGCCCTACCTGCTGCTGCGCGGCCGCCAGGGCTATCGCTACGGCCACTCCACTGTCTACGACCACATGGCGCTCGACGGCCTGGAAGACGCCTACCAGCGCGGCACCGCCATGGGCGTCTTTGCCGAAGATTGCGCGGCCAAGTACGCCTTCACCCGTGAACAGCAAGACGCCTACGCGCTGGAATCGCTGCGCCGCGCGCGCACCGCCAGTGAAGACGGCAGCTTCGCCTGGGAAATCGCGCCGGTGACCATCGCCGGGCGCAAGGGCGATACGGTGGTCAACAAGGACGAGGCCCCCTTCAAGGCCATGCCCGAGAAAATCCCCACGCTCAAGCCGGCCTTCAAGAAAGACGGCACCGTGACGGCCGCCAACGCCTCGTCGATCTCCGACGGTGCCGCAGCCATGGTCATGATGCGTGAATCCACCGCCAAAAAGCTGGGTGTTGCGCCGCTCGCCCGCGTCGTGGGCCACACCCAGCATGCGCAGGAGCCCTCGTGGTTCACCACGGCACCCGTCGGCGCCATGCAGAAGCTGCTCGACAAGACCGGCTGGTCGGTGGATCAGGTGGATCTGTTCGAGATCAACGAGGCGTTTGCGGTGGTCACCATGGCCGCCATGGCCGACCTCAAGCTGCCGCACGAGAAAGTGAACATCCACGGCGGTGCCACCGCGCTCGGCCACCCCATCGGCGCCTCCGGCGCCCGGCTCATCGCCACCCTGGTGGGTGCCCTGCGCAAGACCGGCGGCAAGCGCGGCGTCGCCTCGCTGTGCATCGGCGGCGGCGAAGCCGTGGCGCTTGCGCTCGAAATGGTCTGAGCCCCACCCCCTCCGTCACGCACCCTGCACGAAAGCGTCCCGTCCGGCACCCCGCCGGACGCGGGCGCCGTTCACCCCGCAGTCAACAGGAAGTGTCATGCCCGTCATTGAATCAAGCCTCAATACACGCTCTGCCGCGTTTGCCGAGAATGCGCAGGCCATGCGCGCGCTGATCGACGATCTGCGCGACAAGCTCGACCGTTACGCCCAAGGCGGCGGCGACGACGCGCGCCAGAAACACCTGGCCCGCGGCAAGCTGCTGCCGCGCGACCGGGTGGAACGCCTGCTCGATCCGGGCTCGCCCTTTCTGGAATTCTCGCCGCTGGCCGCTTACGACATGTATGACAACGCGGCGCCGGGTGCGGGCATCATCACCGGCATCGGACGGGTCGCGGGGCAGGAATGCGTGATCGTCTGCAACGACGCCACCGTAAAGGGCGGCACCTATTTCCCGATGACGGTGAAAAAGCACCTGCGTGCCCAGGATATCGCGCGCGAGAACAATCTGCCCTGTATCTACCTGGTGGATTCGGGCGGCGCGAACCTGCCAAACCAGGACGAGGTCTTTCCCGATCGCGACCATTTCGGGCGCATCTTTTACAACCAGGCGGTGATGTCGTCCTGCGACATTCCGCAGATCGCAGTGGTCATGGGCTCCTGCACGGCCGGCGGCGCCTACGTTCCCGCCATGAGCGATGTGTCGATCATCGTGCGCAACCAGGGCACCATTTTCCTGGGGGGCCCACCCCTGGTGAAGGCCGCCACGGGCGAGGAAGTCAGCGCCGAAGACCTGGGCGGCGGCGACGTTCACACCCGGCTTTCGGGTGTAGCCGACTACCTGGCCAACAACGACCTGCACGCTCTGGCGCTGGCCCGCGAGGCGGTGGCCCGCATCAACCGGCGCAAGCCGCAACAGCTGGCGCTGCGCGAGGTGGTCGAACCGCTGTACGACCCGGCGGAGCTCGACGGCGTGATTCCCTCCGACACCCGCAAGCCCTACGACGTGCGCGAAGTCATCGCGCGCATCGTCGACGGCTCTGAGTTCGACGAATTCAAGGCCCGCTTCGGCACCACCCTGGTGACGGGATTCGCCCATATCCACGGCATGCCGGTGGGCATCATCGCCAATAACGGCATCCTGTTCTCGGAAGCCGCCCAGAAGGGCACCCACTTCATCGAACTGTGCTGCCAGCGGCGCATTCCCCTGGTCTTCCTGCAGAACATCACCGGCTTCATGGTGGGCCGCAAGTACGAGAACGAAGGCATCGCGCGCCACGGCGCCAAGATGGTCACGGCCGTTTCAACCGCTGCCGTGCCCAAATTCACCGTGATCATCGGCGGCTCGTTCGGCGCCGGCAACTACGGCATGTGCGGCCGCGCCTTCGGCCCGCGCATGCTGTACATGTGGCCCAATGCGCGCATATCGGTCATGGGCGGCGAACAGGCCGCCAGCGTGCTGGCCACCGTGCGACGCGACGGCATCAAACGCCGCGGCGGCACCTGGAGCCCGGAAGAAGAGGAAGCCTTCAAGGCACCCATCCGCGCCCAGTACGAACACGAAGGTCACCCCTATTACGCCACCGCGCGTCTGTGGGACGACGGCATCATCCGCCCGGCCGATACGCGCCGCGTGCTCGCCCTGTCGCTTTCCGCCGCCCTGAACGCTCCCATCGAAGCCACCCGCTTCGGTGTCTTCCGCATGTAAAGGAGTAGCCGTGTTTGATACATTGCTGATCGCCAATCGCGGCGAAATCGCCTGCCGCGTCGCCGCCACCGCGCGCCGCATGGGCCTGCGCACCGTCGCCGTGTATTCCGACGCCGACGCCCATGCCCGCCATCCCGCCGTGTGCGACACCGCCGTTCACATCGGCGGCGCCGAACCCCGCGCCAGCTACCTGCGGGGCGACGCCATCATCCAGGCGGCCCTGCAAACGGGCGCGCAGGCCGTGCATCCCGGCTACGGCTTTCTTGCCGAAAACGAAGCCTTCGCCAAGGCCTGCGCCGATGCAGGGCTGATCTTCGTGGGCCCGCCCGTGGCGGCCATCGCGGCCATGGGCAGCAAGTCGGCCGCCAAGGCGCTCATGGAAAAGGCCGGCGTGCCGCTGGTGCCCGGCTACCATGGCGACAATCAGGACCCCGACTTCCTGCGCCGCCAGGCCGATTCCATTGGTTACCCCGTGCTCATCAAGGCCAGCGCGGGCGGCGGCGGCAAGGGCATGCGTGTGGTGGGCTCCAGTGTCGATTTCGACGAGGCCCTGGCGTCGTGCAAGCGCGAAGCCGCCAGCAGTTTTGGCGATGATCGCGTGCTGATCGAGCGCTATCTGCTCAAGCCACGCCACATCGAGATTCAGGTCTTTGCCGACACTCACGGCAACTGCCTGCACCTGTTCGAGCGCGACTGCTCGGTGCAGCGCCGCCACCAGAAGGTCATTGAAGAGGCCCCGGCGCCGGGCATGACCGAAGAACGCCGCCACGCCATGGGCGAAGCCGCCGTCGCTGCGGCCCGCGCCGTGGGCTACGTGGGAGCGGGCACGGTCGAATTCATTGCCGAACCCGACGGCCGCTTCTACTTCATGGAAATGAACACCCGCCTGCAGGTCGAGCACCCGGTCACCGAAATGATCACGGGCCAGGACCTGGTGGAATGGCAACTGCGTGTCGCCGCCGGCGAACCGCTGCCGCTCACGCAGGAAGAGCTGGAAATCAGCGGCCACGCCATCGAGGCCCGCATCTATGCCGAGAACCCCGAAAAAGGCTTTCTGCCGTCGATCGGAACGCTGAACATGCTCGCCTTCCCGGAACACGTCGAGTTCGCCCTGGGCGACGTGCGCGTGGACGGCGGTGTGCGTGCGGGCGACGTCATTTCCCCGCACTACGACCCCATGATCGCCAAGCTGATCGTGCGCGGCCGCAACCGCGAGGAGGCACGGGCGCGCATGCTGCGGGCGCTGGGCGACATGCGGGTGGCCGGGTTGCACACCAATATCGCGTTTCTGCGCAGGCTGATGGCCGACGAGGCGTTTGCCACCGCCGATCTCGACACCGGGCTGATCGAGCGGCGCGTCGACACCCTGTTCCCGCCGCAGAAAGCCACGCCCGACGCGGTACTGGCGATGGCCGCGGCGGCGCTTCTGCACGCTGATGGCTACACGGGCGGCGAGGCGCAGCGCCGCAGCGTAGCCGCCGACCCCTGGGACGTGGCGGATGGCTGGCGCGTCTCGGGCCGGCACACCCGCATCTTCAACCTCATCGACGCCGATGGTGAAGCGCGCGACATCACCCTGCTGCGCGACGAAGGGCGCTGGAGCATGTGGCAGCGCGATTCGGCCCAGCCGCTGGAATGGGCCGCGCAACCCGTCGCGCCGGGTCGCTGCCGCGTGCGGCTGCGGCTGAACGGTGAAGATCACGATGGTGACGCGCTGCTGCTGGGGGAATCCGTCACCGTCTACCGCGATGGGCAAGCCTATGCCCTGCAGCTTCACGACGCCGTGGCGCACGCGCAGGATGAAGCCGCCGACCCGGGTGGCAGCCTGACCGCGCCCATGCCGGGCAAGATCATATCGGTAGCCGTTCAGCCGGGCGACCGCGTGAAGGCCGGCGACACCCTGCTGGTGATGGAGGCGATGAAGATGGAGCACACGATCCACGCGCCGCGCGAGGGCGTGGTGCAGGAAATCTACTTCCAGCCGGGCGAACAGGTGAGCGACGGCGAGCAGCTGATCGCGCTTTCCGACGCCTGAAGCAACTTCCGCCGGGCGCCCGATTTGCCCGGGAGTTGGAAACAGCGTAAAGTCGGCATTCTGGATTTGTGATTACGATCACCTGCGGGCCGTTACACCCGGCGGCCCTCAGGAATCCAAGATACGTTATGTTCGATATCCTGGTTTACCTGTTCGAAAACTACTACGCGCCCCAGGCCTGCCCCAAGGCCGACGTCCTGGCACACAAGCTGGCCGCCGTCGGCTTCGAGCACGACGACATCGATGAAGCACTCGGTTGGCTGCAAGGCCTCGCGCAAAGCACCGAACACTTCAGCCCCGTCGAACACGCCGGTGGCACCAGCCTGCGCGCCTACACCGACGAGGAATATCACACCCTCGGCAGCGAAGCCATCGGCTTCATCACCTTCCTCGAAAACTCGGGCGTGCTGCGCCCGGCCCTGCGCGAGATTCTCATCGAGCGCGCCCAGGCCATCAACGAAACGCCCGTCTCGCTCGATGCCATGCGCATCATTGCGCTCATGGTTCTCTGGAGCCAGGAAACCGAAGTTGATCACCTGCTGCTCGAAGAACTGCTGAACGGCGAACGGTCCAGCGTATCGCACTGACGCCGCGCCGCACGCATGCCCGCTCACCCAGAACGCCTTCCGGAGACCTACCGGGGGCGCTTCGCGCCCAGCCCCAGCGGCCCGTTGCACGACGGCTCGCTGCTGGCCGCCATGGCCAGCTACCTCGACGCACGCGCCCACGGCGGGCAGTGGCTGCTGCGCATGGAAGACATCGATACGCCGCGCGTGGCCGAAGGCGCCGATCAGCTCATCATTCAGCAGCTGCTCAGTCTCGGCATGCACTGGGACGAACCGCCCGTCTGGCAGTCGCGCCGCCTGGCGCTGTACCAGGCCGATTTCGAGCGTCTGGCGGCGCACGATCTCGTTTACGGCTGCGCCTGCACCCGCAGCATGCTGGCCGGCGGTGGGCCCTACCCCGGCACGTGCAGCAAGGGTCTCGCGCCGGGCCAGAGCCCGCGCGCCTGGCGATTGCGCGTGCCACCGGGCGTCGAACGGTTTCATGACCGCTGGCACGGCCCGCAACAGCAGGATGTGGCCGCCGAGGTGGGCGACTTCATACTCAAGCGGGCCGATGGCCTGTGGGCCTACCAGTTCGTGGTGGTGGTCGACGACGGCCTGCAGGGTATCACCGACGTGGTGCGCGGCGCCGATCTGCTGGATTCGACGCCACGCCAGCGGGTGCTTGGGCGCCTGCTGGGGTACACCCCGCCGCGCGTGCTTCATGTACCGCTGCTGTGCGACGCCGAAGGCCGCAAGCTCTCGAAGCAGAACCACGCGCCCGCCCTCGACCTGACACAGCCGGTACAGACCCTGCAACGCGCCTGGCGCCGCCTGGGGTTCGATACACTTGAGGTCGACGCCGTCGCCGCGTTCTGGGATCGCGCCGTGCCTGCCTGGGCGGCGCGCCACGGCATTCAACTTGCGCGTAACGATTGACCGCCCGTATTATCCGCGCTATTGCTGCCCCTTTGCAGTGCCTGGAAACAAATGACTAAAACGCTCATCATCGCCGAAAAACCGTCCGTTGCCCTCGACATCTCGCGGGCGCTCGGCGGGTTCACCCGTGTCGGCGATTACTTCGAGAGCGACCGCTACGTGCTGGCTTCCAGCATCGGGCACCTGCTCACTCTGGTTGCACCCAACGATCCGGTGCGCGGCAAATGGAGCTTCGCCCACCTGCCCGTCATTCCGCCCAAGTTCGAACTGGGGCCCACCGACAAAAAAAGCGCCGAGCGCCTCAAGCTGCTGGTCAAGCTGCTCAAGCGCAAAGACGTCGATTGCGTCATCAACGCATGCGACGCGGGGCGTGAAGGCGAGCTGATCTTCCGCTACATCATTCAGTATTCGGGCGTAAAGAAGCCCATCAAGCGGCTCTGGCTGCGTTCCATGACGCAGGCGGCCATCCGCGAAGCCTTTGAAGAGCTGCGCGACGACGAGGCGCTCAAACCGCTGGAAGCGGCTGCGCGCTCGCGGGCCGAGGCCGACTGGCTGGTGGGCATCAACGGCACGCGCGCCATGACCGCTTTCAACAGTAAAGACGGCGGCTTCTTCAAGACACCGGTGGGCCGGGTGCAGACCCCCACCCTGGCCATCGTGGCCGAGCGCGAGGAACGCATCCGCAAGTTCCAGCCGCGCGATTACTGGGAAGTCCATGCCCAGTTCGGTGCCGCGGCGGGGCAGTATGCCGGCCGCTGGTTCGACCCGGCCTTCCGCAAGAACGAAGACGACCCCGAAAGCCGCGACTTTCGCGTCTGGTCGCGTGAAAAGGCCGACGCGATCGCGCGTGCCTGCGAGGGGCAGCCCGGTTCGGTCACCGAAGAATCGCGCCCTTCCACCCAGGCCTCACCCGCACTGTTCGATCTCACCTCGCTGCAACGCGAGGCCAACAGCCGCTTCGGCTTTTCCGCCAAGACCACGCTGGCGCTTGCGCAAACGCTGTACGAGCGCCACAAGGCATTGACCTACCCGCGCACCGATTCGCGCTATCTGCCCGAAGATTACGTGGGTACGGTGCACCAGACCATGCAGACGCTGGCTCAGGCCGGTGGCAATGCCGCGGCACCGGTACAGGGCTTTGCCGCCACCATCTGCGAAAAAGGCTGGGTCAAGCCCAGCCGCCGCATCTTCGACAACAAGAAGGTGTCCGATCACTTTGCCATCATTCCCACGTTGCAGATTCCGCGTGAACTGAGCGACGCTGAAGGCAAAATCTACGACCTTGTCCTGCGGCGCTTCCTGGCCGTCTTCTTCCCCTCGGCCGAGTTCCGCCTCACCACACGCATCACCGAAGTCGTGGGCAACCACTTCAGAACCGAGGGCAAGGTGCTGGTGAACCCCGGCTGGCTCGCTATCTATGGCCGCGAGGCCCAGGGCGACGACAGCATGCTGGTTCCGGTTGGCGCCGGCGAGCAGGTCACGACCGATGAAATCGAGGTGCGCAGCCTGGCCACCAAGCCGCCCGCGCGCTTCACCGAAGCCACGCTGCTGTCGGCCATGGAAGGCGCCGGCAAGCTCGTCGACGACGAAGCCCTGCGCGAGGCCATGTCCGAACGCGGCCTGGGTACGCCGGCCACACGCGCCGCCATCATCGAGGGCCTGCTGAACGAAGGATATCTGCGCCGCGAGGGCCGCGAACTGGTGCCCACCGCCAAGGCCCGCCAGCTCATGACCCTGCTGTCGGGCCTGGGTGTCAGCGAGCTCACCTCGCCGGAGCTCACCGGCGAATGGGAACACCAGCTCAAGCAGATCGAGCA
Organism: Yanghanlia caeni; assembly: GCA_030733815.1. Lineage (GTDB taxonomy): Bacteria > Pseudomonadota > Gammaproteobacteria > Burkholderiales > Burkholderiaceae_B > Yanghanlia > Yanghanlia caeni. The sequence continues at coordinate 46,338 of JAUZQE010000017.1, forward strand.
GCGGCAGCTCGACGCCGAAAGCTTCATGCGCGAGATTCAGGAAATGACGCAGGCGATCGTGCGCCGCGCCAAGGAATACGAGCGCGACACGGTACCGGGCGACTACGCCACCCTTGCCACCCCGTGCCCCAAGTGTGGCGGCGTGGTCAAGGAAAACTACCGCCGCTACGCCTGCACGCAGTGCGATTTTTCGATCGGCAAGCACCCGGGCGGGCGCACGTTTGAAATCGACGAAGTCGAAGAGTTGCTGCAGAAACGCGAACTGGGCCCGCTGCAGGGCTTCATCAGCAAGATGGGCCGGCCCTTCGCGGCGTTGCTGCGCATTACCGACGAATACAAGCTCGAATTCGACTTCGGCCAGAAAGACGACGAAAGCGACACCCCGGTCGATTTTTCCGGCCAGACCCCGCTGGGCAAATGCCCCAAGTGCGGCCACGGCGTGTACGAACACGGCATGAATTACGTGTGCGAAAAGGCGGTGGGCCCCGAAAAGTCATGCACGTTCCGCAGCGGCAAGGTGATTCTGCAGCAGGAAATCGCTGCAGACCAGATGCGCAAGCTGCTGGCCGAAGGCAAGACCGACCTGCTCACCGACTTCGTGTCTTCGCGTACCAACCGCAAGTTCAAGGCGTTCCTGGTTACACAGAAAGACGGCAAGATCGGCTTCGAGTTTGAACCACGGCCCGAAAAGCCGGGGCGCAAGACAGCGGCCAAAACCACGGCGGCGGCTGGGGAAGACGCACCCGCAGCGGCGAAGAAGGCCGCCAAAAAGGCGGCGAAAAAAACTGCAGCCAGGAAAACGGCGGTCAAAAAGACGGCCGCAAAGAAGGCTGCAGGCAAAAAAACGGCGGCCAAGGTAGCCGCCGCAGAGGACTTCGAGGACGACCCTCCGTTCTGAACCGGCCTAGTAAACCAGCTCTTTCAGAAACAGCGAAAGCTGGGGCACGTAGGTGATGATCATCAGGCACGTGAAGACCACCAGTACGAACGGCACGAGTGAGCGCACGAGCCGTTCGATCGAAATCTGTGCCACGGTGCATGCCGCAAACAGATTCACACCAAAGGGCGGCGTCACCATGCCCAGCGCCAGGTTCACCACCATGATCACGCCAAAATGCGCCGGGTCGACACCAAACTGCATTGCCACGGGCAGCAACAGCGGTGCCAGCACCACGATCGAGGCCGATGTTTCGATGAACATGCCGATGAAGAACAGCGCCACGTTCATGCCGAGCAGGAACATGGTCTTGTCGGTGAACAGCATGCCCAGCCAGTCGCCCAGTGCCTGAGGCACGCCTGCCCGGTTCAGCAGGAAGCCGAACACGCCCGCGTTGGCGATGATGAACATGATCACCGAAGTGGAAATGACCGAGCGGTGAAACGTGTGCGACAGCGTTTTCAGATCGAGGCGCCGGTAGATGAAGATGCCGACCACCAGCGCGTACACCACCGCCACGGCAGACGCCTCGGTGGGCGTGAACACGCCACCGTAGATTCCGCCCAGAATGATGACCGGCATCAGCAGCGCCAGCCACGCCTGCCGGAAGGATTGCCATACGGGAATGCGCCCCTCGCCATCGCGCTTGCCATAACCGTGTCGCTTTGCATACAACCACACGTACAGCATGAGTGCGCCGGCAATGAGAATGCCCGGCCCGACCCCGGCAATGAACAGCTCGCCCACCGAGGTGTCGGTGGAGACAGCGAACAGGATCATGGGCACCGACGGCGGAATGATGACCCCCAGCTCGGCGGCCGTGGCCTGCAGCGAGGCCGCAAAAGGCCGCGGGTAGCCGTGGCGCAGCATTGCGGGAATGAGAATGGCCCCGACGGCGAACGTGGTGGCGACGCTGGAACCCGCCACGGCCGCGAAGATCATGCAGGTGAGCACGCAGCTGATTGCAAGCCCGCCCTGCACGCCCCCCACCAGGCTCTTGGCAAACTCGACCATGCGGTCGGAAATGCCGCTGGCTTCCATTAAATTACCCGCCAGAATAAAGAACGGCACCGCCACCAGCGGGTACTTGTCGAGCGCGGCATAGATCTGCTGCGCCACCACCAGCCAGGTCATGCCCTCGTAGCCCACCCCCAACAGGCCTGCCAGCCCGATCGACACCGCCACCGGTACCGACAGGGCAAAGAAGATCAACATCGAAACGATCATCAGGTGCGACATGGAGGTCTGCTTGGTGGTGTAACGTTAAGGCGAAAAAAAAAGCAAAGGATGAAACGCAAAGGCTGATTCAGCGCCGTGGCCGGGGCGTCAGATCACCGTGTCGTCGACAGCCGGCGGCTCGGCCGCCTCGAGCCAGCGCACGAGCACCCCCAGTATGGCCAGCGTGGTACCAATGGGAATGGCGATGTAGATCCAGGAAATCGAGAACTCGAGGCTTGCCAGCATTTGAAACCGCACCCGCCACGCCATCTGGGCACCCACCCAGGCCATAAAGCCCAGGAAGCCGACGCACACCAGCATGATGCCGTGCTCGAGCCAGCGCCGCGCACGGCCTTTGAGCATGCCGTGCAGCATCTCGACACTGAGCATGGCGCCATGGCGAAACGCCAGGCACAGGCCCAGCATCACTGTCCAGATCAGTGATGAACGGGTCCAGACTTCGCTCCAGTCGGCCGGAGACTGCAGAATGAAGCGCGAGACGACCTGATAGAAGCCGGCCGCCACGGCCGAGAACAGCAGCAGCTTGCAGACGATGGACACGGCCCTGAACAGGCTGCGATCGAGTAGGTTGACGAGTTTCACGATGAAGCAGAAAAAGGCGAAGCCGGCATACTGCTGCCGCGAGACAGACGCATGCCGGCTGACCGAGCCCGCAAGCCTTTACTGGGCGTTGCGAATGGACTCGACGAGTTCCTTGCCGAACTGCTTGTAATACTGCGGATAGACCGGGTCGAGCGCCTTGGAGAACGCTGCGTGATCGACTTCGTTCACCTGCATGCCGGCTTTCTTCACTTCTTCGATGCCGCTTTGCTCGACGTTGTCGACATAGGCGCGCATGGCGACCGCGGCCGCCTTGCCGGCCTTTTCAAAGGCCGCCTTTTCGGTGTCGGACAGGCCGCCGATGACCGATGGCGAGGCCAGCACCACTGCGGGCCCGTACACGTGCGAGGTGAGCGACAGATATTTCTGCAGCTGCGGCAGCTTGGCCGACACGATGACCGACATGGGGTTTTCCTGGCCGTCGATGGTGCCCTGCTGCAGGGCGGTGGCCACTTCGGGCCAGGCCATGGGCGTGGCCAGAATGCCGAGTTCGCGGAAGGCGGCGATGTGGATGGGGTTTTCCATGGTACGGACCTTCAGCCCCTTGGCATCGGCCGGCGTGGCAACCGGGCGCACGTTGTTGGTGAGCTGACGGAAGCCCTGTTCGCCCCAGGCAAGCGCCACCAGACCGCGCTTGTTGAATTCGGCCAGCAGCTTCTGACCGATTTCGCCGTCGAGCACGTTGCGGGCATGCTGCAGGTCGCGGAACAGGAAGGGAATGTCGAAGACGCCGGTGGCCGGCACGAAGTTCACGGTGGCACCGGTGGAAACGATGGCCAGGTCGATGGTGCCCAGCTGCACACCTTCGATGACTTCGCGTTCGCCGCCCAGCGCGCTGTTGGGGAACTGTTCGACCGTGAACTTGCCCGGCAGTTCGGCCTCGAGCGTTTTCACGAATGCGTCGGCCCCGGCGCCATAGTGCGAGCTGGTGGACAGGGCATAGGCGAACTTGAGGTTCTTGGCCGCAGCAGGAGCCGCAATGAAGGCGCCCGCCACGCACGCGGCGGTCAGCAGTTTCGAGAGCCAGTTGGGACGCATTTTGATTCCTTTGGAAGAAGAGGTGCTACACAAGGTTACTTTGACGGTAACCTTATGATTATGGCAAAGCCGGGCGCGCCCAGGTATACGGGTTTTCTCGAAAAGCTATTCTTCCACGTACCAGGTGTCTTCCGAAAGCATGACCTGCTGGTGCCCGTACCCGGCCGGCATCATGGGAAAGCAGTTCTCCTGAGCCAGCACGGCCACATCAAGAAAATACGGCCCCTCGGAATCCAGGCAGCGGGCGAGCGCGTCGTCGAGCTGCCCGGGGTCGGCCACCCGCTCGGCCTGCCAGCCAAAGGCTCGCGCCAGCGCCACGAAGTCGGGCAAGGCGTCGTTGTAGCTGTGGCTGTAGCGCCCGTCGTGAATCAGTTCCTGCCACTGTCTTACCATGCCCATGTGGCGGTTGTTGCATAGCACCACCTTCACCGGTGTACGGTGCTGCGTGGCCGTGGCCATTTCCTGTATGTTCATGAGCACCGACGCGTCGCCGCTCACGCACACCACCAGCCGGTTGGGGTGCGCCACCTGGGCGCCAATGGCGGCCGGCAGCCCATAACCCATGGTGCCGGCACCGCCCGAGGTCAGCCAGCGGTTCGGGCGCCGGAACCGCAGATACTGGGCGGCCCACATCTGGTGCTGCCCCACATCGGTGGAAACGATCGCATCACGCCCGTCGAGCCGGGCCCCGAGCCGCTGCATGAGGTCTTGCGGAACAATGTGTTCGGTGGACGGCGTCACCGCCAGGCAATCGCGCGAGCGCCATACACCGATGCGCTCCCACCAGGCCTGCAGCCGGCCGGGCGCCAGCCCGAGCATCGCCACCTCCTTGCGCAGCGCCCGCAGCAGCGGGTAGCAGTCGCCCACCATCGCCACGTCGGCGCGCACGACCTTGTTGATGGAGGCCGGGTCGATATCGATGTGGATCTTGCTGGCATGCGGGCAGAAGTCGGACAGCCGGCCGGTGATGCGGTCGTCGAAGCGCGCGCCCACACAAATGATGAGATCGGCATGATGCATGGCCAGGTTCGCCTCGAGCGTGCCGTGCATGCCCAGCATGCCGATGAACTGGGGATCGTCGGCTGGGAAGGCGCCCAGCCCCATTAGGGTGAGCGTGCATGGCGCGCCCAGTTCCTGCACCAGGCTGGTGAAGGTTTCACAGGCGTCGACACCCGAATTGATGAGCCCGCCGCCGCCGTAAAACACCGGCCGCTTGGCGTTCGCAATGAGGCCGGCCGCCCGCTTCACGGCCGCCTCCACCGACGGGCTGGCCAGATCGGTGGCCGCCACGCCGGTATCGGCGTCTTCGTCGGGTACTAGAGGCGGTGCAGGGGCGATCTGCACGTCTTTGGGGAAATCGAGCAGCACGGGGCCGGGACGCCCTTGCGTGGTGAGCCGGTAGGCCTTGGCCGTCATGGCCGCGACATCCTCGCCGCGGCGGATCTGCGCGTTCCATTTCGTGACGGGTCGGGAAATGCCCACGGCGTCGCATTCCTGGAAGGCGTCGGTGCCGATGGCCGTGGTGGCCACCTGGCCGCTGATGCACAACACCGGTATGGAATCGCACAGCGCGTCGAGCAGCCCCGACGTGGTGTTGGCCATGCCGGGGCCCGACGTGACGAGCACCACGCCCGGCTTGCCGGTGGATCGGGCATAGCCTTCGGCCGCGTGCACGGCCCCCTGTTCATGGCGTACGAGGATGTGACGGATGCGGGGTTCGGAATACAGTGCATCGTAAAGCGGCAAAACCGCGCCGCCGGGGTAACCGAAGATGGTATCGACACCCAGATCGATGAGTGTCTGCAACATGCGCTGCGCGCCGTCGAGCCGATCGGGCTCGGAGCTTGCGATGGTATTCACACTTTGTCCTATGGCCAGGTTCGCTGGAAATTGCGTAAAGTGTAGTGCTTTTGTCGCCCGGAGCCCCCATGTCCCGAAGCAAGGCACCACGCTGGTACGTCGTGCGTCCGTCCTCCCTACACGGAAAGGGTGTCTTCGCCGCACGCGATATCCCGGCCGAAACCTGCATCATCGAGTACCGCGGCAAGCGCATTACACCGGAAGAGGCCGACGAGCTGCCCTCGTACAGCCCCGAGGATCCCAACCACACGTTCTTTTTCTCGCTCAGCAACGGCAAGATCATCGACGGCGGCCAGCAGGGCAATGCAGCGCGCTGGATCAACCACTCATGCCGCCCCAACTGCGAGGCGCGCGAAAACGAAACCGGCTCGCGGCTGTACATATACAGCCTGCGCGATATCGCCGCGGGCGAAGAACTGGTATTCGACTACGCCCTGGTGATCGACGGGCGCATCACCAAGAAACTGCGCGAGCAATACCGCTGCCTGTGCGGCGCGCCGGAATGTCGCGGAACCATGCTTGCACTGCCCAAGCGCAAATCGAAAGCAAAATCCGGGTAGCCGAATACCGCCCGACTGCCCGCCCGGGCCGCACGACACGGCGTCGGTCGTAGGCGTGGCAATATCCCTTGCCTGCGGAAGGGTAAGCACGGAATGCGAAATGATACGGGAAGCGATAGCATGGTCGCCGGTTTAAGAGTTTGCCGTGAACATGTCCGAATCGCTTCCCCCGCAGTTACCTGAACAGGCGCAGCCTCAGCCGGCCGTAAAGGTGCCGCTCGCGCTCGAAGACTGGGTCTCCGTGCTGTCCATGGCGCTTCTGGCGCTCATCACCTTTGCCAACGTGCTGGTGCGCTACCTCACCAACACCTCGTTCGCCTGGACAGAAGAACTGTCGATCTTCCTGCTGATCGTGGTCACACTCACCGCCGGCTCCACCGCCTTCGTGCGCAGCCAGCACATCCGCATCGAGTTCCTGGCCGATGCCGGGCCACAAAATCGCCAGCGGCGGCTCGCCATCATTGCCACGCTGTTCTCGGTGCTGTTCTTCCTGGGGCTCACCATCCTGTCAGCGCGCATGGTCTACGATGAATATACATGGGGCGACACCTCGCCCGCCATCGGCGTGCCCACCTGGTGGTATTCCATCTGGGTGCCCATTCTTTCCGGCGTAATCACGCTTCGGCTGGCGGGCATGCTGCACCGCCTGCTGCGAGGCCCGCAATGATCACGGCACTGCTGTTCGGCAGCTTCCTGGTGCTCATGGCGATCGGCGTGCCGGTCGCCATTGCGCTTGGCCTGTCAGGCACCCTGGCCATCGTGTTGTCGAACCTCGACACCCAATGGTTCGGCCTCATGGCGGTACCTCAAAGCTTCTACGCGGGGCTCGCCAAGTATCCGCTGCTCGCCATTCCCATGTTCGTACTGGTCGGCTCCATCTTCGACCGCTCGGGCGTGGCCGCGCGGCTCGTGAACTTTGCCGTGGCCGTGGTGGGGCGCGGCCCCGGCATGCTGCCGCTGGTCACCATTGCCGTGGCGATGTTCCTCGGGGGCATTTCCGGCTCCGGCCCCGCCTGCGCGGCGGCCGTGGGCGCAGTCATGATCGGCGCCATGAAGCGCGCCGGGTATCCGGCCCCGTACGCCGCCACCATCGTCGGGGCCGGAGCCGCCACCGATATCCTCATTCCGCCGTCTATCGCCTTCATCGTGTATTCGGTTCTGGTGCCACAGGCATCCGTACCGGCGCTGTTTGCCGCGGGGCTGGTTCCAGGCGCCCTGGTGGGCATTGCACTCATCGTGCCGGCCGTATGGCTGGCACGGGCACACAACATGGGGGCGGCCGAACGCGACCTGCCGCGCCCGCCCTTCTGGCGCAGCCTGTACGAGGCGATCTGGGGACTTTCCGCACCCGTCATCATTCTGGGCGGCATGCGCATGGGCTATTTCACGCCCACCGAAGCGGCAGTGGTAGCCGTGTTCTACGGCCTGTTCGTCGGCATGGCCGTGCATCGCACGATCCGCTTTCGCGACCTGTTCGTCATTCTGCGCGAAGCCGCCGAGCTGTCGGCCGTGATCATGCTGGTGGTGTCGCTTGCCGGCATCTTTGCCTGGGCGCTGTCCACACTCAGCGTCATCGATCCCATCACGCGCACCATCGTCGGCCTGGGCATCGGCGAATACGGGGTCATGGCACTGATCATCATTCTGCTCACGATCGTCGGCATGTTTCTCGACGGCATTTCCATTTTCCTGATCTTTGTGCCGCTGCTCATGCCGATCGCCAACGCCTACGGGTGGGACCCGGTCTGGTTCGGCGTGCTGCTCACCGTCATGGTGGCACTGGGTCAGTTCACGCCGCCGCTGGCCGTGAACCTCATGGTGTCGTGCCGCATCGCGCTCGTGCCCATCGAAAGTACCTTCCGCTGGGTCACATGGCTGCTGGTGTCGGTTTTTGCCGTGCTGCTGCTGCTCATTACCTTCCCTGAACTCGCCCTGTGGCTGCCACGCTACCTGGGCTTCTGAACCAACTAGGAGACAACATGAAGATTCGTGCATTGCTGGGTGCCCTTGCCTGCTCCGTTGCGGCGCTGGCCATGGCGCCCGCCGCGCAGGCCGCGCCCAATTACAAATCCGAATACAAGCTGTCCATCGTGGTCGGCACCACCTTCCCGTGGGGCCAGGGTGCCCAGATCTGGTCCGACCTGGTGCGCGAACGCACCGATGGCCGCATCAACATCAAAATCTACCCGGGCACCTCTCTGGTACAGGGCGACCAGACCCGCGAATTCAATGCGATCCGCCAGGGCGTGATCGACATGGCCGTGGGCTCCACCATTAACTGGTCGCCGCAGATCAAGGAACTGAACCTGTTCTCGCTGCCCTTCCTGATGCCCGACTACGCCGCCATCGACGCCCTGATTCACGGCGAAGTGGGCAAGCGGCTGTTCGAGCGGCTGGAAAAGGCCGGGGTCGTGCCGCTGGCATGGGGCGAGAACGGCTACCGCCAGCTCAGCAACTCCAAACACGAAATCAAGGAACCGGCCGACCTCAAGGGCCTGAAACTGCGTGTGGTCGGCTCGCCGCTGTATATCGACATCTACACCGCGCTGGGCGCCAACCCCACGCAAATGAGCTGGGCGGACGCGCAGCCCGCGCTGGCCAGCGGTGCCGTCGACGGCCAGGAAAACCCGCTTTCGATCTACACCGGCGCCAAGCTGCACAATGTCGGCCAGAAGTACCTCACGCTGTGGAACTACGTGGCCGACCCGCTCATCTTCGTGGTGAACAAGCAGGTTTGGGAATCCTGGACAGAGGAAGACCGCAAGATCGTTCGTGAGGCCGCCATCGAGGCCGCCGAGCGCGAAATCGTGATCGCCCGCAAGGGGGTCACGCCGGAAGATTCCTCGCTGCTCAAGGAAATCGAAGGGCTGGGCGTCACCGTCACGCCGCTCACCCCCGAGCAACATCAGGCCTTCGTCGACGCCACCAAAGAGGTCTTCGAAAAATGGAAGAAGACCATCGGTGAAGACCTGGTCGAACAGGCCCAGAAAGATATCGAAAACCGCAAGAAGTAAACGCGGAAACGACACGGGTGCCGCGCAGTGCGGCACCCGCCCCGCCTTATTTGAAGGCGGTTTCGATGAAGCTGCGCAGCTTGCGTGAATGCAGACGCTCGGGCGGCATGTCGCGCAGCTTTTCCAGCGCCCGGATGCCGATGCGCAAATGCCGGGTCACCTGCGTGTGATAAAAATCGCTGGCCATGCCCGGCAGCTTCAGTTCACCGTGCAGCGGCTTGTCGGACACGCACAGCAGCGTGCCGTACGGTACCCGAAAGCGAAAGCCGTTGGCGGCGATCGTGGCCGACTCCATATCGAGCGCAATCGCGCGCGATTGCGAAAGACGCAGCACCGGCTCGCGGTGATCGCGCAGTTCCCAGTTGCGGTTATCGATGCTGGCCACCGTACCGGTGCGCATGATGCGCTTGAGTTCCCAGTCGGAAAGCCCGGCCACGTCGGCCACCGCCTGCTCCAGCGCCACCTGGATCTCGGCAAGCGGCGGTACCGGCACCCACAACGGCAGGTCGTCATCCAGCACGTGGTCTTCCCTGACGTAGCCATGGGCCAGCACGTAATCGCCCAGCCGTTGCGTCGTGCGCAGCCCAGCGCAGTGGCCGAGCATGATCCACGCCGAAGGGCGCAGCACCGCCACGTGATCGGTAATGGTCTTCGCGTTGGAAGGCCCCACGCCGATGTTGATGAGGGTGATGCCGGTGTGCCCGTCGCGCATCAGGTGATACGACGGCATCTGCGGCGCGCGCATGGGCGGCAGCCCCGAAGGCTTGGCGTGTGCACCGGCCCGGGTGATCACGTTGCCGGGCTCCACCAGGGCGGTGTAGCCCCCTTCCTCGCGCGCCAGTACGTCGCGCGCCCACTGGCAGAACTCGTCGACATAGAACTGATAATTCGTGAACACGACGAAGCTCTGAAAATGTTCGGGCGCCGTGGCCGTGTAATGCTGCAGGCGATGCAGCGAATAGTCGATGCGCGGGGCGGTGAAGGGTGCAAGCGGCTGCGGCTCGCCGGGTCGGCCCCGCCACGTGCCGTTCACGATCGCGTCGTCGGTCACGGCCAGATTGGGCACGTCGAAGTGGTCGCGCAGCGCCTTGCCGCGTGTGTCTTCGTGGTACACCGCTTCAACGTAATCGCCGCCCGTGAACGAAAAGTGCAGGGGAATCGGCAGGTCGGATTCGCCGATCTCGACGGGCACGCCATGATTGCGCACCAGCAGGGCAATCTGTTCTTTCAGGTAGCCCTCAAACAGCGCCGGCTGCGTGATGGTGGTCATGTAGGTGCCCGGCTCCACCACGTGCCCGTACGACAGCCGGCTGTCGACTTCCTGCCAGGTATCGACGCGTATGCGTATGGCCGGGTAGCAGGCCCGCACCCGGTGCCGGGGCGGCAGGCCGTTGCTGGCGTAATGCTCAAAGCCCTTGCGAATGAAGGCCGTATTGCGCGCGTAGATCTCGGTGAGCCGGCGCACCGCGGCTTCCGGGTCGGTATAGCGCGTAAAGGGAATCAGCGGCGGCTGGCTGACCAGCCCCATGCCATCGTCGTTCATGTCCATAGCTCTTCATCGTCGCCGTGCGGCGACAGCTCCTCGTCATACATTCTGCATTATCTGCGGCAACATGGCCCGGTAATGTGACAATCATGGGTGCCCCGCGCCTTCTGTGCACGAATAACGCATCCACCGGAAGTTCCCAAGCATGTCCCTGATCCTGGAAGCCGTCCTTCCCCTTTTTGCCCTGATCCTCGCCGGCTATGTCGCCGGGCGTCGCCGCATACTGGGGGCGGCCGCCACCGACAGCCTCAACACCTTCGTGGTGTGGATGGCGCTGCCGGCGTTGCTGTTTCAGGCCATGGCCCTCATCAGCTGGAGCGAGATCCGCCAGCCGGGATTCATCGCCGCGTCGGCGCTGGCCATGGCGGCCGTTTTCGGGGCATCGTTCCTGGCCGATCGCCGCGAGGGGCGGCGGCTGGCCGACGCCAGCCTCTCGAGCCTGGCAGCCGCCTATGGCAACGCGGGTTACATGGGTATTCCGCTGTGCATCATGGTACTTGGGGAAGCCAGCCTGCCCGCCGTCATCATCATCACCCTGCTTACCGCCTGCATCCTGTTCGCATTCAGCATCGTGCTGATCGAGCTCGACCTCAAGCGCGGCGCGTCGCTGGGCGGCACCCTGCGCAAGGTGGGCATCTCGGTGCTTCGCAACCCGCTGGTGTGTTCGCCGCTGGCCGGCCTGGTGGTCAGCGGCGTGGGCATCACGCTGCCCGCCCCGGTGCTGCAGTTCACTAATCTGCTCGGGGCCGCCGCCAGCCCATGCGCGCTCGTCACGATCGGCCTGTTTCTCTCGCAGGGCAGCACCACCGGGCATCGCCATACCGTCTGGCGCATCGTCTCGCTCAAGCTGCTGGCGCATCCCCTGCTTGCGTTCGTGCTGGTTACCTGGGTGTTCGAGATGCCGCCCATGTGGGCCGCCGCGGCCGTACTGCTGGCCGCGCTACCGGTCGGCACGGGGCCGTTCATGGTGGCCAAGCTCTACGACCGTGAAGCAGCCGTGACCTCAGAGGCAACGCTGCTTTCCACGGTGCTGTCGGTGTTCACCGTCTCGCTGCTGGTGGGGTGGATCGCCCCGTGACGCGGCTCCATTCCGCCCCCAACAAGTAGGTAATCAAGCCTGTTAAAGGGGTTATCTTATACTTTTTGTATAAAGTCTTTTGACCTGCAAGGCGTTGAGCAGGCGTCTGCCGCCAGACATAATAGGTCCAACCTCCCAACATTGTTCATAAGGATTCACCATGACAGAACGCATCACCCGCCATCGGCTTCAGATTGCGCCCGAACTGCACGACTTCATCGAGTCCGAGGCCCTGCCTGGAACCGGAGTGGACCCAGCTGCGTTCTGGGCGGGATTCGACGCGCTGGTGCACGACCTGACGCCGCGCAACCGTGAGCTGCTCGCCCAGCGTGATCAGCTGCAGGCACGTATCGACGAATGGCACCGCGCAAATCCCGGGCCCATTACCGACGCCGCCGCATACGAAGCCTTCCTGCGCGAAATCGGCTACCTGCAGCCCGAACCGGGCGACGTGCGGCTTGAAACCAGCAAGATCGATACCGAATTCTCGCAGCAGCCCGGCCCGCAGCTGGTCGTGCCGATCACCAATGCCCGCTATGCCCTGAACGCTGCCAACGCGCGGTGGGGCAGCCTGTACGACGCGCTGTACGGCACCGACGCCATTTCCGAAGACGACGGCGCCGAGCGCGCGGGCGGCTACAACCCGCTGCGCGGCGCCAAGGTCATTGCCTACGCCCGCCGCTTCCTCGACGAAAGCGCCGCGCTGCAGTCGGGCAGCCATGCCGACGCCACCGGTTACGCCATCGTCGACGGCCGCCTGCAGGTCAGCCTCAAGAACGGCACTCAGACCACGCTGGCCGACCCCGCCTCGCTGGTGGGCTATCGCGGCGACGCGGCCGCACCCGAGGCCATTGTGCTGCGCCACCACGGCCTGCACTTCGAAATCCAGATCGACCGCAATCACCCCATCGGCAGCCAGGACGCCGCCGGCGTGAAAGACGTGCTCATGGAATCGGCCGTCACCACCATCATGGATTGCGAAGACTCGGTGGCCACGGTCGATGCCGAAGACAAGACGCTCGCCTACCGCAACTGGCTCGGCCTCATGCAGGGCACGCTGGCCGAGCCCGTCACCAAGGGCGGCACGACCTTCACCCGCAAGCTGAACCCCGATCGCACCTGCACGGGGCTCGACGGCAAGGAAATCGTGCTGCCCGGCCGCTCGCTCATGCTGGTGCGCAACGTGGGCCACCTCATGACGAACCCGGCGATCCTGCTGGAAGACGGCTCGGAAATCCAGGAAGGCATCATGGACGCGGTCGTCACCTCGCTCATTGCCATGCACGACCTGCAGCGCAAGCAGAACTCGCGCGCCGGCTCGATCTACATCGTGAAGCCGAAGATGCACGGCCCCGATGAAGTCGCCTTCGCAAACGAACTGTTCACCCGCACCGAAGCGCTGCTCGGCCTCGAGCCCAACACCATCAAGATGGGCATCATGGACGAAGAGCGCCGCACGAGCGTGAACCTCAAGGCCTGCATCGCCGCCGCGCACAAGCGTGTGGCCTTCATCAACACGGGCTTCCTCGACCGCACCGGCGACGAGATCCACACCTCCATGGAAGCGGGCCCCATGGTGCGCAAGGGCGACATGAAGCGCACCACCTGGATCGACGCCTACGAACGCAACAACGTGCAGACCGGCCTCGCCTGCGGCCTGCGCGGCCATGCTCAGATCGGCAAGGGCATGTGGGCCATGCCCGACCTCATGGCCGATATGCTCGAACAGAAAATTGGTCATCTCAAGGCCGGCGGCAACACCGCGTGGGTGCCCTCGCCCACGGCGGCCACCCTGCACGCCCTGCACTACCATCAGGTCGACGTGCAGGCGATCCAGGCCTCGATGGAGGGCCGCAACGAGCCCCTGCTGGGCGGCATCCTCGAAGTGCCCGTGGCCACCGACACCAACTGGTCGGCCGAAGAGATCCAGCAGGAACTCGACAACAATGCGCAAGGCATACTGGGCTATGTGGTGCGCTGGATCGACCAGGGCGTGGGATGCTCGAAGGTGCCCGACATCCACGACGTGGGGCTCATGGAAGACCGCGCCACGCTGCGCATTTCCAGCCAGCACATGGCCAACTGGCTGCGTCACGGCATCGTGACCCGTGAACAGGTCATGGAAACCATGCAGCGCATGGCCGCCGTGGTCGACCGCCAGAACGAGGGCGATCCGGCCTACCAGAAGATGGCGGGCAATTTCGCCACCTCGGCCGCCTTCCAGGCCGCGTGCGATCTGGTCTTCAAGGGTCTCGAGCAACCCAACGGCTACACCGAGCCTCTGCTGCACAAGTGGCGTCAGGTGGCCAAGGCCTCGGCCGCGGCATCAGCCTGACCGCCCCGCGGCGGCTTAAAGAAGGCCCCCGCTTCTGCCCCAGGGCAGGAGGCGGGGGCCTTTGCACAGGTCGGTAAAGAATGAAGTATTTAGCTTCGCACGCGTGCGATCACTTCGTCAAGCCGCGTGAGCATCAGCGCGACTTCGTCTTGCGTGACGTTCAGTGCCGGCATGAAGCGCAGCAGATTGGGCCGCGGCGCATTCAGCAGCAGGCCTTCCGGGCTCGATTCCAGCGCGGCCTTCACGATGGCCGGGCCGTCATCGCGATCGAGCACGAGCGCGCGCAGCAGGCCGGCACCGCGTTCGCCCTTGAAGCCCCACTTTTCGCACAGGGCAAGCAGCCCTTCCGAAAGCTGCTTGGCCCGCTCCTGCACGCCCTGCAGGAAGCCGTCGGCCATGAGGGTGTCGAACACGGCAACGCCAACCGCCGTCATGAGCGGGTTGCCGTTGTAGGTACCGCCCTGGTCGCCGTGCGCAAAGCAGCTGACCGCCTCGCGCGCGCACAGCGCCGCCAGCGGTACGCCGCCGCCAATACCCTTGCCCAGCGTCATGATGTCGGGTTCAACGCCCGAATGCTGGTACGCGAACAGGGTACCGGTGCGGCCGAAACCGGTTTGCACTTCGTCGACGATCAGCAGCAGATTGTGCTCGTCGGCCAGCGCGCGCAGGCCCTGCATGAACTCGGTCGTGGCCGGAATGACGCCGCCTTCACCCTGCACGGGTTCCAGCATGATCGCCACCGTATCGGCATCGATGAGGGCGCGCACCGAATCGAGATCGTTCAGCGTGGCCTTGGGGAAGCCCGGCACCTGCGGCGCGAACAGGGTGTCCCACCCTGCCTTGCCGGAAGCCGACATGGTGGCCAGCGTGCGCCCGTGAAAGCTGTGGTCGAGCGTGATGATCTTGTACGCCCCATTACGGTTCAGCTGCCCCCACTTGCGCGCGAGCTTGATCGCACCTTCGTTGGCCTCGGCGCCGCTGTTGGCAAAGAACACGCGGTCGAAGCACGATGCGCCCGTAATGCGCTTGGCCAGTTCGATGGCCGGCTGGTTGTAGAAGGCCGGCGACGGGTTGATGAGCGTGCCGGCCTGCGTCTCGAGCGCTCGGCGCAGCTGCGGCGGGCAATGGCCCAGGCTGTTGACGGCCCAGCCCTGGATGAAATCCAGATATCGCTTGCCGGCGTGGTCTTCCAGCCACGAGCCTTCGCCGCGCACGAACACGACCTCCGGCCGCGCCACGATATCCATCAAAGCATCCGCACCTGCCCGATCAAATTCCATGTCGATTTCCTGTATCAGTGAAAAAGACCCCAAAGCGGGGGCCCAGAAGATTTTAGCGCGCCACGCCGCGCTATTATTCCGAAACAGGGCCCGCAGCCCTTTCCAGCGAGACCTCCGATGACGATCAGCATCCTCTCCTTGCACACCTACCCTGTCAAGTCGTGCTGCGGCATTACCCATACTCAGGTCAGCGTGACCCCCGGAGGACTCGCCCACGATCGCCAATGGGTGGTGGCCGATGAACACGGCGTCTTTCTCAGCCAGCGCAGCCAGCCACGCATGGCGCTGGTACAGCCCGCACTCGACGAAACCGCCCTCTTTCTGAACGCGCCCGAGATGCCCACCCTGCGCGTCAGCCTGCGCAAGGGCGAAACCGCGGCCGACGCCACACCCCTCAGCATCGGTCACAGCGTCACGCTCGGGCTCGACGAAGGCGATACCGCGGCTCACTGGTTCAGCGATTACCTTGGCCGCGCCTGCCGGCTCTACCGCGTGCACCCCAATGCACACCGCCTGGTAGCTGCGCAGGACGTGACCGCATGGCGCGAAACGCACCCCGAAGCCGAGGGCTTCCCGCAAGAGCATCCGCTGGGCTTTGCCGACGCCTTTCCGTTCAACATCGTCAACCAGGCCTCGCTCGATGATCTGAACGCCCGTCTCGTAGCGGCCGGCCACCCGCCGGCAGGGCTGCTGCGCTTTCGCCCCAACATCGTCATCCAGGGCCTGCAGCCCTACGAGGAAGACGAGCTGTGCAGCCTGCACGTGGGCGACCTCACGTTTGCCGCCGTCAGCCGTGCCACGCGCTGCACGATGATCAACGTCGACCCCGCAACGGGGGAATCGGGCGTCGAGCCCCTGGCCACCCTCAGTGCCTACCGCTGTTTCGAAGAACGCGTGCTGTTCGGTCTGAATGCCGTGGTGGCGGGTGTGAGCCGGGGCACGGTTCTGAGCGTGGGCGACCGCGTGCTGCCCGTGCACGAAGCCTGATCAGGAAAAGAGGCTGAGTTGCGCGGCGTCGGAATCATCCGGCGCATCGCCCTGGGTGCCAGGTACTGAAAGGGCCGCCACGCGCACACCCAGCAGGCGGATGCGCCGCTGCAGCGGAACGCGCCGCAGGCACAGGACCGCCGCCTGCCGGATCGCCGCGCCGTCGGCAACAGGCCGGGGCAACGTCTGATCGCGCGTAACGGTGCGAAAATCGTCATAACGCACTTTCACCCCGATCGTGCGCCCCACCACATTCTTGCGGGCCAGATCGCCAGCCACCCGTTCGCACAGGGCATCCAGTATGCGACCCAGTTCCTGGCGGTCGTGGCGAGCGTGCAGGTCGCGGTCAAATGTGGTTTCGCGGCTCACCGACCTCGGCATCGACTCGACCACCAGCGGCCGGTCGTCGCGCCCATGTGCCGATTCGAGCAGCCAGCGGGCATAGCGCTCGCTGAATGCTGCCGCCAGAATTTCGAATGGCGCAGCCGCCAGTTCGCCGATGGTGTCGATGCCCAGGCCGGCCAGACGCGCCTGCGCCTTGGGGCCGATACCGTTGATGCGCCCCACAGGCAGCGGCCAGATGCGCGCCTGCAGGTCGCCTTCGCCGATCACGGTGATGCCGTCGGGCTTGTCGAGATCGGAGGCGATTTTGGACAGCAGCTTGTTTGGCGAGATGCCGATCGAGCAGCTGAGGCGCGTGGCCTCGCGCACCGCCGCCTTGAGTTGCTTCGCCAGCGTCAGGCTGTCCTGCTCATGCTCACTCAGGTCGATGTAGATTTCGTCGATGCCACGGTCTTCGATGCGCGGCGCGATGGCCGCCACCGCATCCTTGAAGCGCCGTGAATACAGGCGGTACTGCGTGAAGTCGGCGGGCAGCAATATGGCTTCGGGCGCGAGCTTGGCCGCCTTCATCAGACCCATTGCAGAATGCACGCCGAGGGCGCGGGCCTCATACGTTGCGGTGGTGATCACGCCACGCCCGACATAGTCGCCCAGCCGCGAATACAGCCGGGTGCCGTCGGGTGCCACGCTGGGGCGGGCGGCGCTGCGCCCGCCAATCACCACCGGCAGGCCGCGCAGCTCGGGGTAACGCAACAACTCCACCGATGCGTAGAACGCATCCATGTCGAGATGGGCAATACGGCGTGACATCAAGGTACAGGGCTACAGAGATACGGGCGTGTGTGGCAGCTGAACCGGCGCGCCCCCGCGTTGACACCGGGGACGCCCGGCGGGGTGGCGGCGCTCAGGCGGGCGTGGCCGCCTCGAGCCGGGCCGTCAGGTCTGCCACCGTCTGGCGCAGATCGGCGTCGTCGGCACGCGGTGCCAGCCGGAACGTGAGGTCGCGCTGTTCAATGTACACGGGCGACGTGATATCGGTTTTGGTGTGCATGGGCACTACGTGTGCGTGCACGTGCGCGACATCGGTGCCGGTGAACAGAAAGCCCACGCGCTCGACGCCGTACTGCGCCTTCATGGCTTTGGCCAGGCGCTGCCCCAGGTGCAGAATGTGCGAGGCCAGCGCAGGGGGCAGGTCGTCGAAGTAATCGTGGTGCGCCTTGGGCACGACGAGCACATGCCCGGGCCGGATCGGCATAATATCGAGAAACGCCTTCACGTCGTCGTCTTCGTACACCACGTGCGAGGGAATCTCGCCCTTGGCGATTCGGCAGAAGATGCAGCTGTCGTGGGTGTGTTCGGCCTGCCCCGGGGCGGCGGTGTCGGTGCTCATGCGTCGCTTCCTTCACGGTAAGAAATGCATCCGATAATAGCGCGCACCATGCCGCGCTGCACGCCACGCCGGCCTGTACTACCATGATCCGAATCCCCTCAGGAGCCTCTCATGTCGAAAATGCCCGCACTCTTCGTCGGCCATGGCAACCCCATGAACACGCTGCAACGCAACGACTACACCGAAGCCTGGCGGGCATTCGGCCGGCTGCTGCCGCAGCCCGAAGCCCTGCTCGTGGTGTCGGCCCACTGGTATTTCGGCGCAACGGCCATCACCGCCATGCCGCAGCCGCGCACCATCCACGACTTCTACGGCTTTCCGCAGGAACTGTTCGACTACCAGTACCCCGCGCCCGGCCACCCCGATCTGGCCGGCGAAATCGTCGAACTGCTCAAGCCCGAGTGGGTCGGGCTCGATCGCGATCAATGGGGGCTCGACCACGGCACCTGGTCAGTGCTGGCGCACATGTACCCCGATGCCGACATCCCGGTGCTGCAGCTTTCCATCAACGCGCTCAAACCCCTGGAATACCACGTGCAGCTGGCCGCAAGGCTGGCGGCATTGCGCGAACGCGGCGTGATGATCGTGGGCAGCGGCAATATCGTGCATAACCTGCGCATGATTCAATGGCGCCAAACCGATATGGGCTATGACTGGAGCTATCGCTTCGACGACGTCGCGGTGGAATTGCTCAGCGACCGGCCCGGCGACGTGCTGCGCCTGACGGAACACCCCGATTACGACCTGGCCGTACCCACTCCCGACCATTTCGTTCCCGTGCTGTACCTGGCGGGGCTGGCTCAGGCAGCCGGTCAACCTCTGGTGCCGCTGTTGCGCGGGCACACGATGGGGTCCATTTCCATGACCTGCCTGGGGCTCGATGCCGACGTGCCGCTACGAAAAGACCCGGCCTGCGCCGCACGCCTGCCCGAAGGAGTGCCGCCGGAGCAGACGAATATTTAGCACGTGGCGCTGTACGACCAAACCCTGTACGACTTCCTGAATATCGTCGAACGAAAATTCATGGAATCGAATCTGCTGGCGGATGAATGGCATGAATTCGAAGACAGGTTCAGGGAACGCGCTGCGCAACGGTGGCAGGCCCTGCAGGCGCAGCTGACGCCCTTCGAACGACACGCGACGCTGCGCAAACACATTACCGACGCCCTGTCGCAACTGCTCGACGACGATCCGCTGTACCAAAAGGCCATGGCAATGAGCGCTCGCAAGGCCCGCATCAAAGACGCCATTGCGCGCCTCGACTACGACGTCTGGTTTCTGCGCAACAAGCGGCTGCACCTGCAGCTGCAGGTCTATGCCATGGAAGCGGAATGCGACGATTTCCTCACGGAAACCGACCGCCAGCTGCACGAGCGGTTCCGCAACCGCCAGCGGGCACGGCGCAATCCCATTTACTGGCGTGGCGGCGGCATCGCGATCATGGAACCCACCGACGACCGGGTGGCGCTTGGTTACCTGCGTGACTCGGAGACGGTCATCATGACCCGCCATGCGGGCGCGCTGCATGCCACCTTCGAAAAGATCAGCCACAGCGCATACGGCGTGTTGAACCACCTGAACCGGCCTACCTTCTTCCAGAGCATGGGGCGACCTGTGAAGGCGGTGCTGGACGCGAACCCTGAGGCCACGGAATACGAGCTGATTCGTGCCGCGCTGGGCGGCGCCCGGTCGCTGCTGGAGGAATGGGCGCAGACGCGGCTACACACGGAAACGCTGAATGTGGTGGATGAGGGAAAGCTGCGGGAGGTGATGCGGGTGAATGATGCGCCGTAAGGGCGCGCAAGGGCCACTATCAAGTGGCGCCATGCACGGCAGTGAGCCAATACAGGCTGCGATTAGTCAGGTCGTCAACCAGCCGCCACACCCCCGCGTAGCTGCTCGAGCATGCCATTCAACTCGTTTACCGAAGACAGTTTTCGTAGGACGGTCGGAATATCGTATTCAGACCAGGGGTCGTAGTCACCCCCGCGGTAAACACACCGAAAATACGTGTAATTTGTTTTTCTCCTTTTCAATAAAGCCAGTGCAGATGCAACGAGCCACAACTCTGCTTTTAACTGCAACGACGACTCTTCATATTCACTCATGAATCGTTCCTAAGATAACATCACTCGACTGAATCACCCCGGTGTCAAATGCAAAGTAATTTTGAGCCACAAAGCGCGTAGGCGCGCATTTGAAATCTGAGCCACTACTGGTGTTTACGGGTTCGGTGCCGGCGGAAAGAGGCCAGCCTTGCGTTGTCGTTTTAGGCGATAGCTGTCTCCTTTGATTTGCACGATGTGGGCGTGGTG
>JAUZQE010000018.1 GCA_030733815.1 Yanghanlia caeni
CCCGAAATCTTGTTTCGCACCTCGATTTTATGCGGGCTTAAAGGTATGCGCCGATTCCTTTTGGTGAAATTTCCGGGTTAAGGGCTGTGGCGTGGTTTGATACGCTGCTTGTCTGGGTTCTTGTGGCCGTGTTTCGAATGGTTCGAAATGTCGCTTGTCTGGGTTCTTGTGGTCGCGTTTCGAATCGTTCGAGATGCCGCTTGTCTGGGTTCTTAAGGGGGCGGTCGGAGCCTGGGGGTGCGGCTAAACGTAGCCGGCCCTTCGGGCTTCCCTCCCCTCCGGCACCGGACAGAGCGGCCGCTGAACTCGCACGATTCGCAGCCCCCCGGGCTGCGAATTCGTGCTCAGACAGCAGCGGCCTTGTTTCTCTGTCCGGTACCTGCGGCTCGGCGGCTCCGAAACCGCCGCCCCCCCAGGCTCCGCCCACCCCTTACGTTTACTTGGCATGGCGCAGGCTGCCCCAAACCTCAATTCCGTGAGGCCGTGACGGGAACGACGTCGGTCGGCCCGCCTGCGGAAACTACCCCCACCCACCCGGCGCGGCCCTTAAGAACCCAGCCAAGCAGCGTCACAAACCACCCACCCAAGAAACGCTCACACGCTTACATCTTGAAGTTCTTGCCCAGATACACCTTCCGAACCGCTTCGTTATCGATGATCTCGTTCGGATGCCCGCTGGTCAGCACCCGCCCCTCGCTGATGATGTACGCCCGATCACAGATCCCCAGCGTCTCGCGCACGTTATGGTCGGTGATCAGCACCCCGATATTGCGGTTCTTCAGGAAATGCACAATGCGCTGAATCTCGATCACCGCAATCGGGTCCACCCCCGCGAACGGTTCGTCAAGCAGAATGAAGCGTGGATTCGTCGCCAGCGCCCGCGCGATCTCCACCCGGCGGCGCTCGCCACCCGACAGTGAAATTGCCGTATTGCGCCGGATATGCCCGATCTGCAGCTCATCGATCAGCGATTCCAGCGCCTCGCCCACCTCGGCCGAACTCAGCGGACGATCGTCTTCACCGATCTGCAGCTCCAGCACCGCGCGAATATTCTCTTCCACCGTCAGCCGCCGGAACACCGACGCGTCTTGGGGCAGGTACGAAACCCCCAGCCGGGCCCGCTTGTGCATCGGCATATTCGTGATTGCGTGATTGTCGATCTCGATGCGGCCCGCGTCGGCCGGCACAATGCCCACGATCATATAGAAGCTCGTCGTCTTCCCGGCTCCGTTTGGCCCAAGCAGCCCGACCACCTCGCCGCTATCGACCGACAGCGACACATCTTCCACCACCGTGCGCTTGCCGTAAACCTTGCGCAGCCCCGTGGCGCGCAGACAGCCCGGCGTGCCCAGCGCCGCCCGGCGCAGGCGACCGCCCGCAGCCTTCTTTTGAAACGGCAGTTTGCTACGCAACGTTGCTCTCAATTGCTTGCACCCTGCTGGCGGCGGCAGGCCTCGATGGCTGCGTCGGCGCGTGCGCGCGGTGTCGCCAGCGACCGTACCCGGCCGCCCGGCGCGGCCGAGTTCGGGCCCCCGAACGCCTGGTACGTTTCGGTTTTCTGCCGGTAAATCACCCGCTCGCCCTGAATGTTGTCGAACGGCTTGCCGCAAATGAAGCGCGTGACCACCGCCTTGCCGATCATCTCGACTTCTTCCTTCTTGCCGTCGTACTCGGCACGCTGCCCGCGGGCTTCGAGAACTTCGAATTTTTCGGGGTTTTCCTGGCGCAGGAACACCCGCTTGCCGCTCTCGACCGTGGCCGTACCGTACTGGAAGCCTTCTTCATCTTCGCGCATCGTGAGCGTATCGGAATGAAGCGTCATGTTGCCGCGCGTGAGCACCACGTTGCCGGTGAACACGCTTTCCTTGCGGATATCGTCGTAGTTCAGCGTATCGGAAATGATTAGCGTATCGGGTTCTTCTTCCTGGGCGCTCTGCTGGGCCAGTACGGCCGGTGAGGCCAGGCACGCGGCCAGGGCGGATACGGCGAGGAAGCGAAGTGGCGTCGTCATGGTTGTTGTTGTGTCCTTTCGGAAGACCGTGCGCGGCGTTCCTGGGTGTCTTGCCCCGAAATCTTGACGTCGGTGGCTGCGTGAACCTGCAATTGCCGCGTGCTGTTATCGTACCGCATGCCCTTGCCGTTCATGGTGGAATTGCCGTGTGTCACGAGTGCCGGATGGTCGGTATAGACCACGTCTTCATCGGGCAACACGATCAGCACGTGGCTTTTTACGTCGAGCGGCTGATTTTCGGCATCGGGCTGGCGATGCACGTGCGCGTTGCCCGTCATCACCACCCGCGAGCCGTCCTGGTCCATCACTGCCGTATCTGAGGTCGCGACCGTGAGCGGTGAGCCCGGCTGCTGCCCGATCGCCCGCGCCATCTTGATCTCGTATGAATCGTCGTCCGGGAAGTGTTCCAGGTAATCGCCTTCCAGCCGGTTGATGACCGTGCCGGCTTCGTCGGTGCGTATCAGCACGAACTCTGACGCCCAGTGGTCGGGCTCGTGCGTGATGCGCCGCGGCGGGTCGATCGGCACGGCGCGCTGCGCGTAATCGGCCGCCCACCACGTGCCGATGACCAGGCAGGTCAGCAGCAGTATGGCAACGATGGAAGGCAGGCGATCTCTCATGGCTGGGCCGGGCCCGATGTGCGCGGCCCGCACGGTGCGGGCACGTGTTTACTGAATGGTACCGCCCGTGCGCAGCGCATTGGGCGAAAAGAAGGGGGCGAGCCGGCCCTGCGCGGCCAGGATCAGGTCGCTGCAGTCGCGTACCGCGCCCGCACCGCCGGGCGAAGGCGACACCCAGTGCGCGGCCTGTGTGACGTAGGCGGGCGCGTTGGGCACGCTGGCGGCGAAGCCGGCGCGCTGCATTGCGGGAATGTCGATGATGTCGTCGCCCATGTAGCCCACTTCGCTGAGATGGCAGCCCTGTTCCTGCGCCAGCGTTTGCAGGGCCTGGGCCTTGTCGCGCACGTTGTGCAGCACGTGGCCAATGCCCAGTTCAGCGGCGCGCCGTGAAATGACCGCGCCGTCGCGCCCCGTAATCAGCGCCACGGTAATGCCGCTTTCGAGCAGCAGCTTGAGCCCGTGGCCGTCGAGCACGTGAAAGCACTTGAGCTGCTCGCCCTGCGGGCTGTACCACAGGCGCCCGTCGGTGAGCACGCCGTCGACGTCGAAGGCCATGAGACGCAGCTGCTTCACCCGTTCGATGACGGCCGGCGGCGTCTTCGACAGAATGAGGGCTTCGGCGGGGTGGGGTATGGAATCAAGATTCATGGTTCAGATCACCTTGGCGGCCATCAGGTCGTGCATGTGCAGAGCTCCCAATAATAGCCCGGCCTCATCGACCACGAGCATCTGGTTCAGCCGCCCCGCATCCATGCGCGCCGCCGCCTCGACGGCGAGCGTGTCGGCCGTGACGCAGCGCGGGTTGCGGGTCATGCCGTCGCACACCGTGAGGCCGCGCACGTCGCCGCGGCGCTGGATCAGGCGGCGCAGGTCGCCGTCGGTGAAGATGCCGATGGGGCGGTTCTCGTCGTCGATGACGATGGTCATGCCCATGCCCTTGGCGGACATTTCCTTGAGGGCATCGTGCATGGGCGTGCCTTCCTTGACCAGCGGCAGGGCGTCGCCGTGGCGCATGACGTCGCGCACGTAGGTGAGCAGGCGCCGGCCCAGTGCGCCGCCGGGGTGCGAGCGGGCGAAATCTTCGGCGCTGAAGTGGCGTGCTTCCAGGCAGGCCACGGCCAGCGCATCGCCCAGCACCAGGGCTGCAGTGGTGCTGGCCGTGGGCGCCAGGTTCAGGGGGCAGGCCTCCTGCAGCACGCCGGCGTCGAGATGCAGATCGGCGTTGCGGGCCAGTTCGGATTCGGGATGCCCGGTAATGCTGATGATCTGCGCCCCCATGCGCTTGGCGACGGTGAGCACCGTAAGCAGTTCTGCGGCCGAACCGGAATAGGAAATGGCGATGAGAATGTCTTGCCCCGTGAGCATGCCCAGATCGCCATGCATGGCTTCGGCCCCGTGCATGAAGAAGGCGGGTGTGCCGGTGGAAGCGAGCGTGGCCGCCATCTTGCGGGCAATGTGGCCCGACTTGCCGATGCCGGTGACCACGATGCGGCCGTGGCAGGCAAGCAGCATTTCGACCGCCTGGTCGAAGTGCGCGTCAAGGCGGTCGCGCAAGGCCTGCAGGGCCTCGATTTCGATGCTGAAGGTGCGGTGGGCCGACGCCAGGTGGCGGCTTGGCCCGCCGGGTTCGGGCGGGTGTGCAGGCGTGGGCGAGGACTGCGGTGTTCGACTCATGGGTGGATTTTAATCGGCATTGTGTACACTTCCATCGTCTGATTTCCCTTTAAGCCTTACAGCAGGCATTCCGCAATGCATATCGACCCCGCCGTCTACGTTCGCAAGGCGATCCGCAGCGTGCCAGACTGGCCCAAGCCCGGTGTTACGTTTCGCGATATTACGCCGGTGCTGCAAGACCCGCGCACCTTCCGGGTGCTCATCGATCTGTTCGTGTACCGCTACATGCGTCAGCGCCTCGATCTGGTTGCGGGCGTCGATGCCCGCGGCTTCATCGTCGGTTCGGTGCTCGCCTACGAACTGAATCTCGGTTTTGTGCCCGTGCGCAAGAAGGGCAAGCTGCCTTACCGCACGCTGGCGGAAGACTATACGCTCGAGTACGGCAACGCCGCCGTCGAAATG
The DNA here is from genome assembly GCA_030733815.1 of Yanghanlia caeni. Classification (GTDB taxonomy): domain Bacteria; phylum Pseudomonadota; class Gammaproteobacteria; order Burkholderiales; family Burkholderiaceae_B; genus Yanghanlia; species Yanghanlia caeni. Next base: position 4,708 of record JAUZQE010000018.1, read on the forward strand.
CATACCGACGCGGTGCGCCCCGGCCAGCGCGTACTGCTGATCGACGATCTGGTGGCAACGGGCGGCACCATGCTGGCCGCCTCGAAGCTGCTGCAGCGCCTGGGCGCCAACGTGCACGAAGCGGCGGCCATTATCGAGCTGCCCGATCTGGGCGGCGCGCAGGCCATGCGCGACAGCGGCATACCGGTGTATTCGGTGTGCTCGTTCAGCAACTCCGATCCGTAACGTCAGAGGCCCAGACTCAAGGCGCCGGGGCCCGGAGGACGCAAGCGGGGCCGCTGCGCCCCGCCCCGGGCTGTACCTCATGAAATGACCTGCGCCCTGATGGCGGTTGCGGGCGCCACGGGGGCGCGAGGCCCCCAATCTAACGGGTTTGGGGCGAACGGCACCGCGGTCGCGCGCTACAGCAGCACGCGCTCGATGCCTCCGTCGTTGGCGCGGCGCACGTAATCCTGCAGCCAGTCTTCGCCCAGAATGTGGCGCGCCATCTCCACCACGATGTAATCGGCCTTCATGCCGGTGTCTTCCTCGTAGCGCGACATGCCCTGCAGGCATGACGGGCACGACGTGAGCATCTTCACTTCGCCCGAGTAGCCGTCTGCACGGATCTCGCGCGTGTTCTTCGCCAGCTCTTCCTGCTTGCGGAAGCGCACCTGCGTGGAGATGTCGGGGCGCGAAACGGCCAGGGTGCCCGATTCGCCGCAGCAGCGGTCGGTCTTGATGGCCGTGTCGCCCACCAGCGCCTTCACCGTTTTCATCGGGTCCTGCAGCTTCATGGGCGTGTGACAGGGGTCGTGGTACACGTAGCGTGTGCCCGTGACGCCCTGGATATCGATGCCTTTTTCAAGCAGGTATTCGTGAATGTCGATGAGCCGGCAGCCGGGGAAGATTTTCTCGAATTCATACCCCGCCAGCTGGTCGTAACAGGTGCCGCAGCTGACCACCACCGTTTTGATGTCGAGGTAGTTCAGGGTGGTCGACAGGCGGTGAAACAGCACGCGGTTGTCGGTGATGATTTTCTCGGCCTTGTCGTGCATGCCGTTGCCGCGCTGCGGGTAGCCGCAGCACAGGTAACCGGGGGGCAGTACGGTTTGCACGCCGGCATGCCACAGCATGGCCTGCGTGGCGAGCCCCACCTGCGAGAACAGGCGCTCTGAGCCGCAACCGGGGAAATAGAAGACCGATTCCGTTTCGGCGGTGGTGGCGCGCGGGTCGCGAATGATGGGAATGTAGCGGGCGTCTTCGATGTCGAGCAGCTTGCGTGCGGTTTGCGTGGGCAGGCCGCCGGGCATGCGCTTGTTCACGAAGTGGATCACCTGCTCGCGGATGGGCGCCTTGCCCACGGTGGCGGGCGGCGTTGACACCTGCTTGCGTGCGGTGGGCGCCAGCAGGTCGTGCGCCATGCGCTGTGCCTTGTAGCCCAGGTCGATCATGCCCTTGCGGGTGGCCTTGATCACGCGCGGGTCTTTGGCGTTCAGGAAGAACATGGCCGCGGTGGTGCCGGGGTTGAACGACTTCTTGCCCATGCTGCGCAGCAGGGCGCGCATGGACATCGACACGTCGCCGAAGTCGATATCGACCGGACAGGGGTTGTAGCACTTGTGGCATACCGTGCAGTGGTCGGCCACGTCTTCAAATTCAGCCCAGTGCTTGATGCTGACGCCGCGGCGGGTCTGCTCTTCGTACAGGAAGGCCTCAATGAGCAGCGAGGTTGCGAGAATTTTGTTGCGGGGCGAATAAAGCAGGTTGGCACGCGGCACGTGCGTGGCGCATACCGGCTTGCACTTGCCGCAGCGCAGGCAGTCTTTGATGGCATGCGAGATGTCGCCGATTTCGCTGCGCTGCATGATGAGCGATTCGTGCCCCAGCAGGTTGAAGCTGGGTGTCCAGGCATTGCTGAGGTCGGCCCCGGGCATGAGCTTGCCGGCATTGAAGCGCCCCTGCGGGTCGATGCGGCGCTTGTAGTCCTGGAAGGGCTGCAGTTCTTCCTGGGTGAGGAATTCGTACTTGGTCAGGCCGATGCCGTGCTCGCCGGAGATCACGCCGTTCAGGTCGCGGGCGATCTGCATGATGCGCGCCACGGTTTCGTTGGCTTCCTGCAGCATGCCGTAGTCGTCGGAGTTCACGGGAATGTTGGTGTGAACGTTGCCGTCGCCGGCGTGCATGTGCAGGGCGACGAAGACACGGCTTTTCAGCACACGGTCGTGCACGGCCTGGATGCCTGCCAGCACGGCGGCGCAGTCGGCGCCCGCGTACAGGCGCTCCATGAGCGCACGCACTTCGGTCTTCCAGGAAATGCGAATGGTGTGGTCTTGCACCACGTCGAACACCCGGGCGTCGGGTTGCTGCACCAGACGCTCGCGCAGCGCCTCGGTATGCTCGCCCAGGCCCAGGCGCTCGAGGGTTTCCAGGCTTTGCGACAGGGGCGCGTCGAGGTTTTCGAGCAGCCAGCGCCAGCGCTCGCGCACGCCGCGCAGGGCGGCCACGGCGTCTTCGGTGCGGCGCGCCAGAACGGCTTCGCGCGTGTGTTCCACATCGTCGATATCTTCGACCTTGCCCACGGGCAGCTCGCCCTGCAGGTAGGCCTCGATCTCGTCGAGCAGGCGCAGCTTGTTGCGCGTGGAAAGCTCGATGTTGATGCGTTCGATCGCATCGGTGTATTCGCCCATGCGTTCCAGCGGAATCACCACGTCTTCGTTGATTTTGAAGGCGTTGGTGTGGCGTGCGATGGCGGCGGTGCGGGCGCGGTCGAGCCAGAACTTGCGGCGGGCTTCCGGCGTGACGGCCACGAAGCCTTCGCCGTGACGGCTGTTGGCGATGCGCACGACTTCGCTGGCGGCAATGGCCACGGCGTTCTCGTCGTCGCCCACGATGTCGCCGATGAGCACCATTTTGGGCAGTACGCCGCGCTTGCTCTTGGTGGCGTAGCCCACGGCACGCAGATAGCGTTCGTCGAGGTGTTCGAGGCCGGCGAGCAGGGCGCCGCGTTCACGGCCCGGGCCGTCGAGGTATTGCTTGACCTCGACGATGGAGGGCACGGCATGACGCGCCTGGCCGAAAAATTCCATGCACACGGTGCGCGTGTGGGCCGGCATGCGGTGCAGAATCCAGCGCACGGCGGTGATGAGCCCGTCACAGCCTTCCTTTTGCACGCCGGGCAGGCCCGAAAGGAACTTGTCGGTCACGTCTTTGCCCAGGCCCACCTTGCGAAAGCGCCGGCCTTCGATCACCAGGGTTTCGCTGCGCAGCGGAATCTCGCCGGGCGCGCCGCGACCGTCGGACCACTTGAGTTCGAAACGCGCCTCGTCGACTTCGTGGATTTTGCCCAGGTTGTGGCCGATGCGCGTGACCTCGAGCCAGTTGCCGTCGGGGTCGACCATGCGCCACCAGGCCAGGTTGTCGAGTGCGGTTCCCCACAGTACGGCCTTCTTGCCGCCGGCGTTCATGGCCACGTTGCCGCCCGCGCACGATGCGTCGGCCGACGTGGGGTCTACGGCAAAGACGTAACCCGCGGCCTCGGCCGCTTCGGCGATGCGCCGCGTGACGACGCCCGCGCCGGTGTGGATGGTGGGCACGGGCTCGCTGACGCCGGGCAGCTCGGTGTGCTCGACGGCGCTGAGGCGGTCGAGTTTTTCGGTGTTGATGACCACCGAGCGCCAGGTGAGCGGAATGGCGCCACCGGTGTAGCCGGTGCCGCCGCCGCGCGCAATGATGGTGAGGTCGAGCGCGATGCAGGCGCGCACGAGTTGCGCGATCTCGGCCTCGGAATCGGGCGTGAGCACCACGAAGGGATATTCCACCCGCCAGTCGGTGGCGTCGGTGACGTGCGAGACGCGCGACAGGCCGTCGAACTTGATGTTGTCTTTTGCGGTGATGCGCGAGAGCGCCTTCACGACCTGCTTGCGCAGTTCCTGAGTGACCGTGAAGTCGTTGTCGAAATCGCGCACGGCCACGCGGGCGGCGGCCAGCAGCCCGGCCACCTTGGCGTCGCGTTCGGGGTGCGAGGTGTCGCGGCGGCGGTCGATTTCGTTCAGGCGATGCTCGAGCGCCTCGATGAGCTGCTGGCGGCGCTTGGGGTTGTGCAGCAGGTCGTCCTGCAGATAGGGGTTGCGGCGCACGACCCAGATGTCGCCCAGCACCTCGAACAGCATGCGCGCCGAGCGGCCGGTGACGCGCTCGCTGCGCAGTTCAGACAGCCGCTGCCAGGCCTCGGGGCCCAGCAGGCGCAACACGATCTCGCGATCGGAATACGAGGTGTAGTTGTAGGGAATTTCGCGCAGGCGCGGCGATGCGTGGCGGGGCGCCTGTGCGGCAAGCATCTGGCTGGCAAGGGGGGCGTTCATGACGGGGCGAATAACCCTGAGAGGGTGCAAAGCAAGGGTAAACCTTGGCAGTTTAATCGAATGGGGCGCACGACTCAGATTTTGCCGGGGAAAAACCAGAGCAGCGCCGCGGTCATTGTGGCGTATCGCAGGAATTTGCCGATGGCCATGTAAATAATGCTGGGGATCAGGGGCAGCTTGAGCCAGCCCGCCACGGCGCACAGCGGGTCGCCCACGACGGGCAGCCACGAGAACAGCAGGGCGGGTGGCCCCATGCGGTGCAGCCAGTAGCTTACATAATCGTGCCATCGGCCGCCGGCGCGGCTGCGCGGGCGGTAGGGGTGCTTCTCGCGATAGCGTTCCACCGCGCGTTCGGCGCCGTAACCCATGCCGTAGCTGATGGTGCCGCCCACGGTGTTGCCCACGGTGGCCACCAGCACCGCCGGCCAGAACATGTCGGCGGCGATCTGCAGGTAGCCGAAGACGGCGGGCTCGGAACCGAGGGGCAGCAGCGTGGCCGACACGAGCGCCACGACGAAGATGGCGCTCAGCCCGACGCTGGGCAGGGCCAGGGTGTCGAGCAGCCAGTGAATCGATGAGTACAGCCAGGCTTCCATGTATGGGCGGCGAAACGCCGGAGTGCGCAGCGTGCAGGGGTTCCGTAGTTTACAGGGGAAGTGCGCTGAGCTTGCGGTGCCCGCGGCCCCCTATGGTATTCTTTTCAGCTTGTATCCGCCGCCAGCGCATCTTTTGCCACATGTCCACCGATTACCTCAAGCGCATACTCACCGCCCGGGTGTACGACGCCGCCATTGAAACCGACCTTGACCCCGCCCCGCAGGTGTCCGCCCGAATCGGCAACACGGTATTGCTCAAGCGCGAAGACTCCCAGCCGGTGTTCAGTTTCAAGGTGCGCGGTGCCTACAACAAGATGGCGGCGCTGACGCCGGCAGAACGCAAGCGCGGCGTCATTGCCGCTTCGGCCGGCAATCACGCGCAGGGTGTCGCGCTCAGCGCGCAGCGCATGGGCTGCAGGGCGGTGATCGTCATGCCCGAGACCACACCGGCCGTCAAGGTCGACGCGGTGCGCGCCTTTGGCGGCGAGGTGGTGCTGGCCGGCGACAGCTATTCCGATGCCTTCGATCACGCCGTCGAGCTGCAGAAGCAGGAAAAGCTCACCTTCGTGCACCCCTTCGACGACCCCGACGTGATCGCCGGGCAGGGCACCATCGGCATGGAGATCCTGCGCCAGCACCCCGATCCCATCGAGGCCATCTTCGTGCCCGTGGGCGGCGGCGGCCTCATCGCCGGCGTGGCGGCCTATGTGAAGCAGCTGCGCCCCGAAATCAAGGTCATCGGCGTGCAGAGCGAGGATTCCTGCGCCATGGCGCGCAGCATCAAGGCGGGCCGCCGCCTGCGTCTGAACGACGTGGGCCTGTTCGCCGACGGCACGGCCGTGAAGTACGTGGGGGCGGAGACCTTCCGGCTGGCGCACAAGTACGTCGACGATTTCGTGCTCGTCGATACCGACGCCATCTGCGCGGCGATCAAGGATGTCTTCCAGGACACGCGCAGCGTGGTCGAGCCCTCCGGGGCGCTGGCGCTCGCCGGTGCCAAGCGTTACGCCGCGCAGCACAAGCTCAAGGGCAAAACACTCATTGCCATCACCAGCGGCGCCAACATGAACTTCGACCGCCTGCGGCTGGTGGCCGAGCGTGCCGACGTGGGCGAGGCGCGCGAAGCGGTGTTCGCGCTCACCATCCCCGAAAAACGCGGCAGCTTCCTGCGGCTGTGCGAGGCCGTGGGCCGGCGTAACGTCACCGAGTTCAACTACCGCATTTCCGATTCCGAAAAGGCGCATGTCTTCGTCGGGCTCGAGATCCGCTCCGAGGCCGAGATCGAAAAACTGGCCGCAGGCTTTCGCCGCAAGGGTTTCGATACGCTCGACCTCACCGGCAACGAAATGGCCAAGACCCACCTGCGCTACATGGTGGGCGGCAAGTCGCAGCTGGCCGAACACGAAATGCTGTTCCGCTTCGAGTTTCCCGAGCGCCCCGGCGCGCTCATGGCGTTTCTGGGCGCCATGAGCCCCGAATGGAACATCAGCCTGTTCCATTACCGCAACCAGGGCGACGACTACGGCCGCATATTGGTTGGCATCCAGGTGCCGCCCTCCGACAAGAAGGCGTTCAAGGCCTTCCTTGACGGGCTCGGCTACCCCTATTGGAATGAGTCGGACAACCCGGCCTACCCCCTCTTCCTTTGACCCCGCCGTCGGGCTGGAGCTCGAAATGGTCGTGGCGCACGCCGCGACCGGCCGCAGCCTCGCCGTCGACCGTTACTTCGATGCCCTGCGTGCGCGCCTGAGCGCCGACCCGGTTCATGCGCCGGGGATGCAGGCCGTCGAGCTCGAGGGTCGCTGCGTGTCGCTCGATACGCCCGCCGCCCAGTTCGGGCTCGACAACGGCTTCAACCTGCTGGAAGTCTCGACGCGGCCGGTGCGCAGCAGCGAGGGCGGGCTTGCGGCGCTGGCAGACCTGGCTGCTGCCAGCCTGCACCATGTGCACGCGGCGCTGCAGGCCGACGACGCGGTGGTGTTGAACGCGTCGCAGCATCCCGACTGCGAACGCAGCATGGACTGGTACAGGCGCGTGTGCGTGCCGCGGCCCATTTACCGCGAACTGGTGGGGCACCGCGGCTGGAAGCATTGGGAAGGCATCGACGCCAAGGCGCAAAACGGTGCGAACGTGCAGGTGGCGGTGGGCGACGCGGTGCGGGCGCTGAACGTAATGCTGGGAACGGCGGCCGCCCATGTGGCCCTGTTCGCCAACAGCCCGCTGGAATCGGGGCGCGAGACCGGGCTCAAGGAAACCCGGCTCACCGTCTGGCCGCGCGTGTTCACCGGCGTGCGCTTTGCCGGTGACGCCATGCTGGCGCGCGTTCCGCCGCGGCCGTTTCTCGATCTGGGCGACTACTTCCGCTGGATGTTCCGCCCGGGTACGGTGAGCCGCAGCCTGCCGCTTGCCCGCAGTCACGACTACAAGGCCATGCCGACCGTGCTGCTCGATGACGCCCCCAGCCTGAGTGCCTTTCTGTCGTCGCACGGCTGGCTCGGGCGGCGCACCGATACCGGCGAGGCGGTATGGCTTCTGCCCGACAGCACGCACTTCGAGCATTCGCAGATTGCGCAGTTCATGGACGCGCGGCTGCGGTACCGTTTGGCGTCGCTGCCCGAGCTGGGCGCATTGCTGGCCGCCTGGCGGCGTCGCGAAGGCCTCGAGGCGCTATTCGAGGCGCATGGCGCGCAGGTGTATATCGAAGGGCGATGCCCCGGTGCAGGCTTTCCCGATGCCGTGCTGGTGCAGGAAGCCGGTGCGCAGGTGGCGCACAGCAGGGTGATGAGCCCGATTGCCCTGCAGTGGGGCCTGTTGCAGCGGCTGGATGAGGCGCAGCGCCTGGTCGGGCGCTGGGGCTGGGCTCGGCTGGGCGAGCTGCGCGAGCGGGCCGTGCGCCACGCACTGGACGATGACGGGGTGGCCGCCTTGTGCGGCGAAGTGGTGGCACTGGCGCGGGAAGGGCTCACGCCCGCCGAGCGCCCCATGCTGGCCTATGTCGAATACGTGCTGGCGACGCGCCGCTGTGGCGCCGACCGGATGCTGAGCACCTGGCGCCACGCGCCTGCACAGGATGCGGCGGCACGCCTGGCGCACGTGGCCGCGCGCCACCGCATGCAGCTTCATTCGTAGACTTCGTCGGCGGCCAGCAGGATATCGACGGGCGGATCGAAGCCGATGCGCCGCGCCGTGGAAAGGTTCAGCGCGATTTTGGGCGGGTCGACCCACAACTGGCTGAGCTCGCGCGGCTGCGCGCCGTTCAGCACGCGGGCGATGGTTTCGGCATGGAACAGGCCCACGTGCGAGAGGTCGGCCTGCGCAATGCTCATGAGCAGGCCCGCCTGCACTTCGCGCGAACCGGCCATGGCAAAGCTGGGGATGCGCGCCTGTGCAAGCATGTCGGCAATCTGGCGCACTGATTCGGGCGTGACCCCCTGGTGCGAGGTGACGTACACCGCGCCGACATGGCGCTTTGCCAGCTCGGCATAGCAGTTCACCGCGTTGTCGATGGCCTGTTCCTGGGGAATGCTGGACGAGGGCGCGTGGCAGTGTTCCAGCCGGAAATTGAGTTCCTTCGCCACCTGTTCGGCGGCGCCCACGGCACCATAGGTACGGCCGGCTTCCGAGTCTTCGTACACGAGCCCCAGCGATTCGAACCCCACGATCTCGTGGAACAGGCGCAGCTGGCGCTGATAGCGTTCGGGTTCGATGCGCGCATGCAGGTTGTCGCGGCCGCTGTCTTCCAGCGTGTCGGAAATGCCCGAGCCCAGGGCGTCGCTGACCGAACCGACGATGGTGGGCACGGGCGGGCCGAGCCGCCGCATGTCCTGCCCGGCCCAGGTGCCCATGGCAATGATCAGATCGATATCCTGTTCCTTCTGCAGGCGGTCCATGATCGCATTGCGCATGGGCTCGCGCTGTTCGGCGTCGAAGTTGCCGGGGCGCCAGATGGCGTTGGGCACGAACTCCAGCCAGTCACTGCGCGTGTTCTGCGAAACCCACACCCATAGCTCGGGCCCGCTCAGGTCGTCGGGGCGTGGCGCGGTGTACTGCAGCCAGCCCAGGATTTCGAGCCCGTCGATGATCTCGGCGAGCGTCATGGGGTATTCGCCATAGTCGCCGCTTTCCACGTAGCCAAGGCGCCACTTGCCGCCGTGACCGGGTGCCACGGGGGTGGTGGGGAATGTGGCGGCGGATGAGGTGTAGGCAAACAGCAGCGTGGCCGCCAGGGCCAGAACGTAACGCAGAATCATGTCGGCAGGGCGCGGATGGTGATCAGGGTGATGTCGTCGGACTGCGGCGTGTCTTGAACGAAGTGGTGCACGTCGGTCAGCACCGCGTTCAGTGCGGTGTCGGCGTCGGCCTGGCCCAGGCGCGCCAAGGCCGCGTACAGGCGGTGTTCGCCGTACTGGTCGCCTTGGGGCCCCACCGCTTCGGTCACGCCGTCGGTATAGCCCAGAAGCACTTCGCCGGGCTGCAGATGCGTTTCGTGGCGCCGGTAAGGCAGGTCGCCCTGCACGCCGCAGGCGGGGCCCGAACGGCCTTCCAGCAGACGCAGCTGGCCGCCCGGCGAGAGCACGCACAATGGCGAGTGCCCGGCGTTCGACCATTCGAGGCGGCCGTTTTCCAGATCGAGCACCCCCACGATCAGGGTGACGAACATCAGGTTGGGATTGTTGGCTGCCAGCAGGTTGTTGATGCGGGCCATGATGACGGCGGGATCGGTTTCCGTTTCGCTGAGTGCGCGGATCAGCGTGCAGGTGCCGGCCATGAACAGCGCGGCGGGCATGCCCTTGTCGGAGACGTCGCCGATGGCGAACAGCATCCGCCCGTCGGGCATCAGGATGTGGTCGTACAGGTCGCCGCCGACTTCCTTTGCGGGCACCATGGTGGCGGCCAGGTCGACCCGTGTGCGCAGCGCGGCGGCCCGTTCCGGCGGTGGCAGCAGCCCCTTTTGAATCTGCTGGGCGATGCTGAGTTCGCTTTCCAGGCGTTCGCGGCTCGAGGTTTCTTCCAGAAGGCGGGCGACCTTCTCGCGCAGCTGCGCGTCCATGTAGGCGAAGGCCGCGGCCAGCCGGCCGACTTCGTCGGGGCGGCGTTTGGGCAGCGTGGCGATGTATTCGGGCAGAAGCCGCTCGCCCGAGCTGAAGTCCTGTTCGGGCAGGGCACGGGCGAATTCGCTGAGCGTGTGCAGCGGCCGCGTAAGGCGCAACGACACCCAGCCCGCCACCGTGAGCCCCAGGGCCAGCACGGCCAGCAGCACCAGCCCCAGCTTGTTGCTGAGAGCGTTTGCCGCGCGGGTGAAGTCGCGCTCGGGCACCGCCGCCACGATGGTCCAGCCCAGGGGGCGGAAATGCGCCGAGTCGATGCGCCAGACGTCGTCCTGGCCCAGCGGATCGAAGCGCTGATGGTGGATCTCGGCGGCAGGCGGCAGATCGTGCAACAGACGCTGCAGGGTCTTGCCGGTGAAGGAATCCACCTCGCCCAGCAGCCCCACGTGCGCGGCGGGCGGCGGCGCAATCAGGCGGCCATCGTCGCCCAGAATGAAGGCGAAGCCCGACTCGGCCAGGCGCAGGCCCTGCAGCACGTCGGCAATGGCTTTTTCCGTTTCGGTACGGCGCCGGTTGATCTGCGAGACCACGTCTCCGGCGTCGTCGCTCACCAGCAGCATCCAGTCCCATTCCGGCAGGTAGGTGGCATAGGCGTAGCGCAGCAGACTGCCGCCCGTGGCGGGGTCGGGCAGCCGGTAAATGGCGAAGCCGTGCCCGCCGGCACGCAGGTCTTCGAAAAGCGACGAGGCCAGGTGCCTGCCCTTGTAGTCGAGCAGTGCCGCAACATTGGCGTTGCGTTCAAGCGGATGGCCGGCTGAAAGCACCGTATGGGTGCTGTCGAAGATCCAGACGTTGCCACTGGTGCCGATGTCGAGCCTGGAAAGCCACTCGAGCGCCAGCGCCCGCGCCTGGACGTCGCTCATTGCGCCGCTGCGTACGTCGCGCAGCAGGGTGTTCAGCATGGAAAGGATAGTGTCGCCCTGTTGCATCAGGCGTGCGCGGTTGCTGCGCACCGTGGCGATCTTGTCTTGCAGAAAGCCGCCCCACCGCGCCTCGCTGTCTTGCATGAGAAGATTCAGCACGTTGTGCACGGCATGCTCTTCCATGGTGAAGACTGTGCGGGTGACGCCGCGCTGCGTAAGGAACATGACCAACGCGGCGCTGAGCAGCAACGAGAGACCCACGAGCAGGAAGATCTTGCTGTGCAGCGAGGTCAGGCGCATAGGGACATGGCGTAACAATGTGTTGGCAGGTATGCGTTTAATTTACCATTAGGGCTCGATCATACCTTTGGGCATCAAGTTTAGGCATGCAACAGGCGAGTTCGCAGGCGGCAGGTGGCACCCTCGCGCAGCGGCGCAAGCGCGCTGTACGCAATGTGGTGCTCGCCTGTGTGGCCGTGCTGCTGCTCGGGCAACTGCTCATTGGTGCCTTGAGCCTGGCGGCGCTCATGCGTCTGGGGGCCGACAGCACGGCCGACCGCCTGGCGCTGATCGCAGGGCGCACGGCCGGGCAGGTACAGGCCGGCCTGCAGCTGGGCAAGCCGCTCACGCAGTATTTTGGCCTGACGCTGGCGTTCGACCGCCTGCGCGCCGACGTGCCCGATCTGATTGCGGCCGCCTTCGTGCTCGACGACGGTACGGTGCTGGCATCGATCGGCCCCGATCTGCCCGCCACCCGTCTGCTGCGCGAGCTTCGTCAGGGGGCCGGTCGCGCACGCGAGGCCACGGCCGACGGCCTGATGCTGGCTCTGCCGCTGGCCGAGCCCGAGGGCGGGCGTCGCGGTGCATTGCTGATTCACGCCCGGGCCGACAGCCCGCTGCAGGCCGACACGATCTGGGGCAACCTGAGGTTTCTTGCGATCGTCACCGTACTGGCCGCCGCAGTGATGACGCTGGCCATGCGTGCCATGCCGGTGCAGCGCATTGCGGCGGCCGGGTGGCTGCGCCTTGCCGTGCCCGTTCTCATCATGCTGGTCGCCCAGGCGCTGTATACGGTGCATACCGTGCAGCAGTTCCGCGGCGTGTGGCAGGGGGTCATCGAACAGAACGCGCGCCTCATCGGTGAAGGCCTCGAGCGCGATCTCGAACGGGTGTTGGGCTACGGCATTCCGCCCGAACGCATGCGCGGCGTCGAGCAACCCCTCAAGCGCGCCCTGCAGGCCTTTCCGCTGCTTGGCGGCATGCAGTTCCTGAGTGTCGACAGAAAGGTGCTGGCACAGTGGGGCGTGATGGGCGCAGCGGAAGACGTGCTTGAGTTCCCGCTCGAGATTGCGCGACATGACCCGCCGATGGCGTGGCTGCTGCTGCATCCCGACGCGTCGGCCATGCGCGCGGCGGTGCGGGCGCGCGCGCTCGACGCTGCCACCATTGCCGTGGTGGCCATGGTGGCCGCCATCGAGCTCATGCTGATGCTGCAGGTGCTCATGGATCGGGCCTTTGCCGGTCGCGTGTCACGGCCGGAACAGCTGCCCGACGACCCCTCGCGCCTGGGCATGGTGGCGCGCCCGGTGATGTTCGCCTTCCTGTTTGCCATGGCGCTGCCACTGGGCTTTTTGCCGCTGTACGCCCGCAGCCTGATCGATGCCACCGTGAGCGACGGGCGCATGGCGCTGCTGATGGCCATGCCCACGGCCGCCGAGATGGCGGCCGGGCTGGCCATGGCCCTGCTGGCGGGCCGCCTGATCGACCGGCGCGGCTGGCTCGCGCCCGCGGCGTGGGGCATGGCGCTGGCGGTGGCCGGCAACCTGGCCTGCGCATGGGCCGACACCCTGTTCACCCTCACGGTGGCGCGCGCCGTGGCGGGGCTGGGCTACGGGCTGGTGTGGATGGCGCTGCAGGGCTTCGTGGTGAATCTGGGGCCGGCCCGCTATCGTGGCCGCAACATGACCGCCCTGATCGCCGGCCTGTTTGCCGGGCACATGACCGGGGCGGCGGTGGGCGGCATGCTGGCCAGCCAGGCCGGCCAGCAGATGGTGTTCGTGGTGGGTGCCCTGCTGGTGGTGGCTGCGGCAATTGCCCTGCGCACGCTGCTGTGGCCGTACAGGGGGCAGGGCACGGCCAGCTCGGTGGCCACCGCGCAGCCGCTGGGCCGGGCGGCCCGGCCGCAACTCGTGCGCCTGCTGGCCGACCGGGGCTACACCGCACTGCTGCTGGGCAGCGTGGTGCCGTTCTCTATTGCCCAGGTCGGGTTGCTAAGCTACGCGCTGCCGCTGCACTTCGATGCGCTGGGTGCCAGCACCGCCGACGTCGGGCGGGTCATCATGCTGTATGGCTTTTGCGTCATCTACATCGGCCCGCTGCTGGGGCGCGCCATCGACCTGTCGCACCATTGGAAGTACTGGATCGTGGCGGGCGGGCTGACCGGTGCCGGCGGCCTGCTGCTGATGCAATGGGCACCCGGCCTGTGGGGCATGACGGCGGCCGTGGTGCTGCTGGCGCTGGCTAGCTGCCTGGCCGGTGCCGCCCAGACCCCGTACATGCTGGCGCGCGAACGGGCCCTGCAGTATGGCGCCGCCGGGGCCACCGGCATCATGCGCGGAGCCGACAAGTTCGGCCAGATGCTGGGGCCGCTGGTGGTGGGGGCCTTGTTCGCCGGCATGGGCATGGCGGCAGCGCTCGTGATCACGGGGCTGGTGTATCTGGCGGGCACGCTGGCCTTCTGGCTGGTGGCGCCGCGCGATCGGGCGCACTGAGCCGGCCGGTTCAGCTGGCCATGAGGGGCATGCGTGCCGTAAGCCCGGTGAGCAGGTCGGCCGCGATCGTATCGCACGCGGCAGCGGCGTGTTCGACGGGCAGGCAGGCAGAATCAGCCCCATGACCCCAGAGCGTGACGATGTCGCCGGCGCCTTCCGTGGCATGCGGGCCCAGATCGATGGTGAGGCAGTCCATGGTCACGCGCCCGGCCAGGGGCACGCGCCGGCAGGGGCGCCCGACCAGCGCCATGCCGCGCTGCCACAGATTGCGGGGAATGCCGTGCCCATAACCGACACCGGCCACACCGATGCGGGTGTCGTGGGGTGCCCGATAGCTGCCGCCGTAGCCGACCGGTTCACCTGCCCTCACGGTTTGCACGGCCACCAGTCGTGCGTGCAGGCTCATGGCGGGCTGCAGGCCAAGTTCAGGCCCCGTGACGCCCGGCAGGGCGCTGGCGCCGTATAGCGCCAGCCCGCAGCGCGCCCAGTCGTCGCCGGCAACGGTGTGCGGGCTGCCGCACAGCGCTGCGGAGTTGCCGGTGCAGCGCGGCCCGGGCAGGCCTGCCGTGGCGGCCAGGAACGCGGCGCGCTCGTCGGCCAGCGCCTCGGGATCTTCGGCGCTGGCGTAATGCAGCAGGTGCCCGACGCCGGCCAGCACACCGGCCTGTGCGCAGGCGTGCAGGCGTTCATGGGCGCGGGCGTACTCGGCGTCGGCAAAGCCCAGGCTGTGCAGGCATCCGGCGTGGCGCAGCCACGCACAGGGTGCAGGCCGGCCCGGCGGCAGCGCTTCGAGCAGGTGCAGCGTGGCGTCGTCGTCGACCACGACATGCAGTTCGCCGAGCGCGGGGTCGCACAGGTCGTTGGGGCGTACGCCCCACACCGACAGCACCAGAACGGGCCCGCGCCAGCCGTGGTGGCGTGCCGTATGGGCTTCGTGCAGATCGCCTACACAAATGCCGTCGGCGTCGTGCAGGGCCTGCAACACGTGGGCCAGCCCGTGCCCGTAGGCGTCGGCCTTGACCACCGCCCACAGGCGGGGCGGGTGCGCCGGCTCGGCCACGGCACCATGCAGGCGGCTGCGCAGCCAGGCCAGGTTCTGTGCGATGGCCGCGGTATTGACGTGAGCCCAGGCCACCGGATCGAGAGCGGGTGAAGCGCGATGCCGTGTCATGGTGTGGCGTCGATGCGGGCGACGAGTTCCAGGCGGTTCCAGTCGCCTGCGCGTTCATAGTGCATGGATTCGAGAAAGTGCAGCATGAGGCGCAGCCCGTGGCCGCCCACCTGCGCGTCATCGAGCGAGGCATCGAGTTCGCGCGGGCGCCGTGCCGTGGGGTCGAAAGCCCTGCCGTTGTCGGACACCGTAAGAATCGCTCGGGTGGCGTCGTGCTGCAGCTGCAGGCGAATGCGGGGCTCGGCCATGTCGGGGGCCCTGTCGGTGAAGCCGTACATGGTGATGTTCGTGAGCGTTTCGTCGAGGCTGAGTCGCAGCGTGTGCACGGTGCGGGCCGGCCAGCCGGCCTCGCCGGCGATGCCGTCCAGCCATTCCAGTGCACGGGAAACCGTATCGATGCCGGGGGAAAGGGTCAGTTCGGCCGTGCTCATGCGATTGCCTCAATGTTCGAAATGTAACCGCAAGCTTGACTGACCATTGCGCTGATCGGCATGAACGCGGTCGGCCAGCCGTTGCACCAGGGTATGCGATACCTGTGCCATCGTGCGTTCGAGCGCGGCCTCGAACGCGGCGTCGTCGGCATCGAGCAGGTTTGCCGTGGGCGTGGAGGGCGCTTCGAGCGCCAGGGGGGGCCCTTCGTGCAGCAGCTCGATGTCGAGGTTGAATTCGTCGAACCGGCCGCGGATTTCGGTGATGCGGCGCTTGCCGGACGCATGCAGGGCCTCGGCGGCTTCCAGTGCGGCCTGGGTGGCGCGGCGAATGGCGGCATGGCGCGCGCCCCAGCTGGCGCCGCTGCCTTCGATGAAGTCGGTGATGCGCTGCGCCAGGTCGCGGCTGGTGCCGGCGTCGTGCAGGGATTCGGCACGGCGCTGCGAACTGCCCAGGCGGAACAGCACGTTGAATGCAATGGCGGCTCCCCCGGCGACGACCACACCGTTGCGCCCGATGAACTGCAGGGCTTCGGGCAGCGTGTCGGCCAGATGCGGCATGAACATGACGCCGATGCCCGCGATGAAGGCAAGCCCCACCATGAAGATGCCGCGGGCGTCCATGGCGCGCGAGGCGATGAGTTCGATGCCCGAGACGACGAGATAGGCGGCCGCGTAGATGCCCACCGCACCGATGACGGAAGCCGGAATGAGCGTGAGCGCCAGCGTGGCGAAGGGCATGAAGGCGAGGGTCAGCAGCAGCGCGCCCACCACCAGGCCGATCCAGCGCGAAGTGGAGCGGCTGATGTGGCACAGGGCGAGGTTGGCCGACGATACGGCGCTGGGGTAGCCGCCCAGTGCGGCCGCACACAGGTTGCCCAGCGCGTTGGCCCGGATGCCGCCGCCGACCATGCGCATGTCGGCGCGGCGCCAGTCGGCGTCGTTCATCTTCTGCATGAGCACTGTACACGCGAAGGTGTCGAGCTGCGTCATGAGCGCCAGCAGGGCGACCGCCACCAGCAGGCCCGCCGGCACGTCAAAGCTGGGCGCAACGAGTGTGGGCACGCCCAGAAGCGGGGTGTTCATGAGCAGTTCGCCGCCATGCAGGGCGCCCAGTACGGCGGCGAGCGCCACACCCGATGCGATGCCGGCCAGCAGCGCAAAGAGGCGCATGACCTGGCTGCCCCAGATCGACAGCACCATGATGACGGTGAGGGTCACGACGCACAGCAGGGTGTCGGTGAGGTTGGGGCCGGCTTCGGTGACCCCCAGCGAATGCGTGAGGGCCGGTTCGATGAGCGAAAGCCCCCCCACGCACACCACGACACCGGCCACCGATGGCGGCAGCACGGCACGCAGGCGCGGCACCAGCGACCCGGCAAACAGCGCGGTGAGGCCATTCACCATGCACACCACGACCATGCCTCCCAGGCCGTATTCGGCGCATACGAGGCCGGCCAGCGCCACCAGAATGGGGTCGGGCATGTGCACCAGCATGCTGCCGGAGCCCGTGCGCCCGCCACGCGCCTGCAGGGTGGTGGCGACGCCCATGCCGATGATGGTTGCACTGATGAAGGTGCGGGTGGTTTCGGGGTCGAGCCCGCCGATTTGTGCCACGGTGAGCGCATAAGCGATGAGGGCGAGCGCCGTGGCCACGTGTTGCGCGGCCAGTACGCCCAGTGTGGCAACTGGCGGTCGTTCAGCCGACGCGTACAGCAGTTCGCGTGGCCGTTTCACTGCGGGAGTCGGGATCAAGCCAAACCTGGAAAAGAAGCCCATGTATAGTTATGATTCTTGCGATCGGTTGATGGCGCCCCATTATAGGTGTGCGGCACAACGCCCGATACATCTGCTTAGAAATATCTTGAATAATACGGAAGTGGTTGCCACATGAGCGTTACCCGCGAAAAAAACGGCGAGATCCTGATTGTCTCTGCTGCCGGCCAGATCAACAGCGCCAATGCTGCTGAACTGGAAACCTGCCTGCTTGAATGGGTGCAGGAAGGCGAGCACAAATGGGTGCTCGATATGGCAGGAGTAGAGTACATTTCCAGCGCCGGCCTGCGCGTGGTGCTGCTGCTGGCCAAGCGGCTCAAGCAGAACGGCGGCCACCTGGTGCTGTGCTCTCTGCAGCCGCACGTGCTCGAAGTGTTCGATATCAGCGGCTTTCTTTCCATACTCGACGTGGCCGATTCGCGCGATGCCGCGCTCGGGCGTCACGCCGCCTAGGCCGCTTTTTCCCGCTGCCCGGTTTCAGCTTGCGCGCACGCTGCGCGCGATGCGCTCGCGCATGGGTGCGAGCGATGCCGCCAGGCTGGCCAGCGCCTGTTCGCGCAGGTTGTCCAGCTGCTGTGCCTGCGCCAGCTCGATTTCTTCGAAGCGCACGGTTTCACCGGGCATGCACTGCGCAAGCTGCGAAAGATCCACCGACGCCACGTGGCCGATCTTCGGGTAGCCGCCGATCGACTGGCGGTCGGCCATCAGCACGATGGGCTGGCCGTCGGCGGGCACCTGTATGGTGCCGAAGGTGGCCCCTTCCGACAGCAGCTGACGGTTCTCGCGTACGTTCAGGGCGGGCCCGGCAAGGCGGTAGCCCATGCGATCGGACTCATTCGCGATGCGGAACTCGCTGTTGAACAGCGTGTGCAGCGCCTCGTCGGTGAACAGCCCGGTTTGCGGCCCGCGCATCACGCGCAGGCGCCGGCGCGGGTTGTAGGCGAGCGGTGCTGACAGATAGATCGCCATTTTCTGCAGGTCGTCTGCCAGCGACGCGTGTGCCGCTTCGTCGAGAGGCACGTTCAACGGCAGCACGTCGTCTTTCTGCAGGGCGCGGCCGTGGTAGCCGCCCAGCCTGCCGCGCAGGTAGGTGCTCTGGCTGCCCAAGACGTGCGGCAGTGCAATGCCGCCATGCCATGCAATGTAACAGCGTACCCCGCTGCGGCGTGCACCGAATGCCAGTACATCGCCCGCGCGCAGCACCAGCGGACGGCCGATCGGCACGGGCGTGCCGTTCACCGTGGGGCTCAGGTCGGCGCCGGCCAGAGCGATGCAGGCCGGGGCGTCGAAGCGCAGCGTGGGCCCCATGAGGGTGACTTCGAGCGTGGCCAGGTCGCGCTCGTTTCCGGCAATGAGATTGGCCAGTTGGTGCGCACGCAAGTCCATAGCGCCGCACACAGGCATGCCCAGATGCTGAAAACCGTGGCGGCCGGTGTCCTGGAAGGTGCTTGCCAGGCCGGGGCGAATGACGGTGACGCTCATGCTTGCGGCCAGTTCGTGAAGTCGTGTTCCGTAATGGGAACGAAGCGCACGCTGTCGCCGGGCGCCACGGTGGTGGCAGGCTGGCGCAGCGGGTCGAACAGGACCAGCGGCGTGCGACCGATGATGTTCCAGCCGCCGGGCGACGCGTTCGGGTAAATGAAGGTCTGGCGGTTGGCGACCCCCACCGAACCGGCGGGAATCACCGTGCGCGGGGTGGCGCGGCGCGGCAGCGCGAAGCGTGCGTCGAGCACGCCGGTAAACGGAGCGCCGGGCGCGAACCCCAGCATGAACACGTGCTGCAGCTCGCGGGTATGCAGCGCGATGACGTCGTCTGTGGAAATGCCCAGCTGCTGCGCGACATCGGCCAGATCGGGGCCATATTCGCCGCCATAGCACACCGGAATGTCGATCACGTTACTCGCGTGCGCCGCGGCGTCGAGATCCGCCGCGTTCAGCACGTGCTCGATCTCGGCTTCGAGGTTGCGCCAGCTGGTGTTGGCGGCAAAGCGGGCCGGCAGGTAGTGCACGGCCACCGTGTTGAAGGTGGGCACGATGTCGCTGACGGCCCGGATTCCGGCGTCGCGCAGTGCGGCGGCTGCGGCCGCGCAGCGCTTGCCGACCGCCACGTCGATGCCCTCGCCGAAACGGATGAC
The DNA here is from genome assembly GCA_030733815.1 of Yanghanlia caeni. GTDB lineage: Bacteria > Pseudomonadota > Gammaproteobacteria > Burkholderiales > Burkholderiaceae_B > Yanghanlia > Yanghanlia caeni. Next base: position 23,899 of record JAUZQE010000018.1, read on the forward strand.
GAGGCAGCGGTCGCCGTGCGCATCGATGCGCCATGGAGTATCTTCGCTGAGCTGGGGCATGGCTGAATCAGGATTTCAGGGGCCATCATTCTGATGCATATTCCGGCCGCCGTCGAGCCGCCGGGTTCAGGCTGCGCCGTCATTGGCCGCGGCGGCAATGCGCCGCGCCGGAAACACCAGCGAGAACGTGCTGCCCGAGCCGTAGCGGCTCTGGATGCGCAGCTCGGCATCGTGGCGCATGGCCACGTGCTTGGTGATCGCCAGCCCGAGGCCGGTGCCGCCGGTGGCGCGCGAACGCCCGCGGTCGGCGCGGTAGAAGCGTTCGGTGACCCGCGGCAGGTCTTTGGGCGAGATGCCGATGCCGGTGTCCTGCACCGAAAACACGGCGCTGCCGTCGTCGTCGCGGTACCAGCTGACGGTAATCGTGCCGTCTTTGGGGGTGTAGCGCACTGCATTGGTGATCAGATTCGACACCGCAGAGGCCAGTTCCGGGGCCACCCCCAGCAGCTGCAGTTCCGGCTCGCAATGCTCGACGAACACGTGCTGGTCGCGCGATAGCACGCGCCCCTGCTGCAGCGCCGTGTGAACCAGTGCGCTCATGTCGACCGGTTCGGGTTCGGCCACGGGGGTGGATTCCAGCGTGGAAAGCGTCAGCAGGTCGGAAACGATGGCTTCCATGCGCGCCGCCTGCTCGCTCATCAGTTCGACGTAGTGCTTGCGCTGTTCGCTGGTGAGCGAATCGGGCGGCATGTCCTGCAGCGTTTCCAGGAAGCCCGACAGTACGGTGAGCGGCGTGCGCAGTTCGTGCGACACGTTGGCCACGAAATCCTTGCGGGTGGTTTCCAGACGTTCGAGCTGCGTGATGTCGCGCGACACGAGCAGATAGCGGTCGATGCCGTAATTCACCAGCTGCACCAGCAGGGTGAGCGATTGGTCGCCGCTGGCAACGTGCATTTCGACGGGTTCCGACCAGTCGTTCTGGCGTGCGTAGCGGGCGAATTCCGGGTGGCGCACGATATTGAAGATGCTGTGGCCGATGTCGGCTTTCGGCTTGAGGCCCAGGTGCTTGCGCGCGCTGCGGTTGCACCAGGTGAGCTGCATCTGGCCGTCGAGTGTGGCGGCGCCGTCGGGCAGCGCTTCGGCCGCCTGCAGCATGCGGCGAATATCGAGTTTGAGCTGGGCGATCTGTTCGCGGTCGCGACGCAGCTTGCGGTAGATCTGCGAGAGCACGTCGTCCCAGGGGCCGACCGAGGGCGGCGGCGGGCTTTCGATATCGGCGGCCCAGCGTGAAACGCGCGACAGCTGCAGGCCGCTGACGAAGATCATGAGCAGCAGCCCGAAGGTGAACACGCTCCAGCCGACGTTGGCACCGAAGCCGGCGCCCATAACGTAACCGGCCAGGGCCCACAGCAGCACGGAGATCAGAGTTTTGGTCATGTCAGTGATGCGTCGTGCCCGGGGCTGGCCGGCTCAGGCGGCCGCAGCCAGGGCGAACCGGTACCCCGCGCCGCGCACGGTTTCGATATGGGTGTCGTGCCCGCTGGGCTCGAGCGCCTTGCGCAGCCGCCGGATGTGCACGTCGACCGTGCGTTCTTCGACAAAGACGTGGTCGCCCCAGACGCGGTCGAGCAGCTGGGCGCGCGAGAATACCCGCTCAGTGTGAGTCATGAAGAAATGCAGCAGGCGAAACTCGGTGGGGCCGACTGACAGCGCCTGGCCCTTGCCGGTGACGCGGTGGGTGGCCGGGTCGAGCCGCAGGCCGGCGATTTCCACCACGTCGTCGGTGAGCTGGGGAGCGCGGCGGCGCAGCACCGCCTTGATGCGTGCAACGAGCTCGCGCGGCGAGAATGGTTTGGTGATGTAATCGTCGGCGCCGGCCTCCAGCCCCTCGACTTTGTCGTGTTCGGCTCCCTTTGCCGTAAGCATGATCAACGGAACCTGGCGCGTGCGCTCGTCGGCACGCAGGCTGCGCGCCAGCGTGATGCCCGAGGCGCCCGGCAGCATCCAGTCGAGAAGGATCAGGTCGGGCAGTTCGGCGCGGATCAGGGTCTGGGCCTGCTCGGCGTCAAAAGCGCGCAATACCTTATGACCCGCGAAGGTGAGATTGACGGCAATCAGCTCCTGGATTGCGGGCTCGTCTTCCACGACGAGAATGGTAGAACTCATGGTGATGTCATCCAGCCTTGTACACCTTCCTCATACTATGAATGAAATATGTCAGGAATGTGAAACGCGATTTTTGCACGTTCCGGGCTGCGGGGCGAATGCGCGGCGTGCAGGCGGATTGATGGCGGATTGATGTACGATAAGCGGATCATGAAAGAAACGCCTTCTTCCTCCGGAACCGAGTCCACCACCCATTTCGGGTTTCGCAGCGTGCCTGAAAGCGAAAAGGCCGCGCGGGTGGCGCAGGTGTTCCATTCAGTGGCCGATCGTTACGACGTCATGAACGACCTGATGTCGGTCGGTCTGCATCGCGCCTGGAAGGCGTTCACCATTGCGCGTGCCGACGTGCGTCCGGGCATGAAGGTGCTCGATATCGCCGGCGGCACGGGCGATCTGGCGCGCGCGTTTGCGCGTCGGGCGGGGCCTTCGGGCGAGGTCTGGCTTACCGACATCAACGAATCCATGCTGCGCGTGGGCCGCGACCGGCTGGCCGACGACGGCCTGCTGCCACCGGTGGCGGTGTGCGACGCCGAAAAATTGCCGTTTCCGTCCGGCTACTTCGATCGCGTGAGCGTGGCCTTCGGTCTGCGCAACATGACCCACAAAGACCGGGCGCTGGCCGAGATGCGCCGGGTGCTCAAGCCGGGCGGCAAGTTGCTGGTGCTCGAGTTCTCGCGCGTGCCCAGGCCGCTGGCGCCGCTGTACGACTGGTATTCCTTCAATGTGCTGCCGTGGCTGGGCTCGAAGGTGGCCGGCGACGCCGAAAGCTACCGTTACCTGGCCGAATCCATCCGCATGCACCCCGATCAGCACACGCTGGCATCCATGCTCGAAGAAGCGGGCCTCTCGCGCGTCAAGTTCTTCAATCTCAGCGCGGGTATCGTGGCGCTGCACGAAGGGGTCAATCTGTCGTAGGTGTACGCCGCGTACATGGCGCTATTGGCAGAGTTTTAAGCTTCCTGTAAGATTCAGGGTTCGACAGCGATTATCATCTTCGCGCGCGTGCGCGCGTCAACAGGAGTCACCCTAATGTCGCAACGTTTCTCGCGATTCTTCGCCATGGCGCTACTGGCCCTTTCGGCCGTCTCCATGCTGGCCGTACCGTTTGACGCCGAAGCGCGCCGCGCCGGCGGGGGGCGCAGCCTTGGCATGCAATCGAGCAATGTCACCCAGAAGCGCGCCGTGCAGCCGCCTGCTGCGGCCACGCCGTCGCGCAGCGCCGCCGCGCCCGCAGCCGGTGCGGCAGCCGGCAATGCCGCCGCCCGCAGCGGCATGTCGCGCTTCCTCGGCCCCATTGCCGGCATCGCCGCCGGTCTGGGCATTGCCGCGCTGCTGTCTCACCTGGGGCTGGGCGGCGCACTGCTCGAATTCCTTTCCAGCGCCATTCTGATCGGGCTGGTGGTGTTCGCCATCATGTTCCTGGTGCGCAAGCTGCGTGGCGGCGGCCGTCAGCCTGCCATGGCGCAGGCCGGCACGACCCACTACCGCAATGCCGAGCCGGCCGCACCCGTGCACCGGCGTGAGTCGCCTGCTCCGGCGGCCGCGGCGGCCGCGGCGGCCGCGGCACCCCAGCCGGCCGTACCTGCCGCACCGGTCGACACCAGCTGGTTCATTCCCGAAAATTTCGACACGCCCACTTTCCTGGCGAACGCGAAGCAGCAGTTCATCAAGATTCAGGCGCTGTGGGATCGCGGCGACGTCGACGCACTGCGCGAATACATGACCGACGACCTGGTGGCCGAAATCAAGCCCGAACTGCTGGGCCGCGAAGGCGAAAACCACACCGAAGTGGTGCTGCTGAACGCCGAGCTGCTGGGCATCGAGCAGGTTTCGGGCGGCCACCTTGCCAGCGTGCGCTATTCGGGCATGCTACGCGAAAGCCGCGAAGGCGAGGCCTTCCGCTTCGAGGAAGTGTGGAACCTGTACAAGGGCGAAGGCATGGGCTGGCTGCTGGCCGGCATTCAGCAGATTCCGCTCGATCACGCCAGCTGATACGGGCAGGCGGGGCGCGCTTGCCCGCACGTCACCCGCCACCCGTTGCCCAGATGGCGGCGGGTCTGAACCGATAGGCCACGCGCCAATGCATGCCCGGCTCTTTGCCGGGCATACGTGTTTTGAGGCCGGACGCGGGCGGCGGCCGGCCCGTGCCGGCGTCAAACCCGTTAAACTTCATTGGCCGGATTCCGGCCATGCCGCCCGTTCACCTGAGACCCGTATCCATTGCTCATGCTGCCATTGCCCGCAGTGTTTTCGCCCGAATCCCTGATCGCCCGTGCGCTCAACGCTCTGCTGCGGCGCGAACCGTGGGCGGCCGAACGCCTGAGCCGCCATGCAGGCAAGTCGCTGCGATTTCAGCTGGCGGGGCTGCAGGCCAGCTTCAGTATCGACGCAGGCGGTCATCTGCGGGCCTGCGATCCCGCCGTGGTGCCCGATGTGTCGCTCTCGCTGGCGGCGCAGCATCTGGGCGAGCTGCCCGGCATTCTGGGCAGCCGCGACGTGGCCGCAATCACCGACCGCCTTCACGTTCAGGGTGATGCGGCGCTCGCCACCGTGGTGTCGGAACTCGCCCGCGACCTGCGCTGGGACATCGAAGACGACGCGGCGCGGCTGTTCGGCGACCTGCTGGGCCCGGCGCTCGTGCAGGGCGGGCGCGGTGCCGCCGTGTTCGCGCAGTCGGCGGCGCAGCGGGCCACGGCCAACGTGGCGGAATACCTGGGCGAGGAAGGGCGCCTGCTTGCCACACGCCCCGATGTCGAGGCACTGAACGACGACTGCGCTGCGCTGCTGCGCAGGCTCGACGCGCTCGAGCAGCGCGTGCGCCGCCTCGAGGGGGCCTGAGCATGTTCCCGCTGTTGCGTCTGTGCTACATCATTCTGGTGGCGTTGCGTTACCGGCTCGACGAACTGGTTCTGTCGGGCATTCGCCACCCGGTGGCCTACGGCCTGCTCAAGATTCTGCGCTTCGGCCGCCCGCCGCGCATGGCACGTGGCGAGCGCCTGCGCCGCGCACTGGAATCGCTGGGGCCCATTTTCGTGAAGTTCGGGCAGGTGCTGTCGACCCGCCGCGATCTCATCCCGCTGGATATCGCAATCGAGCTGGCGCTGCTGCAAGACCGCGTGCCGCCGTTCCCCTCGGCTCAGGCGGCAGCCATCATCGAAACCGCTCTGGGGGCGTCGCCGCATACCCTGTTCCGGCATTTCGAGGCCGACCCCGTGGCCTCGGCCTCGATCGCGCAGGTGCATCGTGCCGTGTTGCACGACGGGCGCGAGGTCGCGGTGAAGGTGCTGCGCCCCGGCATGCGCGAGGTGCTGGAAAAAGACCTCGCCCTTATGCGCATTCTTGCGGGCATGGTCGAACGCCTGTCGCTCGATGCCCGGCGGCTCAAACCCCGCCGCGTGGTGGCAGAATTTCACACGTATTTGCACGATGAGCTCGACCTGATCCGCGAGGCGGCCAACTGCAGCCAGCTGCGCCGCAACTTCAGTGCGGAAAACGGTCGCGAAGGGCTGCTGATGGTGCCCGAGGTGATCTGGGAATACACCGCCACCACGGTCTTCACCATGGAGTGGATGCGCGGCATACCGGTCAGCCACACCGAACGGCTCACCGAAGCGGGCGTCGACCTCAAGGCGCTCGCCCGCACCGGGGTCGAGATCTTCTTCACCCAGGTGTTCACCGACGGCTTCTTCCACGCCGACATGCACCCGGGCAACATTTACGTGTCTGACGACCCGGCCACGCTGGGGCGCTACATCGCGCTCGATTTCGGCATCGTGGGCACGCTTTCCGAGTTCGACAAAAACTACTTGGCGCAGAACTTCCTGGCGTTCTTCCGGCGCGATTACCGGCGCGTGGCCCAGCTGCACATCGAATCCGGCTGGGCACCGGCCACGACGCGCGAAGAAGAACTGGAAGGCGCCGTGCGTGCGGTGTGCGAACCGTACTTCGACCGGCCGCTTTCCGAAATCTCGCTGGGGCAGGTGCTGCTGCGCCTGTTTCAGACCTCGCGGCGCTTCAACGTCGAAATCCAGCCACAGCTCGTGCTGCTGCAGAAAACCCTGCTGAACGTCGAAGGCATGGGGCGCGAACTCGACCCGGGGCTCGATCTGTGGCAGACGGCCAAGCCCTACCTCGAGCGCTGGATGCACGAGCGCGTGGGCCTGCAGGGCTTCAAGCGCCAGCTCGACCGCGAAGCCACCCAGTGGGCGCAGCTGCTGCCGCAGATGCCACGGCTGCTGCATGCCCGCCTGAGCCGCCCCGACGCGGGGCCGGCCCTCTACCTGGAACTGCAACGCCTGAATCAGGCGCAGCGCCAGGCTAACCGGCTGCTGGCCGCACTGGTGGCGGTGCTGGCCGTCGGCGTGGCGGCAGCCATCTGGTTCATGGTGCAGCAATGACCGCGCGTTTCGAGTCCAAGATTCTTCATCCTGAAACCCTGCGCCTGCAGCTGCTCGACGGCACGCTGGCGCGCCCTCTGGTGTTCACCAATGGCGTGTTCGATATTCTGCATCGCGGCCACGCCACCTATCTTGATGCGGCGGCCCAGCTGGGCGCCACGCTGGTGGTGGCGCTGAATACCGATGCGTCGGTGCGGCGGCTGGGCAAGGGCGACGACCGCCCGCTGAATGTGCAGGCCGACCGCATGGCGATGGTGGCGGCACTGGGGTGCGTGGACGCCGTAACATGGTTCGACGAAGATACGCCGCAGGCGCTGATCGAGCTGCTGCGGCCCGACCTGATCGTGAAGGGCGGCGATTACGACATGGAAACCCTGCCCGAAACGGCTGCCGTGCGCAGCTGGGGCGGCGATGCGGTGTCGATTCCCTTCGAGTTCGAGCGCTCGACTACTTCGCTGGTGCAGAAGATTCGGGATCAGTGAGCAGGGCGTTGACGGCAGCCAGGTCGGCTTCCTGCAAGATGCCGGCCGCGGCCTTGAGGCGTAGCCCGTGCATGAGGGTGTCGTAGCGGGCCCGTGCCAGCGCCCGCTGGGTCGCGTACAGCTGCTGTTCGGCATTCAGCACGTCGATATTCACACGCACGCCGATTTCGTAGCCGGTGCGGTTGGCTTCGAGCGCCGCGAGGCTGGAGCGTTCGGCCGCCTGCAGTGCATCGACCTGGGCCAGGCCCGACACCACCCCCTTGAAGTGCCGCTGTGCGGCCTGCACGGACTCGCGTCGGGCGTTTTCGAGCAAGGCGCGGGCTTCCTGCAGGCGCGTCGTATATTCGCGCACGCGTGACGAGATGCCGCCGCCCGCATACAGGGGAATGGACAGTTGCACGCCCACCGTGCTTTCCAGCGAGCGCGGACCGGAGCGGTAGCCGCCGGTGCCGATGTCGGTGGCACTGCCGGTACGGGCCACGAAGTCGACCGAAGGCGCGTGTTCGCCACGCGCGATGTCGATCTGCTTCTGCATGATGCGCGCCTGCAGCTCGGCATTGGCCACGTTCAGGCCTGCATGGGAGGCCTGGTCGGTCCATTCGTCGAGACGTGCGGGCTCGGGTGCCGGTAGCCGGGCTTCGGGCGCGAGCTGGGCCAGCGTGCCGGGGCGCTCCGCGATGATGCGCGCGAGATTGTCTTCGGCCAGCTGCAGCTCGTTGCGCAGGCTGATTTCGTTGGCCAGCACGAGATCGAGGCGCGCCTGGGCCTCGTGGGCGTCGGTAATGGTGGTGGCGCCCAGTTCGAAGCCGGTTTGGGCGGCCCGCAGCTGGGTCTCGATGGCGGCCTTTTCGCTCATGAGCGCGCGCAGGCTGTCTTGCACGGCCAGCACGTCGAAATAGGCCTGTGCGGTGCGCAGCAGAAGATCCTGATAGGCGATGCGGTGGGCGATGTCGGCCTGGCTGACCTCGAATTCGGCGCGCTTGAGTGTGTTCCAGGCAGGCAGATTGAACAGCGGCTGCACCAGAGCGAGCGACCACTGGGCGTGGGTATCGGAATCAGCGCCGGAAAGGGTTCGGGCCCGGCGCGTGTCGTCGACGTCGGCTGCGGCCTGGGCCGAGACATAGGGCAGCAGCCCCGCACGCGCCTGCGGAATGCGTTCCTGGCCAGCCTGACGGGCATAGCCGCTGGCCGCGTAGATGGGGTCGCGTTCGAGCGCCAGCTGCCAGACATCGAGCAGGTCGCGCCCGTGCGCGAGTGTTGCGCCCGCCCACAGGGCGAACGCGCCGAGCACGATGCAACACCTGCGCAGCGACCGCATTCAGAACTTGAACTTCGAGACCGAAACCCCGCGCAGCGGCTTGATGAGCGTGTCGAATAGCGGTGTGGTTTCGAAACTGGCGGCGCTGTTGCGGGTGATGCGCACAGCGGTCATGACCGGCGCCTGGCCTACCACGACGACGAGGCGGCCGCCGACGCGCAACTGGTATTTGAGCGCATCGGGAACGCTGGGCACCGAGCCGGTGACCAGGATGGCGTCGTATTCGGTGGTGCCCCAGCCGGCGTGGGCGTCGCCCGTTTCGACCTTGACGTTGGTGACCTGGTTGCGTGAGAGGTTTTCGGCCCCGAACGCCGACAGGCGGCTGTCGACTTCCACGCTGGTGACCTGCTGGGCAAGCCGGCCGAGCAGCGCGGCCTGGTAGCCCGAGCCGGTGCCGATTTCAAGCACGCAGTCGGTGGGCTTGAGCAGGAGTTCCTGTGCAAGACGCGCCTCGACCTTGGGCGTGAGCATGGATTCACGCGTGTCGACCGAGTTGATGATGAGCGGCAGCTCGACGTCGGAGAAGGCCAGCCCCTGCATGGGAGCCGGAACGTAGCGTTCCCGCGGAACGTCGAAGAGCGCTTGCAGGACCCGTTCGTCGTGGACGTCCCACGGGCGGATCTGCTGCTCCACCAAGTTGAAGCGGGCCTTTTCGATTTCGGAAAGTGCTGTGGCGTTCATGATTTTGTAGGTATTCGTAACAATGGCCTGGGTGCGCGGCAGCAAGCCCGCAGCAAGCCGAATCTTCCTACTATAGCCGATTTGCCGTATTCCACCATGCGTGGAAGTGATGCACGGGCCCATGACCAAAGCCGACCTCGAGCTGGTCGGAGCGGGCGATGGCCTCGACCAGATAGGCCTTGGCGCGCTGGGCCGCCTCGGGCACGTCGCCGCTTTGGGGCAGCAGCGCCGCCAGGGCGGCCGACAGCGTGCAGCCGGTGCCATGCGTGTTCTTGGTGGCGATGCGCGTGCCCGGCAGTTCGATCATGCGGTCGCCGTCGTGCAGCAGGTCGATCGTGTCGTTGCCCGGCAGGTGGCCACCCTTGAGGAAGACCCAGCGACGGCCGTCGTCGGCAAGCAGGCGGCGCAGGCGCTCAGCCACGCCGCGCATTTCCTTGAGCGTTTCGACCGGGCGGCTGTCGAGCAGTACACCGGCCTCGGGCAGGTTGGGCGTGATCAGGGTGGCGAGCGGTACCAGGCTTTCGCGCAATTCGTCGATCGCCTCGCGCTCGAGCAGGGCGTCGCCGCTTTTTGCGATCATGACCGGGTCGAGCACCAGGTGCACCGGCTTCCAGTGGGCCATGCGTTCGGCCACCACGCGCGTGACGGGCTGCTGGCCGAGCATGCCGATTTTCACGGCGTCGATGCGTACGTCGGAAAACAGGGTGTCGATCTGCCGGGCCACGAAGCCGGGGGCCACAGGGGCGATATCGGTGACGCCCAGCGTATTCTGCGCAGTGAGGGCGGCCACGACGGCCGTGCCGTATGCGCCCAGCGCGCTCATGGCCTTGATGTCGGCGAGGATGCCGGCTCCGCCGGAAGGGTCAACGCCCGCGATCGTGAGGGTGTTCGGAATCATTGCATCAGTGAAAAGGTTCAGGAATTGAGCGGTTGCAGCAGGCCTTCTTCGGGCGAGCTCGGATCGGCGCTGTAGTACTTGCGGGGAATGCGCCCCGCGCGCCAGGCTTCGCGCCCGGCTTCGACCGCCTTCTTCATGGCGCTGGCCATGAGCACCGGGTCGCGGGCACCGGCAATGGCGGTGTTCATGAGCACCCCGTCGCAGCCCAGTTCCATGGCGATGGCGGCATCGGAGGCCGTGCCCACACCCGCGTCGACGAGCACCGGCACGCTGGACTGGTCGATGATGAGGCGCAGGTTCCAGGGGTTGAGGATGCCCATGCCGGAGCCGATGAGGGAGGCGAGCGGCATGATGGCCACGCAGCCGATGTCTTCCAGCATGCGGCACTGGATCGGGTCGTCGGTGCAGTACACCATGACCTTGAAGCCGTCGGCGACCAGCGTGCGTGCGGCTTCCAGGGTGGCCGGCATGTTGGGAAAGAGATTGGTCTTGTCGCCCAGCACCTCGAGCTTGACGAGATTGTGGCCATCGAGCAGCTCGCGCGCCAGGCGCAGCGTGCGCACCGCCTCTTGTGCGGTGTAGCAGCCGGCGGTGTTGGGCAATATGGTGTAGCGCGACGGCGGCAACACGTCGAGCAGGCTGGGTTCGTCGGCGTTCTGGCCGATGTTGGTGCGCCGGATGGCTACCGTGACGATCTCGGCACCGCTCGCCTCGATGGCGCGTCGGGTTTCGTCGAAATCCTTGTATTTGCCCGTACCTACGAGCAGCCGGGAACGGTATTCCGTGCCCGCGATGTTGAAGGGGTCTGCGTGCGTCGTGTCTGCTTGGGTCATGATTGGTATGGGGCTGGATGCCGGGTGGCCGGTGCTGCACGGCCGGCCGGCGATCGTTCAAGAATAGTCTATTTTAGACCCGCGCCGGTGACCGTCGTATCGCTAATGGCTGGTATTGCCCAAAGCCGGTGGCCCAGACGTGGTCATGCAATATGCTTGGCGTCGAGATGTGCGAGCGGCGGGTCATGCCGAACCTCAATTCCGCAAAATGTATCGCCGGCTTGCGTCAAGGTATTTATGACACACCAGATGAGCAATCAGCGAGAGATCGCACGCTCGTTCTATCTGTCGGTGCGCGCCGCGTCAATCGCCGCGCACAGGGCTTCGGTGGCATCGACCAGACGCGGCCCGGGGCGGAACAGGGCGTCGGGGTCGGCGATGTGAACGTGGCCCCGTTGTGCCGCCTGCAGCCCGTACTTCGCCCAGCGGTGCCGAATCTGCAGGGCGGCGTGGGCTTCGTGTGCCGGGGCCACCAGCAGCTGCGGGTCGTGCACCAGCACGCTTTCCACGGGCACGCGAGGCGCGGCAATGGCCGATTGCCCGTAGATGTTGACTGCGCCGCAGATGCGCAGGGCGTCGTTCAGCAGCGGGTCGTTGCCGATCGTGTAAAGCGGCAGGTGGCCCGCTTCGATGAACACGGTGACCGGCGCGCGCTCGGAGTAGCGACGTTCGAGCGCCTCGATGCGCCGTTCCAGGGTGCCGGCCGCCGGCCCGGCCCGCGTCTGCGTGCCCAGGAACGTGCCGAGGCGGCGGATGGCCGCCGGTATGTCGCGCAGCGTGTGCGGCGCGAGGTACACCATGTGCGCCCCCAGCGTGTCGGCCAGCGCCTCGGCCGGCACGGCCGCACCGAAGCGCCGCCAGGCCAGAATATGGGTGGGCTCGAGCAGGATCAGGCGTTCCTGGTTGAGCAGGATGCCGTCGCCCACCCGTGGCAGCGCGCGCGCCGCATCGGGAAAGTCGCTGCTGCTGACCGTGCCGACCAGGAAGTCGCCGCCGCCCGCCGCGTAGACCAGCTCGGTGGCGTGCGGTGCGAGCGTGACGATGCGCAGCGCCTGCCGGGTGCCGGGCTGCAGCGGTGGGGCGGCGTCGCCGGTGGCGGCAATGGCCGCGGGCGGCAACGCCACGGCGGCCATTGCCGCAACAGCCGTGGCCGCCGCCAGACGCACGGCCGGGCGCTGTAGCCATGCGCCCCAACGGCGCGGCCGCTGCTCCGTTATTCGTGGTGCCGGCAGCGCGCTCATGCTACATGCGCAGCGACAGGTTCACGAACACGTTCGAGCCGGCCGTTCGATAGCCGTATGCGTTGGCGTAATTCTTGTCGAAGACGTTGTTCCAGCGCAGCTGCACCGACGCATTGGAGGTGAGAGCGTACGAGGCGGTGAGGTTCAGCAGGCCGTAGCCGCCCAGCGTCGTGCGGTACGACGTGAACGTGTCGGGGTCAACCGCCGTGTCGTCGCGCTTGCCGGTGAACTGGTATTCCGCGCCAACGCGCAGCGCGTCGCTGTACTGATGATCGAGCGCCACCATGTAGGCCTGCCGTGCGCGGCGCAGCAGGCGCTCGCCCGTATCGTCGTCGCGCGGCCGCATGAGGTCGGCACTGGCGCGCAGCGTGGTGCGTTCCCAGGCATATTCGGCGCTGAGCGTGGCCCCGCGTATCGTGGCCCGGCTGACGTTCTCCATGCGGAAGCTGGCGTTGTCCCAGTTCAGCAGGTCGCGAATCCGGTTCTGGTACAGCGTGGCGCCCAGGCTCAGGCCGTTGCGGCTGTAGTGCAGGCGCGCCTCGACGTTGCGTGATTTTTCGGGCTTGAGATCGGGGTTTTCCGAACCGGGGTAGTACAGGTCGGAGAACGTGGGCGCGTGAAAGCCGGTGTTGGCGCCCACACCCACCGTCCATGCGTCGTTCAGGGCGAAGTCGTAGCCCAGGCCGCCCGTGGTCTCGTTGCCGTAGCCGGTGATGTTGTCGTTGCGCAGGCTGGCCTGCACGCTGTGACGGTCGAAGCGGCCGGTGTACACCACGCCCGCTGCGTTGGTGTCGCGCCGGTTTACCTCCAGCCCGGCGCTGTGCAGGGGGCGTTCCTCGATGCGTTCCACGTATGCCGAGAGCTTTTGTTCCGGGGCCAGCTGAAAATCGTTCTGCCAGCTGTACACACGTTGCAGGCTCGAGAAACGGGTGTCCCACACGCGGTCTTCGTAGCTTTCCTTGCTGAGCCCGAAGCGCAGGATGCTCTTCCAGGAATTCGTGATCGCGTTGGTGCTGGTGAGCGAGTACGACTGCTGGCGGGTCAGCGCGTACGCGGGGTGTGTCCACTCACCGGCGTCGTATTCGCCGTTGATATAGCTGTTGTAGAAGGTGAAGCCCAGGTGCTGGTCGGGCGCCCAGCGGTAGCCGAGCGAGCCGGTAAGGGTGTGCTGCTGGTAGCCGTCGTCGTCGGAATGGTAGTTGCCAAAGGCAACGGCTTGCGACGATGCGCTGTGGCCGCCGCTGTCGGCGCCGCTGGCGGCAAGGCTGTATTCCCAGCCGTCGCGCGCGCCCGAGAACCCCGTGGCGGCCCGCACGGTTTCGTGGCTGCCGATGCCCAGATCGGCCCAGGCGGTGAGCGGGCGGTCGGTTTCGCCCTTGCGCGTGATGATGTTGATGATGCCGCCGATCGCGTCGGACCCGTACAGGCTGCTGGCCGCCCCGCGCAGAATCTCGATGCGGTCGATGGTCGACGGATCGAGCGCGCTCCAGTTGGCGCCACCCTGCACCGAGCTGTTGACGCGCATGCCGTCGATCAGCAGCAGGGTGTGGTTGGCATTGGCGCCACGCAACATGACGCCGGTGGGCGTCTGGCGCCCGCCGTTGTCGGAAATCTGTACGCCCGGCTGGCGCGACAGGATCGTGCTGAGGCTGTCGGCGCCGGCACGCTGCAGTTCTTCGCGCCCGACCACCGTGATGTCGCCGACCGTTTCCCGCAGAATCTGCGGGCCGCGGCTGGCGGTGACCACGACGGTATCGAGTTCGGGTACGGTGTTCTGGGCCAGAAGGGGCAGGGGGGCAAGGCAGATGGCGGCCGCAAGCGCCCGCCGGGAATGATGCTGAGGCATGATGATCCCTTTATGACGCGCGTCCCCGCACGTCGTTGAACAGTGACCGTTCCGCACACCCTGCCGGCAGGCGGCAATGGATGAAGTGATTCGTGGGCGTGAGCGGAACTCCAGGGGCGATCCAGGCCGGTATCGGGCTGGCAGGCGGCGCGGCTGTTTGAGCCGTGCGCGCATGCGCACCGTTGCGGGGGCAGCACATCCCGCCGCCGGAAATCCGGCGGCGTCTGTTTCCCGTTTAACTTCCCCCTGGCATGTGGTTGCGGCGCCCCCGCGCACGGGGCGCGGGCGCACGGCTACTGGCAGGACATGCCGGGAAGCACCTTTTTCGACGGCTGCGAGTATACACCTGACCCTGCGCCGCAACGGGGATTACCCTTGTCTTCGTGCGGGCGACGATACAATGGCAGATTCCTTTCAGATATGAACATTTGGCGGTGCGCCCCGTGCAGCCGCCGGTACCGGATCAGCCCGTGAATTACCCAGCCCTGCCCTATCCCATTTCCTCGTACACCCGTGGTGCCGAGTTCGTGCGCCGGCTTGGCGAGCGCATCCTGATCATGGACGGTGCCATGGGCACCATGATCCAGCGCTACAAGCTCGCCGAGGGCGATTTCCGCGGCCGGCGCTTCGCCGAGCACGGCCGCGACGTGAAGGGCAACAACGAGCTGCTGTCGCTCGTGCGGCCCGAACTCATCGCCGAGATCCACGAACAGTATCTGCAGGCGGGCGCCGACATCATCAGCACCAATACGTTTGGCGCCACGGCAATCGCCCAGTCGGATTACGACCTGGCCGGGCTCGCCTACGAGATGAACGTGGCCTCGGCGAAGCTCGCCCGCGCCGCAGCCGATGCGGCCAGCACGCCGCAGCAGCCGCGCTTCGTGGCCGGGGCACTGGGGCCGCAGCCGCGCACGGCGTCGATCTCGCCCGACGTGAACGATCCCGGCGCACGCAACGTCACGTTCGAGGAACTGCGCGACGCCTACACCGAGCAGCTGAACGGCCTGCTCGACGGCGGCATCGATATCGTGCTGATCGAAACCATTTTCGATACGCTGAACGCCAAAGCCGCCATCTTTGCCGTCGAGACCGTGTTCGAAGAGCGCGGCGAGCGCCTGCCGGTCATGATCTCCGGCACCGTCACCGACGCGTCGGGTCGCATTCTTTCGGGCCAGACCGTCGAGGCGTTCTGGAATTCGGTGCGTCATGCACGGCCCGTCACCATCGGTCTGAACTGCGCGCTGGGTGCCGCGCTCATGCGCCCCTATATCGCCGAGCTGTCCAAGCTGTGCGATACCTGGATCTGCGTGTACCCCAACGCAGGCCTGCCCAACCCCATGGCCGACACCGGGTTTGACGAAGGCCCCGAAGAAACGTCGTCGCTGCTGGAAGAGTTTGCGCGCTCGGGCCTGGTGAACGTGGCCGGAGGCTGCTGCGGCACCACGCCCGATCACATCCGCGCCATCGCCGCCAAAATGGCCGGGCTGGCGCCGCGCGTCGTGCCAGAGATTCCCGTGAAGACCCGCCTGTCGGGCCTGGAGCCGCTGAACATCGATTCCGACACTCTGTTCGTGAACGTGGGTGAGCGCACCAACGTGACCGGCAGCAAGATGTTCCTGCGCCTGATTCGCGAGGAAAAGTACGAGGAGGCGCTTGAGGTCGCCCGCCAGCAGGTCGAGAACGGCGCACAGATCATCGATATCAATATGGACGAGGCCATGCTGGATTCGGCCGCATGCATGCGCCGCTTCCTGAACCTCATCGCCTCCGAGCCCGATATCTCGCGTGTGCCGATCATGATCGACAGTTCGAAGTGGGACGTCATCGAGCAGGGCCTGCGCTGCGTGCAGGGCAAGGCGGTGGTCAATTCCATTTCGCTCAAGGAAGGCGAGCAGGCCTTCATCGAGCACGCACGCCTGTGCCGCAAGTACGGCGCCGCCGCGGTGGTGATGGCCTTCGACGAGCAGGGCCAGGCCGACAATCTGGAACGCCGCAAGGAGATCTGCGCGCGCGCCTACCGCATTCTGGTCGAGGAGGTGGGCTTCCCGCCGGAAGATATCATTTTTGACCCCAACGTGTTCGCCATCGCCACCGGCATCGACGAACACAACCACTATGCCGTCGATTTCATCGAGGCCACGGGCTGGATCACGCAGAATCTGCCGCACGCGCGTGTCTCGGGCGGCATTTCGAATGTCAGCTTTTCCTTTCGCGGCAACGACGTGATGCGCGAGGCGATTCACGCCGTGTTTCTGTATCACGCCATTCGCCAGGGCCTCACCATGGGCATCGTCAACGCGGGCCAGCTTGCGGTGTACGACGACCTCGACCCCGCCCTGCGCGACATGGTGGAAGACGTGGTGCTGGATCGCCCCGAACCGCTGGGGCGCACCGATCCGGCCGACATCCGCACGCCGACCGAGCGGCTGGTGGAACTGGCCGAAACCATCAAGGGCAGCGGCGCCCGCAAGGAAGAAGACCTGAGCTGGCGCAACGCGCCGGTGGAAGAGCGCCTGACCCATGCGCTGGTGCACGGCATCACCACGTTCATCGTCGAAGATACCGAGGAAGTGCGCCAGAAGATTGCGGCCGAGGGCGGGCGTCCGATCCAGGTGATCGAGGGGCCGCTGATGGACGGCATGAACGTGGTGGGCGATCTGTTCGGCGCGGGCAAAATGTTCCTGCCGCAGGTCGTCAAGTCGGCACGGGTCATGAAGCAGGCCGTGGCCCACCTGATTCCGTTCATCGAAGAAGAAAAGCGCCAGATCGAGGCTGCCGGCGGCGACGTGCGCCCGAAGGGCCGCATGGTCATCGCCACCGTGAAGGGCGACGTGCACGACATCGGCAAGAACATCGTCACGGTGGTGCTGCAGTGCAACAATTTCGAGGTGGTGAACATGGGCGTGATGGTGCCCGCCTCGGAAATTCTGGCCAAGGCCAAGGAAGAGGGCGCCGACATGGTGGGCTTGTCGGGCCTGATCACCCCCAGCCTCGAGGAAATGGCTTACGTGGCCTCGGAAATGCAGCGCGACGAGTACTTCCGTGAACGCAAGATGCCGCTGCTGATCGGCGGCGCCACCACCAGCAAGGTGCACACGGCGGTGAAGATCGCGCCGCAATACGAAGGGCCGGTGATCTACGTGCCCGACGCCAGCCGTTCGGTGGGCGTGGCCACCGCGCTGATGTCCGACCAGGCCGACGACTACCTGCAGAAGCTGGCCAGCGACTACGAGCTGGTGCGCGAGCGTCACGCGAACCGCCGCCAGACGCCGCTCATGAGTCTGGAGCACGCGCGCGCCCATCGCCCGGCAATCGACTGGTCGAATTACGTGCCGCCGCGGCCCAAGTTCATCGGCCGGCGCGAGTTCCGCAACTACGATCTGGCCGAAATCGCACGATTCATCGACTGGACGCCCTTCTTCCAGACCTGGAGCCTGTTCGGCCAGTACCCGGCCATTCTGGACGACAAGGTGGTGGGCGAGCAGGCACGCAAGCTGTTTGCCGATGCGCAGGTCATGCTCAAGAAGATCATCGACGGGCGCTGGCTGACCGCCAGCGGCGTGGTCGCCTTCTACCCGGCCAATACGGTGAATCACGAGGATATCGAACTCTACACCGACGACAGCCGTTGCGAGGTGCTGTTCACGTGGCGCAACCTGCGCCAGCAGCAGGAAAAGCGCGAGGGCATCGACTACAAATCGCTGGCCGATTACATCGCGCCGAAGGAAAGCGGGGTGGCCGATTACATTGGCATGTTTGCCGTGACGGGCGGCCTGGGCATCGAGGCGCACGAGAAGCGCTTTGTGGATGAAGGCGACGATTATTCCGCGATCATGCTCAAGGCGCTCGGCGACCGCTTTGCGGAAGGCTTTGCCGAATGCATGCACGCCCGCGTGCGGCGCGATCTGTGGGGCTACGCGGCCGACGAGGATCTCGACAACGAGGCGCTGATCGCCGAAAAATACCAGGGCATTCGCCCCGCGCCGGGCTACCCCGCCTGCCCGGAGCACGTGGTGAAGGAAGACATGTTCCGCGTGATGCGCCCTGAAGAAGTGGGCATGAAGCTGACCGACAGCTATGCCATGTACCCGGCATCGAGCGTATCGGGCTTCTACATCAGCCACCCCATGTCACAGTACTTCAACGTGGGCAACATCGACACCGACCAGCTGCACGATTACATCCGGCGCAGCGGCCGCAGCGAAGACGACGTGCGGCGCACGCTGGCAAGCGTGTTGCGCTAGCGAACGGGGCGGGCCAAGGCATGGGCGGCGAGGCATCGGATTCCATCCGTCGCAAGGCGCTCGGAGACTTCCTTCGCAGCGCCCGGGCCCGCGTGCAGCCGGAATCGGTGGGGCTGCCCGCGGGGCAGCGGCGCCGCACGCCGGGCCTGCGCCGCGAGGAAGTGGCGCAGCTGTGCGGTATCAGCACCACCTGGTACACCTGGATCGAGCAGGGGCGACCCGTCACCGTATCGCCGGCCGTGCTGGCGCGGCTGGCGGGGGTGCTGCGCCTGCAGCGGGCCGAGCGCCAGTACCTGTTCGAGCTGGCCGAATGCACCGACCCGGAGCACGAACGCATGCAGGGCGACGCACTGCCGCCGGTGCTGGCCGACTGCGTGCACAGCATCACGGCGGCGGCCTACATTCTTGACCGCTGCTGGAACGTGATGTCGTGGAACCAGCCGTTTTTGCAGCTGTTCGACGGCTGGCCCGTGCGTGACGCGCGCCCCAACCTGCTGCGCTACATCTTTCTTGACCCGGCTGCCCGCTCGCTGGTGGTTGACTGGGAAGAGCGTGCAAGCCGGGTGGTTGCCGAATTTCGTGCCGACGCCGGGGCGCATACCGGGGAAGACGACGTGCGCGAAGTGATTCAGGAGCTGCTGCGCGAAAGCCCCCTGTTCGCGCACTGGTGGACCCGCCATACCGTGATCGATCGGCGCGGCGGCGTGCGCGACTTTCAGCACCCCCGCGAGGGGCGTCTGAGCTACCAGCAGATTACCTTTCGCCTGGCCACCCGGCCCGACTGCAAGCTGGTGATGCTGTTGCCGGCCGCGGGCGAGCGCGCCAAGGCAGGCAGCGAGTGAAGTAAACTCGTGTCATCTCATTTAACCAGGCATCTGTTACCAATATGTCCAAGCACTACGAGTCTGACATCACCAAGCTGATCAATCAGATCAAGCAGCAGCAGCCCGATACCGAGCTGCGTCAGCGCGAAGGCCGTTCCCGGCTGTGGGACAAGCACGTCGATCCGGAACTGCACGAGGGCTTCAAGCAGGCCAACGTGCCGCAGCCGCCCTACGTGTATTACCCGGCACAGTGAAGCCGGCAACATGGCTTCCGGCAAGGTAGGCAGGGGCGCGATCGACGCCCTTGTCTCGCCCCCCACCGACAGCACGCCCGATACGGTGGATTCGGTGGCGCTTGCGCGCCTGTACGGCGAACCGCTGTTCAGTCTGCCGCAAGACCTGTACATTCCGCCCGATGCGCTCGAGGTGTTTCTGGAAGCCTTCGAAGGGCCGCTTGACCTGTTGCTATACCTCATTCGCAAGCAGAACTTCAACGTGCTCGACATTCCCATGGCCGATGTCACGCGCCAGTATCTGTCGTATGTCGAGCAGATTCGCCGCCACAATCTCGAGCTGGCGGGTGAATACCTGCTCATGGCGGCGCTGCTGCTCGAAATCAAGTCGCGCATGCTGCTGCCCGTGCGCAAGTCCGACACGGGCGAAGAGGTCGAAGACCCGCGTGCCGAACTGGTGCGCCGCCTGCTGGAATACGAGCAGATGAAGCTCGCGGCCCGCAAGCTCGACGAGCTGCCCCAGCTGGGGCGCGACTTCCAGCGCAGCCGGGCCTTTGCCAACCTCAAGGTCGAAACATTGTTGCCCGAGGTGCGGCCCGAAGACCTGCGCGACGCGTGGCGCGAAATCATGCGCCGTGCGCGCCTGAACGCGCGCCACCACATCACCCGCGAACAACTGTCGGTGCGCGAGCACATGACCCTGATTCTGCGTCGTCTGGCCGACGTGCGCTTCATGGAGTTCACCGAACTGTTCATGGAGCGCGTGGGCCAGGGCGACGCCGTGGCGGTCATCGTGGTGCATTTCCTTGCCATGCTCGAGCTCGCCCGCGAGTCGCTGCTCGACATCACCCAGGCCGAGCCCTACGCACCGATCTACGTGCGTCTATCGTATCTGCGCGCGGCGGCCTGAGCCCGCCTGCGCGATTTCTTATTGAACGGAGCGTTTCTTGAAAGTCGTTCACACCATCGATGAACTGCGCGACCAGTTGCGCGGCCAGCTGAACATTTCGTTTGTGCCGACCATGGGCAACCTGCATGAAGGCCACCTGGCCCTCATGAAGCTCGCGCGCCAGCATGGCGACCCGGTGGTGGCCAGTATTTTCGTGAACCGGCTGCAGTTCGGGCCCAATGAAGACTTCGACCGCTACCCGCGTACGCTGGCGGCCGATATCGAAAAGCTCGAACGCGACCGTAACGTATACGTGCTGTTCGCGCCCGACGAGCGCGAAATGTACCCGGAACCCCAGAGCTACCGCATTCAGGGCCCGCCCGATCTGGGCGACATTCTTGAAGGCGAATTCCGCCCCGGTTTCTTCAATGGGGTCAGCACCGTGGTCATGAAGCTGTTCGCCTGCGTGCAGCCGCGCGTGGCCGTATTCGGCAAGAAAGACTACCAGCAGCTCATGGTGGTGCGTGCCATGTGCCGCCAGTTCCGCCTGCCGATCGACGTGCTGGCGCACGAAACGGTGCGTGACACCGACGGCCTGGCCCTGTCGTCGCGTAACGTCTACCTCACGCCCGAGGAACGCAGCGAGGCGCCGCGCCTGTACCGCGCGCTCAACGACGTGGCCCGGCGCGTGAGCGACGGCGAGCACGACCTGCAGCGGCTGGAAGCCGAGGCCATGGCCGGGCTCGAGCACCACGGCTGGCAGGTCGATTACTTCTCGGTGCGCCGCCAGCGCGATCTGAAGCTGCCCACCCCCGACGAAGTGGCGGCCGGCGAACCGCTGGTCGTGCTGGCTGCAGCGCGTCTGGGTGCCACCCGGCTGATCGACAACCTCGAGATCATGCGCTAGCCGGCGGCGGTCTTTACGGCCGCCCCGCCCGCCGTTGCGCCTTGCCCGGGCATGTCCCGGCCGCGTGCTGGGATATTTTCATCCATCGCCGAAAACGAGCGTAGATGCCCCCATTGGCCGCATGCCAGAATGGGCGCCCACACACATTCAGGAGAGGGCGATGAGCGACTTCATGCGGTCGGGTTTCAACGACAGCCGCGTTGCGGTGCTTACACCGCGCGAGCGGGATGTGATGGCATATGTGGCCACCGGCAAGCCCAACAAGGTCATTGCGGCGGAATTGGGCGTGTCACAGCGCACGATCGAGGCCCATCGGGCGCGCATCTTCCAGAAAATGAAGGTGCGTAATGCGGTCGAGCTTGCGCATCGTCTGCTGGCGCCGGCCAACCGGCAGTCGCTGTAACGGGCCCGCTCGTGCAGAAATCGTTTCCGCTACGTCATCACTTGATGACGTCGTGCGGCGGGGCCAGGTGGCGCGCCGCCGCATGGCCGCGGTGTCAGCAGTTCAGGGCGGGCCGAGCCTTGAGTTCGTCGATGCCGTCGAGATCGGCCTGGCGCGTCAGCCGGTGTTCCAGCATGGGTTGCACGCCGTTGATCGCGTTCACGCGCAGCTGGTTGTCGTTGGTGAACGTGAGATCGGCCTTGGCGGTGTCTTGGTTCGCGTGTACCAGGGCAATGCGCAGCGGCTGGCTGCCGATGATGTTCCAGCACCCCTGTTCGGCGAACGACTGGGTGGGCTGGTTGCCTATGAGCAGCGTGGTGCGTGCGCGCCATTCGCCGCTGGGGGCCAGCGTAACCATAAACCGTGCCGCCTCGCAGGTCGTGCCCGCAGGGCAGGGCACCGTGCCCAGGAAGCTGCGCGCTTCGGCCAGCGGGCGCGGTGTGGCCTGCACGGGCTCCTGCCCGGCGGCCTGCGCCTCGGCGGCCGCCACGTCGATGGGTTCCGGGCCTGCGCTGCCGAACCCCAGCTGAATCTGCGGCGACGCCCGGCGTGAACCGGCCATGGCCTGGCTTTCGGCGTCGAGATGCGTGTTTTCGCGCGATGAATCGTAAAGAGCGGCACTTTGCTGCGGTTGCGCACAGCCGGCCACGAGGCCGGCCAGGGCGAGGGCAGCGGTCAGCAGTGCAGCGCGAAGAGGGCGGGTGGAAAGATTTGCGGGCATGAACGTTTCCATCGAAGACGCGGGGAAAGCTTCCTCATTTCATTCTACGCATTTCCATTGGCTTTGGGGGCGTCGTGACGAGCGGTTACTGGGTGCTTCTCGCGTTGCCGGCAACGGCTCTGGCGGGTGTCGCGTGCGAGCGCATCGCCAGTGACTATGCGCGTCGCATCGATGCGGGGGCTGCGGTCGACGGGGCCACGCTTTGTGCGGCGCTGCGGGCGGCTTCGACAACGGTTTTCCTGGTTTGCGCCGCCGCCAGTCTGGCGTGCGTGGTGGTGCTCATCCTCATGCGTGCTCTGGGCCCCCTGGCTCTGGCTCGTGCGGGCGCCTGCATGGTGTTGCTGCTGCTGGCGCTCATCGACGCGCGCTGCCGCGTGTTGCCCGATGCGCTCACGCAGCCGCTCATGTGGGCCGGCCTGCTGCTGTCGGCTGCGGGCTTGGGGCCGGCACCAGCCGCCGCGCTGGCGGGCGCCGCCGCCGGGTATCTCTTTCTGCGCGGGGTCAACGCCGTGTTCGTGTTCTGGCGGGGGCACGAGGGCATGGGGCGCGGCGACATGAAGCTGCTGGCTGCGCTGGGTGCGTGGCTGGGCTGGGCGCCCTTGCCGGAAGTGCTGCTGGCCGCCAGCCTTGGCGGGGCGCTGGTGGCCGTACTGCGGTGGGGCCGGCAGGCATGGCGGGCCACCCTGCCCTTCGGGCCGTTTCTGGCCGCGGCCGGAGGGTTTGGGCTCGTGCGGGGGGCTGTTGTACAGTTTCCCTTTTGACTGGAAACGTCCGCATGTACAAGGTTGGTCTTACCGGGGGCATCGGTTCGGGCAAGAGCAAGGTGGCGGAAATGCTGGCGAAGTGGGGTGCGGCGGTGATCGACACCGACGTGATCGCCCACGAGCTCACGGCGCCGGGCGGTGCCGCCATCGAACCCATACGGCGCGCGTTCGGGCCCGACGTCATTGCCGAAAACGGTGCGCTCGACCGGCCGGCCATGCGCGAGCTGGTGTTCCAGAGCCCCGAAGCGCGCCGCCGGCTGGAAGCGATTCTGCATCCCATGATCCGGGCCGAAACCGAGGCGCGGGCACGGGTGGCTGATGGCTGCTACGTGGTGTTCGTTGTGCCGCTGCTGGTGGAATCGGGGCGCTGGCTCGACGAGCTTGATCGGGTGTGCGTCGTCGACTGCGACCCGGAAACCCAGATCGCCCGCGTTCAGGCGCGTAGCGGGCTGACGCATGATGCTATTGCGCGTATCATGTCAGCACAGGCCTCACGAGAGGAACGAAACGCCGCCGCGCACGACCTCATCAACAACGGTGGCGGTACCTCGCTCGACGAACTGGAGCACCAGGTCCGGGCGTTGCACGAACGCTGGTGTCGAAGCTTCTAAAGGTTGTAGGTCGCGTGATTCTCTACGAATATCCATGCAATGAGCGCATTCGCTCCCTCCTGCGGGTAGAACATCTGTTCGACCGACTCTTCTTCTTTTCAAAAGGCGAAGACGTCCGGCATCATCAGATCTCCATGGCCACGCTGTTCGAGCTGCTCGACATTTCCGAACGCACCGACCTGCGTGGTGCAATCGTTCAAGATCTCGAGCGCCAGCGCGGCACGCTTGCGGGGCTGCGCCAGCACCCCGGTGTTGACGAGTCCCGGCTCACCGCCATGCTCGAAGAGATCCAGGGCGTGGCCAGTGAACTGGGGGCACAGGGCCGCGTCGGCCAGAACCTGCGCGACAACGAATGGCTCGCAAGCCTGCGTGGCCGGCTCGCGGTGCCGGGGGGCTCGTCGCCCGTCGATATGCCTTCCTTCTTTTCCTGGCAGCTGCGCCCGTTTGAAGAACGCTCGCGCAACCTGCAGGAATGGACAGCCCCCTTTCTGCCGCTGTATCGCGGTCTGGCGCTCATTCTGCGCATGCTGCGCGAATCGGGCGACGTGCGCGAAATGACCGCGCCCGACGGCGCCTACCAGGAAATGCTGGGCGGCAAAACCTATCAGCTGCTTCGCGTGTGGGTCGATCCCGCCCGCCGCGTCTTCCCCGAAATGAGTGCGAACAAGTACGTGATCTGGGTACGATTCGCCATGCAGGGGCCCGATCTCAAGCCTCAACCCGTCGGTACCGACGTTTCCTTCCGCCTCGCCTGCTGCCAGGTCTGATCCTCAGGGCAAAATACTGTTGCGCTCCGTTTCATTTGCGCCTCGCCGTCTGCGTGCGGGCGCGGTGATGCGCGACAATGTCGGCTTGTCTTCGCATGGCGAGGTATATGCATGTCGTTTGATGATCCCGCACAGGGAAGGCGCCGCCGCGGGCGGTGGCTGGGATGGCTGGTCGTCGTGTGTCTGGCGGCCGGCGCGTATTGGTATTTCGTCGCGCGCGACGCCGCGCCGCCTTCGGGTGCGCCCGCCGGTGCTGCGGGCCCCTTCGGCATGGCCGGCATGCGGGCCATGCCCGTGCCGGTGCGCCTGGCCACCGCACGCGAAGAAACCATACGCCACACGCTGCGTGCGATCGGCACCGTAACCGCCTTCAACACCGTGGTGGTGCGCAGCCGCGTCGGCGGCGAGCTGATGCGCCTGCACTTTCAGGAAGGGCAGTGGGTGCAAGCGGGCGACCTGCTCGCCGAGATCGACCCGCGTGAGTTTCAGGCGGCGCTCGATCAGGCACGCGGCCAGCAGCAGCAGAATGCGGCGCAGCTGCAGAGCGCCCGGCAGGATCTGGAACGCTACCGGCTGCTGTTTCGCCAGAACTCGATCGCACGCCAGCAGGTCGAGCAGCAGGAAGCGCTGGTCAAGCAGCTGGAAGGCGCCCGCGCCAGCGATCAGGCTGCCGTCGACAGCGCGGCCCTGCAGCTGAGCCATACCCGTATCACGGCCCCCATTTCGGGGCGGGTGGGCCTGCGCAAGGTGGATCAGGGCAATATCATCAACGCCGCCGATGCCGACGGCATCGTCACCATTACGCAGACGCAACCCATTTCGGTGGAGTTCACCCTGCCTCAGGCGGAAGCGGCCGACGTGCTGGCACAACTGCGAGCCGGCCGTACGCTGGAAGTCGTGCTTTACGACCAGAACGACGTGACGGAGCTGGCGCGCGGCGAGCTGATGTCGGTCGACAACCAGATTGACGTGACCACCGGCACATTGCGCGTGAAAGCCCGCTTCAACAATGAAGACGAGCGGCTCTTTCCCAACCAGTTCGTGAACGTGCGCCTGATCGTTTCGCAACAGCAGGCGCTGGCGGTGCCCTCGGCGGCGGTGCAGGTCGGTTCGATCGGTGCCTTCGTATACGTGGTCGATGACGAGCAGGCGGTGCAGATTCGGCGCATCGTTGCGGGCCGCGTCGATGGCCCGCTCACTGCCGTGCACGAGGGCCTGCAGGCGGGCGAGCGCGTGGTGGTGGAAGGCACGGATCGCCTGCGCGAGGGTGGCCGTGTGGACATCGTGAGTGTGGATGGCACCGAACTCGCCCCGGCACCCCGCGCCGCAGCCGGCGGCAAGGGCGCCGGCGGGGCGCGCGCGCAGGGCGCTGCGCCGGCGGGCCACTGAGGGCAGCCCGTGAATCTGTCGCGCATCTTCATTCTTCGCCCTGTGGCCACCACGCTGGCGATGGTGGCGCTGCTGCTTTCGGGCCTGCTGGCCTACCGGCTGCTGCCCGTCTCGGCGCTGCCGCAGGTCGATTACCCCACCATACAGGTGACCACGCTGTACCCGGGCGCGAGCCCCGACGTGATGACGGCGCTGGTGACCTCGCCGCTGGAGCGTCAGTTCGGCCAGATGGCGGGCCTGACGCAAATGACGTCATCCAGTTCGGGCGGCTCGTCGGTGATCACGCTGCAGTTCGATCTCGACCTGCCGCTGGACGTGGCCGAGCAGGAGGTGCAGGCGGCCATCAATGCGGCGTCGAACCTGTTGCCCAACGATTTGCCCGCACCGCCCGTGTACAACAAGGTGAACCCGGCCGATACGCCGGTGATCACGCTGGCGGTCACCTCGCCCACGCTGCCGCTGCATCAGGTGCGCGACCTGATCGACGTGCGGGTGGCCCAGAAGCTGTCGCAGATCAGCGGGGTGGGGCTGGTCAGCATCGCCGGCG
Source organism: Yanghanlia caeni (assembly GCA_030733815.1). Taxonomy (GTDB): domain Bacteria; phylum Pseudomonadota; class Gammaproteobacteria; order Burkholderiales; family Burkholderiaceae_B; genus Yanghanlia; species Yanghanlia caeni. The sequence continues at coordinate 50,099 of JAUZQE010000018.1, forward strand.
GGCAGCGGCCCGCCGTGCGCATCCGGGCCAACGCCGCGGCACTGGCTGCGCGCGGGCTCACGCTGGCCGATGTGCGCTCGGCCATCACGTCGGCCAACGTGAACCAGCCCAAGGGCAATCTCGACGGGCCTGAACGCTCCACCACGATCGACGCCAACGATCAGCTGCGCTCGGTGCAGGACTACGAAAACCTGATCCTGCACCATGAAGACGGGTCGGTGCTGCGCCTGGGCGACGTGGCGCAGGCGGTGCACGATGCCGAAAACGTGCGTCAGGCGGCCTGGGTGGGCACCACGCCGGCCATTCTGCTGAACATCCAGCGCCAGCCGGGCGCCAACGTGGTGCAGGTGGTCGACAGCGTGAAAGCCATGCTGCCCGGCCTGCAGGCCTCGCTGCCGGTGGGCGTGGATGTCGCGGTGGCGGCCGACCGCACGCTGACCATACGCGAGGCGATTCGTCACGTGCAGACCGAGATGCTGCTGGCGATCGGGCTGGTGGTGCTGGTGACGTTCGTGTTCCTGCGCAGCTGGAAGGCCACCTTCATTCCCAGCGTCGTGGTGCCGCTGTCGCTGGTGGGTTCGTTCGGCATCATGTACCTGAGCGGCTTCAGCCTGAACACCTTGAGCCTCATGGCGCTCACGATTGCCACGGGTTTCGTGGTGGACGACGCCATCGTGATGATCGAGAACATCGCGCGCCACGTCGAAGACGGCGATCCGCCGCTGCAGGCGGCGCTCAAGGGCGCCAGGCAGATCGGCTTCACGCTGGTGTCGCTGACCCTGTCGCTGATTGCGGTGCTGATTCCGCTGCTGTTCATGAGCGACGTGATCGGCCGCCTGTTTCGCGAGTTCGCGATCACGCTGGCGGTGGCCATACTGCTGTCGCTGGTCATTTCCCTGACGCTCACGCCTATGATGTGCGCACGCATGCTGCGCCCGGAATCGGAGCTGCGCCGGGGCCGTTTTCAGCACGCGTCGGCGCGCATGATGGACGCGCTGATTGCCGGGTATGACCGCAGCCTGCAGTGGGTGCTGGGCCGCCAGGGGCTGACCCTGCTGGTGGCCGTGGCCACGCTGCTGCTCACCGGGCTGCTGTACGGCATGGTGCCCAAGGGCTTCTTTCCGCAGCAGGACACCGGCCTGATCCAGGCGATCAGTCAGGGACCGCAAGACGTCTCGTTCACATCGATGGCGGCGCGCCAGCGTCAGGCGGCGGAAATGCTTCTTGAAGACCCCGACGTGGTGTCGGTCACCTCGTTCACCGGCATTGACGGCACCAACGCCACGCTCAACACGGGGCGCATGCAGATTGCGCTGCGGCCCCTGGCCGAGCGCAGCAGCACGGCGGCAGAGGTGATTCGCCGGCTGAACGAACGGCTGGCCGACACGCCGGATATCGAGCTGTTCATGCAGCCGGTGCAGGATCTCACGGTTGATGACCGCGTGAGCCGCAACCAGTACCAGATGACGCTTTCCGACCCCGATCATGGCGTGCTCATGGCCTGGACGCCGCGCTTTGTCGAGGCGCTGGCTGCGCTGCCGGAATTCGAAAGCGTGGCGGCGGATCTGCAGCCCAACGGGCGCGAGGCGATCGTGCGGGTCGACCGCGACGCGGCAGCGCGCCTGGGGGTCAGCCACGCCGCCGTGAACGACGCCCTGTACGACGCGTTCGGGCAGCGCCTGATCTCCACCATCTTCACGCAGGCGGCCCAATACCGGGTGGTGCTCGAGGTCGCGCCCGAGTACCGCCAGAGCCCCGCCGATCTGCGCCACATCTACGTGCGCGGCAGCGGCGATGTACCGATTCCGCTCAGCGCCATTGCCCGCATCGAACACGACAGCACGCTGCTGTCGATCGAGCGGCTGGGGCAGTTTCCCGCTACCACCCTGTCGTTCAATACGGCGCCGGGCGTGGCGCTTTCCGATGCCGTCGAGCGCATTCGCACGGCCTACGCCGAGCTGGGCATGCCCCTGTCGTCCGAGCTCACTTTCCAGGGTGCGGCGCGCGCCTTCCAGGCGTCGCTTTCCAGCACGCTGTGGCTGATCCTGGCCGCCGTGGTCACCATGTATATCGTGCTGGGCATCCTGTACGAAAGCTACATTCACCCGGTCACCATCCTTTCCACGCTGCCGTCGGCCGCGGTGGGGGCGCTGGCGGCGCTGCTGCTCACCGGCACCGATCTCGACATGATCGGCGTGATCGGCATCATTCTGCTGATCGGCATCGTGAAGAAGAACGCGATCATGATGATCGACTTTGCGCTGGATGCCGAACGGGAGCGGGGCCTGACACCCCTGGCGGCCATTCATGAGGCCGCGCTGCTGCGATTCCGGCCCATTCTCATGACCACGCTGGCCGCGCTGTTCAGCGCGCTGCCGCTCATGTTCGCCACGGGCTCCGGTGCCGAGCTGCGCCAGCCACTTGGCCTCGTGATGGTGGGCGGGCTGATCTGCAGCCAGGTGCTCACGCTGTACACCACGCCCGTCATCTATCTGTTCTTCGACCGCCATGCGCGCCGCCTGCGACGCCGTGCAGCAGGCGGGCAGGCAAGGGGAGAGCAGACGGCATGAGGTGGTTCGGGGTCTTCATCATGCGGCCGGTGGCGACCACGCTCGCCACCCTTGCCATGCTGCTGACGGGCGCGCTGTCGTACTTCATGCTGCCGGTGGCGCCGCTGCCGCAGATGGATTTCCCCATGATCACGGTGTCGGCCAGCATGCCCGGGGCAAGCCCCGAGACCATGGCATCGACGGTGGCCACACCCCTTGAACAGTCGCTGGGCTCCATTGCCGGTCTGGTGGAGATGAGCTCACGCAGTTCCGAGGGCTCGACGCGGATCATGCTGATGTTCGACATGAACCGCGATATCGACGGGGCCGCACGTGACGTGCAGGCCGCCATCAACGCCGCGCGCCCCATGCTGCCTTCCGGCCTGCGCAGCAACCCCACGTACCGCAAGGTGAACCCCGCCTCGGCGCCGATTATGGTGCTGGCGCTTACGTCGCCGGTGGCGACCCAAGGCGAGCTGTACGACCTGGCCTCGACACTGCTTGCGCAGAAGCTGGCGCAGGTGCCCGGCGTGGGCGAGGTGGAGGTGGGCGGCAGTTCGCTGCCCGCCATTCGCGTGACGCTGAATCCGCAGCAGCTGTATGCAGCAGGCGTGTCGCTGGACGAGGTGCGCCGCGCCCTGAACGAGGCCAACACGCTGCGCCCGAACGGTGTGGTGGAGAACGACCGGCACACGTGGCAGGTGAGCACCGGCGGGCAGATGAACCGGGCGGCACAGTTCGCGCCCCTGATCGTGGCCTGGCGCGACGGCGCGCCGATTCGCCTGCAGGATGTCGCCCGGGTGGAAGATTCCGTGGAAGACCGCAACAACATCGGCTTCTACAACGACCGGCGTGCCGTGCTGCTGATCGTGCGCCGGCAGGCCGATGCCAATATTCTTGAAACGGTCGATCGCATTCGCAGCCAGGTGCCGCAGCTGGAAGCGATGCTGCCGGCAAACGTGACCCTGTCGGTGGCACAGGATCGCACGCCCAGCATTCGTGCTTCGATGCACGAGGCCGAGCTCACGCTCATGATTGCCGTGGCGCTCGTGATCGTGGTGGTGCTGATGTTCCTGCGCAATCTGCGCGCGGCGCTGATTCCGGCCATTGCCGTGCCGGCCTCGCTCATCACCACGTTCAGCCTGATGCTGCTGTTCGGCTATACGCTGAACACCATATCGCTGATGGCGCTGATCGTGGCCACGGGGTTCGTGGTGGATGATGCCATCGTCGTGCTTGAAAACATCATGCGCTACCGCGAGCAGGGCGTGCCGCCGGTGCGTGCGGCCCTGCGCGGGGCGCGCGAGGTGGGCTTCACCGTGGTGGCCATGAGCGTGTCGCTGGTGGCGGTGTTCATTCCCATGCTGTTCATGGGCGGGTTGCCGGGGCGGCTGTTTCGCGAGTTTGCGGTGACCCTGTCGACGGCGATCATGGTGTCGCTGCTGCTGTCGCTCACCCTCACGCCCATGATGTGCGCGCACCTGCTGCGCGGCGGGCGCGACGGGCGCAGGCGTGGGGTTGCGGCCGCGTCGGGCAACGGTGCGGGTTCGGGGAACGGTTCGGGGAACGGTCCGGGGAACGGTCCGGGGAACGGTCCGGGGAACGGTCCGGGGAACGGTCCGGGGAACGGTTCGGAGGACGGTTCGGGGAACGGTTCGGGGAACGGTTCGGGGAACGGTTCGGGGAACGGTTCGGGGAACGGTTCGGGGCCGCACGGGAGCGCCAACGTGCCGGCAATGGGTGCGCTGCGCCGGGCGTTCGTCGCGCTGGGCGCGTGGTTCTGGGAAGGCTACAAGCGCTCGCTGAACTGGGCGCTGGCGCACAGCCGCTTCATGCTGCTGGTGCTCGCGGCGACGGTGGGGCTGAACGTTTATCTGTACACGATCGTGCCCAAGGGTTTCTTCCCGCAGCAGGATACCGGACAACTCATGGGCTTTTTCCGGGTCGATCAGGGCACATCGTTTCAGGCCATGATGCCCAAGCTCGAGGCCTTTCGCCAGCAGCTGCTGAAAGACCCGGCCATTCAGAGCGTGACGGTGCACGCGGGCGGGCGCGGCGGCAGCAATTCCAGTTTCCTGATGATCGAACTCAAGCCGTTGTCTGAACGTACGGAGAACGCCATGGAAGTGGTGAACCGCCTGCGGCCGCAGTTCCAGCGCACGCCGGGCGCGCGTCTGACGCTGGTGCCACAGCAGGACATCTTCGTGGGCGGGCGCCAGCAGAGTGCGGGTTCCCATGAGTACACGCTGATGAGCGGCGATCTCGACGTACTGAAAACATGGATGCCGCGCGTGCAGCAGGCGCTGGCCGCCCTGCCCGAACTGGTCGACGTGGACACCGATGTCGAGGACAAGGGGCGCCGCGTGGAGCTGGTGATCGACCGCGAGGCGGCCACCCGCCTGGGCGTGGACATGAGCATGATCGCGGCCACGCTGAACAATTCGTTCAGCCAGCGGCAGGTGTCGGTGATGTACGGCACGCTGAACCAGTACCACGTGGTCATGGGCATCGACGAGCGCTATGCGCAGGATGCCGAGTCGCTGCGGCTGGTGCAGGTGATTGCGGCCGACGGCCGGCGCGTGCCGCTTTCCGCCTTTACGCGGCTGGAGCGCGGCAGCGCGCCGCTTAGCGTGAACCATCAGGGGTTGCTGGCGGCCGATTCGATTTCGTTCAGTCTGGCGCCGGGTGTCTCGCTCGACGAGGCGATGGCGGCGATCGAGCAGGCGGTGGCACGCATCGGCCTGCCCACACACCAGATTCAGGCGGGGTTCCTGGGCTCGGCCGCAGCGCTGCAGCACAGCGTGGGGCAGCAGCCCTGGCTGATTCTGGGCGCCCTCGTCACCATGTACCTGGTGCTGGGCATGCTGTACGAAAGCTACATGCACCCCATCACGATTCTTTCGACATTGCCGTCGGCGGGCATCGGTGCGCTGCTGGCGCTCATGATGCTCGATGAGCAGTTCACCCTGATTGCGCTGATCGGCGTGTTCCTGCTGATCGGCATCGTAAAGAAGAACGCGATCATGATGGTCGACTTTGCGCTGCTGGTGGAGCGCAGCCGGGGGCTGAGTTCGCGTGAGGCCATTTTTCAGGCCTGCCTGGTGCGCTTCCGGCCGATCATGATGACCACGCTCGCGGCGATGCTGGGCGCGCTGCCGCTGGTGCTGGCCACCGGAGCGGGCGTGGAAATGCGCCGGCCGCTGGGCATCACGATTATCGGCGGGCTGCTGCTCAGCCAGATACTTACGCTTTATACGACGCCGGTGGTGTACCTTTACCTCGACCGGCTGCGCTGGCGCTTCGCGCGACGCCGACGCGCCGCGGGGCAGACGCCGCAGGGCACCCCGGCGCCGGGCGCCGCGGGCGGCGATTGAACCCGGAAGATATTCAGGGACAGTAACCGGCCATGCAGACATCTTTCTCGCTTAACGCTGCCTTGAATCCGTCCGCACGCATGGGTCGCCTGACGGCCGCATTGCTGGTGGTTGGCGCGCTCGCCGGCTGCGCCGTCGGGCCCGATTACGCACGGCCGGACATCGACGTAGGCGCCGCCTACCGGCAGGCGGACGTGGCACCTGAGCCGCAAGCCAATGCCGGCTGGGTGCAGGCGCGACCGGGCGTTGCGCCCCTGCGCACGGACTGGTGGACGCTGTATGGCGACGCCACGCTCAACGAACTGATCGCCACCCTGCAGGAAGGCAACCTTGACGTGCAGCTGGCCGAGGCACGATACCGGCAGGCGCAGGCCGCCCTGCAATCGGCGCGCTCCGGTTTCTTTCCGACAGTGGGCAGCGATGCGTCGGTTGACCGTTCCGGCGGCGGTAGCGGCGCTGCGGGCGGGGGCGTGAGCAACACCTATGCGCTGTCGGCTGCGGTCAGTTGGGAAATCGACCTCTGGGGCCGCGTGCGCCGCTCGGTTGAGGCGGGGCGGGCGGCGCTGGATGCGAGCAGCGCCGATATTGATGCGGTGCGTCTCAGCATGCAGTCGACCCTGGCACAGACCTATTTCAGCCTGCGCGTCACCGACGCCGAGATCCGGCTCATGCAGCAGACGGTGCAGGCGTACGAGCGCTCGCTGCGCCTGACGCAGAACCGTTATGCGGCCGGGGTGGCCATGCAGGCCGACGTGGCGGCCGCCCGCACCCAGCTCGAGAACGCCCGCACGCAGCTGCTGGCACTACAGCGTCAGCGCGCCCAGCTGGAGCATGCGCTTGCTGTGCTGCTGGGGCGCCCGCCATCGGCCTTCGCCCTGGCCGCCACCCACGACGTGCCGCAGCTGCCCGCAATTCCGGTGGGCGTGCCGGCCGAGCTGTTGCAGCACCGCCCCGATCTGGTGGCGGCGGAACGGCGCATGGCCGAAGCCAATGCGCAGATCGGCGTGGCGCAGGCGGCCTGGTTTCCGGCCCTGACCTTGAGCGGCGTGGGGGGCTTCCGGTCGGGCCAGTGGGCCGAGTGGCTCACGGCTCCGGCGCGCTACTGGGCATTGGGCCCGGCCCTGGCGCTGACCCTGTTCGATGGCGGTGCACGCAGTGCCGCCGTGCAGCAGGCGCGGGCGAACTTCGACGTGCAGGCGGTCAGCTGGCGCCAGGCGGTGCTGGCGGCCTTGCAGGAAGTGGAAGACCTGCTGGTGCAGCTGCGTGTGATGGGTATGGAACAGGTCACGCAGGGCCGTGCGCTGGAGTCTGCACGTGAATCTTTGCGGCTCACGCAGAACCAGTATGTGGCCGGGCTGATCGATTACCTGAGCGTGGTGCAGACGGAAACCACGGCGCTCAGCACCGAGCGGGCGGCCCTGAACCTGCTGGCAGACCGGCTGATCGCGAGCGCCCGCCTGATGGCAGCGCTGGGCGGCGGCCTGCCCGCCGCCGATGCGCTAGAAGCCGGGCAATAGGCTTAGCGGCCTACGCGACGCCACACGCGAACGGCCCCGGAATAATTACATTTGAGCCCGCATGAAGGCGATACCGTGTGCGCCGTGTTCCTGCGCCGTGCGCAGCGTGGCGCGGCTCTGGCCACCCAAGGCGAACACGGGGCAGCCCGCGCCGCCTGCCAGCTGGGCGAAGCGTTGCCAGCCCATGCCCGGCACATCGGGATGCGAGGGGGTGTCGAGCACATGGCCGATCACCATGAAGTCGACCTGCATGGCGCGCGCGGCCTGGAGTTCTTCTTCGTTGTGCACGGAAGCGGCCACCCAGGCCGGTTTGCGCGGCACCGCCCGGCGCACCTGCACGTCGGCGGCGCGCAGGTGCACGCCGTCGGCCTGCGACCACCACGCTTCCTGATGCACGCCGTTGACCAGGCACAGCGCACCGGTGCCACGGCAACGCGACAGCACCGCCTGGAAGGCGCGTTCCAGTGCGGCACGTTCAGTCTGATCGTTGCGGGCCTGCCGTTCCCATTCCGGTTCGCGAAACTGCACCAGCCGCACGCCATCGGCAAGGGCGGCGTCGAGCCGCTCGAGCCAGGCATTCAGGTTCTGTTCTGAACCAATGTGGCTGATGAGGTAGCGCTCGGGCAGGGTGAGCCAGCGTAATGGCGGCTCGGTGGCCGGCAGCACGGGGCCGACTTCCAGCGGGCCATGCGGGTTCACCCACGCGAGCGCCTGATCTTCCATGCCCCGCGCTTCGCCGTTCCACGCGGTAACCTTCCAGAACGCGAGGCGCACGATGGTCTTGGGGTATTCGTGCACATAGGTTACCCAGGGGGTGGCTGCGGTCACGTCGATATCGAGCTCTTCCTTGAGCTCGCGTACCAGTGCTTCGCGCACCGTCTCGCCGGGTTCAATTTTGCCGCCCGGCAGTTCCCACCATTCGGGCCACGGTTTGCCGGCGGGGCGCTGCCCGAGCAGGACGCGGCCATCGTCGCGCAGAACGATGCCGACCGCCACGTCGATGAACGGTTTAGACATGGCGCGCCGCCCAGTCGCGTGCGAACTGCCGCGCCACCCGCCCCGAACGCGACCCGCGTTCGAGTGCCCACTGCAGTGCCTCGCTGCGGGCGGCGTCGATGGATTCGGCCGTGCAGCCGTGCTCGCGCAGCCAGTGGTTCACGATGTCGAGGTAGTCGTCTTGCCGGAAGGGGTAGAACGACAGCCACAGGCCGAAGCGTTCCGACAGGGAGATCTTCTCTTCCACGGTTTCGCCGGGGTGAATTTCGCCGTCGGACTGGTGCTTGGCGCCGAGGTTTTCGCTCATGTATTCGGGCATGAGGTGGCGGCGGTTCGAGGTGGCGTAGATGAGCACGTTGTCGCCTGCCGCGCTCACCGAGCCGTCGAGCACCGACTTGAGTTCCTTGTAGCTGGCCTCGCCTTCCTCGAACGACAGGTCGTCGCAGAAGATGATGAAGCGCTCGGGGCGCTCGCCCACCAGCGCCACGATATCGCCCAGATCGGCCAGGTCGGACTTGTCGACTTCGATGAGCCGCAGGCCCTGGTCGGCGTACTGCGCCAGCATGGCCTTGACCAGCGAGCTCTTGCCGGTACCGCGTGCGCCGGTCATGAGAACGTTGTTGGCGGGCTTGCCCTCGAGGAAATGGCGCGTGTTGCGATCGATGACGGCTTTCTGGCGGTCGATGTGCTGCAGGTCGTCGAGATGGATGCGCGCGACGTTGCGCACGGCGTCGAGCCAGCCGCGCGCACCACGCTTGCGCCAGCGAAAGGCATGCGCCTGCCAGTCGATGGGCGGCGGGGCCGGCGGCAGCCAGGCTTCCAGTTGGGCCAGCACGCGTTCGGCGCGTTCGATCAGCGTGTGCAATTCATACGGGGGCACGACGTTTTCTCCGGTTTCTTGCTCTTTGAACTGAAAACAGCCATTATCGCCAAATTTTCAGCCCCGACCCCTCACGTATAATCCTCCAATTCGCCATTTCCGTAATTTTCGTGGGTCCCATCTTGAACCTGACCGACCTTCTCGCTCCCATCGACGACGACATGAAGGCCATGGACGCCGTGATCCGTGCACGCCTCGATTCCGAAGTCGTCCTTATCCGCACCATTGGCGAGTACATTGTCGCGGCAGGCGGAAAACGCATGCGACCGGCCATGCTGCTCATGGTGGCGCGTGCGCTGGGGTACCAGGGCACGACGCATCATCTGCTGGCGGCCGTTGTCGAGTTCATCCATACGGCCACGCTGCTGCACGACGACGTGGTCGATGAATCCGACATGCGCCGGGGCCGGCAGACGGCCAATGCGGTGTTCGGCAATGCGGCCAGCGTGCTGGTGGGCGATTATCTGTATTCGCGCTCGTTCGAGATGATGGTGGAATCGGGTTCGATGCCGGCCATGACCGTGCTGTCGGCCGCCACGACGGTGATCGCCGAGGGCGAGGTGCTGCAGCTTCTGAACGTGCACGACCCCGACGTATCGCTCGAGCGCTATCTGCAGGTGGTGCGCTACAAAACCGCGAAACTTTTCGAGGCGGCGGCCCAGGTGGGTGCCATCGTGGCTGGTGCCACGCCCGAGCAGCAAGCCGCTGCTGCGGCCTACGGTCGGCATATCGGCACCGCGTTCCAGCTGGTCGACGACGTGCTCGATTACGGCGGCAACGCCGAGGCGCTGGGCAAGAACGTGGGCGACGACCTGCGCGAAGGCAAGCCCACCCTGCCGCTCATTCGGGTCATGGAAGTGGGTACGCCGGCGCAACGCTTTCTGGTGCACGACGCCATTCTGCACGGCGACGGCGACTTCGAGGCGGTGGCCCGTGCGGTGCAGGAAACCGATGCGCTGGAATACACCCGCAAGGCCGCCGTGGCCGAGGCGGAACTGGCCCGCTCGGCGCTTGGCGACTGGCCCCTTTCCATACATCGCGATTCTTTGCTAGAATTATGCTCTTTCGCGGTTTCCCGAGACCGCTAAAAACAGCAACACGTGCATTAGTCGGGGCGTAGCTCAGCCTGGTAGAGTACTGCGTTCGGGACGCAGGAGTCGGAGGTTCGAATCCTCTCGCCCCGACCACACATTTTGGTTGCAACCCTGCACGGCAGGGCTGAAAAAAGCGCGGTGCGAACCGTGCTTTTTTTGTGGCCGCCGCATGCGCTGCCGCGGATTGAGTCAGCGCGGCAAAGGCAGTGGCAGCGCAGTTTTGTATTGCACCTGCTTGAGTGCAAAGCTCGAGCGGATTTTTTCGATGCCCGGAATGGGCGTGAGCTGCTCGAGTATGAAGCGCTCGAGTGCGGCGATATCGGCCACGGCCACCCGTATCAGGTAGTCGCTGTCACCCGTCATCAGGTAGCACTCCATCACCTCTTCCTGTTCCGCAATGCGGCTTTCGAACGCGGCCAGCGCTTCCTTCGACTGCGTTTTCAGGCTGATGGAAATGAATACGTTCAGGGTCAGGCCCAGGGCCTGCGGATTCGTGATCGCAACGTAGCGTTCGATGACGCCCGCTGCTTCCAGTGCCTTCACGCGCGCCAGACAGGGCGAGGGCGACAGATGCACGCGGCGCGCCAGTTCGACGTTCGACAGCGAGCCGTCGGCCTGCAATTCCGCCAGAATGCGCAGATCCGTAGCGTCCAGTTTCATCCGATTGCGCGGGAAACCTCGGCCTTCCGGCCGGGGAGGGATAGCGCGGCACGTTTCACGTGCCCTGCTCCCGCATCTCCTTTCGAGGTTGCTATCCTTGCGTAGCCGTAGCCATCGCTACGCTGAATAATCCG
>JAUZQE010000019.1 GCA_030733815.1 Yanghanlia caeni
CACTCGGTCTGGTCAATCTCAGACTTGCGAAGCGCTAGCTCCACAAGCCTCGGCCTTTAGGCCGGGGTGATTGACGTGAATGTACCGTTCAACGCTGTAACGGTACATTATCATGCCTATGAAGCAGGGGCCCGGGCAAGCGTGGGTCCGGAGGGCGCGCGGCCGCTCAACATTTCGAGCATTTCGCCGTGCCGGTTTTGCCGTTCGGCAAATCGCAGGGGCTTGACGCGTTGCACCAGAATTTCAGCAGGTGTTGGCCGCTGCTGAAACCCTGCCATGGTTTCGTCGATGTATTCGTCCAGCGGCATGTACCCTTCGCGGGTCGACTGCCCGGGCGTCAGTTCGGTTTGAACGGCCGGGGGAATCACCTCGACGACCTCAACCTTGCCCTTGAGGCGCTCGCGCAGTGCCACCGTATACGCGTGCACGGCCGCCTTCGTTGCGCTATACGTGGGGGCCGCGGGCAGCGGCACGAAGGCCAGCCCCGACGACACGTTCACGATCGCTGCATCGACCTGGGTCTGCAAATGATCGACGAGGGCATTGGTGAGTCGAATCGGGCCGAGCAGGTTCGTGACCACCATGGCCTGCGTGTCTGTATCGGCATAGCGTGTGCTCAGGTCTTCCAGGTGCATGATGCTGGCGTTGTTCACCAGAACGTTGAGCTGGGGAAAGGCGGTCAGCAGACGGGCTGCAAACGCCTCGACGGTTTGGGGCGTGCTGATGTCGAGCGTAAGGGCGTGCATGTGCGCACGTTCAGCGATCGTTTCCTCCAGCTGGGCCCGGCGCCGGCCTGCGACGATCACGGTGTTGCCCAGGTCATGAAAGCGACGTGCCAGCTCGCGCCCAATTCCCGAGCCGCCGCCCGTGATCAGCATCGTGTTTCCGTTCATCTTCATCAGAGATTCTCCGCGTTGTGTTCAGAGGCAGTGACACGTGGCCTGCGGCGTGTGGCGGCAGCCCATGACGCTGTCAGATACACGGTAGGCGCGGCGTACACGTGAAACTTGTCCGACCGTATGCAAGTCTTGCCTGATTCTGCAGAGTCGTCCGAAGTGTGCCCGTGCGGCGCTATAGTGAATGCGTACGCCGGAGGCATGGAATGGACGAATTGAAAAATGCTGTGCGGTCGTATGCGCTACGGGACGCCGACCACGACGGCCTTGCACGAACACCCATTTCAGGGTTTGAGATGATGTGCGTCGACACCCCGCGCGGCGACCTGCAGGCGGTGTACCGGCCGCTCGTCTGTGTGGTTCTGCAAGGTGCCAAGCGCATGACCGTGGGGCGCGAGTGCCGTACGATCACAGCGGGCGAATCGGTGATCGTGAGTGCCGACATGCCGGTCGTCGGGCGGGTCGTGCAGGCCAGTATGGCAGCGCCCTATATGGCGGTGGCCGTTCACCTGCAGCTGGCGCTCATTGCCGAGATGGCCGTGCAACTGGATCATTCCGGGGCCGGGCCGCGCGGCAGCGGCACCGAACGCACGCACACGCAAACCGTTTTCACCGAAGACACCCGTGCACCTGTTCTGGACTGCATCACGCGTCTGATGGGGCTGTTGCAGCGACCCGAGGCCATACCGTTACTGCAGCAAGGCCTTCTGCGCGAACTGCATTACTGGCTGATGGTTGGCCCGCATGCTGCGGTGCTACGTGCGTTGACCGACCCGACCAGTCATGCGCACCGCATCGCCGCCGCCATTTCCCTGCTGCGCCGGAACGCGCGTTCGCGCATGCGTGTCGAGCACCTGGCTGCCGCTGCAAATATGAGCCTCACGGCGTTCCACAAGCATTTCAAGCAGTTCACATCGCTTACCCCCGTTCAGTATCAGAAGCGCTTGCGTCTGATCGAGGCGCGCAGGCTGATGCTGGAACAGGGGCTCACCGCCCCCCATACGGCGTACGAAGTCGGCTACGAGAGCGTTCCCCAGTTCACGCGCGACTACAGGCGCCTGTACGGGCGGCCGCCGAAGCAGGACGTGCGCACGACGTTCGCGCCGCCGCTAAGCGATGCCGGCCATGAATCGCGCTCACGCCCTGGAGAATCAGACTCCTGAGTGCAGCTCGCAAGGCTTATTTCAAATAGTGCTCGGCAATCGCAACCCAGTATGCCGCGCCGACCGGCAAATTGCTGGTGTCGAACACATACATGGGGTGGTGCACATTGGGGGTGTCGCCATTGCCGATGAAGCAGTACACCGAAGGTACTTTCTGGGCGTAAAAGGTCTCCGCTGAAAACAACCTCAGGCGGGCGGCCTGAATACACTCACGCGCGACAAGTAGCTTGACAACCACCGCCGTGACATTCGGCGCACTTGCCCACCAGCAGCAAGTCGCCGCCCTTGAGGGTGCCGCTGAAATTGTTGATCGTGGTCTCAAAACGGCAGTGGCCGCACCAGACGTTGAACAGCAGCCGCTGGCGGATGTCGGCAGGGATGGTTTCCCAGCGCTGACGGGCGGGTTTGGTGAAAGTGGGCAGTGATTCAATGGTCATGATTCAGCGTACCCAGCGACGGGCGTCCTTCAAGAGCAGCAGCAATTGCTGTTCGCGTAGCGGTGACGCGATGAACCCGAACCGGGTGTAGAACCTCGCCGCTTCTTCATCGATGGGGTGGGTCAGCATGGCACGGATACCAGCCTGCTCGGCAATCAGCATCGTGCGGCGAATCGCGTCCTGCAGCAGGCCAAAGCCTATGCCTCGCCCCTGATCGTGAATTGATACTGCCAGCCGCGCCAGGATCACCACTGGCAAAGGGTACTGCCCCATCCCCTTGCGGATGCGCTCCGGCGCCTCCAGCGTGTCGACCTGCCCCACGGTCAGGCTGAAGTAGCCCGCCACGCGGCCATCGTCCTCGGCAACGACAAAGGTCTTGGCCGAGCCGCTGCCCTGCGCCTGGCGGGCGTGGCGCAACAGCCAGTCATTCAGCGCAGACTTGCCGCAATCAAAACCTTCCAGCCGATGCTGCGCGGCCAGCGGCTCCGGTGCGCGCAACGTCACTTCGTGTCCCAGGGCGCCTTGCGGGCAAACAGGTCGCGCAAACCCTCGTTGGCCTGTTCGGGGCGATCCAGCAGATCCATCAGGGCCTGGTACTGGCTGCCCGAGACCATGAACAATCGTTGGTCCAGCAGGGTCTGCTCGGCGGCTAGGCACGCGCTGTCGAGGATGAAGTCGGTCAGCGACTTGTGGGCCACCTCGGCGGCACGGCGCAGCACCGCCTCTTGTTCGGGGGTGGCGCGCAGCCCGAGTCGGGCGGAGCGGGCAGAAGGCGACGATGCAACGGCAGTCATGGCAGCACCTCTTTTGTTAGATCAACTGCCGCAATGTTAGTACAAAGGACGCACATTGTCTAGTTGTACTGGTGACTGGCGGCCTTGGTTGACGATGAACCGACGCTCGTAAGTTATTGATTTTGCGAGACCGCCATCTGCGGCTACCCGCAGGCCAAACAGAGAATAGAGACGGCTCTGGCCGAGAAAGTGGCCAGTTTCGGGGACTTCGGCGGCAGGCCACCCGCAGCACTGATGGCTGGAACCCCGCGTGGCGCGGGGGTTTCGCCCAAGAAAAAGGGCCCGGAGAATTTCCGAGCCCTTGTATATGGTGGAGCGGAGGAGGATCGAACTCCCGACCTTCGCATTGCGAACGCGACGCTCTCCCAGCTGAGCTACCGCCCCGAAAAAAGCGCATTCTAGCATAGCTTCTTGCGTTGTACATGGGTGTTTGCAAGGCTTTTACCTCGGCCCGATCCGGGTGACCATGCGGCCAGGAGTGCATTGCATGGCACGCCAAGTGCTTCCGGCGTAGAATCGATCCAGGGAGAACCGTCATGCCTTTTCAGTTTTCGAAGCTGCCGGGCTATACCAGCCGTGGCAAATGCACGCCTGGGCTCGAGCGCAAAATCCTGCGCTACATGCCTTTCACCTTTCTAACCATCATCTTTCTGTGTGGTGCGCCGTCGGTCATGGTGCGGCTCATGGAGTGGCAGGGTAGCGAGCATGCTATTGAAGCCTTCATCGGTCGCGTCGACATGATCGCCGCCGGCGTTTTCTTTACGTTGTTCAACGCAGCCTTCGTGGTCACCACGGGTGCCGTACTCATCACCCTCATGAAGGGGCCGGGCTATGTGGCCGACGGCTACAAGCTCATCGATTCCGAATCGCCCGAAAAGCTTACCGACAAGCCCTGGATCGGCGACAGGGAATGACCGCATTCGCGCCCGGTATACACCGGGCGCCATCCACCGGGCTGGCGCGCGCCAAGGCGCCGCCGCGAGCGATATAATGGCCTGTTATTCTTTGCTATCCCAAGGCCCGCTCCACAATGACAACCATACTTGAAGACGTACCTGTCGGCCAGAAGGTCGGCATTGCCTTTTCCGGTGGACTCGACACCAGTGCCGCATTGCTCTGGATGAAGAACAAGGGTGCGATTCCGTACGCCTACACGGCAAACCTCGGCCAGCCCGACGAGCCCGATTACGACGCCATTCCGCGCAAGGCGCGCGAATACGGCGCGAAGGAAGCCCGCCTGATCGATTGCCGTTCACAGCTGGTGGCCGAGGGCATTGCCGCGCTGCAGGCCGGCGCGTTTCACGTCACCACTGCGGGCGTTACGTACTTCAATACCACGCCGCTGGGGCGCGCCGTAACCGGCACCATGCTGGTTGCCGCCATGAAGGAAGACGACGTTCACATCTGGGGCGATGGCAGCACGTTCAAGGGTAACGATATCGAGCGCTTTTACCGCTATGGGCTGCTTACCAACCCGGCACTGCGCATCTACAAGCCCTGGCTCGACCAAACTTTCATCGATGAGCTGGGCGGCCGCGCCGAGATGTCGGAATACCTGATCGAGCATGGCTTCGATTACAAAATGTCGGTCGAGAAGGCCTATTCCACCGATTCGAACATGCTGGGTGCCACGCACGAAGCCAAGGATCTGGAATACTTGAACTCCGGCATGCACATCGTGAATCCGATCATGGGAGTGGCTTTCTGGCGCGACGACGTGAAGGTTGCGGCCGAAGAAGTGACCGTACGCTTCGAGGAAGGGCAGCCTGTTGCCCTGAATGGCGTGGAGTACGCCGACCCCGTGGAACTCATGCTGGAAGCCAACCGCATTGGTGGTCGTCACGGCCTGGGCATGAGCGATCAGATCGAAAACCGCATCATCGAAGCCAAGAGCCGTGGCATTTACGAAGCTCCGGGCATGGCCCTGCTGCACATTGCCTACGAGCGTCTGGTAACCGGCATTCATAACGAAGACACCATTGAGCAGTACCGTATCAATGGGCTGCGTCTGGGTCGTCTGCTGTACCAGGGACGCTGGTTCGATCCGCAGGCCATCATGCTGCGCGAAACCGCCCAGCGCTGGGTGGCGCGCGCCATTACCGGCGAAGTGGTGCTTGAACTGCGTCGCGGCAACGATTACTCGCTGCTCGATACGCGTTCACCGAACCTTACATACAAGCCCGAGCGTCTTACCATGGAAAAGGGCGAATCCACTTTCTCGCCGCGCGACCGCATTGGCCAGCTCACCATGCGCAATCTCGACATTGCCGATACACGCGAGAAGCTGTTCACGTATTCGAAGGCCGGCCTGCTCACCCCGGGCGAAGGTACGCAGCTGCCTCAGCTCAAGGGCAAGAACTAAGCCGTTATCTGCTCCAAAACAAAAGCCGGGTCTCTTTACGAGTGCCCGGCTTTTTATTGCCTTGCTGCGTGCCGTTGGGTTCTTTCATTCGGACGGCAACTGCCCCAGCAGCAGAAACTCCATGAGCGCCTTTTGTACGTGCAGGCGGTTTTCGGCTTCATCCCACACGACGCTTTGCGGGCCGTCGATGACCTCGCTGGTGACTTCTTCGCCGCGGTGGGCAGGCAGGCAGTGCATGAAAAGGGCTTGCGGGTCGGCCACCGCCATCATTTCGGCGTCGACACACCAGTCGGCGAACGCCTTGCGCCGTTCTTCGTTTTCGTCTTCGAAGCCCATGCTTGTCCAGACGTCGGTGGTGACCAGGTGTGCACCCTGTGTGGCCTGCATGGGGTCGTCGAATTCGCGAAGAACCTGCGGATCGACCTGGCCGGTACGCTTGGGATCGAGCTGGTACCCCTTGGGGCCGGATACGTGCAGCGTGAAGCCAAGCAGTTCGGCCGCCTGCAGCCAGGTGTAGGCCATATTGTTGGCGTCGCCGATCCAGGCCACGGTCTTGCCGCGGATGTCGCCGCGCAGCTCGATGAAGGTGAAGATGTCGGCCAGAATCTGGCAAGGGTGGAATTCGTTGGTGAGCCCGTTGATGACCGGCACCCGCGAATGTGCGGCGAAACGTTCGATACGGGTTTGTTCGAACGTACGGATCATGACGAGGTCGACCATGCGCGAGATGACCCGCGCGGTATCTTCGATGGGTTCTGCGCGCCCCAGCTGCGAGTCGCCGGTGGTGAGGTGTATGACTGAACCGCCCAGCTGATACATGCCGGCCTCGAACGATACGCGCGTACGGGTGCTGGCCTTTTCGAAGACCATGGCAAGCGTGCGGTCGTGCAGGGTGTGATGCGGCTTGTAGCGCTTGAATTTGTCTTTGATGAGTCGGGCACGGCCCAGCACGTATTCGATTTCAGCGCGAGAAAAATCGCGAAACTGCAGAAAGTGCCGCAGCGGCCCGGGTTGTGCCGGGTTGTGTGCCGGGTTGTGGTTCGTGGCGTCTGACATATACAGCCCTGTGTAAAACGTTAATCTTACATGGTAGGCGGCATTGCGGCAAAGCCGCGAGAATGTCAGGCACCGGGGCAAGAGCGATGGTGCGGGCAGGGGTTTGTGCAGACGTTACGAGGCGCGCAATGTCGTATCCGCTAAAGTGAAGAAACTACGTATGGGCTACAATGGGGAGTGGTGGAGGCAACGGAAATCAATCAGCAGAACAATTGTAGGCGCGGTCGGTAGCGGGGCCAGGGATTTTCATGACTCAACAGGTGGAACAGTTTATTATTCATGGGCTTACGAAAACTGGGCAGCGGTTTCGGCCCAGTGATTGGGCAGAACGCCTGGCCGGAGTCATGGCACAGTTTCGCCCTGCCGGATCTTCTGGCGGGCACCTGAGCTATTCACCTTATGTCGTGCCGGTGAACGTCGATGGCGTGCGCTGCGTGGTGGTCGACAAACGTCTGCGCGATCTCGAACCCCTTGCCTGGAAGTTTGTCTGCGGATTCGCGGCCGACAACAATCTGCAAACCAGCGAACGGGTTGTTTCGCCGGCCCAACAGTCTGAAATTCTGGCGTAAGCGCCCGCGGCGCTACATAACGCCTTCCCGCATTCCTTCCAGCACCCCTTGCACGTCGTGCCCGCTGCCGGGCAGGGCGCCTTCGTGTTCCAGCAGCCAGCGCTTGCGCGTCAGCCCACCGCCATAGCCGGTAAGGGTGGAATTGCTGCCGATGACCCGGTGGCAGGGCACCACGATGCTGACGGGATTCGCACCATTTGCCAACCCCACTGCACGTACTGCCGTAGGCTGACCAATTCGGGTGGCGAGCCCCAGATAACTGAGCGTTTGCCCTGCGGGAATCGTGCGTAGCGCGGCCCATACGCGTTGTTGGAACGGTGTGCCGCCGGTGGCCACTTGCAGCGTTTCGATGGCGGAGATTTCACCGTCAAAATAGGCCTGCATGGCACGCATCGCCGACGATACCTGCGATGTTTCATGCACGATGACCGAAACGCCGGGGTACTGCCGGCGCAGTAGCCGCCGCATGTCGTCTTCGTGGTCGGCCCAATCGAGAATGCGCAGGCGCCCCTGCTCGTCGGTGGCCAGCAGCATTTCGCCGATGGGGGTGGCTGCGCGCTCGAGAAAGAAAGTCAGTGTCGTCATGGTCTGAGCTCCTTGAACGCAGTATACGAGCCTGTACGGCACAGACAAACTGCTGAAGCGTTTGCTTTCTATTGCTGGTGACGCTTCTCGATCACGAGCTCGACACGGCGGTTGCGGGCGCGGCCATCGGGAGTATGGTTGTCTGCAATGGGGCGCGTGTCGGCGTACCCCACGGCCTTGAGTCGTGTGCGATCGATACCGTTGGCCTGCAGGTAACGCACCACGCTGCCCGCACGGGCGCTTGAAAGCTCCCAGTTCGAGGGAAAGCGTACGTTGCGACGTACCGGAACCGAGTCGGTATGCCCCTCGACCGTAATCTCGTAATTGTTGCGGGCCAGTACCTTGACGATGTTGCGAAGCACGGCCAGGCCCGAACGGCTCAAATCAGCCTGGCTGGTATCGAACAGGATCTCGCTGTTCACGCGAAAGCTTACGGTGCGTTCACTGACGATGACTTCCACGTCGCCGCCCAGTTCGCCCAGCTGCAGATCGGCGGCCAGAAGTTCGCCTTCCGACACAGGGTCGTCTTCCTCGGTTGGGGCCGGCGCGGCTGCCGGGGCAGGGGTGGCATCGGTGACATCTTCTTCTACTGACGGCGTGCTGGCGGCCATGAGCCACTCGGGGCGCGGTGGCCCGATGAACGATGCGGCGAGGTCGGCGGCGCTGAAGCCCGGGTAGAGTGTGTCGGTTGATCGCCCTGTCGATTCGGGCTCAGGTGCAGGAACATGGCTGCCCAAATGAACCAGGGCGTCGCGCGGAAGCGGCCCGACGTCGGCAGGGTGGGCCGGCCGGCCCATGTCTGCCAGGGCGGGTTCGTGAGCCGCGGACGGCGTTGCGGCGCCATCGCCGCTCTGCACGACCGGCGCGTCGCCCTTGCCGGGTAAAAGGCCGGCACCGCCGGGCAGAAGACCGTCGCCTTCGTGGTCGGCTGCGGGCGGAGCGGCAGCGGTGTCATCGGGTTCGATTGGCACGTCGCTGTCGGGAGCCGGCGCTGTGGCTGTAGCAGGAACACTGCTCGTGATCGGTTCAGGGTCGGCGAAGACCGCTGTGGTGACGGGAGCATCGGCGTCTGCCTGCGGCGTGTCCGTTCCAGTTTCCGTTCCAGGTTCCGTTTCGACTACCGGCGTGACCACCGCAGTGCGAAATGAGTCGAGCACCGCACCGGCACGTTCGCCAAACGTGCCTGAGAACGCCAGCATGACGATCATGACGACCAGCAGGAGCGTCATCATGTCGAGGTAGGTCAGGAACCAGCCTTCCTCCTGCTCGGCCTGAGCGGGCTGATCCAGCCCCCATCGTGCCAGGGTATCGGGGCTCTTGCTGAGCTGACGCAGGTGCGTACGGGCCTGCTGCAGCTCGGTTTCGAGCTCATGCATGCGCCGCGCTACGGCGCGCGACGGATGCAGCTCGCCCAGCGAGCCTTTCATTGCCCGGCTCCGCCGCCTGTACCCGTGGGGTTGTGCGGGCCGGCGCCGGTGCTGCCTGCCGCAGCCGTTGCACCGGTGCGGCCGCTACGCCGTGCAGCGCGCCGGGCGGCACGGGCGGCTGCCGCGCGCTGCTTTTTGATGGCGGCCTTGGCGGCTTTGGTTGCGCTGTGATCGATGATTTCGTCTTGCACTTCGGCCACGAATGAATTCAGGGTCTCGCGCAGCAGCGACGGGCTGCGCTTCTGGCTCATCATTGAAATGCCCTGCAGGATGGTGTTCATGAGCACCAGGCGTTGCTCGGTGCGCCGCTCGAGCTTGACCGCAACGGGCTTGAAGACCAGGTTGGCCAGCAGCACGCCGTAGAAGGTGGTCATGAGTGCCAGGGCCATCTGACGGCCAATGGCGGTCATATCGCCGTCGCCCAGCAGGAACAGAAGATTCACCAGGCCCACCAGGGTGCCCAGCATGCCGAAGGCGGGTGCAAAGCCGGCCATGACCCGAAACAACTGGGCTTCGGCATGTTCGCGCGCCTTCATGCGGGCAATGCGCCATTGCAGGAGATCGAGAATGTCCTGCTCGGGAACGTTGTCGATGACAAGCTGTACGCCGTTGCGCAGAAACGGGTTCGAGACGCGCTGCAGGGTCTCTTCGACGGCGCGGATATCACCCTGCATCCAGATGCGCGAGATTTCAACGAGGTCTTCTAGGTCTTTTTCGATGTACAGGCGCTCGTTGCGTACGATGGCCCGGATCAGGCCGAAGACGCGCACCACTTCGCGCAGCGGGTACGCGATGAAGGTGGCTGCGGCCGTACCCACCAGAACGATGCCCAGCCCCGGCAGATCGATGAACAGAAGGGGGTCTTCGGCCGAGAAGAACAGAACGATGGCCAGCAAGCCGATGCTGGCGACGATGCCGATGAGCGTGGATGGATTCATGGTGGCATTGTCGGTCAGATTGCGCTCAGGCAATGCAAAAAAATAGGGCGCCTAAGCACCCTATTCTTTTCCCGCAGCAAGGGCTGCGGCTTTTGCCGATCAGACACTCACACGAGTGTTAGCCGATCGCCTTGATGGCGGCGGCCAGGCGGCTCTTGTGACGAGCAGCCTTGTTCTTGTGAATGATGTTTTTGTCGGCAACGCGGTCGATAACGCTGGTGGTCTTGCGGAACACTTCGTTGGCGGCAGCCTGGTCGCCGGCGGCAATGGCCTGACGCACGCGCTTGATGGACGTGCGCATCATCGAGCGAAGGCTGGCGTTGTGCTTGTTGCGTGCCACCGATTGGCGGGCGCGCTTGCGGGCTTGGGCGGTATTGGCCATGATATTGCGTGTGCTTTAAGTGTAAGTTGGTCTAACTGGCAAAGACAGGCATTCTATATTACCTGGCCCGCCGTGTAAAGTCGGCGGGCCGAAACCCGCATAGCGCGAGGGTCAGGAAATAGATGGTGACCGCTGCGGCCAGCAGGGCCGCCAGCCACAGCACGCGCATGCCGGGCTGGGTACCCAGCGCCACCCAGTCGAAATATCGGCTCGCAGCCACCAGCAGGCCGGCCAGCACGATTTGCGCCGGCAGCGCCCGGGCGGCGAATGTGCGCCAGCCCGCTGCCGGGCGGTAAATGCCGCGCCGCTTGAGCGTGCTGCCCAGCAGCAGGGCGTTTAGCGTCGCACCCAAGCCGATCGACAGCGCAAGCCCCGCATGAGCCAGCAGGGGCACCAAGGCCACATTCAGCAATTGGGTCGCCACCAGACTGACTGCCGCGATCTTCACGGGCGTGCGAATGTCCTGGCGGGCATAGAAGGCAGGCGCCAGAATCTTGATGGCCAGCAGGCCAATGAGCCCGACCGCATAGGCCATGACAGCCACACGGGTCTGCGCGACATCGTGATCGCCGAAGGCGCCATAGTGAAACAGGGTGGCAACCAGAGCGTCGGAACATAGGGCCAGGCCGATGGCGGCGGGCAGACCCAGCAGCAGGATGAGCCGCAGACCCCAGTCGAGCAGGGCGTTGTAGCCGGCTTGGTCATCCTGGGCATACGCGCGCGAGAGGCTGGGCAGCAGTACGGTGCCCAGCGCCACGCCCAGCAGCGCGGTGGGAAACTCCATGAGCCGGTCGGCGAACGACAGCCACGTGACGCTGCCCGGCGTGAGCCAGGTGGCAATGTTGGTATTGATGAGCAGCGAAATCTGTGCGACCGAGACGCCCAGAATGGCCGGCAGCATCTGTCGAAGAATGCGCCGCACGATCGGGTCGTTGCGGCTTGCAGAAATGCTTGCGTTCAGGCGCGGCAGCAGCCCCAGGCGCGCAAGCGCGGCCCATTGCACCGCCAGCTGCAGGATGCCTCCGGCCATGACCCCCACGGCGAGCGCGTAGATCGGTACGTCGAACCAGGCCACCAGAAACAGGCAGGCGGCAATCATGCTGAGGTTCAGCAGAATCGGTGTGACGGCGGGAATGGCGAAGCGGCTCCATGTGTTGAGCACGCCCGAGGCGAACGCAACCAGCGACATGCACACGATGTAGGGAAACATCATGCGCGTCATCCAGACGGCGGCTTCAAATTCGGTCTGACGCTCGGCGGCGCGCAAGCCGCTGGCCATCAGCGTGACGACCCATGGCGCACCAAGAATGCCCGCAATGGTAACGAGCATCACCGCCAGGGTGAGCAGCAGCGCGACCCTGTCGAGCAGGGTGCGCACTGCGTGCGTATCGGCGGTGCTGCGCAGCTCGCCGAGTATGGGAACGAAAGCCTGCGAGAACGCCCCTTCGGCAAAGAGGCGCCGCAGCAGGTTGGGGATGCGGAAGGCGACCCAGAACGCGTCGGTGAGCGGGCCGGCCCCGAAGGCTCGGGCGATCAGAACATCGCGTATGAGCCCCGTGATGCGCGAAAGCAGCGTAAAGCTGCTGACGGTGGCAGCAGACCGCAGGAGCCCCATGACCCGTGCTTACTTCGGCGCCATGCGGATGGCGCCGTCGAGACGGATGGTTTCACCATTGAGCATGTCGTTGGTGATGATACTGTGCACGAGCTTGGCGTAGTCGTCGGGCGTACCCAGACGCGAGGGGAAGGGAACGGCGGCGGCCAGCGACTCCTGCACTTCTTTGGGCATGCCGAACATCATGGGGGTGCCGAAGATACCCGGAGCGATAGTCATGCAGCGAATGCCGGTCTGCGCGAGGTCGCGCGCGATCGGCAGGGTCATGCCCACCACGCCGCCCTTGGAGGCGGAGTAGGCGGCCTGACCGATCTGGCCGTCGTAGGCGGCAACCGAAGCGGTGTTGATGAGCACGCCACGCTCGCCGGTGGGCTCAGGGGTGTTCTCGCTCATGGCGGCGGCGGCCAGACGGATCATGTTGAAGGAACCGACCAGGTTGACGTTGATCACCTTCTGGAAGATGCTCAGGTCGTGGGGGCCCTTGCGATTGACCGTACGTGCGGCTGGGGCGATGCCGGCACAGTTCACCAGGCCGAACAGGGGGCCCAGCTTGAGCGCGGCGTCGACTGCCGCCTGACCGTCGGCTTCCTGCGTGACGTCGCAGTGCACAAACACCTGACCCAGTTCCTGGGCAAGTGCCTGACCGGCTTCGTCCTGCACGTCGGCAATGACGACCTTGCCGCCGTTGGCCACAAGCATGCGCACGGTGCCCGCTCCAAGGCCCGATGCGCCGCCGGTGACGATGAACACTTTATCCTTGATTTCCATTGCTACTCTCTTTCTACTTGATGGAATGCGCGTGTCGCGCCTGCTCGCCTCAGCTCGCGAGGGCCTGCATGATGCGGTCGCGGATTTCCTCGACCGTGCCGAGCCCTTCGATTTGGCGATATGCCGGAGCCGCAGGATCATTGGTTGCGGCCCAGGTCTGATAGTAGTCGACCAGCGGGCGTGTCTGCTCGCGATACACAGACAGGCGGTGGCGTACCGTTTCCTCGCGGTCGTCGTCGCGCTGCACCAGCGGCTCGCCGGTCACGTCGTCGGTATCGGCGACTTTAGGCGGATTGAACTTGACGTGGTACGAGCGACCGCTGGCCGGGTGGATGCGCCGCCCGCTCATGCGTTCGATGATGCTTTCTTCGGGTACGACCAGTTCGACCACGAAGTCCAGGGGAATTTCGGCGGCTTTCAGCGCATCAGCCTGTGGAATGGTGCGGGGGAAGCCGTCGAACAGGTAGCCCTTCTGGCAGTCGGGTTGTTGCAGGCGGTCTCTGACCAGGCCGATGATCAGATCATCGGAAACAAGGCCCCCGGCATCCATGACCTTTTTCGCCTCGATGCCAAGGGGGGTTTGGGCCTTCACGGCCGCGCGCAGCATATCGCCGGTGGAAATCTGTGGAATGCCAAATTTTTCGGTGATGAAGGCTGCCTGGGTACCTTTGCCCGCTCCGGGTGGACCTAGCAGAATCAAACGCATGTATTCCTCCTGGGTGATGGATGGTCTCGAATTATGCCGCAATGCAACAAGTAATGCAGTAAATGTACAGACTGCCCGCCAGAATTTGCGGGTTATACCTGATTTAAATTAAAGAGGCTGCCATCAGCAGGCGTGCCCGTTCCAGGTCGTCGGCCGTGTCGACGCCCGGTGGTGGATGTCGGTCGGTGACGTGTACCGCGATCGCGTGGCCGTTTTCCAATGCACGCAACTGCTCCAGCGATTCCCAGCGTTCCAGCGGCCCTTGAGCCAGCATGCCGAAGCGCCTGAGAAATCCGGCCCGATACGCATACAGGCCAATGTGGTGCAGGGCGTTCAGGTCGTCGGGCAGGGTGTCGGGCCGGCGGGCGAACGCGTCGCGTGCCCACGGAATGGGTGCGCGCGAAAAATACAGGGCGCGGCCTGCGTGATCGCACACCACCTTGACCACGTTGGGGTTAAGAAGCGTTTCCAGTGCGGTGATGCGGCTCGCACACGTAGCAATGGCTGCAGCCGGATCGTTCAGGAGCAACTGCGCGACGGCGTCGATGAGATCGGGCTCGATCAGCGGTTCGTCGCCCTGTACGTTCACCAGTACCGTGTCGTCGGGAAGTGCCAGCCGCTGCACGACTTCGGCCAGTCGGTCGGTTCCGGTGGGATGATCGGCGCGGGTGAGGAGGCCCTCGAAGCCGTGTTCTGCGGCGGCCGCCTGGACGCGCGGGTGATCGGTGGCCACCAGAACGCGCGAGGCGGCCGAGGCGCGTGCGCGTTCGGCGGTGCGCACCACCATGGGCTTGCCGCAGAGGTCGAGCAGAGGCTTTTCGGGCAGGCGTGCTGAGGCGAGCCGTGCCGGCACGACGGCGATGAAGCTCATGGCTGCGTGGTGCTGCCTGCGCCGGCGCTGTCGGATTCGGTCGCTGCCGCGGGCGCGGCCTCGGTCGCGTTCAGTTCGCGTGCCTCGCTTTCGAGCATGATGGGTACGCCATCGCGAATGGGGAAGGCGAGCCGGTCGGCGCGGCAGATCAGTTCCTTCTGCCGCCTGTCGTGCCGCAGCGGACTCTTGCAAAGTGGACAGACGAGGATATCTAGCAGTCGCGATTCCATGGGGGATCCTGGGGAGCCGTCGGCTCGGTCAAAACATTCAGTTTAATGGCTCCGCAAGCTCTGTTGTGTGCTTGCGCTGCGAAATGGCTCGCAGCAGCTCGTTCACGAGGTCGATCCAGGAGGGATCGGAGAACTCGGGGGCGGGGTGCACACAGTGGAGCCGGTGATCGCCGAAGCGGCGGCACTTGACGGCGTCTTTGGGCGTAATCAGTATGCATTCGGCCGTGAGGGTGCGAAACGGTGAATCGCGGTAATCGTAGTGGTCGGGCAGGGCGACCGTGTGCAGCGCTGTCAGCCCGTGCTGGCGCAGCATGCCGAAGAAGCGTTCGGGACGCCCGATGGCGGCTACCGCCGCACACGAATCGTGCCCGGGCCGCGCGATCCAGTCGGCCCAGTCGAGTCGTTCCCCACTTGCCAGGTGTTCGACGGTGGCGGGGGCGAGGCGCATATCGACCACGTGCGCCGGGCCCGGCGGAATAACCGGTGGGGCTTCTCCCGGCAGCAGATTGTTGATGATGAAGTCGGCCGAATTCAGGCGTTCGGGTGGTTCGCGCAAGGGCCCGGCAGGCAGCATCCTGCCGTTGCCGATGCCGCGCGCATCCTGAACGATGATCTCCATGTCGCGCCCCAGCGCCAGGTGCTGCAACCCGTCATCGCTGACCACGACGTCGATCTTGGGGTAATGTCGGCGCAGCCGCCGGATGGCCGCAGCGCGGTCGGGATGCACGGCGACGGGTGCACCGGTCTGCGCGGCAATCAGGGCCGGCTCGTCGCCGAACAGCGCCGGTTCAAGGGCGCCGCGGCCCACACGCGGCTTTTCACCCGGCCGGCTGCCGTAACCGCGGCTGATCACGCCGGGGTTCCAGCCGCGCGCCTGCAGCGCTTGCACCAGGGCGATCGTGACCGGGGTCTTGCCGGTGCCACCGATGTAGATGTTGCCCACCACCACGACCGGGATGGTTTCGTGGTGCACGCGTTGCGGATTGCGCAGAAAGCCGGCTTCCCGGTTTGTGATGATGATTTCGTACAGCCGGGAAAACGGCCACAGGGCGGTGCTGAGCAGCCCGCGCCGCTGCCAAGCAGCGTGCAGGGCGCGTTCAATACGCGCTCTCATGGTGCGCCCTCTGTTGCGAAGTGAACGCGTTCGATGCCGGCCAGCCGCGCGGCTTCCATCACGCGCACGACGGCGGCATGCGAAGCCTGGGCGTCTGCATCGATGACGAGCACGGGGCGGGCGGTATCGGCACCTGCGGGTGTTGCGGCCAATTGGGCGAGCGCGGCCGCTATATCTTGTGTGGTCGTGCCCGGCAGCAATTGCCCCTGTACGGCATACAGGCCATCGTGGCTGACCGCGATGTGCAGGGCGTCCGGGTCCTGGGCCTCGGCAGTGGCCCGGGGCAGGGTCAGGCGCAGCTGCTGGTAGCGATGAAACGAGGTCGTCGCTGCCAGAAAGATCAGAATCACAAGCAGCACGTCGATCAACGGGATCAGGTTGATCTCGATCTGGTCGTCGGGCTGAGACTTGCGAAAATTCATCGTGCGGCCCCGCGGTCGACCATGCGGCTCAGCGCGCCCGCTTCACGTTCCATGCGATGCAGAAAATGATCGACGCGCGAACGGAAGTAACGGTGGAAGATGAGCGCCGGAATGGCGATGATGATGCCGAAGGCCGTGTTGTAGAGGGCGATGGAGATGCCGCGCGCCAGCTGCGCCGGGTCGCCTCCGGCAGGGGTGTACGAACCGAAAATTTCGATCATGCCCACGACAGTGCCGAACAGGCCCATGAGCGGTGCCACGACGGCGATGGTCGCAAGGGCGGGCAGGTAACGGTTAAGCTGATGCGCGACGTCCTTGCCCACGTCCTCCACCGCCGCGAGGCGTGTCTGGGCGTTTTCGTCACGGTTGACCAGCACTTCGGCCAGTACGCGGCCCAGCGGCGAGGAACCGGCGAGGCGCACCAGTGCTTCGGGTTCCTGATTCTGTTGGCGAACCAGTTCCAGTACCTGGCTGGGTAGCCGTGAAGGCAGCACCCGTTGCGTGCGCAGCGACAGAAAGCGTTCAATGATGATGGCCAGGCCCAGCACCGATGTGGTGATGAGCAGCCATACCGGCCAGCCGGCAGCATGAATCAGGTCGAGCATCTGGAATGGGTCCGGGAATCCGATGATGCTGCATTCTACAATCCGGGGCATGATCGGGGCAGCCTCGTGCGATCAGCGGTCGCGCCGGATCGGCCTGCGCAGCGGGCGGAAAATGGGGAAAATGGCGTAGATGCTGGCTTAGCGAAGGGTATCCACAGAACCTGTGGATAAATTTGTGGGCAATAGTCGTGGGAGCCGCATTTCTGCTGGCCTCGCGGTCGATTGGCCAATTTTCATTCAATTCGGTTTGAATAGAAAAATCGTTTTATTTCAATGACTTGTAAGACTTTATTAAGGCAGTGGTTTATTTGATGCCCTGTCAGCCCCGATATTTCGTCATTTTGACGTGTCATCGTTAACTGTGGACAGAACAGCCCCATGACCTTTGCTTTTACGCCCCCGGCACCGTCTTCCGACCCATCTGAACCGATCTGGACGGTGTCCCAGCTCAACCGAAAGGTGGGGCAGCTGCTCGAGGCATCGTTTACCCGCGTCTGGCTGCGCGGCGAGATCTCGAATTTCACTGCGGCCGCATCCGGCCACTGGTACTTTTCCATCAAGGATGAACGGGCTGCCGTGCGCGCGGTGATGTTCAGGGGCAGGGCTCAGGCGGTGGGTTTTACACCGCGCGTGGGAGAACGCTTCGAGTTTCGCGTGACCGTGACGCTTTACGAGCCGCGTGGCGACTACCAAGTACAGGTGGAAAGCATGCGTCGGGCCGGGCAAGGTGATCTGCATGAGGCCTTTCTGCGTCTGAAGCAGAAGCTTGACGCCGAAGGCTTGTTTGACCCGGCGCGCAAACGCCCCATTCCTCGTCACCCGCGCCGCATAGGGGTGGTCACCTCACTGGCCGCAGCAGCGCTGCGCGATGTGCTCACGGCGATGGCGCGCCGGGCAGCGCACGTGCAGGTCATCGTGTATCCTGCGGCGGTGCAGGGGCCCGATGCACCGCCAGCCCTCATTCAGGCGTTACAGACTGCGGCGCAACGCCGCGAGGTTGATACGCTGTTGCTGGTGCGTGGCGGAGGCAGCCTTGAAGATCTCTGGTGTTTCAACGATGAAGCCCTGGCGCGCGTCGTCGCCGCGAGCCCGATCCCCGTGATCAGCGGCGTCGGGCACGAAACCGATTTCACCATTGCCGACTTTGTGGCAGACCTGAGGGCACCGACGCCCACCGCGGCGGCCGAACTGGCGTGCATGCCCCGCGACGAATGCATGCGGTCGCTCGGCGCCGCACTGGAGGCGTTGACTGCCAGGCAGTTGCGGCTGATCGAGCGCGCGTCGCTTCGGCTGGATCGCGCCCGCGCGGGTCTGGTGTCGCCCCGGCAACGCCTGCAGCAGCAGCGCCAGCGGCTCGACGCCCTGTGCCTGCGGCTTGTTCGGGCAACGCAGCGACGCCTCGAGCGTTGCGTGGCACAGAGTGATCTTGCCCGAACCCGGCTGCAGCGCTGTCAGCCTCAGGTCGAAGCGCAGCGCAGGCATCTCGAGCAGTTGTCGAACGTCCTGGGGCGTGCGCTGCCCGAAATGCTGGCTCGGCGTCGCCACAGGCTGGCCGCCCTGACGCAGACACTCGACGCCCTGGGGCCGCGCAGCGTGCTGGCTCGTGGTTACTCAATTACACGCGACGCTGACGGGAACATCGTAAAAAATGGGTTAGACTTAAATGCTGGAGAGACGCTGCAGATAGAATTCGCGCAGGGCAGCGCCCGGGCCAAGGTCATCACCGCGCACGGCCTGTTGTAGCGTTGTCGTCTTCGCTGTCTACGTCACGTAACGCAACAGGCTCCCGCGCACCCGCCGCGCGGCGCACCGCCTTGCCGACAGCGCATTCACGGTTTTCATCGCAAAAAAAGGGTAAAGAACATGGCATTTACGCTTCCTCCGCTTCCGTACGAAATGAACGCGCTCGAGCCGCACATTTCGAAGGAAACGCTTGAATACCACTACGGCAAGCACCACCAGACATACGTCACCAACCTGAACAACCTGATTGCCGGCACCGAGTTCGAATCGGCATCGCTGGAAGAGATCGTACGCAAATCTTCGGGCGGCCTGTTCAACAACGCCGCCCAGGTCTGGAACCACACGTTCTACTGGAACTGCCTGTCGCCCAATGGTGGCGGCCAGCCTGAAGGTGCGCTGGCGCAAGCCATCAACGCCAAGTGGGGCAGCTTCGACGCGTTCAAGGAAGAGTTCAACAAGCAGGCCGCCGGCAATTTCGGCTCGGGCTGGACCTGGCTGGTGAAGAAGGCAGACGGTTCGGTCGATATCGTCAACACCAGCAATGCTGCAACGCCGCTCACGACCGACGATGTGCCGCTGCTCACCTGTGACGTCTGGGAGCACGCCTACTATATCGACTACCGCAACGCGCGCCCCAAGTATCTCGAGAGCTTCTGGAATCTCGTGAACTGGCAGTTTGTAGCGCAGAACTTCGCCTGACGTTGAGCAGGGGGGCGCAATGCGGCCGCCCCCGTGCCGCGCTCGTTTCAGCGCTGCCGTAGGCGAGGCAAGCCGGTAACGGCCGTTCCCGGGCCTGCTCCATTGCGCGCAAACCACCCCTGGTTCACTTCCAGGGCGTAACGCACGGGTGCAATGGCGCAGTGCGCATCGAGCGAATACGGCGCCATGTCGGCGAGGTTCACAATGACGCCGTCGGAGTCGATGAATGCGATCGTGAGGGGCAGCGGGGTGTTCTTCATCCAGAAGCACGGCTGGAACGGGTCAGCAAACAGAAAGAGCATGCCTTCGTCGCGCCCCAGATGTTCGCGAAACATGAGGCCGCGCTGGTGGCTTTTTGCATCGATTGCCACTTCGGCCACCAGGGCGCGGCCGTTGATTTCGAGCCGGATGCGAGGCAGGTCGGTCTGAGCCGATTGTTCAGGGGCGGCGGACGTTTGAGCGGTAGCCGCCAGCGGCACGGCGGCCTGCATGACGAGCAGCGTACAGAACGCTGCCGCCAAAAAAAATTCAGGGCGATGACGCCCTGAAGATGAGTAGAATCCAAACATCGGCTGTACTGCTTTGGAGGAGAACCGGAACCCGGTGCAGCAGAGAGGTTAGGCCGCAGTGATGTTCAATGCTTGCTTGCCTTTCGGGCCTTGGGCAATTTCAAACTCGACCTTCTGGCCTTCTTTGAGTGTCTTGAAGCCGTTCATCTGGATGGAGGAGAAATGCGCAAAGAGGTCTTCGCCCCCATTGTCGGGGGTAATGAAGCCAAACCCTTTGGCGTCGTTGAACCACTTGACGGTTCCGGTCAGCTTTTGAGGATCCCCAGGCACGGAGGTTGCGGTTAAATCAGACATGCGGACTGCCCTCTACTTTGGTGTGTTAGATTGATACCTGACTACAGGGGTAAGCTTTCGCCTATGGATTCTGGCATGCAACAATTACTTCAGAGCACTCAGAATCAGCTCATGATGCGCAATTAGCGCAAGCTGCGTCAACTATCGGAAACACTAGTATCTGTCATGGGCATACAGGTAGAACGAGCACACGATACCGTGACTGAGCGCAAACCGGGCAAGGTTGCGCCACCCCCCATGTACCAGGTGGTACTTCTGAACGACGACTACACCCCCATGGATTTCGTGGTGATCGTGGTTCAGCACGTCTTTGGAAAATCGCTCGAGGAAGCGTCGCGTATCATGCTTCGCGTGCACCACGAGGGGCGCGGCGTGGTGGGGGTTTATACCCGTGACATCGCGGCCACGCGTGTCGAGTCAGTAATCCAGCTTGCGCGCATGAATCAGCATCCGTTGCAGTGCATCATGGAGCCCGTGCCCCCGGCAGAGTGAACCTGCAGGTTTACCCCCACGCACACCCGATTCGGCTCACATTTTCGCACCCCTGGCAAGTGTCTTGCTTGAAGGGTGGCAGCGGCGACTGCGAACGCTTTGTTACGTTTTTTGTCGTGGCGCACATTCGCAAAACTGCGGGTATAGTAAAGTCAATCTACGACGTCGCAACACGGTGTCAAAGCTAACATTCATGGCGATACGCAAGCTCGATTTAGTCATAGAATAAGAACAGGGATTTGTCGAATTTGTTTGTCCCGCTCCGATATGCAATGGAGGTAGCGTGATCTCCGAAGAACTTGAAGTCAGCCTGCACATGGCGTTTGTAGAAGCCCGCACGGCGCGACACGAATTTATTACCGTAGAGCACTTGCTGCTTTCCTTGCTCGATAATGCCGCGGCTGTGGAAGTGTTGCGGGCATGTTCCGCCAACCTCGATGCCCTGCGTCAGGATCTGCGCAAATTCATCGCCGAAAACACACCGGTCTTTCCCGGTGACGAAGACGTCGACACGCAGCCTACACTGGGCTTTCAGCGCGTCATACAGCGCGCCATCATGCACGTATCGTCGGACAACTCGAACAAGAACATGGTCACGGGTGCAAATGTGCTGGTGGCCATGTATGGTGAAAAAGATTCTCATGCGGTCTATTTCTTGCAGCAGCAGGGTGTAACGCGTCTCGATGTCGTGAACTACCTGTCGCACGGCATCACCAAGACGCCCGAAGAACAGCCGGCAGAACCCCCGAAGGCACAGCAAGTGGAAGAAGCGAAATCCGATCAGCAAAAGTCGCCACTCGAGCTTTACGCCACCGACTTGAATGCCGAGGCTCGCCAGGGGCGCATCGATCCGCTCATCGGCCGCGAACACGAGGTCGAGCGGGTGATCCAGGTCTTGTGCCGCCGGCGCAAGAACAACCCCTTGCTGGTGGGCGAGGCCGGCGTCGGCAAGACTGCAATTGCCGAGGGCCTGGCATGGCGTATCACGCGCGGCGACGTGCCCGAAATTCTGGCCGACGCCCAGGTGTACGCGCTCGACATGGGTGCGTTGCTGGCCGGTACCAAATATCGCGGTGATTTTGAACAACGTCTCAAGGCCGTGCTCAAATGCCTGAAAGACAACACGAACGCCGTGCTGTTCATCGACGAGATCCACACACTCATTGGTGCGGGTTCCGCCTCGGGCGGCACGCTCGATGCATCGAACCTGCTCAAACCGGCGCTGTCGTCGGGGCAGCTCAAATGCATGGGGGCCACCACCTATAACGAGTACCGCGGCATCTTTGAAAAAGATCACGCGCTGTCGCGTCGCTTCCAGAAGATCGACGTAGCCGAACCCACGGTTGAGCAAACCATCCAGATTTTGCGCGGCCTGAAATCGCATTTCGAAGCGCATCACGGCGTTCGGTACTCGGCGGCGGCCATCACCGCGGCTGCGCAGCTCGCAGCGCGCCACATCAACGACCGCTTCCTGCCCGACAAGGCCATCGACGTCATCGACGAAGCCGGCGCGGCCCAGCGGCTGCTGCCCCAGTCGCGGCGCAAGAAGGTCATCGGCAAACCCGAGATCCAGGCCACGGTGGCCAAGATCGCGCGCATTCCGCCGCAAAGCGTCTCTACCGACGATCGCAACAAGCTCGCCACGCTCGAGCGCGACCTGAAAACCGTCGTGTTCGGTCAGGATCCGGCCATCGAGGCCCTTGCCGCGGCCATCAAGATGGCGCGCTCCGGTCTGGGCCGCCCCGACAAGCCCATCGGCTCGTTCCTGTTTTCCGGGCCCACGGGCGTGGGTAAAACCGAAGTGGCCCGTCAGCTTGCCTTTGTGCTGGGCGTCGAGCTGCTGCGCTTCGACATGTCGGAATACATGGAACGCCACACGGTGTCGCGACTCATCGGCGCGCCTCCCGGCTATGTCGGGTTCGACCAGGGCGGGCTGCTCACCGAGGCCATTTCCAAGCAGCCGCACTGCGTGCTGCTGCTCGATGAAATCGAAAAGGCGCACCCGGATGTCTTCAACATCCTGCTGCAGGTCATGGACCACGGCACGCTTACCGACAACAACGGCCGCAAGTCCGACTTCCGCAACGTCATTCTGGTAATGACGACCAACGCCGGTGCCGAGGCGCTGAACCGCAATACCATCGGCTTTGCGGCACCCGCCACGGCGGGCGACGAAATGGCCGAGATCAAGCGCATGTTCACGCCCGAGTTCCGCAACCGGCTCGACGCCATCATTGGCTTTACGCCGCTGTCGCGCGACGTCATTCTGCGCGTGGTCGACAAGTTCCTCATGCAGCTCGAAGACCAGCTGCACGAAAAGCGCGTCGACGTCACGTTCACCGATGCCCTGCGCGAACACCTGGCCAAAGAAGGGTTCGACCCCACCATGGGTGCGCGCCCCATGCAGCGGCTCATACAAGACACGATTCGTCGTGCCCTGGCCGATGAACTGCTCTTCGGGCGCCTGGTCGACGGTGGCCATGTTGAAGTCGGCATCGACGAACATGGCACGGTTCGGCTCACGTTCCCCGAAAATGGCAAGGGAGACGGCCGTGGTCGCGATCCCTCACCGTCGCGTCCGGAACCTGAACTGGTCGATTGATGCAACCCGGCGCGCTGCTGGCCTGCCGGAACTGTGACACGATCCATGCCGCTGCGGTCATCGAACCGGGCGGTATGGCTACCTGCTCGTGCTGCGGCTACGTACTATTAAGGCGTAGCCGCTTTTCGTTGCGCTTCTGGCACGCGTTCACGCTCACGGCGCTGGTGGTGTTTCTCATTGCCAACCTGTTTCCGCTGGCGCGGCTCAGCATGTTGGGCAAGAGCCTCGACGCCACATTCGTGGGGGCGCTGTGGCTTACGTGGCAGCAGGGTCACCACGCGCTGTCGATCATGACCGGCCTTACGGGCTTCTGGTTTCCGCTTACCCAGATCTGCTTTCTGTTCTGGGCGCTGGGCTGCCTGCGCAAGGGGCGTTTGCCGCCCGATTTTGCGCTGGCCATGCGCATTTACCATCTGGCGTTGCCCTGGAGCATGGTACCGGTACTGATGTTGGGCATCATTGTCGCAATCGTGAAGTTCTCGGATCTGGCCGCGCTGATACCGGGCGCCGGGCTCTGGGCTTTCGGGGTACTGACCTTCATGCTGACGGCCCTATCCCGGCTGGATTCCCGACGTCTGTGGCATTACGCGGAAGACGCCGGCCTTGCTCCTGCGACACGAAGCACCACGCGGGCACCGGAAGACCTCACGGGCTGCGAGGTGTGCGGCCACGTCCAGGAAGTCGTGCCGCAGGCCGACGAAACATGCGAGCGCTGTGGCAGCCTTCTGCACAAGCGCAAGCCCGACATGGGCGCGCGCGTTTGGGCGCTGCTGATCGCCGCAACGGCCGCCTATATTCCCGCCAACGTGTTGCCCATGATGGAGATTCGCAGCACGATGGGCGCGAGCGCACACACCATACTGGGTGGCGTGATCGAACTGTGGCAGCTGGGTTCGTGGGACCTGGCCGTGATCGTGTTCGTGGCAAGCGTGGTGGTGCCCATCACCAAGCTCATTGCACTGGCGGTGCTGATGCTGGGGCGGCGCTGGCGCGGCTGGCGCGTGCAGCGGCAGCGCACCCGCCTGTACGAGATGCTCGAATTCATCGGGCAGTGGTCGATGCTCGACGTGTTTGTCGTGATTCTCATGACCGCCATGGCGAATTTTCCGGGGCTGTCGCAGATCATTGCCGGGCCTGCGGCCGCCAGTTTCGGCCTGGTGGTCGTGCTGACCATGCTTGCAGCCATGAGCTATGATCCTCGAATCGGCTGGGACAGGGGCCGTCGAGCCGCATCGGAACACTAATCAATGGCAGAACAGCAAGAAGACAACACGGGCGGGAAGGAGACGACGCCAACCCGAAGCACCGGAACCACGCCCTTGCCGCCGCCCAATGTGCGCCCGCGCAAGGAACAACGATTTTCATGGATCTGGCTGGTGCCGCTGCTGGCAGTGGCCATGGGTGCGGGGCTGTTGCTGCGCGACTGGATGAATACCGGTCCCACCATTACCATCGCGTTCGAGTCGGCCGAAGGTATCGAGGTGGGCCAGACCCGGGTGCGCTACCGCGATGTCGCCATTGGCACTGTCACCGACGTGCGTGTCGATCATGAGCGCGGCAAGGTGCTTGTTTCCGCGCAACTGCACCGCGACGGCGCCGAATACATCACCCAGCCCGACTCGCGTTTCTGGGTCGTGCGGCCACGCCTGGGCGTCAGCGGCATATCCGGGTTGGGCACGCTGCTTTCCGGCGTGTACATTGCCGTCGATACGCCGCGCACGCAGGGCGAAAAACAAAAGGCCTATGAATTCGAAGGCCTGGAGCAGCCACCCGAGATCACCAGCGAACGGCCGGGCACCCGCTACATGCTCAAGGCCGAAGATCTGGGGTCGCTCGATATCGGTTCTCCCGTGTATTACCGGCGCATTCAGGTGGGCCAGGTCATTGCCTATTCGCTCGACGAAAGCGGCCGTGCCGTGAACATACAGATCTTCATCGACGCGCCTCACGATCGCCATGTCACGGCCGACGCCAGGTTCTGGAATGCCAGCGGCATCAACTTCAATCTCGATGCCGACGGTGTGTCGATCCAGACAGGCTCGCTGGCATCGGTACTGGCCGGGGGGGTGGCGTTCGCACCGGCCGACGAGCTCGACGTCAAGCCGGCCGAAGCCGATGCCGTGTTCACTCTCCATGAGAATCAGGTGCAGGCCATGGCCGACCCCGACGGTGAGCCGATTCTCATCGAGTTTCACTTCCACCAGTCGGTACGCGGGCTCAAGGTGGGCTCGCCCGTCGATTTCCGTGGCCTGGAGTTGGGCAACATCATCGATATCGACATAGAGTTCGATCGCGAGCGGCGCCAGTTCTTCGCGCTCGTGCGTGCGCGCATCTATCCGCTGCGCTTCGGGCCGTTGTTCGATCGCATCATGGAAGTCGATAGCGACCCGCACGTCGCACGCGCACGCTTCCTGGAAGGCATGGTGGCGCGCGGCCTGCGCGCCCAGATGCGGGCCGCCAATCTGCTGACCGGCCAGCAGTATGTTGCGCTGGACTTTTTCAAGAACGAACGCGAGGTCGAATTCGACGGTACGGCTTACCCGCCCGTGCTGCCCACCATTGCCGGCGACTTTGACCGGCTGCAGCAGCAGATCAGCAGCATCGTGCGCAAGGTTGATGCGCTGCCAATTGACGAACTGGTTTCAGACCTGCGTGCCACGCTGCAGGCCGCAACTGCGGCGCTCACGAGCGTGGATGACTCGGTGACACCCGAGCTCAAGGCCACGTTGGTCGCGGTACGCAAGACGCTGGCCAAAGTGGATGGTTTCGTGTCAGAGGGTGCATCGACCGCCGGCGGGCTGGAAGGCACCATGCGTGAACTGAGCGCGGCGGCCCGTGCGCTGCGTTCGCTGGCCGATTATCTGCAGACGCAACCGGGCTCATTGATTCGAGGCCCCGCGCGCGACCGTATCGAGGTGGAACCATGAAGCTGAAAGGGGCCCTGGTAGCAGTCACCGTGGCGTTGGCAGGCTGCGCGTCGACGGCGCCGCATTACTATTCACTGCAAGCCATTGAAGATTCGCCGCCGGCGGCGCCCGTGCAGGGCGCCTATGCCATCAGCGTGCAGCCGGTCGTTATACCGCAACAGGTGGCGCGCCCCCAGGTTGTCGTGCGCATGGCGCCGGGCAGTGAAGTGGTGCCGCTCGCCTCAGCCCTTTGGGTCGGGCCGCTCGAAGATCAGATCCGCCTCAGCCTTGCGGCTGAACTCACCCGGCGCCTGGGCGTGCTCGATGTCGGTTCCGCGCGCATCGATAATAATTTGCCGGTGTGGCAGATCTACGTCGACGTGCAGCGATTCGATGCGGTATATGGCCAGCAGGTGCAGCAGGAGATCGTGTGGCGCATGGTACCGCAGGGCATACCGGGCAAGCCGGCCCCCCGGGTATGTGCCGCCCAGGCGGCGCTTCCCGTTCAACAGGGCATGGGTGCCCTGGTCGAAGGCCATCGCCAGGCTCTCGCAGGCATCGCCCAGGCCATGACGCGGGCTCTTGAAACCGGCGCAAAAAAAGGTAGAGGCGCCTTGAACGATGGGGTCGCGGCGCTACCGGACGGCGTGCATTTTCGCGGCTGCACGGGCTGAGCCCGCACCAGCACTTACATCAGGCTATACCAGATCAAGAAAAGGTGTAGCCAGAATTTATTATAGGGTTACAACCAATTAAATGACGGTTGAACGTCTGTTGTAATGCTGTTGCAACTCGGTGTCGGTCTTTTCCGTCATCGCCTTCATTCAACACACGGAGACAGTCATGCAGTCCAGAACCGGTTTCAAGCTGTTGGCCGCCACGGCCGCAACCCTGGCCGCCTTTGCCGTTACCCCGGCTGCGGCGGAACAAGTCGTCAAACTGGGCTTCGCGGCGCCTCTTACCGGCCCGCAATCGCACTATGGCGAAGACATGAAGAACGGCCTTACCCTCGCGCTGGAAGAGGCCAACGCACAGAAGATCCAGCTCGACGGCAAAACCGCAAAATTCGAGCTGATCAGCCGCGACGACCAGGCCGATCCGCGTACCGCCGTACAGGTCGCGCAGCAGATTGTCGATGAAGGCGTGCAGGGCGTGCTGGGCCACTTCAATTCGGGCACGACCATTCCGGCCTCCAGCGTGTATCACGATGCCGGCCTGCCGCAGATCGCCATGGCCACATCTCCGGAATACACCGAGCAGGGCTTCAACACCACCTTCCGCATGATGACCAGCGACACGCAGCAGGGCGCGGCCGCCGGCGAATTCATCGTCAAGGATCTGGGCGGCAAGAACATTGCGCTCATCGACGACCGCACCGCGTATGGCCAGGGGCTGACCGATCAGGTCGCCAAGGCGGTCGAGGCGCATGGCGGCACCATCGTGGCCCGTGAGTACACCACTGACAAGGCTAACGACTTCACCGCCATTCTCACGAACATCAAGGCCAAGAACCCCGACGTAGTCTTCTTCGGCGGGCTCGATGCGCAGTCCGGCCCCATGCGTCGCCAGATGGTCACGCTGGGCATCGAGGCGCCGCTTGTTTCCGGCGAAATGACCCGCAGCGAAACCTTCCTCAAGCTGGCTGGCGATGCCGCCGAAGGCACCTATGCGTCACTTGCCGGTGTGCCGCTGCAGCAAATGGCTGCGGGCACCAAGTTCGAAGAGGCCTACAAGGCGCGCTTCAACACGAATCCCGGTGTCTATGCACCCTACGCTTACGACGGTGCATGGAACATGGTCATGGCCATGAAGGAAGCCGGTTCCTCCAAGCCGGAAGCCTATCTGCCCAAGCTCGCGTCGCTGCAGCGCTCCGGCGCCACCAGCGAAAGCATTGCCTACGACGAAAAGGGCGACCTGAAAGAAATCTCGGTCACCATTTACCAGGTCAAGGGTGGCAAGTGGGAAATGGTCAAGACCATGGTCAGCCAGGCCAACTGATACGGTGCACGGCGCATCGGGCCGGCGGCAGGTACGCCGGCCCGTTCCTATCCCGCATCTTTGACTTATCCGGTTAGACCATGGAAATTCTGCTTCAACAACTGATCAACGGCGTGACCGTCGGCAGCGTTTACGCGCTGGTGGCGCTGGGCTACACCATGGTCTACGGCATCATCGGCCTGATCAACTTTGCGCATGGCGACGTGGTCATGATCGGCGCCATGGTGGCCACCACGCTTGTCGTCACCTTTGTCGGCGGCAACCCCGGTGCGGTGTCGGCCTGGGTGGTGGTGATCGGGGCGCTGCTGGTGGCCATGCCCGTGTGCATGGCATTGGGCTGGACAGCCGAGCGCTTCGCCTACCGGCCCTTGCGCCGCGCGCCACGGCTGGCGGCACTCATCACGGCCATCGGCATCTCGATCATCATCCAGAACGTGGCGATGATGGTGTGGGGCCGCAACTACCTCAGCTTTCCGCACATCATCGAGCCCGTGGTGTACCAGTTCAGCGGGGCGCGCATCAGCGTGCTGCAGATCATCATCATCGTGGCCGCTGCGGCCATCATGGGCGCCCTCATGCTCATCGTGCACCGCACGCGTCTGGGCACCGCCATGCGCGCCACGTCGCAGAACCGCGAGGTGGCCGGGCTCATGGGGGTCAACATCAACACCGTCATCTCGGCGGCGTTCGTCATCGGTTCGCTGCTGGCTGCTGTGGCCGGGGTCATGGTGGCGGCCTACTACGGCGTGGCGCAATACACCATGGGCTTCATTCTGGGCCTCAAGGCCTTCACGGCCGCCGTGCTGGGCGGTATTGGCAATCTGCCGGGTGCCATGCTGGGCGGCCTGCTGCTGGGGGTCATCGAATCGCTGGGGGCCGGTTACATCGGCGACCTCACGAACGGCTTCTTCGGCAGCCATTATCAAGATGTCTTTTCATTCATCGTGCTGATTCTGGTACTGGTGTTCCGTCCGTCCGGTCTGCTGGGCGAGCGCGTAGGAGATCGCGCATGAGCACTCTGGCATCCGTTCGTACGCCCGTTCCGCCGCGCGTCTGGCTGGGCATCGTGCTGGTGGGGGCCGTGCTGGCCATCCTGCCGTTTTTGCTGGGCATGGTGGGGCAAAGCTGGATCCGTACGCTCAACTTCGCGCTCATCTATGTCATGCTGGCCCTGGGGCTGAATGTCGTGGTGGGGTTCGCCGGGCTGCTCGATCTGGGCTATATCGCCTTCTACGGGGTCGGGGCTTACGTGTGGGCCATGCTGGCGTCGCCGCACTTCGGTCTGCATTTGCCGTTCTGGGTAATACTGCCGCTGGGCTTCGTACTGGCGGCCATTGCTGGAGCCCTGCTGGGGGCGCCATGCCTGAAACTGCGCGGCGACTACCTTGCCATCGTCACACTGGGCTTTGGCGAGATCGTACGCATTTTCCTGAACAACCTCGATGCGCCCGTGAACATCACGAACGGGCCGCAGGGCATCAACCGCATCGACACCTTTCGGGTGGGCGAGTTCGCATTCGGGCGCACGCAGGAACTGTTCGGGTTCCGAATAACGGGGCCTGAAAAATACTACTACCTGCTGCTGTTCCTCACGATCGTGATCGTGGTCATCTGCGCGCGGCTGCAGCATTCGCGTATTGGTCGCGCCTGGGAAGCGATTCGCGAAGACGAGATCGCGGCCAAGGCAATGGGCATCAATACGCGCAACATCAAACTGCTTGCCTTCGCCATGGGCGCCTCGTTCGGGGGTATTGCGGGCTGCATGTTCGCATCCATGCAGGGCTTCGTCAGCCCCGAAAGCTTCAGTCTCACCGAATCGATCGCCGTGCTGTGCATGGTGGTGCTGGGCGGCATGGGCAACATTCCCGGCGTCATATTGGGGGCCTTGCTCCTGTCTGTGTTTCCCGAACTGCTGCGCGCGGTCGTCGTTCCATTGCAGCAGACGCTGTTTGGCGACGTGATCCTCGACCCGGAGGGCATACGCATGCTGCTGTTCGGCTTTGCCCTGGTGCTGGTCATGATCTTCCGGCCGGAAGGCTTGTGGCCGTCGGCGTTGCGGCGTCGTGAACTGCGTGCCGCGAAGGAGGGGGCATGAGCGCAATACCCGTGCACCGTGATCAGGGTGCCATGCCGGAGCTGCTGCTGGTCGTGAACCGCATCAGCAAGCGTTTTGGTGGCCTGCAGGCACTTTCCGATGTCAGCTTCGGCATCTGCAAGGGCGACATCTACGGCCTCATCGGCCCCAATGGCGCAGGCAAGACCACGCTGTTCAATGTGCTGACCAGCCTGTATCAGCCCGAAATGGGTACCGCCAACTTCATGGGGCATCAGCTCACGCGCCTCAAGCCGCACGAGATCGCGCAGGTCGGCATCGCGCGCACGTTCCAGAACATTCGGCTCTTCGCCAACCTCAGCGCCATTGAAAACGTGATGATCGGGCGCCACGTGCGTACGCGGGCCGGCGTGCTGGGTGCGGTGCTGCGTAACCGCGCCACGCTGGAAGAAGAGCGGGCGATCGAGCAGCGCGCTTACGAGCTGCTCGAATACGTGGGCATCGCCGATCGGGCAAACGATATTGCGCGCTCGCTCTCGTACGGCGACCAGCGGCGGCTGGAAATCGCCCGCGCGCTGGCCACCGAGCCCACGCTGCTCGCGCTCGACGAGCCGGCAGCCGGCATGAACCCCTCTGAAACCGTCGTGCTGCGCCAGCTCATCGAAAAAATCCGCAATGACGGCGTCACCGTGCTGCTGATCGAACACGACATGAAGCTGGTGATGGGGCTGTGTAACCGGGTGCTGGTGCTGGAATATGGCCGCGTGTTGGCCGAAGGCAAGCCGTCCGAGGTGCAGCGCGACCCGCGTGTCATCGAGGCCTATCTGGGCAAGGGCGCGGCAGGCCAGGCGGGTGCGGCCGTGGCGGCCCCCGCGTCAGACATTGCGGCGCGGCAATCCACGGGCGCCAGCCATTCGAATCAGGGAAGACACGACTCATGAGCACCGTTACGCCTTTGCTGGAATTGCGCGACCTCGACGTGGCCTATGGCGGCATTCGCGCGGTGCGGGGTCTGAACCTTACCGTGAATCGCGGCGAACTGGTGTGCCTGATTGGTGCCAATGGCGCCGGCAAGAGCACGACGCTGCGTGCCATTTGTGGCCTGGTGCCGCGGGCGGGCGGCGACATTCTGTACGATGGCCGCTCGATCGCCGGCGTGCCCTCGTACCTGCTGGTGCGCGAGGGCCTGGTCATGGTGCCCGAAGGGCGAGGCATTTTCGGCCAGCTCACAATCGAAGAAAACCTGGCAATGGGCGCCTACAGCCGTCGCGACATCGAGCAGATCCGCCGTGATACCGAGCACGTGCTGGAGATCTTCCCGCGTCTGCGCGAACGGCTCAAGCAGTCGGCCGGCACGCTCTCGGGCGGCGAACAGCAGATGCTGGCCATGGGCCGGGCCATGATTTCGCGGCCGCGCCTGCTGCTGCTCGACGAACCCTCGATGGGGCTCGCCCCCATCATGGTCGACAAAATCTTCGAGGTGATCGAAACCATTTCGAATGAAGGCGTCACCATTCTGCTCATCGAACAGAACGCCAAGCTGGCGCTGGAAGCCAGCAACCGTGGTTACGTCATGGAGTCGGGACGCATGATTCTCGACGGGCCGTCGCAGCAGCTGCTCGACGATCCGAAGGTGCGCGCCGCGTATCTGGGCGAAGAGGAAGCGGCCTGAGGCCAGCCGGCCTGCGCCAGATCACCTGCTCGCCAAATCACCTGCTCGCCAACCGGGCCTGCCGGGTCAGGTCGGGCATGCAGTTGTATGCCGAGTACCCGCTTTGACACCGGTGGCGGCACCGGCGGGTGGGCTCAGCCTCGCCCGGTGCTGCCGAAGCCGCCTGTGCCGCGACTGCTGTTTTCGAACTCTTTGACGATGTCGAATTCCACTTGCTGTACGGGCACGACCACCAGCTGTGCCATGCGTTCCATGGGGTTCAGAACGAATGGCTCGCTGCCGCGATTCCATACCGACACCATGAGCGGGCCCTGGTAATCGGAATCAATGAGGCCCACCAGGTTGCCCAGCACGATGCCGTGCTTGTGACCCAGCCCCGAGCGGGGCAGGATCATGGCCGCATAAGCCGGGTCGGCGATATGTATGGCCAGCCCCGTGGGAATGAGTTCGGTGGCCCCGGGCTCGAGGGTAACCGGTGCATCGATGCATGCACGCAGATCGAGGCCTGCCGAACCGCGTGTGGCGTAGGCAGGCAGATAATCGCTCATGCGTGGGTCGAGAACTTTGAGAGCGATGCGTCTCATCGGGGGCTCCGTTGCGCAATGGCGGCAATCAGGGCGCGGGCGGCCTGCAGCTTGGGCTGGGGTGACAGCGCGTTGCGCCCGCGTTCGTCATACAGCACGATTTCCGTGACGTCGGCATCCATCACATCCTGCGCCAGGTTGCCCACCAGCAGAGGCACACCCTTGCGGCGGCGCTTGGCTTGCGCGTGCTCGTCGAGGTTCTCGGTTTCGGCTGCGAAGCCCACGCACCAGGGGCCGTTGGGCATGGCAGCGACGGTGGCCAGAATGTCGGGGTTCGGCGCGAACTCGAGCTGCGGGGCGTCGCCGCTTTCGGTTTTCTTGAATTTCTGATCGCCGGCGTTTGTCACGTGCCAGTCGGCCACGGCCGCCACCGAAATGAAGATATCGCTTGCGGCGGCATGCTGCATGACGGCATCGTGCATCTGCATGGCGCTTTCCACCTGAATGCGCGTCACGCCCCAGGGGCAGGGCAGCGCGGTGGGGCCGCTGACCAGCAGCACGTCTGCGCCGGCCTCGCGTGC
Source organism: Yanghanlia caeni (assembly GCA_030733815.1). Taxonomy (GTDB): domain Bacteria; phylum Pseudomonadota; class Gammaproteobacteria; order Burkholderiales; family Burkholderiaceae_B; genus Yanghanlia; species Yanghanlia caeni. Next base: position 33,074 of record JAUZQE010000019.1, read on the forward strand.
GGCCCGGGCAATCGCGTAGCCCGTCTTGCCCGAGCTGCGGTTGGTGATGACCCGAACGGGATCGATGCGTTCCGACGTGGGCCCGGCCGTGATCAGCACCCGCCGACCGGCGAGCACCTTGGGCTGGAAGAAGGCGATGAGTTCGGCAAGGATCTGGTCGGGCTCGATCATGCGCCCGCTACCCGTTTCACCGCATGCCTGCTCGCCTTCGGCCGGCCCGAGAATCTGCACCCCGTCGCCGCGCAGCAGCGCCACGTTGCGTTGGGTGGCGGCGTTCAGCCACATTTCACGGTTCATGGCCGGGGTGACCAGCAATGGGCAGTTACCACGCGCGACACACAGCGTGGAGAGCAGGTCGTCGGCCAGGCCGTGCGCCAGCTTGGCCATGAAATCGGTGCTGGCCGGTGCAATGAGAATGGCGTCGGCCCCGCGCGTCAGATTGATGTGCGCCATGTTGTTGGGCTCGCGCGCATCCCAGGGGTCGAGGTACACGGGCCGGCCCGAGAGGGCCTGCATGGTGACGGGTGTGATGAAATGCGTGGCCGCCTCGGTCATGACCACGTCGATCACGGCGCCTTGTTCGGTGGCGCGGCGAACGAACTCCGCCACCTTGTAGCAGGCGATGCCGCCGGTCAGACCGAGCACGATGCGTTTGTTGGCGAGTTCGAGCATGTCGGCAGGAATCAGGATTGAGCGCGGTGCCGCTCGCGGCGCCAGCGCAGGATTTCGTCGATGAGCAGCAGGATGGCACCACACGTGATGGCAATATCGGCCACGTTGAATGCCGGAAAATACCAATCCTGCCAGTAGAACAGCAGAAAATCCACCACGTGCCCATAGAGCAGACGGTCGATCGCGTTACCCAGTGCGCCGCCCAGAATGAGCGCCAGTGCCGCACAAAAAAGCTTTTCGTGCGGGTACTTGCGCAGCAGGCGCACTATAACCACCGTTGCCACGAGTGCAATACCGGTGAACAGCCAGCGCTGCCAGCCCTGGCCATCGGCCAGGAAGCTGAATGCCGCACCCGAGTTATACAGCAGCGTGAAGTCGAAGAACGGCAGCACCGGCCACCGTTGCCCGTAACTCAGGGCGCTGTCGAAGCCCACCTTGGTGGCCTGGTCGAGCACAATGACCGCTGCGGCGGCCAGCAGCCAGCGAACGAGGCTGCGGCGCGCGGGCGAATCAGGCATGTTCGCGTGCTTCGCCGGCGCCGAACAGGTTATCGGAGCAGCGCCCGCAGATCGTGGGGTGCTCAGTGTTGCTGCCGACATCGGCACGATGGTGCCAGCACCGTTCGCACTTCTGAGCCTCGCTCGGATGCACGTCGATGCGTAATTCGCCCTCTGTTGCGGCGTGCACGGTGGCGCGTGACACGATCAGCACGAAGCGCAAGTCGTCTTCCAGAGAGCGCAGCAGCTCGAGATCGTTGCCGTAAGCATGGATGTCGATTTCGGCCGCCAACGAGGAGCCCACCTTGCCCGTTGCCCTGACCTCTTCGATGCGACGCATGGCCTCGGCGCGAATCTCGCGCAGGCGGGCCCATTTCTGCAGCAGGGCAGGCGCGTCGGCCAGTTCCGGGTAGACGTGCCACGTTTCAGTAAAAATCGTGAGCGTTTCGTCGTCGCCGCGGAAGTACTTCCACGCCTCTTCTGCGGTGAACGACAAAATGGGGGCAAGCAGCTTGAGCAGCGCGTTGGTGATATGCCACAGCGCCGTCTGGGCTGAACGCCGTGCGCGGCTGTCGGCCGCCGTGGTGTACAGGCGGTCTTTCAGCACGTCGAGGTAGAAGGCGCCCAGGTCTTCCGAACAAAACACCTGCAGGCGCGCCACGGCCGGGTGGAACTCGTAGCGTTCGTACCAGGCCTCGATGTCGGCCTGCATGGCTGCGGTCATCGCCAGAGCATAGCGGTCGATCTCGAACATCTGGTCGACCGGCACGGCCTGGGTATTGATGTCGAAATCGCTGACGTTGCCCAGCAGGAATTTGAGCGTGTTGCGAATGCGGCGGTAGCTTTCGACCACCCGATCGAGAATGGTTTCGGAAATGGAGAGCTCGCCGGAGTAGTCGGTGGCGGCGGTCCAGAGGCGCAGGATCTCGGCTCCGAGTGTGTCGGACACCTTTTGCGGGGCCACAACGTTACCCACCGACTTGCTCATTTTGCGGCCCTGGCCGTCGACCACGAAGCCGTGAGTGAGCAGCGCCTTGTAAGGCGGGCGGCCGTACAGCATGCAGCCCGTGAGCAGCGACGAGTGGAACCAGCCCCGATGCTGGTCGGAACCTTCCAGGTACAGATCGGCCGGCCACGTGAGCTCTTCGGCGTGCGAACCCTTGACCTGGCCGTCGCGCCCGCCCAGCACGGTGGCGTGAGTGGTACCGGAATCGAACCAGACGTCGAGCGTGTCACGGTTCTTTTCGTAATGCTGGGCGTCGTCGCCCAGCAGTTCGGCGGGGTCGAGCGACTGCCAGGCTTCGATGCCCTGTTCTTCGATGCGCTTTGCCACGGCTTCCATGAGCTCGGGCGTGCGCGGGTGCAGTTCACCCGTTTCCTTGTGCACGAAGAAGGCCATGGGCACACCCCACTGGCGCTGGCGGGAAAGTGTCCAGTCGGGGCGGTTGGCGATCATGGCGTGCAGGCGTGCCTTGCCCCACGAGGGGTAGAAGGCGGTGTCTTCCACACCCTTGAGCGCCATTTCACGCAGTGTGGGGCCGCCCTCGGCCGGCGCGCGGTCCATGCCGGCAAACCATTGGCTGGTGGCACGGTAGATGACCGGGGTCTTGTGGCGCCAGCAATGCATGTAGCTGTGCCTGATCGTTTCGACCTTGAGCAGCGTGCCGGAGTTTTGCAGCGCCTCGACGATGAGCGGGTTCGCCTTCCAGATGCTGTGGCCGCCGAACAGGGGCAGGCTGTCGGCGTAATGGCCGTCGCCCTTCACCGGGTTGATGATAGCGTCGTCGGTCATGCCGTGCGCCTTGCACGAAATAAAGTCTTCCACGCCGTATGCGGGGGCGGAGTGCACGACGCCGGTACCGGAATCGAGCGTAACGTAATCGCCCAGATAAATCGGCGCAACCCGGCGGTAGCCTTCGTGCGAGGCATGCAAGGGATGGTGGAACGTCAGCCCGGCAAGCGCTTCACCTGGGGCCGTGGCAATGATTTCGCCCTCGAGGCCCCATTCGGTGAGGCAGGTTTCGACGCGGTCTTTTGCCAGCAGAAGCAGAGGGCCGGTGCTGCGCGGGGCGGCAAGCCGGACCAGTGCATACTGGAATTCGGGATGGACGTTCAGTGCCTGGTTGGCGGGAATCGTCCAGGGGGTCGTCGTCCAGATGACGATCGCGCCGTCGTGTACCTCGTGCAGTTTGAACGCCGCAGCCACGGCGCCCGGGTCGCTGAACGGGAAGGCAACGTAAATGGACGGATCGCTGCGGTCGGCGTACTCGACCTCGGCCTCGGCCAGGGCCGAGCCACAATCGAAACACCAGTTCACCGGCTTGAGCCCGCGGAACACGAAACCCTTCTGCATGATCTGCGACAGCGCACGAAGCTCGTCGGCCTCGTTGCTGTAGTTCATGGTGAGGTAGGGGCGTTCCCAGTCGCCCAGCACACCCAGGCGCTTGAATTCGCGGCGCTGGTTGTCGATCTGTTCATGGGCGTAGGCACGTGCCTTGGCCTGAACTTCGGCCACCGGCAGGTTCTTGCCATATTTCTTTTCGATCTGGATTTCGATGGGCATGCCGTGGCAATCCCACCCCGGCACGTACACCGCGTCGAAACCGGCCATGTTGCGGCTCTTGACGATGATGTCTTTCAGAATTTTGTTGACGGCGTGCCCGATATGAATGTTGCCATTTGCGTACGGCGGGCCGTCGTGCAGCACGAACTTGGGCCTTCCCTTGCTGGCCTGCCTGATGGCCGCGTAGACCTTTTTTTCTTCCCATTCAGCGACCCAGCCGGGCTCGCGCTTGGCCAGGTTTCCACGCATGGGAAAAGGGGATTCAGGCAGATTGAGGCTTTTTCTATAGTTCATGGAAAGCGAAATGATCTCGTGCGCGCCGCGCGTCGTCGTCGATGGCGGCGATCAGGGTGGGCAGATCGGGAAATTTTTCTTCGTCGCGCAGAAAGCGTACGAATTCGACAGTAGCGAGTTTACCGTAAGCGTCGAGGTCACAGTCGAGCAGGTGGGTTTCCAGCACCCGCCGGCCGGTATCGGTGACCGTGGGTCGCACGCCCAGGCTGGCCACCCCCGGCAAGGGGCGCTCGCTCAACCCGTGCACTTTTACGACATACACGCCGTTGCGTAGTGCGAAACGCTCTGGAACGGGTTGATTCAACGTGGGGTAACCGATGTTGCGGCCGATTTTTTGGCCATGGCCGACATGACTGGTCAGCCGGTAGGGATAACCCAGCAGCGCGTGGGCCCGGTCGAGGTCACCGGCGGCCAGCGCCTCGCGCAGGTTTGAACTCGAAATTCGCTGGCCTGCGGCGTCGGGTACGTCGGCGATGGTCTCGATCTCAAAGCCGTAGCGGCTGCCCGCCTGACGCAACAGTTCGATATCGCCCGCCCGTTTGTGCCCGTAGCGGAAATCCTCGCCCACCAGCAGCCAGCGGGTATTCAGGCCCTCGACCAGAAGCTGTTCGATGAACGTTTCGGGGCTCATGGATGAAAGCCGCTCGTCGAAACGCAGCACAGCCAGCTGCTGGATGCCGTGGCGTACGACTTCCTGCACCTTGTCGCGCAGCGTACTGATCTGCGCCGGCGCCTTTTCGGGCCGGCCGGTGCGCCTGGCGAAGAAGGCGCGCGGATGTGGATCGAACGTAATGACGGTAGGCGCGAGCGCATGCGCGAGCCCATGTGCCCGCACACGCTCGAGAATGGCCTGATGGCCCAGGTGGACGCCATCGAAATTGCCGATGGTCACGGCGCTGGGGCGCTGTGAATCGTGGCGGGGCAGGCGTCGGTAAAGGCGGCAACTCGGTTTCACAGGCGGGAGTTTACAATTTTGCGACGTTCAACTCAGGAATTATCGTGTCCGACCTTGAAAAGGGCAGCTGTCGTCTGGTGATATTGATCTCCGGGCGCGGCTCCAACATGCAGACCATCGTGGAAACCATCGCGCGCGACCGGCTCGACGCGCAGGTGTGTGCCGTGATTTCGAATCGCGCCGACGCGGCGGGCCTTGCCTGGGCGCGGCAGCAGGGCATCGAGACCCGCGCGGTGCCGCATCGCGACTACCCCACGCGTGAAGCCTTCGACGAGGCGCTTGCCGAAGCCATCGATGCGTTTCAGCCCGACTACGTGCTGCTGGCCGGTTTCATGCGTGTGCTGACGCCGGGGTTCGTTGCGCGCTTCGAGGGGCGGCTCATCAATATCCATCCCTCGCTGCTGCCGTCGTTTCCAGGATTGCACACGCATCAGCAGGCGCTCACGCTGGGGGTGCAGTGGCATGGGTGCACGGTGCATTTCGTCACGGCCCAGCTCGACCACGGGCCGATCGTGGCGCAGGGCGTCGTGCCCGTCTGTGCCGGTGACGATCCCGATGCGCTGGCCTCGCGGTTGCTTGCCGTCGAGCATCGGGTGTATGCGCAGGTGGTACGCTGGCTGGCCGAGGGCCGCGTTTCGCTCGATGAGCGGCAGGCGGTCAATGTGAAAGGCGTGGCAACGCGTGCCTTCCTGCCGGACGGCGGCCTGGCGGATGCCCCGCACAAGGAGCAGTCATGAAATCCTCTACACCGCGCGCCGCAAAACGGCCGCAGCGCACCGATCAGTCAGGCAGTGCCAGGCGCGCCCGGCGCAGCTCTGCGCCGGCGCAACCTGACGCGTCACGGCCTTATGTTCCCGCCGTGGCACGTATCGAACAGGTGCGCAGCGTGCTCGGCGAGGTGCTGCAATGGCAGTATCCGGCCGACCAGGTGCTGTCGCGGTGGATGCGTGCGCGCCCGAAGCTGGGTGCCCGCGACCGCGCCGAGGTCACCGAAGCGGTGTTCAACGTGCTGCGCCATTTGCGGCGTTATCGCAACCTGGCCGAAAGTGGCGTGGGGCCGGCCGCGCGCCGGCTGGCGATTCTGGGGTTGAACGCCACGCTGACGCCCGAAGCGCTGCGCCCGGGTCTGGAAGACGACGAACAGGCGTGGCTGGAGCATATCCGGCGCATCGATCTGGGCGCGTTGCCGCGCGCCGTGCGCGAAAGCCTGCCCGACTGGCTCGACGAGCGGTTGGGTGAGCTGCCCGACAGCGACGCCCTGATTGCGGCGCTCAATCAGCCGGCTCCGCTGGACATTCGGGTGAATCCTCTGAAAACGACCCGAGAGGCGGTGCTCGCAGCGTTTTCCAGCGGGCCCGCTGCGCGCCATGCGCCTGTGGCGACGCCCTACAGCCCCTGGGGCATACGCTTCGAGGGGCGTCCGGCCGTCACCCGTTGGCCCGCGTTCGAGAAGGGCGAAATCGAGGTGCAAGACGAAGGCAGCCAGATTCTGGTGTCGTTGATGGCACCGCGGCGTGGCGAGATGATCATCGATTATTGTGCCGGCGCCGGCGGCAAGACGCTGCTTCTGGGGGCGTTGATGCGCTCCACCGGCCGGCTCTACGCATTCGACGTTTCCCAGGCGCGCCTGGCACGGGCCAAGCCGCGGTTCGCCCGCAGCGGGCTTTCCAATATCGTGCCGGTAGTCATCAGCGATACGGGCGACCAGCGGGTGAGGCGCCTGCGCGGCAAGGCACACCGGGTGCTGGTCGATGCCCCCTGCACGGGCCTGGGAACCCTGCGGCGCAACCCCGACCTGAAATGGCGCCAGCATCCGGATTCCGTCGCCGAGTTCGTGGCGTTACAACAGCGCATTCTTGCCGAGGCGGCCACCTGCGTGGCGCCCGAGGGGCGTCTGGTGTATGCCACGTGTTCGCTGTTGCCGGAAGAGAATCAGCAGCAGGTCGAGGCCTTTCTGCAGGAAAACCCGCAATTTGAACTGCTGGACGCCGCGGCGATCGCTGCAGAGCGTTGTCCGGGCTTGGCGGAGGCCGGCCCGTATTTGCAGCTGCGCCCCGACCGTCATGGCACCGATGGGTTCTTTGCCGCAGTATTGCAACGGCGTAAGGAAGGGGGTGTGTAACACGGCGTCATCAATAGCCGTGTCACACCTGTAAAGATGCTGTCCTCGGGGGGCTATCCGGGGTAAACTTTTCCGAGTATGTACACAACGGGGATACCTGTACCTTATATGGATCAAGTCTTTCATTATCTGGCCGGCGGCCTCCTGCAGCTCGAATGGTGGCAGGTGCTGCTGGTCACGCTCGCCCTCACTCACGTCACCATCGTGTCCGTAACGGTCTTTCTGCACCGCAGCCAGGCCCACCGGGGGCTCGATCTGCATCCTGCGGCCATGCATTTTTTCCGTTTCTGGCTCTGGCTCACCACGGGCATGGTCACCAAGGAATGGGTATCCATTCACCGCAAGCACCACGCATTTGTCGAACGCGAAGGCGACCCGCACTCACCCATGGTCTATGGCATCGGCAAGGTCATGTTCCGGGGTGCCGAGCTCTACCGCTACGAAGCCTCCAACGCCGAAACCCTCAAACGCTTCGGCCACGGCACGCCCGACGACTGGCTCGAACGCAACCTGTATTCGCGTCACAGCAGCCTGGGCATTCTCATCATGCTGGGCATCGATCTGGCGCTGTTCGGTACCCTGGGTCTCACGGTCTGGGCCATTCAAATGGCATGGATTCCCTTCTGGGCGGCGGGCGTCGTGAATGGTCTGGGCCATTACATCGGTTATCGCAACTATTCCAGCCCCGACACCAGCACCAACGTGTTCCCGGTCGGCATCATCATCGGGGGCGAAGAACTGCACAACAACCACCACGCACACGGTACGTCGTGCCGTTTCTCGGCCAAGTGGTGGGAATTCGACATCGGCTGGCTGTATATCCGCATTCTCAGCTTCCTGCGTCTGGCCAAAATTCGCCGCGTTGCGCCCCGGCTCAAGGTCGAACACGGCAAAAGCTGCGTCGACCTCGATACCCTGCAGGCCATCATTACTCACCGCTACGAGATCCTGGCCAAGTACACGCGCATGGTGCGCAAGGCTGCAGCCCAGGAACTCGACAAGGTGAAGGCTTCGGCCGACGCCAGCCACGCGGCCGTGTTGCGACGCGCCCAGAAGCTGCTCGCCCGCGACGACAACAAGCTGGCTCCGGCTCAGCGGGCCGAAATCGAATCCGTGCTGGCTCAACACCAGTCGCTGTCCACGCTGGTGCAAATGCGCGCCGAACTGGCGCGCCTGTGGGAAAGCTCCAGCGCCAGTAGCGAACAGTTGCTGGCCGACCTGCAGGCCTGGTGCCAGCGTGCCCAGCAAAGCGGCATCGAAAGCCTCGAGCAATTCGCCCTGCGCCTGCGCCGCTATGCGGCATGATTGAAGGGCTGAATCCCCAGCAGCAGGAAGCGGTGCAGCTTCCTGCTGCACATGCACTGGTTCTGGCGGGCGCGGGCAGCGGCAAGACCCGCGTGCTCACCACCCGCATCGCGTGGCTCATTCAAACCGGCCAGGTCAGCCCCGGTGGGGTGCTGGCCGTCACGTTCACCAACAAATCGGCGCGTGAGCTGCTCACCCGGCTCTCGAGTCTGTTGCCCATCAATACCCGGGGCATGTGGGTGGGCACGTTTCACGGGCTCTGCAACCGATTGTTGCGCGCGCATCATCGCGACGCCAACCTGCCGCAGACTTTTCAGATTCTCGATAGCCAGGATCAGCTGGCGGCCATCAAGCGCCTGCTCAAGGCGTCGAACATCGACGACGAAAAATTCCCGCCGCGCGACGTGCAACGCTTCATCAACGCGGCAAAGGAAGAGGGCCTGCGCCCCGATGCCGTCCAGGCGCATGATCCGTTCCGGCGCCGCATGGTCGAAATTTACGGGCTATATCAGGCCCAGTGCGAACGCGAGGGTGTTGTCGACTTTGCCGAGCTGTTGCTGCGGGCCTACGAGCTTTTGCAGCGTAACGGGCCCGTACGCGAACACTACCAGCGGCGCTTCCGGCATATTCTCATCGACGAATTCCAGGACACCAACGCGCTGCAGTACAAATGGATTTGCCTGCTTGCGGGTGGCGGTGCTGCGGTCTTTGCCGTAGGCGACGACGACCAGTCCATCTATGCGTTTCGGGGCGCCAACGTCGGCAATATGGCCGACTTCGAACGCGACTATGCGCAGGGCAACGTCATTCGGCTCGAACAGAACTATCGCTCGTATGGGCACATTCTCGATGCCGCCAATGCGCTCATTGCGCATAACACCAGCCGCCTGGGCAAGAATCTCTGGACAAACCAGGGGCATGGCGAGCCCATACGCATCACCGAGCAACCGTCTGATCTGCTCGAGGCCCAATGGGTGCTCGACGAGATCAAGGCACTGCTCAACGAGGGGCGCAGCCGCAGCGAGATCGCCATTCTGTATCGCAGCAACGCGCAATCGCGCGTCATCGAGCACACCTTGTTCTCGGCGCGCATTCCCTACCGCGTGTATGGCGGGCTGCGATTCTTCGAGCGCCAGGAAATCAAGCATGCGCTTGCCTACCTGCGGCTGCTCGACAATCCGCACGACGACACGTCCTGGCTGCGCGTGGTGAACTTTCCCACGCGGGGCATCGGTGCACGCAGCGTCGAGCAGCTGGCCGACATTGCGCGCGAGCAGGGTGTGAGCCTGTATCGTGCGGCGCCTCTGGTGCCGGGGCGTGCGGGCGCAGCCGTGGCCCGTTTCGCCACACTCATTCAGCAGCTTGCGCATGATGCACAAACGCTTACGCTGCCCGAACTGATCGAACACGTAGTGCGTGAAAGCGGGCTCGCTGCGCACTACGAGGCCGACCGCGAGGGTGAAGACAGACTCGAGAACCTGCAGGAACTGGTCAACGCAGCCACGGTGTTCAGCAGCGAGGAAGGCTACGACGGCCTGCCTGCGGGGCGGGCCATCGAACGGGCGGCTGCCAGTGCCGACAGCGACGCGTTCGCCGATGGCCTGGTTACCGCGCTCGACATGTCGCCCCTGGCGGCTTTTCTTTCCCATGCGTCGCTCGAGGCGGGCGAGAACCAGGCCAGTGCGGGTGAAGACGCGGTGCAGCTGATGACGGTGCATGCCGCCAAAGGTCTCGAGTTCGATGTCGTTTTCATTACCGGGCTGGAAGAGGGCCTGTTCCCGCACGAGAACAGCCTGCTCGAAGCCGCCGGCCTCGAAGAAGAGCGGCGCCTTATGTACGTGGCGATCACCCGGGCCCGCGAACGGCTGTACCTTACGCTGGCGCAGAGCCGCATGCTGCACGGCCAGACCCGATACGCCCTGCGCTCAAGGTTTCTCGATGAAATTCCAGACGAGCACGTGAAATGGCTGACGCCGCGCCAGGCCGCGCACGCCGCGGCCTCCGGCATGGCCGCGTGGGGCGGTGCGTTTCGGCGTGGCAGGGGGTTTGCGCAGTCGGGTGCCGGTGTACAGCCGGCCACACCCCGTTCGGTTACCAGTGCCGTCAAGGTGGGGCAGCAGGAATTCCGTATCGGCACCGGCGTGCGGCACGCCCGTTTCGGCGAGGGCACCGTGCTTTCTTTGAGTGGCAGCGGCAGCGATGCCCAGGCGCAGATTCAGTTCCGCGACGTGGGCACCAAGACTCTGGCGCTTGGCATCGCGCGGCTCGAGATCATCACGTAGGCGAAAACTCGCGGTCGATTGCTTCAAGGGCTTCCTGCAACGCGAGCCAGTCCTCTTCCAGGGCATCGTGGCGTTTGCTCAGTTCGCCGTGCTCGCTCAGAACCTGCAGACGCTCGTCGCGGCGTTCGTCGCTGTACAGACCGGCATCCGCGATCACGGCGTCCAGCTCGGCCAGCCGGGCGGCCGCCGCTTCCATTTCGGCTTCCACCTTTTTCAGGCGTGCTTCCAGCGGCTTACGTCGCACCGCGCGCTGCTGGCGAAGCTCCGCTTCCAGGCGGCGCTGTGTGCGCCGGTCCACGACGCCGGCGTCGGCTGCTTCCGCCTGGCGCTCTTCGCGCTCCTGAGTGCGCAGCTGGCTGCCACGTTCGGCAAGCCAGCTGCGGTAGTCTTCCAGATCACCGTCGAATTCCTGCACGCGGCCGTCGGCCACGATCCAGAAGCTGTCGACGGTCGTGCGCAGCAGATGCCGGTCGTGCGATACGAGCAACATGCTGCCACCGAACTCGGCCAGCGCGGTGGCCAGCGCCTCACGCGTTTCTACGTCGAGATGGTTACTGGGTTCGTCGAGCAGCAGCAGGTTGGGTTTGCGCCGCACGATGAGCGCCAGCGCCAGGCGTGCCTTCTCGCCCCCGGACATCGGCCCGACGGCTGCGTTCACCGTGCCGCCGCTGAATCCGAAACTGCCCAGGTATGAGCGCAGTTCGAGCTCGCGCGTGTCGGGTTCCATGCGTTGCAGATGCTGCAGCGGCGCGGACTGAATATCGAGCATGTCGAGCTGGTGCTGTGCAAAATAACCCACCTCCAGCCCTTTCGAGGCCGTCCGGGTGCCTTCCAGCACAGGCAGCTCGCCTGAAATGGTTTTGATGAGCGTGCTCTTGCCGGCACCGTTCACGCCCAGAATGCCGATACGGCTGCCGCCGCGCACCATCAACGTGACGTCGCGCAACACGGCCTGCGTGCTGCCGTCGGGTTGCGCGTAGCCGGTGCTGACGCCATCGAGCACCAGCAGCGGGTCGGGCATGGATTCCGGTTCGGGGATGCGGATCGCGATGCCCGACTCGGCATGAAGGGGCGCAAGTTTTTCCATGCGCGCCAGAGCCTTGACCCGGCTTTGCGCCTGCTTTGCCTTGGTGGCCTTGGCCTTGAAGCGGTCGATGAAGCTTTGCAGGCGTGCGGTTTCCTTCTGCTGTCGTTCCCATGCAATGCGGCTCTGGCGCAGACGCTCGCTTCGCTGTTCCACGAAGCTTTCGTAACCGCCGCGGTACCGTTGCAGGGTGCCATGATCGAAGTGCAGAATGGCCCGTGCCACCGCATCCAGAAACTCGGTGTCGTGCGAGATCAGCATCACCGTACCGGCGTAGCCGGCGAGCCAGCGTTCCAGCCACAGCATGGCATCGAGGTCGAGGTGGTTGGTGGGCTCGTCGAGCAGCAGCAGATCGGAAGGCGCCATCAGGGCGCGGGCCAGTGCAAGCCGCATGCGCCAGCCTCCCGAGAAACTGCCCACCGGCCGCATCCATTGGTCGGGCGAGAAGCCCAGCCCGGCCAGCAACTGTTCGGCGCGCGACGCGGCCGACCACGCATCGGCGTCGATCAGCGCCTGCTCGAGCTCGGCAATGCGCTGCCCGTCGTCGGGGCTGACGGCGGCGCGTTCGCTTTGCAGGTGCCGCAGGTGGCGATCGCCGTCGATCACGAATTCGCGGGCGGGCCGTTCGCGTTCGCTGATTTCCTGTTCAACACTGACGATGCGCCACGTGGCCGGGATATCGAGTGTGCCGGCGTCGGCATCGATGCGACCTTCGAGCAGCGCGAACAAGGTCGACTTGCCCGCTCCGTTCTTGCCCACGATACCGACGCGCTCGCCCGGGTTCACCACAAAGTCGGCCCCGTCGAGCAGCACCTTGGTGCCGCGGCGCAGAACAATACCGGTTGCGCGTATCACGACGTCAGCTGCTCCCGGGTCAACAGCAGGATCTGGTCGTCGCTGGTCGCGGTGGCGAGCCACACCGGCTCGAGATGCGGGAATGCGGCGGTGAAATGCTCGATCTCGTGCCCGATTTCCAGCACCAGAATACCGTGCGGCGCCATGCGGGCGGGCGCGTCGGCCAGTATGCGGCGAACGAGGTTCATGCCGTCGGTGCCGCCGGCCAGCGCGATATGGGGTTCGTGCCGGTATTCCTGCGGCAGGGCATCCATCGACGCCTGATTGACGTAGGGCGGGTTGCAGATGATGAGGTCGTACCGGCTGTCGGGGGGCAACGCGTCGAAGAGGTCGCTTTGTATGGCGTGCACGCGGTTCTGCAGCCCGTACGACGCGATATTGCTGCGTGCGACTTCGAGCGCATCGGGCGACAGATCAAGGGCGTCGACCCGCGCGTCGTCGAACGCAAGTGCGGTCAGAATCGCAAGACACCCCGACCCGGTGCACAGATCGAGCGCATGCGTGATGTGCCGGGGGTCTTCGACCCAGGGATGCAGCGACTCAGCCAGCAGTTCGGAGATGGGCGAGCGCGGAATGATGACCCGTTCGTCGACCAGAAAGCGGTGGCCCTGCAGCCACGCCTCGCCCGTGAGGTAGGCTGCGGGAACGCGTTCCGCGCAGCGGCGTTCGACGATGGCCAGAAAGCGTTCGCGTTCCTCGGGCAGCAGGCGTGCGTCGAGAAAGGGTTCCAGGGTGTCGGGCGGCAGGCTCAGCGTATGCAGCAGCAGGTACACCGCCTCGTCCCAGGCGTTGTCGCTGCCATGGCCGAAGCACAGCTTTGCTTCATGGAAGCGGCTCATGGCGTAGCGCAGCAGATCGCGCAGGGTAAGCAGATGCGCCGCCCCGGCGGCGATGGATTCAGGCATTGAAATTCCGATTGTGGGGGTCAGGCTGGCAGCAGGCGTTCCAGCAGACCCCGGTAGATGTCTTTCAGCGGTTCGAGTTCTGCCACCGAGACATGCTCGTTGGCCTGGTGAATGCTGGCGTTGATGGGACCGAATTCTACAACCTGCGGGCAAATGCGGGCGATGAAGCGCCCGTCGGAGGTGCCGCCCGTGGTTGAAAGTTCGGGGTCTCTGCCCGTGACCGCGCGAATGCTGGCGCTCAGCGCCTTGCTGAGCGTGCCGGTCGGGGTCAGAAACGGTTCCCCGCCAAGCGTCCATACGATATCGTAATCGAGCTCGTGCTCATCAAGAATGCCGAGCACCCGTTCCTTGAGCGTTTCGGGTGTGCTGGCGGTAGAGAACCGGAAGTTGAAGTCGAGCACCGCAGTGCCCGGCACCACATTGCCCGCGCCTGTACCCGCATGAATGTTCGAAACTTGAAACGTGGTGGGGGGAAAGTGGTCGTTGCCCGCGTCCCAGCGTTGGCGGGTAAGTGCGGTAAGTGCCGGCGCCAGCAGATGAACGGGATTGCGGGCCAGATGCGGGTAGGCCACGTGCCCCTGCTTGCCGATGACGGTCAGGCGGCCCGAAAGCGAGCCGCGGCGCCCGTTCTTGATCGTGTCGCCCAGCGCGCGCACCGATGTCGGTTCACCCACCACGCAGTAATCGGGATGCTCGGCCCGTCGCGCCAGGGTCTGGCACACTCGTACCGTACCGTTCAGCGCGGGGCCTTCCTCGTCGGAAGTAATGAGCAACCCGATGGAGCCCGCGTGATCGGGCCGGGCGGCAACGAACTCTTCCACGGCAGCAACGAAGGCGGCAATCGAGCTTTTCATGTCGGCGGCACCGCGCCCGTAGAGCCGGCCGTCGCGCACCTGGGGTTCGAAGGGGTCGGTGTCCCAGAGTTCGCGCGGGCCGGGCGGAACCACGTCGGTATGGCCGGCAAACACCAGCAGCGGCCCGCTGTCGCCACGTCGCGCCCACAGATTGGTGACGTCGTCGAACACCATCGATTCGCAATGAAAGCCGATTTTCTCCAGCCGTGCCGCCAGCCATTGTTGACAACCGGCGTCGTCGGGCGTGACCGAAGGGCGCGCGATCAGTTCGCAGGCGAGTTCGAGTACGGTGGCCATCAGGTCCTCAGCAGGTCGTTGATACTGGTTTTTGCGCGGGTCTGTGCGTCGACGCGCTTCACGATAATGGCACAGTTCAGGCTGTGTGTGCCGTCGGCCGCCGGCAACGCGCCCGGTACCACCACGGAGCCGGCCGGTACCCGGCCGTAGAATATTTCTTTGGTGCTGCGATCGTAGATGCGCGTGCTCTGGGAAAGAAATACGCCCATGGCCAGTACCGAGTTCTCTTCCACAATGACGCCTTCGACCACCTCGGAACGCGCACCGATGAAGCAGTTGTCTTCGATGATGGTGGGGTTCGCCTGCAGGGGTTCCAGCACGCCGCCGATGCCCACGCCCCCAGACAGGTGCACGTTGCGGCCGATCTGCGCGCACGAGCCGACGGTGGCCCAGGTGTCGACCATGGTGCCTTCACCCACGTAGGCCCCGATGTTCACGAAGGAAGGCATCAGCACCACGTTGCGACCGATGTACGCGCCGCGCCGCGCGGTGGCGGCCGGCACGACGCGAAAGCCGCCGCGCTCGAAATCGTCGACCTCGTACTGGTCGAACTTGCCGGGAACCTTGTCGTAAAAGCGCATGGCGCCGGCGTCGAGCACACGGTTCTCCTGCAGACGGAACGAGAGCAGTACGGCCTGTTTCACCCATTGATTCACCTGCCAGACACCATTGGTCTTTTCGGCCACGCGCAGGCTGCCGTCGTCCAGGCCATCGAGCACCGCCGTTACCGCCCGTGTGATTTCCTGGGGTGCCGTCGAGGGACTCAGGGCAGCGCGTTCGGCCCATGCTCGTTCAATGGTGGCTTGCAATTCAGTGCTCATGTGTGTTCCTGATGGAGGTGCAGAATTCGGCAATGCGTCGGGCTGCCTCGAGACAGTCTTCCAGCGAGGCGACCAGGGCGATGCGGATGCGATTGCGCCCCGGATTCATGCCATGTGCCTCGCGGGCGAGAAAGCTGCCGGGCAGGGTCGTGACACCCGTGGCGGCGTACAGCTGCTGCACGAAGTCGGTGTCGTCAAAGGGGGTGGGCGACCATAAAAAGAAGCCGCCCTGCGGGCGTTGCACGTTCAGCACGGGCGCCAGAACGGGCAGTACGGCGTCGAACTTTTCGCGGTACAGCCGACGGTTCTCGCGCACGTGGTGCGCGTCATTCCAGGCGGCGATGCTCGCTTCGGCTACGACACGGCTCATGGCACTGCCATGGTAGGTGCGATACAGCAGAAAGCGTTCCAGAATGCCGGCGTCGCCCGCCACATACCCCGAGCGCAGGCCCGGCAGGCTCGAGCGCTTCGAGAGGCTCGAGAACGATACGAGCCGCCGGAAGTCGTGCCGTCCCAGTTTTGCGGCCGCCTGCAGTGCGCCCATGGGCGGCTGCGCGTCGTCGAAGTGGATTTCCGAATAGCACTCGTCGGCCGCGATCACGAAACCGTAGCGATCTGAAAGCTCGAAGAGCCGGCGCCAGTCGTCCAGCTGCAGCACGTGGCCCGACGGGTTCCCCGGCGAACAGACGTAAAGCAGCTGCGTGCGTCGCAGAACGTCTTCGGGTATTGACGCCCAGTCGTAGCCGTGGCCGCGCTCGGCATCGGCGTTCAGGTACCACGGCGTGGCGCCGGCCAGCAGTGCCGCCCCCTCGTAGATCTGATAGAAGGGGTTGGGGCAGATGACGATGGCGTCGCCGCGCGGGTCGACGACCGCTTGCGCAAAGGCGAACAGCGCTTCGCGCGAGCCCTGCACGGGCAGAATCTGCGTGTCGGGGTCGGGTGGCGCAATGGCATAGCGCCGGCCGATCCACTGCGCTATTGCACCACGCAGTTGCGCCAGCCCTTTGGTGGGCGGGTAGAACGCCAGCCCGGGCATGGCCGCTTTCATGGCGTCGATGACAAAGCCCGGAGTGGGGTGTCGCGGTTCACCGATCGACAGGTCGATGGGTTTTTGACTGGTGGAAGGGGTGATGGGCGCCAGCAGGCGGCGCAGCTTCTCGAACGGGTAGGGGTGCAGGGTGTCGAGACGGGGGTTCATGGAGTTCGTGTTCCTGTGGTAGACGACACGGCGTCCGCCAATACGGAAAAACACGATTCAGTTGCACATCGGCTTGATGTACACCCGCGCCAATTCTGCGTGAGCGAACGAGCGAATAATTTTACAGAAAAGCGGTGGCGCAACGCGGGCGCCACCGTGAAAAAAGTGGAGAAAACGCGCAGCCTCAGCCTTCCTGCAGGGCGGGGCTGTCGCAACCGGCCCACATTTCGTTCCAGTGACCAAAGACATGGTGGCGGGGCAGGGTATCGAGGGCGGGGTCACCATAGCCCGATTCGAAAAGCACGAAACGTACGCCCGCCGCGCGCGCGCATTGCGCATCCACCGAGGTGTCGCCGAAGTACAGGCATTCGTCAGGCGCGACATCCAGCATGCGCAGCGTTTCCAGCAGGGGTACGGGCGAGGGTTTGGCGTGCGACCAGGTGTCGGCGCCGGTAATGAAGTGGAACAGCTTTTGAATGCCGACGTGTTCGGTCGCGGCCAGTGCGCCCGCATGGCTCTTGTTGGTGCAGATGCCCAGCGCCAGTCCCGCGTCGCGGCACGCCTCGAGCACTGGCCGCACGCCTTCGTACAGTTGCAGGCTGCGCTCGGTCATGGTCAGCTGGTGTTGCACGTAGCTGCGGTACAGACCGGTGATGTCTTCAGGCAGCGCCCAGCCCATGTCGGCGGCAATGAACCGGATGATGCCTTCGGTGGTGCCGTGCAGGTTCTGCGGGAAATAGTCGTCGGGCAGCGTGCCGATGCCGGCTGTTGCAAACGTCAGGCGCATGGCCCCGATGATATCCGCGGCGCTGTCGATGAGGGTGCCGTCGAGGTCGAACACCAGGCCGCGAACGCCTTCGTTCAGCAGCAGGGGGTGCAGCGTGCTCTTCATTCTTTCGTGCTCACTTCCATGAGGTGGGGAAGCAGCCATTATCGCCCGCGCCCCCGGCTTGCCGGTACTCGATGCCGTGCGCTAAACTGGATGGCTTCTCTTTTTACGAAGAGCGCAGCAAGTGCGAACGTGGCGGAATTGGTAGACGCACCGGATTTAGGTTCCGGCGCCGCAAGGTGTGAGAGTTCGAGTCTCTCCGTTCGCACCATCAGTGTGGCCTGCACAGGGCAGACGCGACCGCTTTTCAACATGCCGGTACACAACCATCATAAACGGCATACGTGCAACCCCACCGCTTCTTGCTTCATTTATCGCACTTTCCGGTAAAATGGGGGGTTCAATCTTTTAATACCATCCATATATAGGTTCCTAATGCAGCCCGTGGTTGAAAAATTGTCCGGCCTTGAGCGCCGTGTTGATGTGGTCGTTTCGCTTGCCGACATTGAAAAAGAAGTCCAGGCCCAGTTGAAACGCGTCGCCCGCAGCGCCAAGGTTCAAGGCTTTCGCCCTGGCAAGGCTCCGCTTTCCATCATCGAGCGCAGTCATGGGCCCGGCATCCGTTACGACGTCATCAACGAAGAAGTGGGCCGCACCCTTGAAAAGGTGCTGAGCGAAACGCAATTGCGCGTGGCGGGTACGCCTTCGCTGGAACCCAAGACCGAAGGCGTTGAAGAAGGGCAGCTGGCATTTTCGGCCACGTTCGAGGTATACCCCGATATCGAGGTTCCCGACCTTTCGGCACTGGAAGTCACCCGCAGCACTTGCGAAGTGTCCGATGCCGACGTCGACCGCACCCTCGATATCCTGCGCCGCCAGCGTGCCGTGTACGAACCGCGCGACGACCGTGCCGCGGCCGATGGCGATCGCGTTACGCTTGATTTCGTGGGCCGCATCGATGGCGAAGAATTCGAAGGCGGCAAGGCCGAGAACTTCCCCTTCGTGCTGGGTCAGGGTCGCATGCTGCCCGAATTCGAAAAGGCCGTCAGTGGCCTCAAGGTAGGCGATACGGCTACCTTCCCGCTCACTTTCCCCGAAGACTACGGCAGCGAAGCCGTTGCGGGCAAGACTGCGGAATTCACCATCACCGTGCGTGAAGTCGCCGAAGGCATTCTGCCCGAGGTCGACACCGAATTTGCCAAGCAGCTCGGTCAGGCAGAAGGCGACGTCGAAAAGCTGCGCGCCGACATTCGTGCCAACCTCGAACGCGAGGTCAAGGCCCGTTCCCAGGCCCGCACCAAGGGCAGCGTGATGGACGCCCTGGTCGCCGCCTGCACGTTCGACGTACCCAAGTCGCTGGTGCGTACCGATGCCGAAGGCCGTGTCGCAGCCGCCCGCGAAGACCTCAAGCAGCGCGGTGTGCCCAACGCCGACTCCCTGCCCATTCCCACCGAGGCCTTCGAAGCCGAGTCCGAGCGTCGCGTGCGTCTGGGCCTGCTGGTGTCTGAACTGGTCAGCAGCGCCGACCTGCAGGCCAAGCCCGAACAGGTGCGTGCCCGTATCGAAGAGTTCGCCCAGAACTACGAGGAGCCGGCCCAGGTTGTCGCGTATTATCTTTCCGACCGCCAGCGTCGTGCCGAAATCGAGGCGGTCGTTCTGGAAGACAATGTCGTCGAGCACGTGCTCTCGAAAGCCAAGGTCAACGACGAGCAGGTCAGCTTCGACGAACTGATGGGGACAAACTAATGTCGCGTTTCACCGATTTTTACGCCTCGCTGTACGGAGGTGATTCGGTCGTGCCCACGGGGCTGGGGTATGTGCCCATCGTCGTGGAACAGTCCGGGCGCGGCGAGCGCTCGTACGACATCTATTCGCGGTTGCTGCGCGAACGAGTCATCTTCTTTGTCGGCCCGGTTACAGATCAGTCGGCCAACCTGGTGGTGGCCCAGCTGCTGTTTCTCGAGTCCGAGAACCCCGACAAAGACATTTCGCTGTACATCAACTCGCCGGGCGGATCGGTGTATGCAGGCATGGCCATCTACGACACCATGCAGTTCGTCAAGCCCGACGTCTCCACACTGTGCACGGGCATCGCCGCCAGCATGGGGGCTTTTTTGCTCGCGGCCGGCGCCAAGGGCAAGCGTTATACGCTGCCCAACTCGCGCATCATGATCCACCAGCCCTCGGGCGGCGCCCAGGGTCAAGCCTCCGACATCCAGATTCAGGCCCGCGAGATCCTGCGTCTGCGCGAGCGTCTGAACGAGATTCTGGCAAACAATACCAGCCAGCCTGTCGAGCGCATTGCTGTCGATACAGAGCGTGACAATTTCATGTCCGCTGAAGATGCGCTATCTTATGGGTTGGTCGACAAGATTCTGGTTTCGCGCCGAGATCAGGGTTGAGTCGGCTGGCGCCCACTATACGGCAGGCGTTTCTCCATGTTCGGCTGGTCGGCTCGCGCCAACCAGCCGCCATTTTCGCGGCGCCCGTGTGGCGCTGCACTGACTGATCCGAAATTCCTATGCCCGAAAGAAAAGGTTCGAGTGACGATAAAGCCTTGCATTGCTCCTTCTGCGGCAAGAACCAGCATGAAGTGCGCAAGCTTATCGCCGGGCCGTCGGTGTTCATCTGCGATGAATGCATCGACCTGTGTAACGACATCATCCTGGAAGAATCCCAAGAAGCCGCGCGCGATGCCGTGCGCAACGAGCTTCCCGTACCCACCGAGATCAAGGCGTTTCTCGACGACTACGTAATCGGGCAGGAAAAGCCCAAGCGCACGCTTGCGGTGGCGGTTTACAACCACTACAAGCGCATCCGTTACGCAGAGGTCAAGGCAGACGACGTCGAACTCAGCAAGAGCAACATTCTGCTGATCGGCCCCACCGGTTCGGGCAAGACACTGCTTGCGCAGACCCTTGCACGCATGCTCGACGTTCCCTTCGTCATGGCAGACGCCACCACGCTCACCGAAGCGGGTTACGTGGGCGAAGACGTCGAAAACATCATTCAAAAGCTGCTGCAGAACTGCAATTACGATGTCGAGAAGGCACAGCGTGCCATCATCTACATCGACGAAATCGACAAAATTTCGCGCAAGGCCGACAACCCGTCGATCACCCGCGACGTGTCGGGCGAGGGCGTGCAGCAGGCCCTGCTCAAGCTCATCGAGGGCACGGTGGCGTCGGTGCCCCCGCAGGGTGGCCGCAAGCACCCGAACCAGGATTTCGTGCAGATCGACACCACCAATATCCTGTTCATCGTCGGGGGCGCGTTCGACGGCCTCGAAAAAGTCATCCGCGACCGCACCGAACGCTCGGGCATCGGGTTTTCGGCCAGCGTGCATGCCAAGACTGAAAAAGGCGTGGGCGAACTGTTCACCGAAGTCGAACCCGAAGACCTTATCAAGTTCGGCCTCATTCCCGAACTGGTCGGGCGCCTGCCGGTGGTGGCCACCCTTCAGGAACTTGATGAAGACACGCTGGTGCGCATTCTTACCGAACCCAAGAATGCCCTCATCAAGCAGTTCCAGAAACTTTTTGCAATGGAAGATGTCGAACTGGAAGTGAGGCCTGCCGCTCTGTCGGCCATTGCCCAGCGAGCCATCCAGCGCCGCACCGGCGCACGTGGTCTGCGTTCCATAGTGGAACAGGCCTTGCTAGACACGATGTACGAGCTGCCCTCGCTGCAAAATGTGCGCCGTGTGGTGCTCGATGAAAACGCGGTAACCGGAAAGGGCGTGCCCATTCTCATTTACGAAGACGACGAAACCGGCGAAGCGGCTGCCGGCACGCAACCCGAAGGAAGCGAGGCGTCGCGCAAGTTGAAGGGGGCTGCCTGACCCTACGTTCTTTATCTTCCGGCAAAGGGCGAATTGAATTCACTTCGGCTAGCTTGCTTGAAATATCCATCTTTGTCGCCATCTTCAACGACAGGAAATCGCTGAAAAGGGAGGCCCAGGCTTCCCTTTCGCATCTATAGCCGAAACTTTAAGGAAAATGACTATGTCTGCGAGCCAGATTCTTACTTCGGAACCCATGGATCTGCCCCTGCTGCCTCTGCGCGACGTGGTGGTATTTCCGCACATGGTGATTCCCCTGTTCGTTGGCCGCCCGCGTTCGATAAAGGCGCTGGAGCTCGCCATGGAAGCTGGCAATCACATCATGCTGGTCGCACAGAAGTCTGCCGGCAAAGATGATCCCAGCCCCGAAGATCTGTACGAGATCGGCTGCGTGGCAAGCGTATTGCAGATGCTCAAGCTGCCCGACGGCACCGTCAAGGTGCTGGTCGAAGGGTTGCAGCGCGCACGAATCGACTCCGTGACCGATGCCGAAACCCATTTCGCATCGGTCGTCGTACCGCTTGCGCCCGAAACGGGCGACAGTGCCGAAGTCGAGGCGCTGCGCCGCGCCGTCATGGCGCAGTTCGAGCAGTACGTCAAACTCAACAAGAAGATTCCTCAGGAAATCCTGACGTCGCTCACCGGCATCGAAGACCCGGGCCGTTTGGCCGACACCATTTCCGCGCACCTGCCGCTCAAGCTCGACCAGAAGCAGCGCATGCTCGAAGTGGTGGGTACGGCCGATCGCCTCGAGGGCCTGCTCAGCCAGCTCGAAGAAGAGATCGACATTCTTCAGGTCGAGAAGCGTATCCGTGGCCGCGTCAAGAAGCAGATGGAAAAGAGCCAGCGCGACTACTATCTGAATGAGCAGGTCAAGGCCATTCAGAAGGAACTGGGCGAGGGCGAGGAAGGCGCGGATATCGAGGAGCTCGAGAAGAAGATCGCCGCTGCGCACATGCCCAAGGAAGCGCGCAAGAAGGCCGAAGCCGAACTCAAGAAGCTCAAGCTGATGTCACCGATGTCGGCGGAAGCCACCGTCGTGCGCAATTACATCGACACGCTCATCGGCTTGCCATGGCGCAAGAAGAGCCGCGTCAACAATTCCATCGCCAACGCACAGGAAGTGCTGGATGCCGACCACTACGGCCTCGAAAAGGTCAAGGAACGCATCATCGAATACCTGGCCGTGCAGCAGCGCGTCGACAAGCTCAAGGCGCCCATTCTGTGCTTGGTCGGCCCTCCGGGCGTGGGCAAGACCTCGCTGGGGCAGTCGATCGCCCGCGCCACGAACCGCAAGTTCGTGCGCATGGCGCTGGGCGGTGTGCGCGACGAGGCCGAGATTCGCGGGCACCGTCGTACGTATATCGGCTCGATGCCCGGCAAGATTCTGCAGAACATGTCGAAGGTCGGCGTGCGCAATCCGCTTTTCCTGCTCGATGAAATCGACAAGATGGGCGCCGACTTCCGTGGCGACCCCTCTTCGGCGCTGCTCGAGGTGCTCGATCCCGAACAGAACCACACCTTCCAGGATCACTACGTCGAAGTGGATTTCGACCTGTCCGACGTCATGTTCGTTGCCACCAGCAACACGCTGAACATTCCGCCGGCGCTGCTCGATCGCATGGAAGTGATCCGCCTGTCGGGGTACACCGAAGACGAGAAGGTGCACATCGCCTTTGATCACCTGCTGCCGAAGCTGATGAAGAACAACGGCGTCAAGGAAGGCGAGCTGGTGGTCGAGGAAGACGCGGTACGCGATATTGTGCGGTATTACACCCGTGAAGCCGGTGTGCGTGCGCTGGAGCGTGAAATCAGCAAGATTTGCCGCAAGGTGGTCAAGCGTCTGCTGCTGCAATCTGCCGAGGCCAAGGCCGAAGCGGCGAAGTCGGGCAATAAAGATGAGGCCGCCGCGCAGCCCGTCGAGCCGGTTCGCGTCACCAGCGAGAACCTCTCCGACTTCCTCGGTGTGCGCCGTTACACCTTCGGTCGTGCTGAATCGGAAAACAAGATCGGGCAGGCTACCGGTCTGGCCTGGACAGAGGTCGGCGGCGATCTGCTGACGATCGAAGTGGCCGACATGCCCGGCAAGGGTGTGGTGCTGCGTACCGGTTCGATCGGCGACGTCATGAAGGAATCGGTCGAGGCGGCCCGCACCGTGGTGCGCGCGCGCGCCCAGAAGTGGGGCATTGCAAGCACTGCATTCGAGAAGCGCGATCTGCACGTGCACTTCCCGGAAGGGGCCACTCCAAAGGACGGTCCGTCGGCGGGTATTGCAATCACCACGGCCATGGTGTCGGCGCTCACGGGTATTCCGGTACGCGCAGACGTCGCCATGACGGGTGAAATCACGCTGCGAGGCGAGGTGCTGGCCATTGGCGGGCTCAAGGAAAAACTTCTGGCGGCTCACCGTGGCGGTATCAAGGTCGTGTTGATTCCGGAAGAGAACGTGAAGGATCTGGCCGAGATTCCCGACAACGTCAAGAACCATCTCGAGATCATTCCGGTGCGCTGGATCGACCGCGTGCTTGAAGTGGCGTTGCAGCACATGCCCACGCCGCTGTCCGACGAAGAGGTGGCACGCCTTGCTGCCGAATCGCTGGCGGCGTCGAAGAAGGTCGACGAGGCCGGCGGCGATATCGTCAAGCACTGACAGCCCGTTCTGGCACATTGACCAGCCCCGCTGCGTGGTGACACGGCAGCGGGGCTGTTTGCATTGGAAGCGTGAGATTACTGCATGAGGCGTGCGTTCGCCGCGGGGCATGGGTTCAGCGCCGGCGGCATGCGTGAGGTGCAGGCGGGCTCAGCGCTGTTCAGCTACAGCCGCATTGCTCAGTGCAGGTTCAGCTACAGCCGCATTGCTCAGTGCAGGTTCAGCTACAGCCGCATTGCTCAGTGCAGGTTCAGCTACAGCCGCATTGCTCAGTGCAGGTTCAGCTACAGCCGCATTGCTCAGTGCAGGTTCAGCTACAGCCGCATTGCTCAGTGCAGGTTCAGCTACAGCCGCATTGCTCAACGCGGGTTCAGTACAACCTCATTGCTCAATGCGGGTTCAGTGGGAGCGTGCCTTCAACAGTGGCCGCGTGCCTTCACTGCAGAGGCGTGGAGCGAATGAGCCCGACGGCGATGCCTTCGATGGCGAAGTCGTCGCCGGGGCGCACGGTGATGGGTGCGAAGTCGGGGTTTTCGGGCAGCAGTTGCACCAGTTTGCCCTGGCGCTGCAGGCGCTTGACCGTGACCTCGTCGCCGATGCGGGCCACCACGATTTGACCCGGCCGCGCTTCAGGCGTTTTACGAACTGCAAGCAGGTCGCCTTCGAGAATGCCGGCATCGCGCATGCTGAGCCCGCGAACGCGCAGAAGGTAGTCGGGCGTGGGGTTGAACAGGGTGGGTTCGACACCGATTTCGCGTTCGATGTGTTCTGCCGCCAGTATGGGGCTGCCCGCCGCGACGCGGCCCACGATGGGCAGCACCAGCGAGAGGGCTTCGGCGGCTGCCGCAGCAAGGCCGGGTGTGGAGGACGCCGCAGCGGGTTCGACCAGACGGATGCCCCGTGAGGCGCCGGCCGTGAGGGTGATGGCGCCTTTACGGGCGAGGGCCCGAAGATGGTCTTCGGCAGCATTGGGCGAACGGAAGCCCAGCGCCTGCGCGATTTCGGCCCGTGTGGGCGGAAAACCGGTACGCTGGATTTCAGACCGGATGAGGTCGAGTATTTGCTGCTGGCGGGCAGTGAGCTTGGTGGCCATTGGGATGCTGTTTAAATATACAGTCTGAATTTTGCCCTCTTTACTGTCGAAGATCAAGTAAAGGGGTGGAATGCGGCGGAGCATGAGATGTACTATAAAAACATGAGCGAGCCCTCAGCGTGCACTTTCGTGGCGCCTCCATCGGGCAAACGCATCACCGCCCCCCCGTGCCGCCTGCGGCTCCCTCCCGAGCGTCTTGCACTTTTTCTGGATGTCGACGGCACGCTCGCGCCCATTACGGCACGTCCCGAATTTACTCGTGTTCCCGTCGATACCCGCCGCATCCTGAGGCGTTTGCAGGCGTCCGGTGTTGCCCTTGCAGCGCTGAGCGGTCGACCGCTGGTCCAGGTACGTCGCTTGCTACTTCCGCTCGACGTGCCCATTGCGGGTTCGCATGGTGCGCAGCTGCGTTTCAGTGCGGGGCGCAGTATCCGCAGCACGGCGCACTTGCCGCCCGGCGCAGCGGCCTGGCTGCAAAATGGGGTGGCGCAATTGCCCGACGTTTGGCTTGAGCGCAAGCCTTCTGCTCTTGCCATTCACTGGCGCCAGGCGCCACACATGCAGTCTGAGGTGGCCGCTCTCGCGGCGCGGTTTCTGGAACGCGCGCCCGGCTGGCAGCTGATCTGCGGGCATTGTGTGCACGAGCTTCGCGCCGTGGGTCGCCACAAGGGTGTCGCGTTGCGGCGCCTGATGCGCCAGGCGCCGTTCGCCGGCCGGTGGCCACTCGCCATTGGCGACGACCGTACCGATGAAGACGCATTTGCGGCAGCTCTGGAACTGGGCGGTGCGGCGATCCGGGTGGGGCCTGCTGCGAACACATGTGCGCCGTGGGCCGTGGCCGATACGACTGCACTGGCACGGTGGTTGGGCGCGTTGCTTGCACCAGATTGAGGCGAATCCGGCTCGGCCGTGGGGCTGACGGGTTCACCACCGGAAGGGGAGAACATGAAGAAGCACGGACGAGTAGTGATCGTGGCGAACCGCACACCGGCGGCAAAATCCGCCGGCGGGCTGGCCTCGGGGCTGTTGGATGCGTTACGGCGCGAACGCAGCCTGTGGTTCGGCTGGAACGGCGAATTGAGGGAAGACGACGGCAATTGCGTGCAGCTGTTCAGCTGCGACCGCCTCACTGTTGCAGCGATTCCGCTCAGCCCCGAAGCACATAACCGCTACTACAACGGATTTGCCAATGGGGTGCTGTGGCCGGCCTTTCACCACAGGCTTGATCTGATGCGCTTCAGCGACGATGATTACACGGGGTACCTTGAGGTCAATCGGCACATGGCCGCACAGCTGCGCCCCCTGCTGCAGGACGACGACCTGATCTGGGTGCACGACTACCATCTTCTTCCCTTTGCCGGCATGTGCCGGCGTCAGGGCATCCGGCAGCGCATGGGTTTCTTTCTGCATATTCCGTTTCCCGTGCCCAGCGTCGCACAGGCCATTCCCCGCATTGACGAACTGCTCGACGAGATGTGTGCCTACGACCTGCTGGGATTCCAAACCGAAGACGACCGCAAGGCCTTTGTGAATTTGTGCCGGGAACGGCGGCCCCAGATACGGGTGCCGAACACAGGGGGGTACCCGATCGGGGTGGATCCGCTCGCCTTGCAGGCTGAGGCCGAGGCCGAGCCGGTGGTGCAATTGTGGCCCCGTGATCGAAGCATCCGGGGCATCATCAGCGTCGACAGGCTCGACTACACGAAAGGGCTGCCTGAACGCTTCAAGGCCTATGCCCTGCTGCTCGAGCAGCATCCCGAATTGCATGGCACCATGCAGCTGGTGCAGATTGCGCCGCCGTCGCGAACCGACGTGCCCGCTTACGTCGATCTGCATCACGAACTCACGGGTCTGGCCGGCGAGATCCTGGGCAAGTATGGCGACCTGGAATGGCAGCCTTTGGTGTACGTGGAACGCCAGCTGGATCGCCCGGTGCTGATGCCGCTGTATCGCCAGGCGCGGGTCGGCCTGGTTACGCCCTTGCGAGACGGCATGAACCTGGTGGCGAAGGAATTCGTCGCTGCACAAGACCCGGCCGACCCCGGCGTACTGGTGTTGTCGCGGTTTGCAGGGGCAGCCTGCCAGCTCGATGGTGCGCTGCTTGTGAACCCGCATGATCCGGGCGAAATGGCGCAAGCCATGCTGCAGGCGTTATCAATGCCTCATGCCGAACGCGTTGCGCGTTACCGGCGCATGTGGGCAGTGCTGTGCGCCTCGGACATCGAAGGCTGGCGGGTGCGCTACCTCAAAGATCTGGAGGCGCTTGCCGCAACCGAGGAGACGCTGGCACCGGCCACCGCAGGCGCGTGACTTCTGCCCCAAGTTCTGCCCCAAGGCCCGAACGACACGCATTCGGGCCCTGGGAATTCATCCGATTGCGCGGGAAACCTCGGCCTTCCGGCCGGGGAGGGATAGCGCGGCACGTTTCACGTGCCCTGCTCCCGCATCTCCTTTCGAGGTTGCTATCCTTGCGTAGCCGTAGCCATCGCTACGCTGAATAATCCG
>JAUZQE010000002.1 GCA_030733815.1 Yanghanlia caeni
CCCTGTGCATCTCCTTGCGGCTTTCTTGAGCATATTAATGACCAGTGAGAAATCGGGTCGATTGCTGGTCTCGTAAGCCACGATTTCACCATTGTAGAGGTCCATAACCGGCGACAGATACAACTTCTTGCCTGCCACGGCAAACTCGGTCACGTCCGTCACCCATTTCTGGTTTGCTTGCGATGCAGCAAATTCGCGGTTGAGAGAGTTGGGGGCAGCCTCACCGAGCTCGCCCCTATAAGACCTGAACTTCTTTGCGCGCACGCGCGATTTCAAGCCCATTTCACTCATAAGTCGCTGTACAGCCTTATGATTGACCAGATGGCCATCACGACGGATAGTCGCCGTGATGCGACGATAACCATACAGGCCGCGATGTTCCGCATAGACGGCCTGAATTTTCGCTTTGAGCTCGTCATGTCGACCAGGCGACCGCAAAACCTTGGCCTGATAATAAAACGTGCTGCGGGGCAGTTGCGCAACATGCAGCAAGTCTGTCAAGGGAAATTCATGCCTCAGTTCCAGCACTATTTGCGCCCTTTCCGCTGCGCCAATTTCTTCGCTAGAACCAAGGCACTGACTTTTTTAAGTACGCGACCTCCGCGCGTAACCGTTGATTCTCGCGCAGCAGCCCGTCTTCCGCTGACAGCTCAGATTCTGGCGACCGAGGCGACCTCTTTTTCTTTGTCGACATCGAATGGTCCAATGATGGAAGGCTCTGCGGCGCACGAAGCTCGCCGCGTTCATGTTGTTGCTGCCATAACATGATGCTATGAGGGTTACCGATATTGTAAATAGCGCCAAGCTCACGGTAGGACAGATTTTCAGCTGCCCTACGGTGCAGCACTTCCAGTTTGAACTCTTGCGTGTATCGGCCGCGCTGACGCACGAGACCGGCACTGCCATGGTGTTGGTATGCCGCCACCCAACTTCTGACGAGGCTGTTAGCGATGCCGTATTTGGCTGCGAGGATTTTGTATCCCCCTTTGCCCGCGAGGTAGTCCCGAACCACTTTCAGTTTGAACCTGAGGTCGAATTTCCTCATATGCCCTCCAAGGTAGTGTCCAACTCTTGGGGGTCAGTTCAAACCCGGGGTGATTCACACCTTGAACCATGCCGCAATCGACCAGGAAGCGGACATTAGCCGCTTCGACCAGGAAGCACGATCCGGTGACTTCTCGGGCTGCGCCCAAAAAACTGAGTTTCATAGGGCGTTCACTCGGGTTTTCGCATCGGGCAAGTGCTGAGGCCGAGCAGGCGATAGCCAGGACAGCGGCCTGCCAGGCCGGTGAGGAGTGGCATGATTCCAATGAGTCCCAGCCAACGCCAAGATGAGTCCAGCCACAATGGGAGACTGAGCAAAATCAGTCCGATGACGATGCGCACAATGCGGTCGAGATTTCCAACGTTGATTTGCATGACGGTCTCCTTTTGTGGCTCTGTTGAATTTCAAGTGGGTTGCCGGGCATGAGGGTTGATCACTGCGAAGTCGAGCTTGCCGGCGATCAGGAAGATGACGGTTCTGATAGTGGTGAAGCGGGTGAAGCCGCGAGCGCGGCGCTTGGCGGACTGAAACAGGCCGTTGAGCGCTTCGAGGAAGCCGTTGGTCTGGCGGGTCTGGGCCCAGGCGACGATGCCCTCGAGGTGGCGACGGACCATGGCGGCGACCTCCTTCATGGGTTCGACCTTGGAACGCATGACGCAGGTGCACCAGTGCTTGAGCATGTCGCGTGCCACGTTGATCTGCTTGCGCGCGAGGATCTCGCGCAGCTGCTCCTTGTAGACCCAGGCGCGCGCGGTGCGCACAGTGGCCATCCTGGCGATCAGGGCATCCAGATCGGCGGCAGCCTCGGGCTTGAGGCTGGCGCGGTTCTTCAGCAGCGACCAGCGCATCCCCTTGAGGGACTTGTCGCTGCGCTGCTCGATGCGGCGCATCCTGTCCACGGCCGCATTGGCGTGCCCGATGACGTGGAACTTGTCGAAGGTGACGCGCGCGTTGGGCAGGTGCTCGGCGCAGCCCCTGATGAACGCTGGCGACATGTCGATGCTGACGGACGTGATCTGCTCCGCAGGGCAGTGACGGCTTTGCAGCTCGGTTGTCAGCTGGGCGATCGAGTCGGCGCCGCGGCCCTCCGCCACGGCGATCACGCGTCGCTCAGTGGCGTCTGCGGCGAGCGTGATGTAATCATGCCCGCGAGCCCGCGACGTCTCGTCGATGGCCAGCTCGCGCACCGCGGACAGGTCCGTTTGCGCCAGGGCGAGCTCCACGTAGCGCTCGCAGAGCGCGGCGACACGGTGACGGCTCACGCCCACCAGGCGCGCCGCCGCGGCAAAGGTCATCTGCTGGCACAGCAGCAGCACCAGGGCTTCGAACAGCAGCGTGAAGCCCGAGAGCTTGCCGGCCCACGGCGGATCGACCTGGCGGACGCTGCCATCGGGCAGCTTTACCCGGGGGACACGCACTTCCAGGAAGCACTCGTGCTGGAAGAAGTTCAGGTGCCGGTAACGCTTGGCGACGGTGTCGTGAACCGGATGCTGGCCCTCCACGCCAGCCAGCGCGAAGCGGCTGCCGGCGATGAAGTCCACCCGGATGGTGAGCGTCTTGGCCGCCAAATCGAAGTCCGCGCCCGTCACCTGCCACGGCGGAGAGACCCCCAAGGCAGCCTCAAACAGCTTGTCAGTCATACCCGATCCCGTACCTGCTCAGGTCCAGCTTACCCACTCGAAATTGAAAAGAGGCCCTTTTGTTGAGTCAGCGGCTTGAAAACGCGACGGGGGCGGCAGCGCCCCGCAGCGGATGGGTTGCGGTCGATGCCGTCGTGGATACGTCCCAGCCACCACCAAGGGCCTTGTACAGCGCCACCAGTTGCACGGCGGCGTTGGTATGCGCGCGTGCGGCTGCGGTTTCGGCCTCGTGCAGACTGCGCTGGGCAGCCAGCAGTTCGACCAGCGCAATGTCGCCCGCCGCGTAGCGCGCCTTGGCGTGGCCGTAGCTGGTGCGCGCGGCATCCAGTGCCATACCGCGGCGCTCCAGTGTGTCCAGCCCGCCGTGGTAGTCGCCAAGCGCGCGCTCGGCATCGCCCAGCGCCGCCAGCACGGCCTGCTCATAGGCCAGCGCGGCCTGCCGCTCGGCCGCCTCGCGTGCCCGAATTTCGGCGCGCACACGGCCGCCGTCGAACAGGCGCCAGGAAATCAGCGGCAGGATGGAAAAACGCGAGCTGGATGCATCGAACCAATCGCCCGTACTGAGCGCTTGGAACCCGCCGCCGACACCGATGGAGAGTTTGGGGAACAACTCGGCCGTGGCCACGCCGATGTCGGCGGAACTCGCTGCCAGGCGACGTTCCGCAGCCAGCACGTCCGGGCGCCGGCGCAGCATCTCTGCGCGCTCGCCCACCGGCAGCGCCCGCAGCGTGCTCGGCGTCAAGGGGCCATCCAGTAGTGCCAGCTCCCGCTCCGGCGGCGCGCCCAGCAGCACGCCCAGGCTGAGTATCGCGGCGCGCTGTCGCGCCTGGATATCCGGGATGAGCGCGTTGACTGCTGTCCATTGGGCGTACGCCGCGTCCACGTCGGCGGCCGACGCGTCGCCCAGCGCATGCCGCAGGCGCACCAATTCCAAGGTCTGCTGCAGCGTATCCAGTGTGGCCTGTTGTGCGTGCAACTCGTAGCGGGCGCCGACGGCGGTGAACCAGGTGCGCGCGACCTCGGCCACGACGCGCATGCGTACGCCCTGTGCCTCGGCTTCGGTCGCCTGCAGGCGGGCGCTGGCGCCTTCCAGCGCGCGCCGCTTGGCCCCGAACAAGTCAGCCTCCCAGGCCGCGTCGAAGCCCGCGTCGTAGATGGTCTGCGTGGCGTCAAGGCCGGGGATCGAGCCTACGGGCAGGGGTCCGTTCTCGCTTTGACGGCGCCGGTTGACGCTCGCGCCAGCGGCGGCGGTGGGCAATGCCTCGCCGGCCACACGATCGCGCAGGGCGCGTGCCTCATCGATGCGTGCCGCAGCCTGGCGCAGATCCAGGTTCTGTGCCAGCGCCGTGGCTATCAGGCGATCGAGGATGGGATCGTCCAGTGCAGACCACCATTGGCTCAAGTCTGCGGACTGGGATTCGCTTGCCAACGGCAAGCTCCAGCCGCTGCCGACGTCGACCGGCGGCGGCTCGCGGTAGTCGGGGCCCACGCTTGCGCAGGCAGTCAGCAGCACGCAGGACAGGGCCAGCGCGAGCGGACGCGCGCGCCCAGGGGTCAGGCCGGTGACGGTTGCGCGAAGAAAGGGAGTGCGGGGCTTGGATTTCATTGCAGGCGTCCTCGGACGAATACGGTGGCCATCGTCAGCGTGGCCAGGGCGATGACCGCCAGCGGCCACAGGCTGGCGAGAATATCACCGGGCGGCATGGCCTTGAGAAAGCTGCCTTCGACGATGATGAGGAAATGGGTCAGTGGAATGGCCTGAGCCAGCCATTGCAGGACGACAGGCATGTTTTCCACAGGTGTCGCAAAGCCGGACATCAGCACCGCCGGCACGCCGATGGCGAACGCCCCCAGGATGGCCTGCTGCTGCGTCATGCTGACCGCGGAAATCATCAGACCGATGCCGACCACCGACAGGATGAACAGCACCAGACTGGCGAGCAGGAGCGCAAACGAGCCCGTAAACGGGATGCCGAACAGGAAGACGCCCGCGCTGATCATGAACAGGCCCAGCGCAGTGCCAATTGCGAGTGCCGGCAGTGATTTGGAAATGATGATCTCTGGCGTCGAGGTGGGCGACACCAGCAACTGGTCGAAGGTGCCGAGTTCACGTTCGCGCGCAATCGACAGCGAGGTGATGAGCAGCGCGCTGAACAGCGCCAGGATGCCCGTCAGGCCGGGCACGATGAACCAGCGGTAGACCAGATTCGGGTTGAACCAGTGGCGCACGACCACGGGCGTTGGTGCCTGGGCGTCGGGCACGACCTCGGCGCCGACATCGGCGGCGATGGTGGACAGATAGGCCACGGTGATCTGCCCGGAGTTGCTGCGCCGGCCATCGACCAGTACCTGCGCGCGGCCACTTTCGCCGGCGGCGATGGAGCGCGAAAA
Source organism: Yanghanlia caeni (assembly GCA_030733815.1). Lineage (GTDB taxonomy): Bacteria > Pseudomonadota > Gammaproteobacteria > Burkholderiales > Burkholderiaceae_B > Yanghanlia > Yanghanlia caeni. The sequence goes on from JAUZQE010000002.1 coordinate 5,077, forward strand.
ATCCACCGGGATGGCGAGCGCGGCGATCACCTCGCCACGGTCGATCAGCTCGTGCAGCTGCTGCTGGCTGTCGACATGCCGGACGTGGGTGATGAAGCGGGCGCTGTCCAGGCGCTGTACCAACTCGTGCGACCACCGCCCCGCATCCTGATCGTAGACGGCGATATCGACGTTGCGCACTTCCAGCGTCGCGGCAAAGGCAAACACCAGCAACTGCAGGATCGGCGGCACGAACACCACCATGCGGCTGCGCGGGTCGCGCAGGACGCTGAGTACTTCCTTGATGAACTGGGCGCGCAGGCGGGTGAACGAGAATGCGGAAGTCAACATCGCGTCACTCCAGGTTCTTGCGCGTGGCGCGCTTGGCGATCACGAAGAACAGCACCCCGATCGCCGCCATGGCCGCCAGGTTGGGCAGGAACACGGCCCAGATGTCGCCGGCCAGGAACACCGTCTTCAGCGAATCGACGAAGTAACGCGCCGGAACCAGCCGGGTGATGGCGCGGATCGGTGCCGGCATGGCGTCGATCTCGTACAGAAAGCCCGACAACATGAAGGCCGGCAGGAAGCCCGAGAACAGCGCAATCTGCGCGGCCAGGAACTGGTTGCGTGCCAAGGAGGAAATCAGCAGACCCTGACCCAGCGCCGGCACCATGAACACCGCCGACAGCAGCAGCAGCGCCGCCAGCGAGCCCCGCATCGGGACCCCGAACACGAACACCGCCAGCGCCGCCGCACCCAGCGTGGACAGCATGCCGAGCACGAAGTACGGCAGCAGCTTGCCGATCAGGATTTCGGCCACCGAGGCCGGCGTGGACAGCACCGCCTCCATGGTGCCGCGCTCCCATTCACGCGCCACCACCAGTGCAGTCAGCATGGTGCCGATGATGGTCATGACGATGGCGATGGCACCGGGAATCAGTGCGCGGCGGCTTTCCAGCTCGGGGTTGAACCAGTAGCGCGGTTCCAGCATGACGGCCTGCGCTGGTGCTCCGACGTCCAGTCCGGCACGCCAGGACTGGACCACGCCGCGGGCGTAGTTCTCGACGTAGTTGGCGGTATTGGGGTAGGAGCCGTCGGTGACGATCTGCACCAGCGGCTCGCTGCCACGCTGGGCCAGCCGCTGCTCGAAATCCTGCGGGATCACCACGTAGCCGCGCAGGTCGCCTGAGACCAGCTGGTCGGCCACTTCGCGCCGGTCATGGGCGAAGTGGGCATCCAGGAACTTTGTGCCGGCAAAGGCCGCCGCAAGCTCCTGCGCTGCAGCGCCGGGCGACTCCAGCACCACGCCGACGCGGACATCCTTCGCATCCAGCGACACCGCATAGGCGAACAGCAGCAGCAACACCACCGGCAGCACGAACGCGATCAGCAGCGTCGAGGGGTCGCGCAGCGCCTGGTAGCTTTCCTTGGTGACCAGGGCGATCAAGCGCCGCAGATCAAAATGGCGCAGGTCGGTCTGCTGTGGTCCATTCCCGTCCTTGTGCTTTGTGGTGCCGTTCATGTGGCGGCCTCCAGCTCGCGGTCCGCCGACTCCACCAGGTGAATGAAGGCGTCCTCCATCGTCGGGTCGGGTCGTTCGGGGCTGACCGCCGAACGTTTGAGCGCGTCGGGCGTATCCAGCGCAATCAGTTGCGCACGCGAGAGTATGGCCACGCGGTCGCAGTATTCGGCCTCGTCCATGAAGTGGGTGGTGACCATGATGGTCACGCCCTTGCGGGCCAGTCCGTTGATGTGGGTCCAGAATTCGCGCCGGGTGATCGGGTCCACGCCCGAAGTGGGTTCATCCAGAAACAGCACGGGCGGCCGGTGCATCAGCGAACAAGCCAATGCCAGGCGCTGCTTGTGGCCCAGCGGCAGGGAATCGGGCGTGGCGGACAGCCAGTCGCCCAGATCGAAGGTTTCGATCATCTCGGCAATGCGCTCGCGCCGGGTGTTGCCTTCCAGTCCGTAGACGCCGGCCGAGAATTCCAGGTTCTGCTGCACCGAGAGCAGGCCGTAGAGCGAAAACTTCTGCGCCATGTAGCCGAGCCGGCTCTTGGCTGCGCCGGTGGCGCGGCGCAGATCATGGCCCACCACATGCGCTTCGCCAGCAGTTGGTTTCAACAGGCCGCACAACATCTTGAAGGTGGTGGACTTGCCGGCGCCGTTAGGGCCGAGCAGGCCGAAGATTTCGCCCTTTTGCACCTCGAAGCTGACGTTGCCGGTGGCGGTGAACTCGCCGAAGCGCTTGGTGAGGTTTCGGCACGACACGGCAATGTCGGAACCCAGCTCAACCGGCGGCAGACGCTCGGCCAGCGTCGAAGTGCCGCCGGGGCCGCCACCGAGCAGATCGATGAAGGCGTCTTCGAAGCGCGCGGGCACCTGCGCCAGCTCCACTCGCGCCTGATCGGACAGGGCCTGGAGCTGCTCCGCTTGAGCGCCCTCGCGCAACACCACGCGCACGCCGGCGCCCTGGATCACGCCATCGCTCACGCTGGGCAGGTCGAGTGCCTGGGTCAGGACCGCTCGGCGCTCGGCACCGACGTCTTCCAGACGGAAACTGCGGCCTTCGAGCTGTGCGGTCAGCTCCTGCGGCGGGCCATCGAACAGGAGCTGCCCTTGGTTCAGCAGCAGCACGCTCTCGCAGCGCTCGGCTTCGTCGAGATAGGCGGTGGACCAGACCACGGCCATGCCTTCATCGGTCAGCGCCTGCACCATGCGCCACAAGTCCTGGCGGCTGACCGGGTCGACACCCACGCCCGGCTCGTCCAGCAGCAGCACCTTCGGCCGCGCCATGAGCGCACAGGCAAGGCCCAGCTTCTGCTTCATGCCGCCGGAGAGCTTGCCGGCCAAACGCTTCGTAAAAGGCCCCAGTCGCGTGAAGTCCAGCAGCTCGGCAAACAGATCGGCGTTGCGGTCCGCATCCATGCCGCGCAACTGCGCATACAGGCGCATGTTCTCCATCACCGACAGGTCTTCGTACAGTCCAAAGCGTTGCGGCATGTAGCCGCTGGCGACGTGAATGGCGTCGTTGTCCTTGACCACGTCATAGCCTGCCAAGGTGACGTGGCCGGCGTTCGGCACCAGGAGGCCGGTCAGAATCCGCATCAGCGTCGTCTTGCCAGCGCCGTCGGGGCCGACCAGACCCGTCAGCCGCCCATAGTGGATGCGCGCGCTCAAGCCCCGCAGCGCCTTTACGTCGCCGAAATGCTTGTCCACGCCCTCGATGACGACGGCAGCGTCTTCGCCCGCACCCGCAGACACGGCGGCGATGGCAGGGCTTGCCTGCATTTCAACGCTCCCCCGCCGGGATACGGGTGCCGGCTTTCGCATCGACCTCGATCGTCACCGGCATGCCCTGGCGCAAGGCACTGTCGCTGTCGGCTTCGTCGATGACGATGCGCAGGCGGTAGACCAGATCCGTGCGCAAATCCGTCGTCTCCACCGTCTTGGGGGTGAACTCGGCGCGCGGCGAGATGAAGCCGATCTGGCCGCGATAGACCTTCTCTGATGAATCGCTTTTGACGCGCACCACAGTACCGGGCGCGATGCGCCCCAAGTCCGACTCGCCCACGTAGGCGCGCACGTAAACCGGCTTGTCCAGGCTCAGGCTGTAGACCGCGCTCTGGCTTGTGACCATGCTGCCGGGCTCCCGCACTCGTGCGATGACGGTGCCGCTACTGGGCGCTATCAACTCGGTGTCCGCCAAGGCTGTCGTGGCTTGCGCTGCGGCAGCCTGTGCGGCCGCAAGGCGAGCTTCTGCCGCGGCGATGTCTTCCTTGCGAAAACCTTCGGATGCTTGCGACAGGGCCGCCTTGGCCGCTTCGACGCCAGCGGCTGCCTGGTCGCGCGCCGTGCGGGCGGCATCGACCGTGCGCTGGCTGCTGGCGCCCGATGCCAGCAGGCTACTCTGGCGCTGGAAATTGCGCTCGGTCTCGGTGGCGAGCGCCTGGGCCTGCCTGAGGGCTTCGCGCGCCTGGGTGATTTCCTGCGGTCGCAGGCCGCGGCGCAGCTTGGCCAGTTCGGCCTGCGCGACCTGCACTTGGGCTTGCGCGGCGGCCAGCGCATCTCGGTAGGGCTGCGCGTCCAGCGTGGCCAGGCGATCGCCGGCGTTGACGGCATCGCCCTCGTCGAAAGCCATTTGCATCACGCGCCCGGGCTGACGGAAGGCCAGTTGCACCTCGCGGATGTCGACGTTGCCGTAGAGGCGCAATACATCTTGTTGTCCATGGTCGCGCGACAACCAGAACGCCAGTGCGCCGCCAAGAGCGAGCACGACGACGGCGATCACGACCCAACGGGTTTTCTTGAAGAGGAGGTTTGGAATTTTCATCGATGGGTTTCCGCTGGATAAAGGTGCTCAGTGCTCGCGTGCGACCGGCGCATTCGCCGCTGACCGGCGCCAGGCGATGGCCGCTATGCCAGCCCACACCAACGTGCGCAGCGTCATGGCGACCACCGTGCGTCGCTCCCAGGCGCCACCCAAAGCCACATGCACTCCGAAAGCGAGGAACACGAGTGCGGTCGCCACCGTGATGACAATCGCTAACCACGCGGCCCAGCGCCGGCGCATCCACAAGCCGACGCCGGCGACGATGTAGGCGAACCCGGCCAGAAAATTGAACCAGAGCACGAAGGGCACATAGTGGCCGGCGGCTTGGCGCGCCGCGCCGTCGACAAACAGAACGGCGCCGCCCTCCCGAAGAGTGAGCAGGCCGAAGCCGATCGCGAGCGGGGAGATCAGCCAGTGCCAGATGCTGCGTTGTGGGTGAGTGGTCATCTTCATGGCCTTTACTTGATCGCGGAAACTCCCAAGCCTTCGCCGTCGTCGCGGTGTGCGTGTGCGTTCCGCCGGGCGGTCGGGCTGAGTGTTGAATGACGCGGATTCGCGCTGGAGGCGCAACGCGATCGCATGACCGTGGTGTGCCTCTCGGCCGACCGGGCAACTGCGTGGCGGCAGGATGGAAGGCGTTTCATCGGGTGTGCGTGATGCCACGGAGATAGATGGCAAACACGGCTGGCGCGTCGCGGCGGATGCGTGCTACATCGCCCGCCAGCAACGACTGCATCACCAGCCCTTGAATTGTGCCGATGAACAAGACGACGGCCGCGTCCACATCCAGTTCTGAATGCAGCTCGCTTCGCGCCTTACCGGCTTCGAGCAGTCGACGCAACCGCTCACCATATTGACGGGTCAAGGTCTGCACCATTTGCTTGGGCAGGGTCTCCCCCGGCCGCTGTAATTCGCCGAAGAGCATCCTCGGCACCCCCGGGTGCTCGGCCACGAAGTCGATGTGCGTCTTGAAGATCGCTTCAAGAGCTGCGAGGGGGGACGTAGCACCTTCTGCGGCCTTGTCTACTCGAGCGAGCAGGCGTTCCGTAACCCAGGACATCACCGCCTGCAGGATTGCGTCCTTAGTCGGGAAGTGACGGAACAGTGCTCCCTGGGTCAACCCCATGCGCTGCGCGATGGCCGTGGTCGTGATGTCGCTGGGGTTCTGTTCGGCAGCCAAGTCGACCACTGCCTCGACGGTGGCCGCGCGCCTCTCATCAGCCGGTAGATGCCTGGAGTGTCCGCTCATTGCTTGCATCCCAAAAAGTGAGTAATCTATTACTATCTTACCACTGTGCAGCCAGACCGCAAGAGGGGAAGCACGAAAAAGAGGTCCCGATGAACAGCAGAACTGCTATCTCAGACGGCTGCCAACGGTCGATTTCTGGCAGGCGCAAACGTCGCCCTCCGCACCTCATTGGCGGAAGGGCGCCGGCACATCGCAAGCCTGGCGGGGCGTAAGTGGGCGGGATGTGGATGGAGATGCTGGCGCCCGAGAGGCCGAACCAGAAGAAGACGAACAGGAGGTGGCCTTGGATTTCAGATTGCTGCGCTACTTCATCGCAGTCGCGGAAGAACTGCATCTGGCCCGGGCAGCCGAGCGTCTGGGCATCGAGCAATCGCCTGTGTCACGTGCGATGCGCGACCTAGAAAGCCAGCTTGGCGTGCAGTTGTTCGACCGCAGCACACGCCTGACGCGGCTGACCTGGGCCGGCCAGGTGTTCCTCGGCGAATGCCGGCGCGTGCAGGCCACCGTGGAGCAGGCAGTCAAGAGCGCCAAGGCGGCGGCACAGGGCTACCAGGGCCATCTGCGCATCGCGATCTGCGACGGCCTGGCGCAGCCCCGCATCGCCACCTTGCTGGCACGCAGCCGCGAGGAGGAGCCCGAGATGGAGATTCGCGTCTTCGAGCTGCCGTTCGCGCAGCAGCTCAAGACGCTGCACGACGATCTGCTGGACATCGGCTTTGCGTTGTCAAACGCGGTACATGATGGCCTCGTCGCCGAGCCGGTGTGGACCGATCCGCTGTCGGTGATCGTGCCCGCACGCCACCCCTTGCTGGCACACGTGCAGGTGCCGCTGGCCGAAGCCCTGAAGTTCCCGCTGGTTCTGTGCCATCCCGAATCGGGATCGGGCTGCCGCCATCAGATTCAAGCGCTGCTGCAGGACGCAGGCACGCCGCTCAAGCTGGTCGATGAAGTGACCAGCCTGGGCGTGATGCTGACCTTGGTCGGTGCCGGCTACGGCATCGGCTTCGCCATCGCCTCGCAGGTGCAGACGCTACAGTGCCCGGACATCTCCATTCGTCCCTTGGCCGGCAGCCCACCGGTGCTCTCTACCTACCTGCTGCGCCGCCGGGGCGAACCCTCGGAGCCCATGAAGCGGTTCATCGAGCGGGCGAAAGGCGGGCGGGACCGGGCCTGTCGATGATGAGTCAATCCTTTGAGGACGCAGCTCACCTGTCCGTAGCGGCCTGTGGCGTGATGTGCCAGTGGACAGATAGACTTCGGTATGAAATCCGATGCTCTGGCTGTTGATGGATGTGCTTGGCTCGCTTTGGATCACCCGCAACGGCCTGCGTTGACCAGGCCGAAGACGTGAGTCCACAATCGAGTCCATTCCGTGACGCTTGGATCGGAAAAAACGTTCGTAATAAACGAGTTAGCGACCGGGTGCTGTTCCCATCACCCGCTCCATCCCGGTTCCCGCTCTTTCACCAAGGCGGTCTGGTGCATTCCCTGCGTGGGAAGCCCACGCCAGAGCGGGGGCGACCGCGGCGCGCAACGGTCACGGCTGTGCGAGGGTTGCCATGTCGATCACGAACCGGTAGCGCACGTCAGACTTCTCCATGCGCTCGAACGCCTCGTTGATCTGATCCATGCGGATCATCTCGCAGTCGGGCAATATGTTCTTCTCGGCGCAGAATTCAAGCAGTTCCTGTGTTTCGCGTATGCCGCCGATCAGCGAGCCGGCAATGCGGCGCCGCCCCATGACCAGCGGAATCGTGCTGGTCTCGTCTACGGGGCCGACCTGGCCCACGATCACCAGCGTACCGTCGATGTCCAGCAGCGGCACGTAGGGGGTCAGATCGTGCCTTACAGGTACCGTGTCGATGATCAGGTCGAAACTGTCGGCGGCGGCCGCCATGGCATCGGCGTCGCCCGACACCAGCAGCCGGTGCGCGCCCAGCGCCAGGGCGTCGGCCTGCTTGTCGGGCGTGCGGCTCAGCACCGTGACGTCGGCGCCCAGGCCCACGGCCAGCTTCACGGCCATGTGCCCCAGTCCGCCCAGCCCGATCACGCCCACCCGGCTGCCCGGGCCGACGTTCCATGTTTTCAGGGGTGAATACGTGGTGATGCCCGCGCACAGCAGGGGGGCGGCCCGTGCAAGATCGAGCCCTTGCGGAACGCGCAGGCAGAACTCTTCGCGTGCGACGAGGTGTCGCGAATACCCGCCCTGGGTGTATTCGCGCGTGATCCGGTCGCGTCCGCCATAGGTGAATGTGCTGTGTTCGCGGCAGAGCTGCTCTTCCCCCTTCTGGCACTGATCGCAGTGCATGCAGCTGTCGACCATGCAGCCGACGGCGACGTGGTCGCCGACTCGGTGGCGTGTGACCTCGGGGCCCACCGCGATCACGCGGCCGATGATCTCGTGGCCGGGCACGATGGGGTAATAGCTGCCGCCCCAGTCGTTGCGGGCGGTGTGCAAGTCGGAATGGCATACCCCGCAGTACAGGATCTCCATGGCGACGTCGTTGGCGCGCAGGTCACGTCGTTCGAATTCGTAGGGCGCGAGCGGCGTGTCGGGGCTGTAAGCGGCATAGCCTATGGTGTGCATGTCGGGCTCCGGTTCAAGAGTTGCTGTACCCCCGGTTTCGGGGAAGCCTGATGGTAACGCCTGCGTTGGCGGTAGGTAAATTCATGATGCGGCAAGCGCATCGTGATACATTGATTTGATTGACATTTTGAGTTGGCCATTCGAGAAGGAGTAGCGCGATATGGGAAGCACTGACACGTTCAAGGCAAGAGGCGTACTCAACGTCCAGGGCAAGGCCTACGAGATCTACCGGCTGAACGCCGTGGCCGATGCCGGGTTCGACGTCGCCTCGCTGCCGTACAGCCTGAAAATCCTGCTCGAGAACCTTTTGCGTACCGAAAACGGTACCGACATCACGGCACAAGACATCGAGGCGCTGGCCGGCTGGAATCCCGCCGAGCGCACCAGTCGCGAAATCGCCTTTACGCCGGCGCGCGTGCTGCTGCAAGACTTCACGGGCGTACCGGCCGTGGTCGACCTGGCCGCCATGCGCGAAGCCATGCGCGAGCTGGGCGGCGACCCCAATCGCATCAATCCGCTGGCGCCTGTCGAGCTGGTCATTGACCACTCGGTCATCGTCGACGTATTCGGTTCGCCCAATGCGTTCGCGCGCAACGTCGAAATCGAATACGGCCGCAACCGCGAGCGCTACCAGTTCCTGCGCTGGGGGCAGACGGCGTTCGACGACTTCAAGGTGGTGCCGCCGGGCACGGGCATCGTGCACCAGGTCAACCTCGAACACCTGTCGCGCGTGGTCTTCACGCAGGAAAAGAACGGCGTCACACTGGCGTACCCCGATTCCTGTGTGGGTACCGATTCGCACACGCCCATGGTGAACGGCCTGGGTATCGTGGCCTGGGGGGTGGGCGGCATCGAGGCCGAAGCCGCCATGCTGGGCCAGCCCATTTCCATGCTCATTCCCGAAGTGGTGGGTTTCAAGCTCACCGGTTCGCTGCCCGAAGGCTCCACCGCCACCGACCTGGTGCTCACCATTACCGAAATGCTGCGCGAACATCGGGTGGTGGGCAAGTTCGTCGAGTTCTACGGCCCGGGGGTGGCATCCGTGCCGCTGGCCAACCGCGCCACCATTGGCAACATGAGCCCGGAATACGGCTCCACGCTCGCCATCTTCCCCATCGACGACGTCACGCTCAACTACATGGCGCTTACCGGTCGCTCGCCCGAACAAATTGCGCTGGTCGAAGCCTACGCCAAGGAACAGGGCCTGTGGCACGACCCGAATGCGTCGCCGCGCTACACCACCACGCTCGAACTTGATCTGTCCACCGTCGTGCCTTCCATTGCCGGCCCCAAGCGCCCGCAAGACCGCATCTCGCTTGCCGAGTCGCGCGAGGCCTTCCGTGCCGCGCTGGCCAACTACATCAGCGACGAGCCCAAGCCGCTCAAGGGCTATGATTCTTCGGTGGCCAGCACCTTCCCGGCCTCCGATCCCCCATCACCCGAGCAGCCCGAAAAAGTTTCGGCGGCGCCCAACGAGCTCGAAGAGGCCCCCAACGATTCGCACGGCGAGCTGGCGCATACCGCGCAGGCAGCGCGTGCGCCCATCCCGGTCACGATGTCCGACGGCACGGTGTGCCACATCGACCACGGCGCGGTGGTCATTGCCGCCATTACCTCGTGTACCAACACGTCGAACCCGGCCGTGATGATGGCGGCGGCGTTGCTGGCAAAGAACGCCGTCGAGAAAGGTTTGCAACGCAAGCCGTGGGTGAAGACCAGCCTGGCACCCGGTTCGCGCGTGGTCACCGACTACTACGATCGCGCCGGCCTCACGCCGTATCTCGACGCTTTGGGGTTCAGCCTGGTCGGCTATGGCTGCACCACCTGCATCGGCAACTCCGGTCCGCTCATTCCCGAAGTCAGCAAGGCGATCAACGATTACGACCTTGCGGTGGTATCGGTGCTTTCAGGCAACCGCAACTTCGAAGGGCGCATTCACGCCGAAGTGAAGATGAACTACCTGATGTCGCCACCGCTGGTGGTCGCCTACGCGTTGGCGGGCACCATGGATATCGACCTGTTCAACGACCCGCTGGGCACCGGCAAAGACGGCAAGCCCGTGTATCTGCGCGACATCTGGCCTTCGGCCGCCGATGTCGCTGCCGTCATCGATTCGTCCATTGCCTCCGATATGTACACCAGCGGTTACGCCGACGTGTTCGCGGGCGACGAGCGCTGGCGCAGTCTCGATACGCCGCAGGGCGCGCTCTTTCACTGGAGCGAAGAGTCCACGTACGTTCGCAAGCCGCCTTACTTCGTCGACATGCCGCGCCACCCGGCGCCGGTGGGCGATATCGTGGGCGCACGCGTACTGGCCAAGCTGGGCGATTCGGTTACCACCGACCACATCAGTCCGGCCGGCTCCATTGCACCCAATTCGCCGGCTGCGCAATATCTCATCTCGCACGGCGTCGAGCCGAAGGATTTCAACTCCTACGGTTCACGCCGCGGCAACCACGAGGTCATGATCCGCGGCACGTTCGCCAACGTGCGGCTGCGCAACCAGCTCGCTCCGGGTACCGAAGGCGGCTACACGCGCGACTTCACACAGCCGGGCGGGCCGGTGTCCACCATTTACGACGCCTCGCGCAACTACCTGGCCTCAGGCACGCCGCTGGTGATTCTGGCCGGCAAGGAATACGGCTCGGGCTCTTCGCGCGACTGGGCAGCCAAGGGCACCGTGCTGCTCGGGGTCCGTGCGGTCATTGCCGAGTCGTTCGAGCGCATCCACCGCTCGAACCTGTTGGGTATGGGCGTGCTGCCACTGCAGTATCTTGAAGGGCAGAATGCCGAGACACTCGGCCTGACCGGCGAGGAAACCTTCGATATCGTCGGGGTTTCGCGGCTGAACGATTCCGATCTCGTCGACCGTGTGAAGGTGCGCGCCGGCGCGATCGAATTCGAGGCGCTGGTGCGTATCGACACGCCCAGCGAAGCAGCCTACTACCGGCACGGCGGCATCATGCAGTATGTGTTGCGCAGCCTGCTCAATTAAAAAAGGGGGTGCCATGTCCAGGGTACTCGACACGCTTCCCGTCGCCAGCAAGCGGCTGGTCACACTGTCGCTTGCGGCACCCCTGGTCGAAGCCGCCAGGCTGCTCAGCGAGCAGCCCACCCACCTCATCGTGGTCTGCAACACTCAGGGGCTGATGCAGGGGGTGGTCACAAAAAGCGACGTGGTGCGACAGATCAGCCATTGCACCGGCTGCAGCTGCACCACGCAGGTTTCCGACGTCATGACCCGCGACGTCATCTCATGCCGGCCCGAACAAAGTCTGCGCGAGGTCTGGGGCATCATGAAGGAAAAGGGACTCAAGCAGATTCCCGTTGCCGATCAGCGCCCCATGCCGCTGGGCCTGCTGTATGCCAATGAAGCGCTCGAGGCCCTGCTGAATCACGTATCGCAGGAAGAGCTGCAGCTGCGCGAATACGTGATGGGCATCGGGTATCACTGATCCTGGCCGCCCTACTTGGCGAACAGCTGGCTCATGTCTTTGAACGCCTTGAACTCCAGCGCGTTGCCGCAGGGGTCGAGCAGGAACATGGTGGCCTGTTCGCCCACCTGACCCTTGAAGCGGATATACGGTTCTATTACGAACTTCGTGCCGAATGATTTCAGGCGTTCGGCCAGCGCTTCCCATTGATCCCATTCCAGCACGATGCCGAAGTGCGGTACCGGCACGTCGTGCCCGTCGACCAGATTGGTGCCCGCGCGTTCCTGATAGGGCATCTTCGGGTGTTCGTGAATGACGAGCTGGTGGCCGTAGAAGTCGAAGTCGACCCAGTGCTCGCTGGAACGGCCTTCGGGCAGGCCGAAGACTTCGCCGTAAAAGCGGCGCGCGGCGGGCAGATCGTGAACGGGAATCGCAAGGTGAAACGGGCTGAGGCTCATGATGGCTTCCTGTTGAGTGAGACTGGAATCATAGCGTTTCAGCGGCCCACGGCGTAGCCCTGCATGCCGCGCGGATTCGCGCCGGCACGCAGGATCAGACGCCCCTCGGCATCGCGGCTGCGGCTGCAGGCGGCCATGCGGCTTTCCGACCAGGGCTCGCCCACCTTCACTTCGTGGCCGGCCTGTTGCAGGGCGGCAATCGTTTCTTCGGGGAAACGCGACTCCAGCGAGATGCGGTTGAGCGTGGTCTTGCGCGGCCAGAACGACGCGGGGAAGTGGTCGACGTGCCAGGCGGGCGCGTCGATCGCTTCCTGCAGGTTCATGCCGTGCACGGCATGGCGCAGGAAGAACGCCGGCGACCATTGGTCCTGCTGGTCGCCGCCCGGTGTGCCGAACACCATGTAGGGTTCGCCGTCGCGCAGCGCGAGCGAGGGCGAAAGCGTGGTGCAGGGGCGAACCCTGGGCGTCACGGTGTTGGGCAGCCCGTCGTCCATCCAGGTCATTTGCAGGCGCGTGCTGATGGCAAAGCCCAGCGCGGGGATCACCGGGCTGGAGGACAGCCATCCGCCGGAGGGCGTGGCGGCAACCATGTTGCCGTCGCGGTCGATCACATCGATGTGGCAGGTATCGCCCACGAACACTTCGCGCTCGGCCCATTCCTGTACGGGCGGCAGATTGACGAAGGTGGGTTCGCCGATGCCGAAACGGGTGTCCGACCGGCTGAGCGTGCGTTCGGCCACGCTCAGGTCGGGCAGACGCGGGTCGAGGCCCAGCGGACGCCCCGGGCGGAATTCGCGCGACGCGGATTCATTCACCAGACTCCAGCGTTCGCGCAGGTATTCGTCGGCCAGAAGGGCCAACTGCGCCTCGCGATTGGCGTGCGGGGCATCACCGTACCAGGCCAGGCGGTCGGCCATGGCGAGCTTGGCCGCTTCGGTAATGCGGTGCACGAAGCCGGCGGTGTGCGGGTGGTGGTTCTCGAGGCCCGCGTGGCGCAGCATGCCGAGCTGCTGCAGAAAGACCGGGCCCTGGCTCCAGAAGCCGCATTTGGCCACCGTGTAGCGATCGAAGTCGAGCGTGAGCGGGTCTTCGATGCCCGCCTGCCAATGTTCCATGTCTTCGTAGCGCAGCAGGCCGCCGTTCAGTTCACCGCTGCTGTCGCGTGCTTTTTCGTTGCGGTAGTAGGTGTCGATCTCGCGCGCCACGAAGCCCTGGTACCAGCAGCGCAGTGCTGCGTCGATGACCTGGGTACGCGTGCCGCCTTCGGCTTCGGCCGTGCGCAGCACCGTTTCGTAGGTGTCGGCGAGCTTGGGCAGCCGGAACAGGGCCCCCGGGCGGGGCACCTTGCCGCCCGGCAGCCACACCTGTGCCGAGCTGTGCCAGTCACTGCGAAAGAGGTCCTGCACGGCGTAAATGGCCTGTACCGCGCGGGCGACCAGCGGGAAGCCGTTGCGGGCGTACTCGATGGCGGGGGCCAGCACGTCGGCCAGCGACCACGTACCGTAATCGCGCAGCATGGTGACCCAGCCGCCGAACGCACCGGGTACCGTGGCCGGCAGCAGGCCGATGCCCGGTACCTGTTCCAGGCCCAGCCGGCGGAACGCCTCGGCGGTGGCTTGCGCGGGTGCGGGCCCCTGGCCGCATATGGCGCGGATGCGGCGTTCGCGTTCGCTCCACAGCAGAATGGGCACCTCACCGCCAGCTCCGTTCAGGTGCGGTTCGACCACCTGCAGCACGAAACCGCCGGCCACGGCGGCGTCAAAGGCGTTGCCACCGCGTTCGAGCACGCTCATGGCCGTTTGGGAAGCAAGCCAGTGGGTCGAGGCGGCGACGCCGAACGTGCCGGTGATCTCCGGCCGGGTAGTGAATTGGGTCATGATTCCTTCCAGGTTCGTTGAATCGGGGCCGGCGCACGGGGCCACGCAGGCACGCCCGGCAGCGCCGGCGCTTCAGGGTGTCTCGGGCCGCCGCGCGTAGCGCTTGGCGAGCACGGCGCACACCATGAGCTGGATCTGGTGAAACAGCATGAGCGGCAGCAGCAGTGTGCCCATGGCAGCACCACTGAACAGCACTTGCGCCATGGGAACGCCGGACGCGAGGCTTTTCTTCGAGCCGGCAAACAGTATGGTAATGCGGTCTTCGACGCTGAAGCGCAGGCGCCGCGCGATGAAGTTCACCATCACCAGAATTACGGCAAGCAGCACGCAGCACGCCACCGTAAGGCTGGCCAGCTGCCACAGCGGCAGGGTGTTCCAGATGCCTTCCACCACGGCGCGGCTGAATGCGGTGTAGATCACGAGATAGATCGACCCCTGGTCCACGTACTTGAGCCAGGCCTTGTTCGTTTCCACCCAGCTGCCGATCCAGCGCCGGCTCAGTTGCCCGGCCAGGAAGGGCACCATGAGCTGCACGGTGATCTTGCCGATGGCTTCGCCCAGCGGCATGCTTTGTACGGCGGCGCCCAGCATCAGCAGCACCAGCAGCGGCGTGACGAAAATGCCGACCAGGCTCGACGTGGCGGCCGAGCAGATTGCGGCGGCCACGTTGCCCCGCGCGATCGACGTAAAGGCAATGGCCGACTGCACTGTGGCGGGCAGTGCGCACAGGAACAGCATGCCGCGGTACAGGTCGGGCCCGATCGCCGGCTCGAGCACCGGCCGCAGGGCCAGGCCGATGGCGGGAAACAGCAGGAATGTGCAGGCGAACACGAGCCCGTGCAGGCGCCAGTGCGCCAGCCCCGCAACGACCGCTTGGGTGGGTAGTTTGGCGCCGTGCAGGAAAAACAGCAGGGCGATGGCCAGGTTCGTGAGCCAGTCGGCCGCCACGGCGGCGTCGCCGCTGACGGGCAGTACGCTGGCCAGCACCACCAGCCCGATCAGAATCAGCGTGAAGTTGTCGGGTATAAAGCGCGGTCGCTTCATGGAAGTCTGCCTTCGTGTTCGGGAAGGCCATACTCTAGTATGCTGGGAATTTACGTGCTAACGACATTACGCCCCTGAATATCGTTGAAACGACAATGACGACCTCTACCCCACCTGCGGCCCCGGTGCGGCACCGTGACGTGCCTTTGCTGAACGACCTGCCGCGGCCGGTCTATGCACGTGTCGAGAATCTGCGCCATCGCGCCGATACGCAGCCGCACAGCCACCCCTGGGTGCAGCTGTCGTACGCCAGCCGCGGCGTTCTCGAAATCCGCACGGCCGAAGGCCTGTTCCTCGCCCCGCCGCAGTGGGCGATACTGGTGCCCCCGAGGGTGCGCCACGCGGTGCGCAACAGCGCCCGCACCGAAATGCGCAGCCTGTACATCGATGCCGCCGTCCTGCCCGATGCGGGGCCGGCGTGTCAGGTTCTGGCGGTGTCCGATCTGCTGCGCGAAATGATCCGCCACTTCTCGCAGTTGCCCGTTCATTACGATGAAGACGGCGCCGACGGACGTCTGGTCCGGGTCTTGCTCGATCAGGTGCAGGCCGCCGTGCGTGTCTCCTTCTCGTTGCCCTGGCCGGCCCATGCGCAGCTTCGCGAGCTGTGCACCGCCATGCTGGCGCGCCCGCAACGACCCGTGCGGCGCGAGCACTGGAGTGCCGCCATGGGCGTGTCGGTGCGCACGCTCGAGCGCATGTTCCAGCGCGATACCGGCATGAATATGCGTGAATGGCGGCTGCGTGCGCGCCTGCTGCACGCCCTGCCGCTGCTTGAGCGGGGCGACAGCGTCACCGACGTGGCGCTGGCCTGCGGCTACGAGTCGACGTCTTCCTTCATTGCCTCGTTCAGGCGATTTTTTGGCGCTACCCCGGGTACTTTTTCTGCAGCGGCAGACTGAATAGGGTGGCTGACGGGGTCGAAGTGCGTCATGACGTCGAGCACGGCTTCGTGCTGCATCACGCGGCGCCGGGCCGCGACAGCGATTTCATGGCCTTCGCGTATTGTCAGGTCGCCATCCAGCTCGAGATCGACCTCCACCCAGATCATGTCGCCCATTTTGCGGGTTTTGAGCCCGTGTATGCCCAGAACGCCGGGTGTGGCCAGCAGATGGGTACGGATGCGTGCTTCGGTTTCGGCGTCGACGCCCCGATCCATGAGGTCGTGAAAGGCATCGACGAAAAAGCGCCAGCCCACGCGCGTGATCATGAGCCCCACCACCAGTGCGGCAAGCGGGTCGGCCAACGGGAAACCCGCCAGACTGGCGGCGATGCCCACGGCCACGACCAGCGACGACGCCGCGTCGGAACGGGCATGCCAGGCGTTGGCGATCAGCATGGTGGAGCGCACACGCCGCCCTTCGCGCAGCAAATAGCGAAACAGCAGTTCCTTGGCGGCCAGCGTGACGAGTGCGGCAACGAGCGCCGCCTGATGCACGGGCGGCAGCGGCTCGCCCGACGTGAGCTTGGGGTACACCGACCACAGCATGCTGACGCCCACCACGAGCAGCAGCACGCCGATGCCCAGCGAGGCGGCGGTTTCGAAGCGGTGATGTCCGTAAGGGTGGTTGTCGTCGGCCGCCTTGGCGCTGTGCCGGTTGGCAATCAATACGATGAAGTCGGACAGCAGGTCGGAAAACGAGTGGATGGCGTCGGCCACCAATGCGGCCGAGTTGCCGAGAATTCCGATGAGGAACTGACCGACGGAAAGCGCCGTGTTCAGCAGCACGCTGACCATGGTGCTGCGAAAACCCGCGGCCTGGCGTTCGAGGTCGCCGGGGCCGCGGTCGCCTTGCAGGGGCAGGCCGTCTTTCATGGCGGCCTCGGTAACCCCTAGCTGACCCGCATGCCGGGCTGGGCGCCGGGCCACGGGTGCAGCACGTAGATGCCGGGGTTCGCCTTTTCGTCGGCGTGGCTGGCGGCCAGCACCATGCCTTCGGACACGCCGAAGCGCATTTTGCGCGGCGCCAGGTTGGCTACCACGACGGTGAGCTTGTCGATCAGGTCTTCGGGCTTGTAGCTGGATTTGATGCCCGAGAACACCTGCCGGTAGCGGCCTTCGCCCACGTCGAGCGTGAGGCGCAGCAGCTTGTCGGAGTTTTCGACTTCTTCGGCCGCCACGATGCGTGCGATGCGCAGGTCGATCTTGGCGAAATCCTTGATGGTGATGGGTTCGGCAATGGGCTCGCCGCCGGGCATGGGAACGGGCTCGGCGGGCGGCTCGAACAGGGCATCTAGCTGCTTCGGATCGACGCGCTGCATCAGGTGCTTGAAGGGTTCGACCCGTTCGGGCAGCACGGCGGCGTCGGCCCACGTGAAGTCGCGTGTTGCGCCGAACAGTTCCTGTGCCACACGGCGGGTGAGCACCGGCAGCACGGGGGTGAGCATGACCGACAGTGCCTTGAAGCCCGCCAGCGCGCGCGAGCAGATGTCTTGCAGTTTGGCGCGCGTGGCCTCGTCGGCCGTTTGAATGCCCTTGGCCAGCACCCAGGGCTGAGCCGCGTCGAAGGCCTGGTTGATGACGTCGGCCTGCGCCATGATGCGGCGGATGGCGCGGCCGTACTCGCGCAGTTCGAAGTCGGTGCAGACCTGGCGCGCGGTTTCGGCCAGTTCGTTCTGCAGGGCGCTGGTGTCGCCCACGAAGCCCAGCTGCCCATCGAAGTGCCGGGTGATGAAGTTGGCGGCCCGGCTGGCGATGTTGACGTACTTGCCCACCAGGTCGCTGTTGACGCGCGCCACAAAGTCGTCGGGGTTGAAGTCGATATCTTCGACGTGCGAATTGAGCTTGGCGGCGATGTAGTAGCGCATCCATTCGGCATTCATGCCGATTTCGAGGTAGCGCAGCGGCGAAATGCCGGTGCCGCGGCTCTTGGACATTTTTTCGCCGCTGACGGTGATGAAACCGTGCACGTTCAGCGCGTCGGGCGTTTTGAGCCCCGCAAACTGCAGCATGGCCGGCCAGAACAGGGCGTGAAAGTACACGATATCCTTGCCGATGAAGTGCACCTGTTCGGTGTTGCTGTCCGGATCGAGCAGCGCGTAGAAGTCGAGCCCCGTTTTCTGGCAATAAGCCTTGAGCGAGGCCAGGTAACCGATGGGGGCGTCGAGCCACACGTAGAAGTACTTGCCCGGTGCATCGGGAATGGGGATGCCGAAATAGGGTTCGTCGCGGGAGATGTCCCAGTCGGCGAGATTCGCCTGCGGATCGTCGCCGCTGCCCAGCCATTCGCGGGTCTTGGCGAGCACTTCGGGCTGCAGGCGCTTGTGCCCGTTGGTATTGGTGCCACTGACCCATTCGCGCAGGAATTCCACGCAGCGCGGATCGGAAAGGCGAAAGAAGAAGTGTTCGGAGCTGCGCAGCACGGGCCGGGCATTCGTGAGCGTGGAATACGGCTCGATGAGATCGGTGGGCGTGTACACCGTGCTGCAGGCTTCGCAGGCATCGCCGTACTGATCTTTGGCGTGGCAGTGCGGGCATTCGCCCTTGATGTAGCGATCGGGCAGGAACATGCCCTTGACCGGGTCATAGAACTGCTCGATCGTTTTGCTGTAAATGAAGCCCGCCTGTTTGAGGCGCCGGTAGATCTCTTGCGAGAGCTCGGTGTTCTCGGGCGAATCGGTGGAGTGCCAGTGGTCGAAGGCGATGTGAAACCCGTTCAGATACTGCGGGCGCTCCGCCGCGTAGCGGGCCACCAGTTCCTGGGGGGTGATGCCTTCCGATTCGGCCTTGAGCATGATTGGCGCGCCGTGCGCGTCGTCGGCGCCCACGAAGTGCACGGTGTGGCCGGCCATGCGCATCGACCGCACCCAGATATCGGCCTGGATGTACTCCATGATGTGACCGATATGGAAGGAACCATTGGCATAGGGCAGGGCTGTAGTAACGAAAAGGGTGCGGGACATGTTGGGCCGGTAAGAGGTCAAAAGACGGGGTCAAAAGACCGATTTTAGCCAAGCCGGCCAAAGCAGGGGTGTTTACCCTGTGATTGCCCCGGTCATGCACGTGCCTGCAGGGATCCGACCTTACATTGTGAAGGTTCGTGAATTCTGGTTCGCGTCTGTAACGCGAGGCGGCCTGTGTACTTACGGAATTTCGCGCATTTCGATGTCGGTGACATCTTTCGTACGGAAGGTTTCCTTGGTGCGATAGGGGCGGCGGCGCTCTTCCCAATACGCCCTGACCCCGAACGGCCGGCCCTTGATGCGCGCCACGACGTACAGGATCGCAACGGCGATGGCCGTGGAAACCATGAAGATGGTGGCTGCGATCATGCCGAATATCGCCAGGACGAGAAACAGGATGCCGCGGATAATCTGATTAAATGTGTTCATCGTATCGATTGAGAATCCAGCTTGGGAAAAAAGTTCCCTCGATCCGGTATTCTTGATCCTGTTCAGAACTGGAAGGTCATATGAGTGTGAACCCTGATCGAGTGCTGGCCGCCCTGGAAAGCGTGCTGGATCCGAATACACGCAAGTCGCTGGCGGTAACGCCTGAAACCTGCGACATACGCATTGAAGGGCAGCGCGTATCAGTAACTGTACCCCTCGGATACCCCGCGCACAATGGCGATTCCGAATTACAGCAACGAATTGAAACTGCCTTGCGCGATCATGGCTGCGAACCGGGCGAAATCCGCTTCGTCACGCGCATCGGCACGCATGCGGTTCAAACCGGCTTGCGCCCCCTGCCCAACGTGCGCAACATCATTGCCGTGGCATCGGGCAAAGGCGGCGTGGGCAAGAGCACCACGTCGGTGAACGTGGCGCTTGCGCTGTCGCAGCAGGGCGCGCGCGTGGGGCTGCTCGATGCCGACATCTACGGCCCCAGCGTGCCGATCATGCTTGGCGTGTCCGAAAAGCCCGCCAACCTCGAAAACAAGATGATGGGGCCGGTGGTGGGCCACGGCATTCAGGCCAACTCCATCGGTTTTCTCATCGACGAAGACGCGCCGGCCATCTGGCGCGGGCCCATGGTCACGCAGGCGCTCACCCAGCTGCTGACGCAGACCCGCTGGGACAACCTCGACTACCTGATCATCGATATGCCCCCGGGCACGGGCGACATTGCGCTGACCCTGTCGCAGAAGGTGCCGCTCACGGGTGCCGTCATCGTCACCACGCCTCAAGACCTGGCGCTGGCCGATGCTCGCCGGGGCCTGCGCATGTTCCAGAAGGTGAACGTACCGGTGCTGGGCATCATCGAGAACATGTCGGTGCACATCTGCTCGAACTGCGGTCATGCCGAACACATCTTCGGCGAACACGGCGGGCGCGAGATGGCGGCGCAGTATCACGTGCCCTGGCTCGGTGCGCTGCCGCTGCAAATGAAAATCCGCAGCCAGACCGACTCGGGCCGGCCCACTGTGGTGGCCGACCCGGACAGCGATGCGGCGCAGGCCTATCACGCGATCGCGCGGGCGCTCGCCGCCAATGTGGCGATCCTGCCGCCCGATCGCTCCGCCTTCACGCCGACAGTGGTCGCGCGCAAGAGCTGATTGATGCGGCGCGGCGTCGTCTGTCTCCTGGCACTGCTTGGGCTGTCAGACGCGGCATGGGCGGCTTCGCGCCCCGAAGTGGTCATCGACCCGGGCGGCGTGCCGCCCGCAGCACTGGCTTCCATCAACTCGGCCGTCGAGGCCATCACCCGGCTGGCTGAAGACCAGGACGGCGGCGAGGTCGACCGCCTGCGACGGCGCGCTCACGACGCCACCGTCTCGGCCCTTGAAACGCAGGGGTACTTTTCGCCCGTGGTGACGCTGGAAGTGGGTGAAGACTACGCGGGCGAAACCTGGGACATCATCATCGAGCCCGGCCCGCGCACCGAAGTGCGCAACGTGGATCTCGCCTTTTCCGGTCAGATTACCCGGCCCGAGTTCGAAGGCCGGGTGCGCCAGGCGCGCGAAGCCTGGCCGCTCGAACCGGGTGAGGTATTCATCAACAGCGAATGGAGCCGCGCCAAAACGGCCTTGCTCGACGAGATCAACACGCGCGACTTCTACTTCGCCCGTATCACGCATTCGCAGGCCACCGTCGAAGCCGAGGCGGCGCGCGCCGACCTGGCGGTTGAAATCGACAGCGGGCCGCGTGTGCGGCTCGGTCCTCTCAAGGTGCTGGGCTTGCGCCGCGTGCCGGCCAGCCTTATCGAACGGTACGTTCGCTATGGGCAGGGTGAGCCGTACGATCAGGAACGGCTCGACGAGTGGCAGCAGGCGCTGCAATCCACCCGCTTCTTTCGCGGCGCCTTCGTCACGCTCGACTCGGCGGGTTCCGACCGCCGCGAGCTGCCCGACGGCGAGGTCGAGCTTCCCGTACGCGTACAGGTGTCCGAAGCGCCCGCGCGCCGGTTCACGGCGTCGCTGGGGGTCGACAGCGACCACGGTGTGGGTGCCGAGGCGCTGTTTCGTCAGAACATCGTTGCGGGCCTGCCCGTGGCGGTGGAAACCGGCGTGGGCTTGAACCGGCATCGGCAGCGCGCCTTTTTCGACGTTTACCTGCCGCCCACGCGCAGTGGCTACCAAGACAGTGTGGGCGTACTGTTCGACCATTCCGATATCGAAGGCGTTGACAACCGGCGCTACGGCATCGGCTGGAAGCGCCGCCAGGAGCGCAAGGCGGCCGGCGACAGCCGTGTCGAGTTCGAAACCCAGTGGGCGCTGATGGCTGCGCACGATCGCACGCGCATCGACGGCGCGGAAGATTTCGAGGTACCCACGCTGGTGGGAACGTGGCAGTGGCTGCGCCGCGACGTCGATTCCAAGTACGACCCGCGTGAGGGCAATCTCATCGATGTCGGGCTGGGCGCGGGTGTCACGCTCGACAAGGGCGAGCCGTTCTACCGCGCAAGCCTGCGTGGGCAGCAATGGTTCACCATCGGGGCGCGCGACGTGCTTACCGTGCGCGGCCAGGTGGGCAAGGTGTGGGCGCAAACCGATCGGCTGCCGCAGGATTTCGGCTACCGCATCGGCGGCGCGCGCTCGGTACGCGGCTACAAGTACGACAGCATCGGCATCCGGCGCGGCGACGCCACCTATGGCGCGCCGGCCATGGCGGTTGCCAGCGTGGAGTACATTCATTACTTCACCGAACAGCTGGGTATCAGCGCCTTCATCGACGTGGGTGATGCGGCCGCCTCGTTCCGCGACTTCAGCCCGCATCTGGGCTATGGCGTCGGGGGCGCCTTCGTCACACCGGCCGGGCCGTTCTTCATCGATCTGGCGTGGGGCCAGAAAGACCGGCGCCTGCGCCTGCATTTCTCTCTGGGTATCGCATTCTGATGCGTGTGTTTCGCTCGTTGGGCCGCTTTACCCTCGTTGCGGGCCCTGTTCTGGTCCTGCTGGTGTTCGTGCTGGCCGCGTTTCTGATGTGGGTGCTGGTTACGGCACCGGGCTCGCGCTGGGCGCTCACCACCGCCGTCGAGGCCGCTGGAGGCCGCGTGCAGGCGATCGAAGGCAGTGTCTGGAACGGCCTGCGTGTGGGCGAACTCGATGTCGACACGCCGGCTGTTGCCCTGCGTTTCGAGGGGCTGACGCTGCAGGCCGACTGGCGGCGTCTGCTCGAGCGTCAGCTGCACATACACACGTTGCGCGCCGATACGTTGTGGGTCGATCTCAAACCGGCAGACGACACCGCGACCGAAGACGCGGCGACCGAGCCGTTCTCCGGCGCCGATCTTCCGGTATCAGTGCGCGTCGATGCGCTGGCCGTCGGTGAACTGATCCTGTCGCAGCATGGGCGGCCGCTGCCCTACACGATCGGAGGATTTTCATCGGCCGTGTCGGTGGGGCCGGAGCGCGCTCAGTTCTGGCTGCGCAGCCTGGCGCTCAGTAGCGACAGCCTCGAAGCCGCGCTGGAGGGCGAGGTACAGCTTCATGCGCTGCAGCACCCGTGGCCGGCTGCGGTGGATCTCGACGTTGAAGTGCAGGGGTTGCGCCCGGCTGCACCCGTATGCTTTCGCGGCATGCTGCCTACGTTACCCGGTGGCGCCACCCCCGCCGACCCCCTTGCCGGCGTACTGGCGGGGCTTGCGGCCGACGCCTGTCCGGTGACGTTGCACGCGGCTGCCCGGGGTTCGCTGGAATCCGTTGCGCTGACGCTTTCGGGCAGCGGGCAGGGCATGACACTGGATGCCGATCTGCACCTGGAGCCCCTGCGGGCCATGCCGCTGCGCACCGCGCAGTTGGCGCTGGTGTTGCCGGACGGCTCGTCCCTCAAGGGTCACGCGGGGTGGGACGATACGGAAGGTACCGGGCAGGGCGGTGAACGGGAAGGATCGCCGCTGCCTGAAGCGGATTCCGTGCTGGTGGGCGAGCTGCGCGCCGAACGGCTGGATGCGGGCGGGCTGGCCGGGGGGTCGATTCCTCCCGCCGTGCTGGGCTTCGACAGTACCTTTCGTCTGGAGGTTGACGCGGCGCAAACCATTGAGGCGGGCGCGCTGAACGTGGAGTTTCATGAGGGTTCCGAATGGAACGGGCTGCCGCTTTCCGGGCGTGCAGATGTCGCCCTCAGCCTCGTGGGCGAAGGTACACGCAACGCGGGTGCAGCGGTCGGAGACGAAGACGCGCAGCATGCAAAGGAAAGGGTGCATGACGCAACGGCGCCTGCTGCGAACGACGCTTCGCCGGCTGTACGCGATGCCGTGGCGAGCGAGGCTGCCGCACTGTTGCCGGCCGTGATTCACGACCTGGTGGTGCATCGGCTGAATCTCGATCTGCGGCTGGGCGAGAACCGCGTTCACAGCGAGGGCAGTCTTGGTGCACCGGGAAGCCTGCTGAGTCTGGACGTGCAGGCCCCCCGGCTTGCGGCCTTCTGGCCCGATCTGCCCGGCGGGCTTACGGTGCAGGGCGAGCTGTCGGGCAGTCTGGTCGAGCATGGTCTCGATCTCAAGGGGCGCTACGTCCCGGCCGGCTCATCGGCCGGCGTACTGGGCTCCGCACCCTTCGCGGCGGCGCTCAAGGCGCAGGGCGGCTGGGGCGGCACGCCCGAGGGCTGGCGCGGACGCGTCACCCATCTGCAGGCCGATCACGCGCACCTGGGTGTCACGCTGGGCGCACCGGTGGAGCTCGGCTTCGTGCCGGCAGCGATGCCACCGCAATGGCAGTGGACGGTGGGGCCCACCGAGATCGGTCTTAGTGTCAACGGCCGTCGCATGGTGAGTGCGCGCCATGCCGGTTCACGGGGCGGCGCGGGCCGCTGGGAAACCGAGGGCCGGGTCGAGCGGTTCATCGTTTCCCCCCAGGTGTTGCAGCAGATCGGTGCGGATTTCGATATTGCCGCCCTCAAGCGCGACGAGCGCGGTGGGGTGAAGGTGCGCGGCGCCCGTGCGGCCGATGACTGGGAGGTTGCCTTTGCGCTCGACTGGAATCTGCGGTTCGACGGCGTGCCCCAGGGCAACGTGCAGCTGCGTCGTCTTTCGGGCGATCTGATGGTGCCGGCAGCCAGTCCTTTCCCGCTCGAGCTCGAACGCCTCGATGTCGATCTCACGCTCGCGCGCGCCGACCCGGCCAGCAGCCGTCTCAGCGCCGAACTGAACGTGGTTTCGAAGCGCATGGGCCGGCTGGCCGCCACCGCCACGAGCGCCGTGCGCGTGACGCCGGAAGGCGGCATGGTGCTGAATCTGGCTGACCCCAAGACGGTCACCGTCGACGCGAGCATGTCCGATCTGGGCTGGACGAGCCTGCTGGTGGGCGACGCCATCGATATCGGCGGCGCACTGCAGGCGCAGATCAAGGCGACCAGCCGCCCCGATGGCACCTGGGCTACCCAGGGCGCACTGCGGGGCATGGGGCTGAGGGTCGTGATGATCGATCAGGGCGTGCGACTGCTGGACGGCACGCTGCAGGCCCGGCTCGACGGCGAGCGCCTGGTGCTTGAAAAGCTGGAGTTTCCGGCACGCCTGCGTGCCGAACCGAAGGAATGGCGTACGGCGGAATGGGTGAGCACGAATCCCGATGCGAAAGGCGGCTGGCTGCGCGTGACAGGCGACTGGAACCTGTTTGAATCACAAGGTGTGATCGACGTTGCGCTGCATCGCTTCCCCATCGTGCAACGGGCTGATCGCTACGCCATGATGACCGGCAAGCTGCGCCTCGATGCGGCGTTGCCTGCACTCAATATCACGGGCAAGCTCACGGCCGACGCCGGCTGGTTCGACCTGGACATGCTGGGCGGCATTCCCACGGTCGATAGCGACGTGGTGGTGATCCGTCCCGGGCAAGAAGCCGAGCCCGAAGTGCCGCTGGGCATCTCGCTCGATCTGGAGGTGGATCTGGGGCCTCGCTTTTATCTGACCGGCTACGGCCTGAACTCGGGGCTGGTCGGCAACATGCGGGTGATCCTGCGTGAAGGCAAGTTGAGTGGCCTGGGTGCCCTGCGCACGCGCGGCGGTGCGATCGAGGCCTATGGGCAACGCCTGCAGCTGCGCCGTGGCGCCATTACCTTCCAGGGCGATATCACGCGACCGGTGCTCGATATCGAGGCCCTGCGCACGGGGCTTGCCGTGGAGGCCGGCGTTCGCGTGGCCGGAACGGCGCGCAACCCGCGCATCGAGCTGGTTTCCTACCCGGCCGTCAGCGAGATCGAAAAGCTGTCGTGGCTGCTGCTGGGTCACGGCCCCAACGACACCGGAGGCGATATGGCGCTGCTGTTTTCCGTGGGAACTTCATTCCTGAGCGACGGCGAACCCTTCTACCGGCGGTTCGGCATCGACGAGGTGAGCCTGCGTTCGGGCGAGATTGGCAGCGTTGCGAGCGTTCTGCCGGTGGAAAGCGTGGTGAGCGGGCTGGATTCCGGCACCAGCGATATCGAGCGGCGCTTCATCAACGTAAGCAAGCGGCTGACGTCGGGCGTGACGATCAGCCTGCGCCAGGCGCTGTCGCAAACGGGTACCGTGGCGCGTGCCAGTTATCGCCTGGCGCGCGGGCTCACTGCCGAGGCGAGCGTGGGCTCGATCAACGGCCTGGCCCTGGTGTACCGGTGGTTTTCCCGCCCCGAGCGGCCGCCCACCCAACAGTGAAACGGCCCCCACGCCCTGCACGGGCTAAAATACGCGCCATTTATTCAGGTTGAGGCCATGAGCATAAAGAGCGATCGCTGGATCCGGCGAGCATCCGCCGCCGGCATGATAGAACCCTTCGAACCCGGCCAGGTGCGCTCGGTCAATGGCCAACGCATCGTGAGCTATGGCACCAGCAGCTACGGGTATGATGTGCGCTGTGCCAACGAGTTCAAGATTTTCACGAACATCAACTCGACCATCGTCGACCCCAAAAATTTCGATGAAAAGTCGTTCGTGGACTTCGTGGGCGACGTGTGCATCATTCCGCCCAACTCTTTTGCGCTCGCACGCACCGTGGAATACTTTCGCATTCCGCGCAACGTGCTGACCGTCTGTCTTGGTAAAAGCACGTATGCCCGCTGCGGCATCATCGTCAACGTCACGCCTCTGGAGCCCGAATGGGAAGGGCACGTGACGCTGGAATTCTCGAACACCACCCCCCTGCCGGCCAAAATCTACGCCGGCGAGGGGTGTGCCCAGATGCTGTTCTTTGAAAGCGACGAGGTCTGCGAGACCTCGTACCGCGATCGCGGCGGCAAGTATCAGGGCCAGCGTGGCGTCACCCTGCCGCGCACATAGGGGCCGTTTTGGCCCGGGAGCCACAGGCATGAAGTTTCGCTTTCCCATCGTCATCATCGACGAAGACTACCGTTCCGAGAACGCGTCGGGTTTCGGCATCCGG
Organism: Yanghanlia caeni; assembly: GCA_030733815.1. Classification (GTDB taxonomy): domain Bacteria; phylum Pseudomonadota; class Gammaproteobacteria; order Burkholderiales; family Burkholderiaceae_B; genus Yanghanlia; species Yanghanlia caeni. Next base: position 31,776 of record JAUZQE010000002.1, read on the forward strand.
GCGCTGGCCGCGGCCATCGAGGCCGAGGGCGTCGAGGTGCTGGGTGTCACCAGTTACGGCGACCTGAGCTCGTTCGCGCAGCAGCAGAGCCGGGCCAGCGCCTTCATCCTGTCGATCGACGACGAAGAGTTCGACGTCGATTCCCCGGAAGGCGTGGCCAAGGCCATCAAGAACCTGCGGGCCTTCATCGGCGAGCTGCGCTTCCGCAATGCCGAAATTCCCATTTACCTGTACGGTGAGACGCGCACTTCGCAGCATATCCCCAACGATATCCTGCGCGAGCTGCACGGCTTCATTCACATGTTCGAAGACACGCCCGAGTTCGTGGCGCGTCACATCATTCGCGAAGCGCGCGCCTACCTCGACAGTCTGGCGCCGCCCTTCTTCCGCGAGCTTCTGAAGTACGCGGCCGATGGCTCGTATTCCTGGCACTGCCCGGGGCACTCGGGCGGCGTGGCGTTTCTCAAGAGCCCGGTGGGGCAGATGTTCCACCAGTTCTTTGGCGAAAACATGCTGCGCGCCGACGTGTGCAACGCGGTCGATGAGCTGGGTCAGCTGCTCGATCACACCGGGCCGGTGGCCGAGTCCGAACTGAACGCAGCGCGCATCTTTCATGCCGATCACTGCTTCTTCGTGACCAACGGCACCTCCACCTCGAACAAGATCGTGTGGCATGCCAACGTGGCCAACGACGACGTGGTCGTGGTCGACCGCAACTGCCACAAATCGATTCTGCATGCCATTACCATGACGGGCGCGGTGCCGGTGTTCCTGCGCCCCACGCGCAATCACCTGGGCATCATCGGGCCGATTCCGCTCGAAGAGTTCGAACCGGAAAGCATTCAGCGCAAGATCGAAGCCAACCCGTTTGCGCGCAAGGCGAAGAACAAGCGCCCGCGCATCCTCACGCTCACGCAGAGCACCTACGATGGCGTTATCTACAACGTAGAAACTATCAAGCAAAAGCTCGGTTCGTACATCGATACCCTGCACTTCGACGAGGCCTGGCTGCCGCACGCGGCGTTCCACGACTTCTACAAAGACATGCATGCCATTGGCGAGGGCCGCCCGCGCAGCAAGGACGCGATGATCTTCGCCACCCATTCCACGCACAAGCTGCTGGCGGGGCTGTCGCAGGCTTCGCAGATCACGGTGCAGGATTCCGAGTCGCGCAAGCTCGACCGCAACGTGTTCAACGAGGCCTACCTCATGCACACGTCGACCTCGCCGCAGTACGCGATCATCGCGTCGTGCGACGTGGCGGCGGCCATGATGGAGCCGCCCGGCGGCACGGCCCTGGTCGAGGAAAGCATTGCCGAAGCCATGGATTTTCGCCGTGCCATGCGCAAGGTGGAATCGGAATACGGCCGCAACGACTGGTGGTTCAAGGTGTGGGGGCCCAACCGGCTGCCGTCGGAGGGCATCGGGCACCGGGAAGACTGGTTGCTGGAGTCGGGCGACGAATGGCATGGCTTTGGCGATCTGGCCGATGGCTTCAACATGCTCGATCCGATCAAGGCCACCGTGGTCACGCCGGGGCTCGACATCTCGGGCACCTTTGCAGACACCGGCATTCCCGCCGCGCTCGTCTCGAAGTTCCTGGCCGAGCACGGCGTGGTCATTGAAAAGACGGGCCTGTATTCCTTTTTCATACTCTTCACCATCGGCATCACCAAGGGCCGCTGGAACACGCTGCTCACCGCACTGCAGCAGTTCAAGGACGACTACGACCGCAACCAGCCCATGTGGCGCATCCTGCCCGACTTCTGCAAGCAGTTCCCGCAGTACGAGCGCATGGGTTTGCGCGACCTGTGTCAGGAAATCCATCAGGCGTACAAGAAGTACGATCTCGCGCGCCTGACCACAGAGGTCTATCTGAGCGACATGATTCCGGCCATGAAGCCGTCGGACGCGTATGCGAAGATGGCGCATCGCGACTCCGAGCGTGTATCGATCGACGAGCTCGAGGGCCGCGTCACGGGCGTGCTGCTCACACCGTATCCGCCGGGCATTCCCTTGCTGATTCCCGGTGAGCGCTTCAATCAGCGCATCGTTCATTACCTGCAGTTCGCGCGCGAATTCAATGCCCGCTTCCCTGGCTTTGAGACGTATGTGCATGGTCTGGGCACCGATACGGCCGAAGACGGCACGCAGCGCTATTACGTCGACTGCATCAAGGAAGACGCGATCGCGTGACGCCGCACGCAACCGGGCGCCGCAAGGGCGCCGCAGCAGCGAAGGGGCGACGCCCCGGTGCCGCGTCAGCTTTCGACGTGGCCGTGATCGGTGCCGGTGCCGCCGGCATGATGACGGCGGCCGTTGCGGGCCGGCGCGGCCTGCGGGTGGTGCTCATCGACCATGCGCAGCGCCTGGCCGAAAAAATCCGCATCTCGGGTGGCGGGCGCTGCAACTTCACCAATATTGGCAGCACGCCCGCCCAGTTCGTTTCGCGCAACCCGCATTTCTGCCGTTCCGCGCTTTCCGGTTACGGCCCGCGCGACTTTCTCGACCTGGTCGAGCGTCATGGCATTCGCTGGCACGAGAAGCACCGCGGCCAGCTGTTCTGTGACGAATCGTCGGAACAGATCATCGACATGCTGCGCGCGCAATGCGAGGACGCCCGCGTGGCGTGGCGCATGCCGTGCACCGTGGAGGCGATTGCCCATGAGTCGGGCGGCTTCATGCTGCAGACGTCGCTGGGCGGCATCGAGGCCCGTCAACTGGTGCTGGCCACCGGCGGCATGGCGATTCCTCAGCTGGGTGCCACCGACTTTGCGCTGCGCATCGCCCGTCAGTTCGGGCTGCGCGTGGTGGAGCCCCGGCCGGCGCTGGTGCCCCTGGTGTTCAATGCCGAGGAGTGGGCGCCGTTTTCCACCCTGAGCGGCGTTGCCCTCGAGGTGCAGGTCAGCACGGTGCCCTGCGCTGCTGGGGCGGGTCAGGGCCGCCCGGGCGGCCGGCGCGAACGGCGTGGCGCGCAACCGGTTACTTTCCTGGAAGACCTGCTGTTCACGCACCGCGGCCTGTCCGGTCCCGCCATACTGCAGATCTCGACCTTCTGGAACCCGGGCGAGCCCATCGAGATCGATCTGTGCGGCGACACGGATCTGGCCGCTGCCCTGCTGCGCGCCAAGCCCCGCAACCGCCAGCAGCTCGCCACCGTGCTGGCCGAATTGTGGCCGCGCCGCCTTGCCGAAACCTGGCTTGCCACTGAAGCCGACGGCCTCGGCGGCATGCGCCTGGCCGACGTACCCGACCGGCGTCTGCAGGCGCTGGCCGAACGAATTCATCACTGGCGGCTCACGCCATCCGGCACGGCGGGCTACCGCAAGGCCGAGGTGATGCGTGGCGGCGTCGATACCGACGAGCTCGACCAGCGCAGCATGCAGGCGCGCAAGGTACCCGGCCTGTACTTCGTGGGCGAGGCGGTTGACGTCACCGGCTGGCTGGGCGGCTACAACTTTCAGTGGGCGTGGTCGTCGGCCGTGGCCTGTGGCAACGCGCTGCAACCTTGAGCAGTGTTGCCGATAACCCCACGCGCTGTACGGCGTTGCGGTGATCGGTTATTCTCTTGCCTTGCTGTCATTGCAGAGAGTGGGAGAGTGCTGCCCTTCAAGGCGGCCACCGAAGGCGCAAACGCCCATAATCGCTCAGGTATCCCGTACCACTCCTGCATTGCCCCGGCGGGGCAAGGCGGCGCTCTGGAGAGACTCGCTACCGGCATGAAGGCCGGCGCAGCGGGCGCCGAAGGTGAACACCCGTGGTGGCGGGTCAACTCTCAGGCAAAAGGACAGAAGGGCGGCCTGGTGGGTGCGCATTCGCATCCCGGTCGTCTGCATTTTCGATATTTGCCCTTATCCGGAGTCTTCGTCCATGACTGCAGCACTCAAACACACCCCGCTATACAACGCACACGTCGCCGCCGGCGCCCGCATGGTCGATTTCGGCGGCTGGAACATGCCCGTGGCTTACGGTTCGCAAATCGAGGAACACCACGCGGTGCGCCGCGCTGCCGGTATGTTCGACGTGTCGCACATGCTCAATATCGACATCGAAGGGCCCGATGCCAAGGCCTTCCTGCGCACGCTGCTGGCCAACGACGTCGAGCGGCTCACCGAGGCGGGCAAGGCGATCTACTCGTGCATGCTCAACGAGCGTGGCGGTGTCATCGACGATCTCATTGTCTACTACTTCAGCGCCAATTCGTGGCGCCTGGTCGTGAACGCCGGCACAGCGCAAACCGATATCGAATGGATTCAGGGCGTTGCCTCGCGTCTGGGCAGCGACATCACCATCAACCCGCGTCGCGATCTTGCGATGCTGGCGGTGCAGGGCCCCGAGGCGCGTGAGCGGCTCTGGCAGGTTCGCCCGCAATGGCGCGCCGCGACCGAAGCGCTCAAGCCGTTTTCCGCAGCCGTGCTCGAGGGAGATGTCATGGTCGCACGCACGGGCTACACCGGTGAAGACGGTTTCGAAGTGGTAGTGCCGGCGGGTGAAGTCGAGCCGCTGTGGAATGATCTCGTGCAGGCGGGGGTACGCCCCTGCGGCCTGGGCGCGCGCGACACGCTGCGCCTGGAAGCCGGCATGAACCTGTATGGCCATGAAATGAACGAAGACGTCGACCCGCTGATCGCCGGTCTGGGCTGGACTGTCTCGTTCAAAGACCCGCAACGCCAGTTCATTGGTCGCGAGGCCATCGAGGGCGTCACGCCCCAACAGGTCATGGTGGGCCTGCGCCTGCGCGAACGCGGTGTAATGCGCGACCCCATGAAGGTGCGTACCGCCCGTGGCGAAGGTGTGATCACCAGCGGCACCATGTCGCCCACCATGGGCGTGTCCATAGCCATGGCCCGCGTACCGGCCGGTGTGCAGCCGGGCGAGCAGGTCGAAGTCGAGATTCGCGGCAAGTGGCTGGCGGCCGATGTCGTGGCCATGCCGTTCGTGCGCCAGGGCAAGGTCCTGGTCTGATCCTTCTCAAACAGCTCTCCAAATTTTCCTCAAGGGGTATGACATGAGTCTTCCTACCGATCGCAAATACACCGCGTCTCACGAGTGGGCGCTTCTCGACGGCGACGAGCTTCTGGTCGGTATCACCGACAACGCACAAGACCAGCTCGGCGACCTGGTGTTCGTGGGCGACGTGAACGTGGGTGCCAAGCTGCAGGCGGGTGACATGGCGGGCGTGGTCGAGTCTGTCAAGGCGGCTTCCGATATTTACGCACCGGTTTCCGGCGAGATCATCGAGTTCAACGAAGCATTGAACGACCAGCCCGATCTGATCAACCAGGCGGCACACGACACGTGGATCTTCAAGATGAAGCCCGACAATCCTGCCGATCTCGACAACCTTCTCGACGCCGCCGGCTACGAGGCCTCGCTCTGAACATGCACGTCAATCTCGACCCCCACAACGAATTCCAGGGGCGCCACATCGGCCCCACCCAGGAAGATCAGGCACAGATGCTCAAGGTCATCGGTGCCGATTCGCTGCAGGCGCTGATCCACGACATCGTGCCGGCCAGCATTCTCGACGAAACGCCGCTCGACGTGCCCGGGCCGTTTTCCGAACACGCTGCGCTCGAGCGCATCAAGGCCATCGCGCAGCGTAACGAAACGTTCCGCAGTTATATCGGCCAGGGCTATTACGGCACGCACGTGCCCAACGTGATTCTGCGCAACATTCTCGAGAATCCCGCCTGGTACACGGCCTACACGCCGTATCAGCCGGAAATTTCTCAGGGCCGCCTGGAAGCGCTTCTCAACTTCCAGACCATGGTGGCTGATCTCACCGGGCTCGACATCGCCAATGCGTCGCTCCTCGACGAGGGTACGGCGGCGGCCGAAGCCATGACGCTCACCCGTCGTGGGTCGCGATCCAGGTCGAATGTCTTCTTCGCTTCGCAGCATTGCCACCCGCAAACCCTGGAAGTGTTGCGCACGCGCGCTGAACCGCTGGGCATCGAGCTCGTGATCGGCGACGAGGCGGCCGGGCTGCCAGAATGCTTTGGCGTGCTGCTGCAGTACCCGCACTCCCTGGGTTCGGTGCAAGATTACCGCGCGCTTACCGAAGCCGCACATGCCCAGGGGGCGCTGGTGGCGGTGGCGACCGACCTTCTGGCGCTTGCGTTGCTGGCGCCGCCGGGTGAGTGGGGGGCCGACATTGCCGTGGGTACGGCGCAGCGCTTTGGCGTGCCGCTGGGCTTTGGCGGCCCGCACGCCGGCTTCATGGCCTGCCGCGACGCTTACAAGCGCAACATGCCCGGCCGTCTGGTCGGCGTTTCGCGCGATGCGCAGGGCGCGCCCGCCCTGCGTCTGGCGCTGCAGACCCGTGAACAGCATATCCGCCGCGAAAAGGCCACTTCGAACATCTGCACGGCACAGGTGCTGCTGGCGGTCATGGCCGCGATGTATGCCGTATGGCACGGCCCCGATGGGCTCGTGCGCATCGCCAGGCGCGTGGCCGGCCACACGGGCCGCCTGCATGCCGCGCTGGGCCGCCTGGGTCTTGCCGTACGCAACAGCACCTATTTCGACACGCTGTGCATCAATACTGGTGCACACACGCAGGCCATCCTTGATTCCGCACGCGCGGCCCGCATCAATCTGCGCGTCGTCGACGACAGCACGTTAGCCGTGTCGCTCGACGAAACCGTGGTGCTTGACGACGTTCGCACGCTGGTTGACGTGTTTGCACGGGGCGTGGGCAAGGCGGCCGACACGGCGGCGCTGGAAGCCGATGCCGGACACGGCCTGCCCCAGCAATTGCTGCGCACGAGCGACGTGCTGCCGCATCCCGTCTTCTCGCGTATCCGTTCGGAAACCGAGATGCTGCGTTATCTGCGCGGCCTGGCCGACAAAGACCTCGCGCTCGATCGCACCATGATCCCGCTGGGTTCATGCACCATGAAGCTGAACGCCACGGCCGAGATGATTCCGATCACCTGGCCCGAGTTCGCCAACGTGCACCCGTTTGCTCCGGCCGAACAGGCAAAGGGCTACGCCCGGCTGGTGCAGGAACTGTCGGCGGCGCTGTGCCAGATCACCGGCTACGACGCCATCAGTCTGCAACCCAATTCGGGGGCGCAGGGTGAATACGCCGGCCTGCTGGCCATTCGTGCGTACCATCGTGCCCGCGGCGAGCATCAACGCGACGTCTGCCTGATTCCCGCCTCGGCCCACGGCACCAACCCGGCCTCGGCCCAAATGGCAGGCATGGAAGTGGTGGTCGTGGCTTCCGACGAAAATGGCAACGTCGATGTAAACGATCTGCAGCGGCGCATCGATCAGGTGGGCGACCGTCTGGCCGCCCTGATGATCACGTACCCGTCCACCCACGGCGTGTTCGAGCTGGCCATTACCGACATCTGCGAGCGCGTGCATGCCGCAGGCGGTCAGGTCTATCTCGATGGCGCCAACATGAATGCCATGGTGGGGCTGGCCAAGCCGGGCAAGTTCGGGTCAGACGTTTCGCACCTGAATCTGCACAAGACTTTCTGCATCCCGCACGGGGGCGGCGGCCCGGGCGTCGGCCCGGTGGCCGTGCGTTCGCATCTGGCACCGTACCTTCCCGGTGTCGTGGGGGCCGACGGGCGCCTGCCCGAGTCGGCCACGGTGGGCCCGGTGGCGGCAGCGCCCTTTGGTTCGGCAAGCATCCTGCCCATTTCGTACATGTACGTCATCATGATGGGCCCGCAGGGTCTCAAGGCCGCTTCCGAGAACGCGATCCTGAGCGCCAACTACATTGCGGCGCGCCTGCGCGACCATTATCCCGTGCTGTATGCCGGGCCCAAGGGGTATGTTGCGCACGAGTGCATCCTTGACATTCGCGGCATCAAGGACACCTGCGGCATCAGCAACGAAGACATCGCCAAGCGTCTGGTCGATTACGGCTTCCATGCGCCCACCATGAGCTTCCCGGTGCCGGGCACTCTCATGGTCGAACCCACGGAATCCGAAAGCCTCGAAGAGCTCGACAGCTTCTGCGACGCCATGATTGCCATTCGCAAGGAAATCGCTGCCATCGAACGTGGCGAGAAAGACGCGAACGACAACGTGTTGCGCAATGCACCGCACACGGCACAGATGCTGCTCGTCGAGCAATGGCACCACGACTACAGCCGTGAAGACGCGGCGTATCCGGTGGCAAGCCTGCGTTCGGCCAAGTACTGGCCGCCGGTGGCGCGCGTCGACAACGCCTGGGGCGACCGCAATCTGGTTTGCAGTTGCCCGCCCATGGAAGCCTATTCCGATCCTGCAGAGGCATCGGCATAGGTCGCCGTCAACGGGTTTGAGGTCACGCGGCGGGTTACGGCCCGCCATCAGGCAAGGGGGCGGCCTTCACGGGCCGCCCTTTTTTGCCTGCGCGGGCCGCCTTTTTTTATTCCGGCGCCGCTCGTTGCGTTTCTGCGCGGGCGGTGCTGCATCAAGCGCTCGTGCGTCTCAGTAGCACGAAGTCGTAGCGCAGACCGTTTTCTTCGGGCTGTGGGTCGCGCTCGATCTCCTGCCATTCACGGTCGGAAAGTTCGGGGAAGAAGGTGTCGCCTTCGATGTCGGCGTGAATTTCGGTGGCGATGATCTCGTGCACCAGGGGCAGTGCCGTGCGAAACAGCTGTTCGCCGCCAATGATGCACACGCGCGGCGCGTCGCCGCAGGCGGCGAGGGCATCGTTCAGGCTCGCGCACACGGTGGCACCCTCGGCCCGATACCCGGGGTCGCGCGATACCACGACATTCAGGCGCCCGGGCAGGGGGCGGCCGAGCGATTCCCAGGTTTTGCGGCCCATGATGATGGGGCAGCCCAGCGTACTGCGCTTGAAGTGCGCCAGATCGCCCGGCAGCCGCCACGGAAGGCCGTTGTCGCGACCGATGACGCGGTTGCGGGCGTAGGCGACGACGATCTGTATGAGGGGAGCGGGCGACATGCAGGCACGAAATTGCGGGTGAAACCTCGCATTCTACGGCATGGGCCTGCTTGTGCGCCTCAGACGGCCACAGGTGCCTTGATGTGCGGGTGGTGCTGGTAGTCGAGAATCTCGAAGTCTTCGAATTCGTAATCGAAGATCGTGGGCGGGCGCCGCCTGATGTTCAGCCGCGGGTAGGGGTAGGGCGTGCGGCTCAGCTGCAGCTCGACCTGTTCCATGTGGTTGCTGTACAGGTGGCAGTCGCCGCCCGTCCAGATGAACTCGCCCGGTTCGAGATCGCACTGCTGCGCGACCATGTGCGTCAGCAGCGCGTAGCTGGCAATGTTGAAGGGCACGCCCAGGAAAATATCGGCACTACGCTGATACAACTGGCACGACAGGCGACCTTGCGCCACATAGAACTGAAAGAAGGCGTGGCAGGGCGGCAGGGCCATGTTCGGAATCTCGCCCACGTTCCAGGCTGACACGATCAGGCGTCGCGAATCGGGATTGCTGCGGATCTGTTCGATCACCTGCGCGATCTGGTCGATGTGCCGGCCGTCGGGTGTGGGCCAGGAGCGCCACTGTACGCCATACACCGGGCCCAGCTCGCCCTGCTTGTCGGCCCATTCATTCCAGATCGACACCCCGCGTTCCTGCAGCCAGCGAACGTTGGAGTCGCCGCGCAGAAACCACAGCAGCTCGACGATGATCGAGCGCAGGTGCAGCTTCTTGGTGGTGACCAGCGGAAAACCTTGCGACAGGTCGAACCGCATCTGGTAGCCGAACACCGAGCGGGTGCCCGTACCGGTGCGGTCGGTTTTCAATACGCCATGTTCGTAGACATGGCGCATCAGATCTTCGTATTGATGCATGAGCGGGTTGTGTGGGGTCAGGCCTCGACCACGTGAATGGAATGCGTGATCTCGGCGGTTTTGCCCAGCATCGCCGATGCCGAGCAGTATTTTTCGTGGGACAGGCGCACGGCACGTTCGACCGCGGCTTCGGGCAGGTTGCGCCCGGTGACCGTAAAGGCGAAATGAATGCGGGTGAACACCTTGGGGTCGGTCTCGGCGCGTTCGGCATCGAGTTCGACCTGGCAGCCGGTGACCTCGTGACGGCCGCGCTTGAGAATCAGCACGACGTCGTACGCGGCGCAGCCGCCCGCACCGGCAAGCATCAGTTCCATGGGGCGCGGCGCCAGGTTGCTGCCGCCGCCTTCGGGGGCGCCATCCATGGCGGTGACGTGGCCGCTACCCGTGCGTGCCACGAAGAGCATGCCCTCGGGGCCACCCCAGTCGATTGTGCATTCCATTTGGGCTCCTGCCGGAAGTCGAATGTTAACGCCTTATCATAATACGTGGCGCCGGCGGCGGGCATTGCGCTTGCCTCAGCCGGAACTATGTGAAAATACACGCAGTGAAATGATTTGAATGAGGTGAGACTGATGGCCGATCAGGGCAGCACAATGACGGGTTCCGGTTTCGTTCGCCGCAGCAATCCGCTCGATGACATTCTGGCCGAGGTGGGCCGCGCGCTGCAGGTGTTGGGGGGGTCGGCGCAGGCCGGCCGGCCCAATCCCGCCGGCCCGCTTCCGCTCGAAGGCGAACACGAAACACTGACGCCCGCCGAGCAGCGCCATGCCGCCGGCCTCATGCGCGTGAATCACGTCGGCGAGGTCTGTGCGCAGGCGCTGTATCGCGGCCAGGCCCTGTTTTGCCGCGATGCAGCAATTCGCGACGTTTTACACCAGGCGGCGGCCGAGGAAGTGGACCATTTGGTGTGGTGCCGCGAACGCCTCGATGAACTCAACAGCCGGCCCAGTCTGCTGAATCCATTGTGGTATTTGGGTTCGTTTTCGCTGGGTGCGCTGGCCAGCCGGGCGGGCATACCGCGCAATCTGGGCTTCATGGCCGAAACGGAACGGCAGGTTGAACAACACCTCGACGGGCATCTCGAGCAGCTTCCGCCGCAAGATACCCGGTCACGCCGCATCGTTGAACAGATGCGCGACGATGAAGTGGAACACCGCACTACGGCCGAGCGCCATGGTGCGGTGCCGCTGCCAGCTCCGGTGAAGTTCGCCATGCGATGCATGTCGAAGGTCATGACCACAACGGCCTATCGCATTTGAACGAGTGTGGGTGAAAGGGGTACTAGCGTTTTCCCGAATGTCGTGTTATTATTCATTCAGCTTAAGGGTTAACGCTAGTTGAAAGCAGGGTGTATTTGGCTTAAGGCAACAAACAGATACATCTTGAAACCACAAAATTGTGGCGCTGCAGCAAAAGTATCTTGCATTGCACAAAAACTGGCGATAAACTGCAGTTATCGGATGTCGCAGATTGATTGCCAATCAATCTACGGCTCGGGCCGAAAGGCCCTCGCAGCCCGACATGCCAAGGTTGTCTCCTCCACCCTCCTCCTTTGGTGGATTTTGCCCGAGATCTCACGATCTCGGGTTTTTTTTTTGCTTTTTCAGGCAGATTAGCATCTTCGCCGCGCCGGCGCAGCCCGGCCAAACGGCGCAGGCCCCATACCCTAACGACGCTGCGCGCGGCATGTGAATTGCGCGCTATATTTCTTGTTGCATGTGTTTCGCTACTTCGCCCCGATTCGTTACACATTCATCGGATAATAGACGGCTGTTCAACTTGATGGGGAATACGTGATTTCGCCTCAATCCTGGGGTTCGTTGACCTGGCTCTATATCTGTATCGTGGCTTTCATGGTCGGGGGCCTGATCGTGGCGTCGGAGCGCTGGCACGGCGTCTTCACGGGCGATTCCGATCTCAAGAAACCGCAGGCCATGCATTCACGCGCTGCACCGCGCGTGGGCGGGCTTGCGGTAGTGGCCGGCAGTCTGGCCGGCCTGCTGGTGCTGGGGCCCAGCAACATGACGCTGACGTGGCTGTGGCCTGTGCTGTTCATCGCGGCAATGCCCGTGTTCGTCGCGGGGCTGCTCGAAGATATCACGAAGGACGTCGGTTCCGGCAAGCGGCTCATGGCCGCCTTCGCCTCGGCGGCGATCGCCTGGTGGCTGCTGGGCGGCGTTTCGCGCGTCGGCATAGCCTGGGCCGACTGGCTGCTGTCGTTCTGGCCCATTTCACTGCTGTTCACGATGGTGGCGGTGGGCGGCTGCACCCATGCATTGAACATTGTCGACGGCATGAATGGTCTGGCGGGCATGATCGCGACACTCATGGCGCTGTCACTAGCACTGGTGGCCTTGCAGGTGCAGGACATCCCCATTTTCCTGATAGCCACTGCGCTGGCTTCCGCAACCTTGGGCTTTCTGGTCTGGAACTTCCCCTTCGGGCGGGTGTTCCTGGGCGACGGTGGAGCGTATTTTCTGGGTTTCATGCTGGCGGAACTGGCGGTACAGCTGGTGGTGCGCAACCCGAGCGTTTCGCCGTTCTACGCTCTGGCCGTACTGTTTTACCCCGTGTTCGAAACCATGTTCTCGATCTGGCGGCGTCGCTTCAAGCGGGGCGTGCCGGTCGATCAGCCCGATGCGCTGCACCTGCATCAGCTGGTGTTCCGGCGCCTGGTGCGCGCGACGTTCAGCCGTGATCGGCGCCACGCGGTGCCCGCGTTGTGCAACGCCATGACGTCGCCGTATCTGTGGGTGCTGGCGTTGATCGGCCTGGTACCGGCCACGATCTGGTGGGACAACGCCTGGATGCTGTGCGCCAGCCTGGTCGTATTTTGCTGGGTGTATATCTGGCTGTATTCGCGTCTCGTGTCCTGGCGCCGCCCGGGCTGGCTGCTGTTGCCCTCGCTCGGGCGCGACCATAAGCGCGGTTCCCGGCCCCGGTGAACCCAATGATCAACGAACTCAAGGAACAAGAATGCTGCGACTCGAAGAGGTGAAGCTGGCCGTCGTCGGCCTGGGCTACGTGGGGCTGCCGCTGGCGGTGGAGTTCGGCAAGGTGCGATCCGTGCTGGGCTTCGATATCAATGCCCGGCGCATCGAGGAATTGCAGGCGGGACACGACCATACGCTGGAGGTCGAGCGTGAGGAGCTGCAGGCTGCCGTGCACCTGCGCTATTCGGCTGACGCCGAGGCCCTGGCCGAGGCCAACGTGTTCATCGTGACGGTGCCCACACCGATCGACAAGTACAAGCAGCCCGACCTCACACCCCTCATACGCGCCAGCGAGACGATCGGCCGCGTGCTCAAGCGCGGCGACATCGTGATCTACGAATCCACGGTCTACCCGGGGGCCACCGAAGAGGTGTGCGTACCGGTGCTGGAAAGCGTGTCGGGCCTGCGCTTCAACGAAGATTTTTATGCCGGCTACAGCCCGGAGCGCATCAATCCGGGCGACAAGCAGCATCGCGTGGCCAACATCCGCAAGGTGACGTCCGGTTCGACGCCCGAGGCCGCAGCGCTGATCGACCGCCTCTATGCTCAGATCATCGTGGCCGGTACGCACAAGGCGCCTTCGATCAAGGTGGCCGAAGCGGCAAAGGTCATCGAAAACACGCAGCGTGACGTCAATATTGCGCTGATCAACGAGCTGGCGCTCATCTTCAACAAGCTGGGCATCGATACGCAGGCCGTCCTCGAGGCCGCTGGCACGAAATGGAACTTTCTGCCGTTCCGACCGGGGCTGGTGGGCGGCCACTGCATTGGTGTGGATCCCTACTACCTCACTCACAAGGCCCAGAGTATCGGGTACCACCCCGAAATCATTCTGGCCGGGCGGCGCCTGAACGACGCCATGGGCAGTTATGTGGTGTCGCAGCTCATCAAGGCCATGACCAAGCGCCGCATCCAGGTGCAGGGTTCACGCGTGCTGGTCATGGGGCTCACGTTCAAGGAAAACTGCCCTGATCTGCGCAATACGCGCGTGGTCGATATCGTGCGCGAGCTGGCCGAGTACAACATCGACGTCGATGTCTACGATCCATGGGTCGACCCCGCCGAAGCAGTGCAGGAATACGGTATCGAACCCGTTGAACAGCCCCGGCAGGGCGCGTACGACGGTATCGTGCTTGCCGTGGCGCACCAGCAGTTCAAGGACATGTCTGCGGCGCAGATCCGGGCGCTGGGCAAGCCCGAACATGTTTTGTACGACCTCAAATACGTGCTGACGGCGGAAGAAGCCGATCTGCGCCTGTAACCCCTGAAAGAACTTCACCATGCTTGAACGATACGCTGAATTGATGACGGGCCTGCGCACACAACCGCGCCGCTGGCTGGTGACGGGTTGTGCCGGCTTCATTGGATCGAATCTGCTCGAGGCGCTGCTCACGGCAGGCCAGCAGGTGGTGGGGCTTGACAACTTCGCCACCGGTCACCGCCACAACCTCGACGAGGTGCAGCGCAACGTGGGGCCGGATGCCTGGGCGCGCTTTCAGTTCATCGAGGGCGACATTCGCAACCTCGAGGTCTGCCACACGGCGGCCCGGGGCGTTGACCACGTGCTGCACCAGGCCGCGCTGGGTTCCGTGCCGCGGTCGCTCGAAGACCCCATCACCACGAATGAAGTGAACATCGGGGGATTCCTGAACATGCTGGTGGCCGCGCGCGATGCGGGTGTGAAGTCGTTCGTCTATGCGGCATCCAGTTCCACCTACGGCGATCACCCCGGCCTGCCCAAAGTTGAAGACCATATCGGCAAACCCCTGTCGCCCTATGCCGTCACGAAATACGTGAACGAGCTGTATGCCGACGTCTTCACGCGTGCGTACGGCACGCCCAGTGTCGGGTTGCGCTATTTCAACGTGTTCGGGCGGCGCCAGGACCCGGAAGGTGCTTATGCGGCAGTGATTCCGCGCTGGATCGCCGCCATGATCCGCGGCCAGGAAGTGGTGATCAACGGCGACGGCGAAACGAGCCGTGATTTCTGCTATATCGACAACGTCGTGCAGGCGAACGTGCTGGCTGCACTGGCCGGGCCAGACGGCGTGAATCAGGTGTACAACGTGGCCTATGGCGACCGTACCACGCTGAATCAGCTGTTCCGGTATCTGGCCGAAATTCTGCGCGGGCAGGGTATCGAGTACGACCGGCCGCCGCGCCACGCAGACTTCCGCGCCGGCGACGTGCGCCATTCCCAGGCCGACATTGGCAAGGCGCGCGCGCTGCTGGGCTACGCACCGCAATACGATATCGAGGCAGGCCTCAAGGCGGCCATGCCCTGGTATGCGCAATTCCTTGCCTGAATTGCGGCGACTCCGTTCACGCCTGTCGAACCTGCATTCGGATCACCGGCGCATTGCCTCGGGTGCGTTCCGTGTGGCGGTATTCCTGTTGCTGGGAAAGGCGGCGGGCGCCGTAAAGGAAATGGCGGTCGCCTACCGCTACGGCGTCAGCGACGTCGTCGATGCCTATCAGTTCACCATGACGCTGGCCAACTGGCTGCCCATCACCATCGTGGGCGCCCTGTCGGTGGTGCTGATTCCGGTACTGGTGCGCGCGCGCGACGACACGGCTGCGTTGCATCGCTTTTTGGGTGAACTGCATGGCTGGGTGATCCTGGTGGGCCTCGTGCTGGCGGGCGGTATCTATGTGGCGTGGCCCTGGGTGCTCGATGTGGCGGGTGCCGGGCTGGACGACGACACTCGTCGCATGAGCCGGCAGCTTACGCTCGCTTTTGCGCCGGCGGCGCTGTTCACGCTGATGACCGGCGTCAGCGCGGCGCGACTGCGAGCGCGTGAGCGCCACATCAATACGTTGCTCGACAGTGTGCCGGCCGTGGTCATACTGGTGTGGGTGCTGCTGGCCGTGACGCCAATCGACGTCGGCCCGCTGTTGTGGGGTACCCTTGTCGGCTACGCCATTCAGTCGGTATGGCTGCTGTGGCTCGCCGCGCGTGCCGATGGCGGGGTCGGCCGGCCGCGCCTGGGCCTGAGCGCCGGGCAATGGCCCGACCTGATGAAGGCCGCGGGTGTGATGCTGATCGGGCAGGTTGCCATGAGCTTTGTCGGCCCGATCGACCAGTACACGGCGGCAACGCTGGGTGCCAATGCCAACGCCACGCTGGGTTATGCGGCGCGGCTGCTGTCGCTGTTGCTGGGGCTCGGAGCGGCCTCGGTGGGCCGGGCGGCACTACCGGTACTGGCCGACGTGCAGCGCCGGGGTGATATGCTGCGCGCCCGCCGGCTTGCCCTGAAGTGGTCGGTGCTGATGGCCTTGGGCGGCGCGCTGGTGACGCTTGTCGGCTGGATGCTGGCGCCCTGGCTGGTCAGCCTGCTGTTCGAGCGCGGCGCCTTCACGGCCGACGACACCGTGCGTGTGGCCGGCGTCATGCGCTGGGGTCTGCTGCAGATGCCGTTCTACTTCGGGGTGCTGGTGCTGGTGCAGCTGCTTGCCAGCCAGAACCGCTACCGCATCATGGCGTCGATTGCCGTGGCCAATTTTCTTCTGAAGGCTGCGATGAACCACGTGCTGGCCCCCGTAATGGGTGTCAACGGCATCATGCTGGCCACCGGCCTGATGTATCTCCTTTCGTATGTGTGCTATATGGCCGTGGCGCTGAGTCCGCCTCCGGCGTCACCCGAACCGGTGGCGGCGTCGCCCGGCCGTGACTGAATTGCAGGATTCGCGTTGAAGTATTCGTTTGAACCGCCTCACCTCATGGTTGTCATCCATTCGCTCAGCGGTGGCGGCGCCGAACGGGTGGCCGTCGAAATGTGCGACTACTGGCTGCAGCAGGGCTGCCGCGTCACGCTGGTCACGCAGAGCGCCCCGGAGTCCGATGCCTATCCGGTTCCCGAAGGCGTCGATCGCCGCGCGCTGGGCCTGGCCGGAGCGAGCCGCAGCACGTTGGGCGGCCTGTTCGCCAATGCGCGGCGGGTGCTCGCCCTGCGTCGCCTGATCCGCCGCAGCAAACCGCACGTCGTGCTTGGCATGATGACCACGGCCTCGGTGCTGGCCGTCGCTGCGGCGCGACGTCTGCCGTGCCGCGTCATCGCCAGCGAGCATACGCATCCGCCCGCTCAGGGGTTGGCACCGATGTGGGAACGCCTGCGCCGCTGGGCGTATCCGCGGGCTCATGCGGTGGTGGCGCTTACCACCGGCACGGCCGAATGGCTGGAACGCAATGTGCCCGGCGCGAAGGTCAGTGTCATACCCAACGCCGTGCGCTGGCCCATGGAAAGGTCGGAGCCCGTGGTACCGCCCCCCGATCGCCACGGCCGTTGCCGACTGCTTGCCGTGGGGCGTCTGCATCCGCACAAGGGCTTCGATGTGCTGTTGCGGGCGTTTGCCCAATTGGCGCCGCTGTACCCGGACTGGGATCTGGTGATTCTGGGCGAGGGCGATGAACGCGAGGCGTTGCAGGCGACGATCGAGGCGAATGGCCTGGGCGAGCGCGTCAGCATGCCGGGGCGGGTGGGCAATCTGGCTGATTGGTATGCCGATGCCGATCTGTACGTGCTCAGTTCCCGTGTGGAAGGTCTGTCGAACACGCTCATCGAGGCCATGGCGAGCGGCTTGCCCGTAGTGGCTTTCGACTGCGAGACGGGGCCGCGCGAGATCGTCCGCGACGGCATCGACGGGGTGCTGGTCACGCCACCGGAAGACGCCGACGCACTTGCGGCCCACCTTTCCGACCTGATGGGCCGGCCGCAGCGGCGTGCGGCGCTGGCGCGGCGCGCCGTAGACGTGCGCGATCGCTTCTGCGTGCCCCGTATCATGGCGATGTGGAGTCAGCTGTTCGGATTTCGGTGATCCGGGCCGTGCCCGGTATGGAGGCGTAGGCATGTGCGGAATCGTCGGGATTTGGGGGCCGCTGCGCGAAAAGCGCAGTCTGGTCACGGGCGCCTGCGCCGTCATGCGTCACCGCGGCCCCGACAGCGAGGGCTTTTGGGAAGATGAATCCGCCGGGCTGGCGCTGGGCCATGTGCGGCTGGCCATCATCGACACCAGCGCGGCCGGGGCCCAGCCCATGACCTCGGCTTGCGGGCGTTACATGCTGGTGCTGAACGGCGAAATCTACAATCATCTGGCTTTGCGCGAGGCGTTGGCGCACGCAGACCGTGCACCCACATGGCGCGGGCACTCCGACACCGAAACCCTGCTGGCCTGCTTTGCCGCATGGGGTATTGAAAAGACACTCGAAGCCGCCACCGGCATGTTTGCCATGGCGTTGTGGGATCGCGAGGACCAGACCCTCACCCTGATGCGCGACCGGCTGGGCGAGAAGCCGCTGTATGCGGGCTTCGTGGGCGGCAGCTTCGTATTTGCATCGGAACTCAAGGCGCTGGCGCGCCTGCCGGGGCTCGATGCACGCCCCGACCCGCGTGCACTGGCGGCCCTGCTGCGCCATAACTACATTCCGGCTCCGTTCAGCATATACAGGCAGATCGGCAAGGTGTCGCCCGGCTGCTGGATGCAGCTGAATGCGCACCAGTGCCGCATCGGCGAAATGCCGGCCCCCCGTTCGTACTGGTCGGCACGTCTCGTGGCCGAGCAGGCAGCCGCCGCGCCGCTTAGGTTCGACAGCGATGCCGACGCGGCCGATCAGCTGGAGCACGTGCTTTGCGCCTCAGTGCAACGGCAGACGATCGCCGATGTGCCGCTGGGCGCGTTTCTGTCAGGCGGCATCGACTCCTCGACCGTCGTGGCGCTGTTGCAGCGGGCCAGCTCGCAACCCGTGCGTACCTTCTGCATCGGCTTCGACGACCCGCGTTACAACGAGGCCGAACACGCTGCCGCCGTGGCTGCGCATCTGGGCACCGATCACACCGAGCTGTACGTCAGCGATCGCGATGCGCTCGAGATCGTGCCCCAGTTGCCGGCCGTGTACGACGAGCCGTTTGCCGATTCCTCGCAGATCCCCACCATATTGGCGACACGGCTTGCGCGCCGGCACGTCACCGTGGCGCTGTCCGGTGACGGAGGCGATGAGCTGTTTGCGGGCTATTCCCGTTACTTTCGTGCCGCAGCATGGTGGCACCGGCGCGCGCGGCTGCCGGCGGGCGTGCGAACAGTGGCCGCGGCGCTGCTGCAGGCTACGGCGCCGGCATTGCGCGGTGTTGCCGGGCAACGTGCCGCCCGGCTGACACAAGTCCTGTCGGCGCGTCACAGCGCCGATTTCTATCGCAGTTTCGTGAGCTACTGGAAGGACCCGGCCGAGGTGCTGATCGAGGCGCCGCCATCGCGCAGCGTGTTCGACGAGCCCGGGCTCGACGATATCATTGCGGCCATGACCCTGCTTGACGTGCAGACCTATCTGCCCGACGACATTCTGGTGAAGGTCGACCGTGCGGCAATGGCGGCCAGTCTGGAAACACGGGTGCCGCTGCTCGATCACCACGTCTTCGCCTTCGCGCGTCGGCTGCCGGCGCATTACCTGGTGCGGGAAGGGCAGGGAAAATGGCTGTTGCGTCAGGTGCTGTACCGGCACGTGCCCCGTTCATTGATCGAGCGCCCGAAGAAGGGTTTTTCGGTGCCGCTCGCGCAATGGCTGCGCGGGCCGCTGCGCGAATGGGCACATGAACTGCTGCAGCCCGCGCGACTGCGGCGCGAGGGTCTGTTTCACGAAGCAGCCGTACAGCGCAAATGGCAGGAACACGTATCGGGGCGCCGTGACTGGAGCACCCACCTGTGGAGCATCCTCATGGTGCAGGCCTGGCAAGACACCTTATGAAAATTCTGTTCTTCGTCAGTTCCATGCATGCGGGAGGTGCCGAGCGGGTGGCCGCCACGCTGTGCAGTGCGTGGGCGCGACAGGGCCATCAGGTCACGCTTGCGCCCACCTACACGGGCAAGGGCACGCTGTTTTACGAGCTCGACCCCAAAGTGAATGTTCAATGGGTGGCCGACCGCATGGGCGCCGCGGCGCGCACGCCGCTGGCGCCTGCCGTGAAGCTGTGGGTATTGCGCCGCATGGTGCGTGATCTGCAGCCCGATGTGGTCGTGTCCTTCCTCACCAACGTGAACGTGATGGTGCTGTTGGCCACGCTGGGTATGGCGGTCCCGGTGATCGTGTGTGAACGCAGCAATCCCGGCGTGAGCACCAGCGCAAGCTCAAATCTGCAGCGGTTGCGTCGCAGGCTCTATCCGTACGCGGCCATGGTCACCGTGCAGGCCGAAGCCAGCGTTGAACCCATGAAACGCATGGCGCCGGCTGTGCGGCGGCTGGCCGTGGTGCCGAATCCGCTGCCGCCCGATCTGCCGCTGGCGCGTGGTTCGACGGCGGTGCCCGCCGGCGGGCATGGTGCCGGCCAGGCCGGTGACGATACGCCCTCGGTGCCGGCGCCGCCTGCCGCGGTCGGGCGCCGCCGTCTGGTCGCCATGGGGCGGCTGGTGCCTCTGAAGGGGTACGGCCGCCTCATCGACGTCTTTGCCCGGTTGGCGCCGCACTTTCCGCAGTGGGATCTGGTGATCTGGGGAGAAGGGCCGCAGCGTGACGCGCTTGAGCGTCAGGCGGCTGCGTGCGGCCTGCAGCAACGCGTGCAGCTTCCGGGGCGCACCGCCACGCCCTGGAGCGAATTGCTGGCAGCCGACCTGTTCGTGCTGACCTCCGAGGTCGAAGGCTTTCCGAACGCGCTGATCGAGGCCATGGCGCTGGGTCTGCCCTGCGTGAGCGTCGATTGCCCGAGTGGCCCCGCCGAAATTACTCGCAAGGGCCAGGACGCGCTGCTGGTCCCGCTGAATGACGAGGCGGCGCTCGAGAACGCGCTGGCAGCGCTCATGCGCGATGCCGGCCTGCGCGAGCGACTGGGCAAGCAGGGCGCACGCAGCGTGCGCGAGCGCTATGGCCTGGAGCAGGTTCTTGCGCGCTGGGACACCCTGTTTCGCGAAGCCGGAGTCCGCATGTCATGACTTCAACCATCAGGAAACCCGTCAACGTGAGTTCCCCAGCATTGCATGTCGTTCACATCATTTCCGGCCTGGGTCAGGGCGGTGCCGAAACGGTGCTGCACCGGCTCGTCGCGACCCCGCATCAGCAGGCGGTGCACACCGTAGTGTCGCTCGGGGATGAAGGCGTCTTCGGCCCGCGCCTGCGCGAGGCCGGGGTCACGGTGCACGCGCTGCACATGAAGCGCAGTCCGCTTGCGCCGCTGGTCGGTGTGTGGCGCCTGTACCGCCTGCTCAGGCAGATCCGGCCCGACGTCGTGCAGACCTGGATGTATCACGCCGATCTGCTGGGCGGTGCCGTGGCGCGCCTGGCCGGCATCCGCGCCGTGGCCTGGGGTATCCGCAATTCGGGCGCCGATCTCGGCCACGGCAGCCGCAGCGCCCGCGCGCTCGCATGGGTGTGCGCCCGCGTCTCGCGCTGGTTGCCCGGTGTCATCGTGGCGTGCGCCGAGGGCGCGGCACGTCGGCATCGCGACTGGGGATACGACGCCGATCGCATGATCGTGATTCCGAACGGTTACGACATGCAGACGTGGCACCCTGACCCGCAAGCGCGCGCCGCAGTGCGGCAGGAGCTGGGGCTGGCAGCGCAAACGCCGGTCATCGGCAGTGTGGCGCGCTGGAATCCGCTCAAAGATCACACCAATCTCCTGAACGCCTTTGCACGCTGTCTCACGCGTCACCCCGAGTTGCGTTGCGTGCTGGTGGGGCAAGGGCTGGACCGCAGCAACGCCGGGCTGATGGCGCTGCTGCAGAAACTGGACATTGCCGACAGGGTGATCCTGCTCGGGCGGCGTGACGACGTGCCGCGCATTCTCAACGCGCTCGACATCTACGTGCTCTCCAGTCGGGCGGAAGGTTTCCCCAACGTGGTGGCAGAAGCCATGGCCACGGGTGTGCCGTGCGTGGTCACGAACGTGGGCGATGCGGCCCGGATCGTGGGCGACTGCGGCTGGGTGGTGGCTGCGCGCGACGCCGTGTCGCTGGCGGGTGCGCTCGATGCCGCCGTCAGTCTGCTGCTCAGCGAGACCGGCCGCGAACGGTATGTTGCGCGTTCGGTTCGCGGTCGTGAACGCGTGCAGCGCAAGTTCGGACTGGATGCCATGCGCGAACGCTACCACACCGTGTGGCAGCGTCTTGCCGTCGACTATCCGACGCCCCGGCCGGCAGGCGATCGCGCGGGGCGCCGCGAAGGCTACATTCCTGCTCATCCGGCGGCGTCTGCTGCGCATGAGGCGGCAACATCAGCCGCGCCGGCGGAATCGTCGCGTCGTGCCCGCCGCATCCTCTTTCTGGTCAACAACCCCGCATTCTTCGTTTCGCACCGCCTGCCGATTGCGCAGGGTGCCCGTGCCGCCGGCTACGAGGTGCACGTGGCCACAATGGACGGCCCGGCTGTGGCACAGATTCGTGAGCACGGATTCGTGCATCACGTCATTCCCATGTCGCGCAGTGGCCGCAACCCCGTTCAGGAGCTGCAAAGCCTTTACGCATTCTGGCGCCTGTTCCGGACATTGCGACCCGATCTGATTCATGCCGTGACGATCAAGCCCGTGCTGTATGGCGGCATCGCGGCACGGCTGGCGGGCGTGCCCGCCTACGTGGCGGCGGTGTCCGGGCTGGGCTTCGTGTTCATGAGGCGTGCCGGGCGCTTCGACGTTCAGCGGCTTGCCACCACGCTGTTGTACCGGCTGGCCTTGGGGCACCGCAACAGCAGGGTGGTGTTTCAGAACCGCAGCGATCGCCAGGAGCTGCGCGAGGCCGGCGTGGTGCAGCCGGGTCAGACGGTGCTGATACGGGGTTCGGGCGTCGATCTCGAGGCCTATGCGCCCACTCCGGAACCCGAAGGACCGCCCGTGGCGGTGATGGTGGCACGGTTGCTGACGGACAAGGGCGTGCGCGAATTCGTATCCGCCGCGCGCATGACGACCGGGCACCGCAGCGGGTTGCGCTGGGTGCTGGTGGGGGGGCCGGATCCCGGCAATCCCGCCAGCATCACGCATGACGAGTTTCAGCGCTGGCAGGCCGACGGCGTGGTTACCTGCCTGGGCGAACGGGAAGACGTGGCACAGCTGTATCAGAGCGCCCACATTGCCGTGCTGCCTTCCTACCGCGAGGGCCTGCCGCGGTCACTCATCGAGGCTGCCGCCTGCGGGCGCGCCGTGGTGACGACCGATGTGCCGGGGTGCCGCGACGCGATCGAGCCGGGTGTGACGGGCCTGCTGGTGCCGCCACGTGATTCCGCGGCCCTTGCTGACGCCGTGCTGCGGCTGGCCGACGATGCCGAGCTGCGCCGGCGCATGGGGGCGGCGGGGCGGGCGCTTGCCGAACAGGCCTTCGACATCAACAAGGTCGTTCAGGCCCACCTCGAGGTTTACGCGCAGCTGCTTGAATGAGTGTCGGGCAGGCGCGCGTACGGCGCTTCAGAAGGGCAGGCTGATGTCCGGCTTGAGCGCGGTCAGTGCATCACGAAATTCGTTTTTGATGCGGGTCAGCGCTGCCTCGGTTTCCGCCTCGAAGCGCAGCACGATGACCGGCGTGGTGTTCGAGGGCCGGGCAAGGCCGAAGCCGTCGGCGTACTCGGCCCGCACGCCGTCGATGGTGATCAGCGATTGCGCAGTCGCGAACTTGCCTTCCGACTGCAGGCGGGCGATCAGTGCGTGCGGCTCGCCTTCCTGCATTTCAATCTTCAGTTCGGGTGTTGACACGTCTTTCGGCAGCGCCTCGAGAACGGCCGAGGGGTCGGGGTGTGCCGACAGGATCTCGAGCAGACGAGCCGCCGTGTAGAGCCCGTCGTCGAAACCGAACCAGCGCTCCTTGAAGAAGATGTGCCCGCTCATCTCGCCGGCGAGCGGCGCGCCTGTCTCGGCGAGCTTGGCCTTGATGAGCGAGTGCCCGGTCTGCGCCATGAGTGGCGTACCGCCGGCGGCCGTGATCGCCCGCGCCACGTGGCGGCTGCACTTGACGTCGAAAATGATGGTGGCGCCGGGCTGGCGGCTCAACACATCTTGTGCGTACAGAATGAGCTGGCGATCAGGCCAGATGATTTCCCCCGATTTGGTCACGACGCCTACCCGGTCGGCATCGCCATCGAAGGCGAGCCCCAGTTCGCAGTCGGTGGCCCGGACATGCCGGATCAGGTCTTCCAGGTTGTGGGGATCGGCCGGATCGGGATGGTGATTGGGAAAGGTGCCGTCGACATCGCAATACAGTGTGTCGACCTCGCAGCCCAGTGCCGTGAACAGCTTTTCGGCCAGCACTGCGCCCACACCATTGCCGCAGTCGAGCGCGACGCGCATGGGGCGCCGCAGGCGAACGTCGCCGGTGATGCGCTGTACGTAATCGGGCTTGACGTCGCGCTGTTGGCGCTCGCCTTGCGGCCCGGCCGGATCACGTTCGGCCAGCGCCTGCATGCGGGTGTGCAGATCGCGGATATCCGGCCCGTAAAGCGTGCGCCCCGCCATCATGATCTTGAAGCCGTTGTAATCGGGCGGGTTGTGGCTGCCCGTGATGGCCACACCCGAGCCGGTTTTGCGCACGTGCGCGGCAAAGTACACGAGCGGCGTGGGCACCATGCCGATGTCCAGCGTGTCGAGGCCTTCGGAGTTCGCCCCTTCGTGCAGCGCGTCGGCCAGCTGCGGACTGCTCAGCCGGCCGTCGAATCCGATGACCAGCTCGGTGACCCCCTGTTCGCGCGCCAGCATGGCCAGGGCGCGGCCCAGCAGGCGGGCAAAGTCGGGATTGAGCTGCGCGGGAACGATGCCGCGAATGTCGTAGGCTTTGAAAACGGCGCTGGGCAGTGCGGAGGTGGTCACGGTAATTTCCTTGTGTATCGGTGTGGGCGGGCGGCATGGGGCGTGCCCGCGGGCCTGGCGGCGGGCCGCCTTCATGCGGCGCGGCCATAATATCGTGACCGGGCGGGCGACGCCAGGGCGATAAAATGCAGGGTTACGCGTTGGAGAGGCGAAATGAGGGCTGTGGACGAACTGATTGGCCTGCTGGGTGCGGCGCACGTGCTTACGGGTGCCGACACCGGGCCCTACGTCACCGACTGGCGCGGGCGCTACAGTGGCCGGCCGCTGGCGGTGGTTCGGCCCGGTTCCGTGCACGAACTGGCCGACGTCGTGAAGTGGTGCGCCGCCCGCGGCGTGCCCATGATTCCCCAGGGTGGAAATACCGGCCTGTGTGGGGGGGCGACGCCCGATGAAACGGGCCGCGCCCTCCTGGTTGTGCTGACGCGGCTGAACGCGATTCGCGCCGTCGATACCGGGAACGACACCATGGTCGTCGAGGCAGGCTGCACGCTGCAGGCGGTGCAGCAGGCGGCGCATGATGCCGACCGTCTCTTTCCGCTGTCGCTGGCGGCCGAAGGCAGCTGCACCATCGGCGGTAACCTGGCCACCAACGCCGGGGGCACGCAGGTCCTTCGCTACGGCACCGCACGCGAGCTGGTGCTGGGGCTGGAAGTGGTGACCCCACAGGGCGAGATCTGGAACGGCTTGCGCGGCCTGCGCAAAGACAACACCGGTTACGACCTGCGCAATCTGTATATCGGCAGCGAAGGCACGCTGGGATTCATCACGGCCGCCACGCTCAAGCTGTTCCCGCGGCCGGTGGCGCAATGCACGGCGCTGCTTGCGCTGCCGTCGATCGAGGCTGCCGTGGCGATGCTGGCCCGCGCCCGCAAGGGGTTTTCCGCAGCGCTCACCGCCTATGAGCTGATTGCGGCCAACTGCCTGCAGGCCGTGGTCGAGTGCTTTCCCGAGCAGCGGCTGCCGTTTGACGATGCGGCGCGCGCCGCACCATGGTTTGCGCTGCTCGAACTGTCAGACAGCGAAAGCGAGGCCCACGCGCGCGAACGGTTCGAGGCCGTGATCGGCGACGCGCTCGAGGCCGGGCTGGTGTCGGATGCCGCAATTGCGGCAAGCGCCACGCAAAGCCGTGCGCTCTGGCGCCTGCGCGAAAGCATTCCGCTTGCGGAAAAGGCCTACGGCAAGAACGTCAAGCACGACATCTCGGTGCCGGCCTCGCGCATGGCCGAATTCGTAGCCACCACCAACGCGGCGCTGCAGGCGGCGCACCCCGGGGTCGAACACGTGATCTTCGGTCATCTGGGCGATGGAAACCTGCATTACAACGTGGCGTGCGGCACGGCGTACACCGAAGAGGCGCTGCTTGCGCGGCAAAGCGAAATCCACGCCCTGGTGCACGACCGCGTGCATGCCTTTGGCGGTTCAATCAGCGCCGAACACGGCATCGGGCAGCTCAAGCGCGACTATTTGCCGCGCTACAAAGACGCGGTCGAGCTGGACTTGATGCGACGCATCAAGGCTGCGCTCGACCCGCAGGGAATCATGAACCCGGGCAAGGTGCTGCCCGGTTGAACGATTACACCGGAAGGGCGGGCAGCACGATGCCCGTGCATTCGCCCAGGCTGATGACGGGGTAGCCCGGCTTGCTGCAGTGCGCCCGCAGAATGACTTCGTCGTGATCGTGCAGGAAGCTGCGCTCTTCGCCCCACGGTAGCGTAATGGGGTTTTTACCACTGAGCGTCAACTCCATTAGCGAGCCGGCTTCATCTTCCTGAGGCCCCGACAGTGTGCCGGTTCCGAGCAAGTCGCCGGGCTGCATGCGGCAGCCGTTCACGGTATGGTGCGCAAGCAGTTGCGCCATGCTCCAGTAAGCGTCGCGGAAGTTGCTGCGCGACAGCCGGGCGGGTTCGGCCCCCTGGCTGCGCGATTGTTCGGTGGTGAGCAGCACTTCGAGCTCGACCGACACCGCACCGGCCTTGCTGTTCGCGTCGCAAGACAGGTAAGGCAGTGGTTGCGGTTCGCCTTCGGCGCGCCGGAAGGGTTCGCGGAAGGGGGCCAGCGCTTCCAGGGTGACGACCCATGGCGAAATCGTGCTGGCAAAATTCTTGGCCAGGAACGGGCCGAGCGGCTGGTATTCCCACGCCTGCAGGTCACGTGCCGACCAGTCGTTCAGAATGCACAGGCCGAAGATGTGCGATTCTGCGGCCTCGATGCCGATGCGCTGCCCCTGCGCGTTACCCGGCCCCACGAAGATTCCCAGCTCGAGCTCGTAGTCGAGCCGCGCGCACGGGCCGAATCCCGGTGCGTCGCCTTCGGCGGCGGGCCGGGTCTGGCCCACCGGGCGATGAAAGTGCTGGCCGGAAACGCCGATTGTGGAGGCGCGGCCGTGGTAGCCGATGGGCACCCACTTGTAGTTGGGCAACAGGGGGTTGTCGGGGCGGAACTGCCTGCCCACGGCCGTGGCGTGGTGCACCGAGATGTAGAAGTCGGTGTAGTCGCCGATGAGCGCAGGAACGTCGTGTTCGACGGCTGCGCGATCGAGCAGCAGAGGTTCGAGCCGGTTCTGCAGGGCCGCGCCTTCGCGCAGGGCCCGCGAGAGCTCGCGTCGCAGGGCCGACCAGTGGGCCGTTCCCAGCGCCATGAGCGCATTGAGGGTGCTGCCGGTACAGGCCTGCAGGGCGTCGGCCGCCAGACCTTGCCAGGGTTGCAGCGCGGCAAGCGCTGCCATGTCGAGCACCTTGTCGCCGATGGCCACGCCCACCCGGAACGCCCCGTTGCCGCCTTTTTCGCGAAATACGCCGAAGGGCAGGTTCTGTATGGGAAAGCCGTTGTTGGGCACATTGGCGGAGGCCACCCAGCTTTTGAGGCCGGGATCGTGTGTTTCGTTCAGCTGTGACATGTACTCGTGATTCCTGCTTCTGCTGCTGTGGTGTTGCGTTGCACTCAGGCTTCGGCCATGACCGATCTGCGTGCCTCGTCGAGCGCCTGGGAAATGACGTTCAGGTCGCCGATGTGATTCGATAGTAACAAGACCAGGGCAGCGTTCATTGCGTTGCTTTCATTTGTGGTCAGGTCACGATGCGCGCTGATGAGGCGTTCGTAGAATGCATCGGGCACGTTGAAGTTCGACTGCGTGTTCAGTTGTGACATGACGATACCTCCTTGGTGCAAGTGGCGGTGTGCAGGGCCCTGCGAATATCGTCGATTCCGGGGTTGCGCCAGCGTGCTGCGATGTGCTGGTCGGGCCGGATCAGATAGCAGGCGCCGGAACGGACGTCGTACCGGCTGGCCAGAACAGAGTCCTGATCCACCACATACTCGGTGCCCGCGGTGATGTCTCCTTCCAGTGCGGGCGGAACGATGAGGATACAGCGAAGCGGTATCGATTGTGAACCCGGGTTTACCAATTGTGACAGCAGGTCGGGATCGGGCAGTTTTTCGTCGCAGAAAAACACCACACAGAAGCTGCCGCCCAGCTGGCTCAGCCACCATACGGTCTGACCGTCCTGGGTGACGGGGCCGTCGGGCGCCACGGCACCAACCGGCAAGGCGGGGTTGAACGCGTCGGTGTCGGGCGTGTTCAGGCTCGATTCCGTATAGAAGGTGGCCACAGAAAGACGCCCGCTGTTCACCAGCCGGCGGGCGAAATCATGATGCTTGGCCAGCCGCAGCACGGCATTGCGGAACATCAGGCTGATCTCGCTCTTGGGCGTGATGAAATCGGTGGATCGCGTGGAGTTCAGGATGTTCTCGTCGGCGGCGAATTCGCGTTCCTCACCGTAGGTGTCGAGCAGCGAGTCGGGCGCCGCACCCCGCATCACCAGGTCAAGCTTCCAGGTGAGGTTGTCGATGTCCTGCACGCCGCTGTTCGCGCCACGCGCGCCGAACGGCGAGACGCGGTGCGCGGCATCTCCGGCAAAGAATACCCGGCCGTGCCGGAAGGAATCCATGCGCTCACAGGCAAAGGTGTACACGCTCACCCATTCGATCTGCACGTCGACGTCCTGGCCCAGCAGCGCACGGATGCGCGGCAGCACTTTTTCGGGCTTCGATTCTTCGGCCGGGTCGGCGTCCCAGCCCAGCTGGAAGTCGATGCGCCAGACGTTGTCGGGCTGGCTGTGCAGCAGCACCGACTGGTTGGGGTGGAAGGGCGGATCGAACCAGAACCAGCGCTCGGCCGGGAAATCGGCCTGCAGCTTTACGTCGGCGATCAGGAAGCGGTCGCGGAAGATCTGGCCGTGCGCCTCCTGCCCCAGCATCTTGCGTAGCGGCGAGCGTGCGCCGTCGCAGGCGATCAGCCAGTCGGCCGTTGCCGTATAGCTGCCGTCGGGTGTTTCGACCGTGACGCGCACCGGGCCGCTCGTGTGCTCATCGAGCGCCGTGACGCGATGCTTCCAGCGGATTTCGATGAGCGGTTCGGCCTCGCACTGTTCGTACAGATATCCTTCGCAGTAATACTGCTGCAGATTGATGAAGGCGGGGCGCCGGTGACCGGCTTCGGGCAGCAGGTCGAAGTTCCACACCTCTTCTTCACGGAAGAAGACGCGCCCCACGTTCCATGAAATGCCCTTCTGCACCATGCGCTCGCCCACGCCCAGACGGTCCCAGACGTCGAGCGTGCGCTTGGCAAAACAGATGGCCCGCGAGCCGACCGAAAGCGTGTCGTCGTCGTCGAGCACCACCACGGGGTGTCCATGGCGTGCAAGGTCGAGCGCCATGCTCATGCCCACCGGGCCGGCACCCACCACGATCACCGGGTGATGGGTGGGCGCATCGGGTGCGAGCGGGCGGTACGGCAGGCGCAGTGTTTGGTAGTCGATGTCTCCCACTGCCGTTCTCCTTTGGTGTGTTGTGGTTATCAGCCTTCCAGTTGCTTCCACATTTCGATATCGCGCTCGGCCGTCCAGATGCGTGGATGCTCGTGCCCGGTGGCTTCGTCGTAGGCGCGTGATACGTCGAAGGGCATGCAGTGATCGAAGATCACCCAGTCGGCATAGCGCGGCTTCATGAAGTCGTAGGTTTCGCGATAGATGGTTTTCAGGTCTTTGCCCGCCGCAACGCCGCTGTTCACGCACCCGTACAGGTCGGTGAGGAACGCACGTGTGCCGGCCAGCGCCTGGCGCACTTGTGCCGCGCTCTTGAGGGCGGGGCCGCGCCCGGGCACCATTTTTTCGGCGTTGAAATCCGCAAGGCGGTCGAGCGTCTGGGGCCAGTCGCGGAAATAGGCGTCGCCTGCATAGGGTGTGGACTGATATTCGACGAGGTCGCCCGCCATCATGATGCGCTGCTCGGGCAGCCATGCGATGGTGTCGCCCTTGGTGTGGCCGCGGCCCACCTGCATCAGCTTGACTTCGAGGTTCCCCAGGTCGACGGTCATTTCCCCCTTGAAGGTCATGGTCGGCCAGGTGAGCCCGGGCGGGATCGATTCCACGGCGCGGAACAGGCGGGGAAAGCGGCCGATCTCGCTGGCCTTGTCCTGTTCGCCACGCTCGACGATCAGATCGTAGGTGTCGCGGCTGGCAATGATTTCCTGTGCGCCGTAGGCCGAGGCGCCGAAGACGCGTACCGCGTGGTAATGCGACAGAAGGATGTACTTGACGGGCTTGTCGGTGACTTCGCGAATGCGGCGGATCACGTCTTGTGCCATGACGGGCGTGGCCTGGGTGTCGACCACCATCACGGCTTCGTCACCGATGATCACGCCGGTGTTCGGGTCGCCTTCGGCGGTGTACGCATACGCGTTGTCAGACAGCTTTTCGAACGCGACCTCTTTTTCTTCGAGGTCGCCCTGGGATGCGAACTGCTTGCTCATGGGCACTCCTTTCTATAGGTGTGAAAGATGGTAATTCAAGATTTGTTAATGTGCAATGTATTAGTCATAAGCAAATCTTCCCTTGCTGCAAGCGTGGTGGCGCGCCGGGCGCCGAACCTCAGCGGCGCTGGCAGCGCGGGCAGAAATAGGTGGCACGCTGGCCCTGCACGATGCGCCGGATCACCGTGGTGCAACGGGCGCACGGCTGACCCGCTTTTTCGTACACGGCGGCGTGCAACGTGAAATAGGCCCCGGGCTCGCCGGTGGCATTGACGTAATCGCGCAGCGTGCTGCCGCCCGATTCGAGTGCCTGTGCCAGGGTCTCGCGGATGGCCTCGGCCAGCTTCACGCAGCGTGGGCGCGAAAGCCGCCCCGCGGGAACCCGGGGATCGATGCCGGCCTTGTGCAGCGCTTCCGATGCATAGATGTTGCCCACCCCCACCACGGCGTCGCCCGCCAGCAGCGCCTGTTTTACGGAAATGCGCCGACCCGCGAACGCACGCACGAGATGCGCGCCGTCGAAGGCGGGGTCGAAGGGCTCGATGCCCAGGCGGGCGAGCAGGGGGTGCGCTTCCACCGGACCCTGCTCGGCCGGGTGCCACAATATGGCACCGAAGCGCCGGGGGTCGTGCAGCAGGAAGCGGGCATCCGCAAAGAGCCATTCGGCGTGGTCGTGCTTGCGGCGAGGTTCGTGCATGGGGGCGCGGCGCAGCGAACCCGACATGCCCAGGTGCACGATCTGGGTGCCATGGTCGAAACCGATCAGCAGATATTTGCCCCGGCGTCGGCACGAACGCACGATTCTGCCGCCGACTGTGGCGGGCATGTCGACGGGCACGGGCCAACGCAGGCGGGATTCGTGTACATGGAACGATTCGAGCATGCGGTCTGTCATAATAGGCGCAATGCCGCGACGCGTCGTTTCGACTTCTGGAAGTTCAGGCATGACGGGGTGCTTACGATTTCAACGATGACCATGCAATTTTGCCACTCGGTGCCGGCACCTGGCCGCGAAGGCCTGAGGTGTATCCGATGAAACGATTTCTTGCCGTGCTGATTGCAGCGTCGTTCGGTGCGTTGGTAACGCCCCCGGCGGCGCATGCGCAGCTCACTGCTCCGCTGCTGCTGGGTGAACCACCCCAGATCGACCCCGCCGAGCAGATCCGCCTGCGTCCGGGCGAACTGCCGGCCGTGCGTCTTACGTCCGACATCCTGTACCGTCTGCTGGCGGCCGAAATCGCCGCGCAGCGCTCCGCGTTCGACACCGCATCCGAGCTCATGTACGGCCTGGCGCGCGAAACCTCCGATCCGCGCCTGGCACGGCGCGCCTTCCAGTTCGCCATGGCCGCCCGCGACCTGCCGGGCGCACTCAAGGCGGCACGTCAGTGGGTGCTGGTGTCGCCCAACGATCCCGACGCCGTGGCCTCGTCGCTGGCGCTGGCGGCCTCCAGCGGCCAGACAACCGGCCTTGCCGGCACCTTGCGCAGCCGCATCGAAGAAGCGTCCAACAAGGAACACGCCATTGCTCAGGCGGCCTCCATCGTCGGCAAGATGAACGACAAGCGCGTGGCGTATCAGGTGCTCGAAGAAGCGCTGCCCGAATCGGTGCGTTCGATTCCGCTGGCTCAGTTGGCCCTGGCCGATGCGGCCTGGGCCGCCGAAGACCCCGTACGGGCGCTCCAGGCCGCACGGGCTGCGCTCGAGCTGGCGCCAACTTCTGAAATGGCGGCGCAGCGCGTGCTCGAGTACGGCCTGAGCGTCGACTCGCGTGCCGCCATTCGCGAAACCGAGGCCTACGTCGAGCGCCACCCCGAGATGCGGCGCCTGCGCCTGTTGCTGGTGAATCGCCTCGTGGGGCGCCACGAGTTCGACGCGGCGCTCGCCCAGGTGGCCGCCATGCGCGAACGCAACCCCGAAGACTTCGACCTGCTCTATACCGAGGCCGAGGTCAACATGCGCGCCGAGCGTTATGACCGGGCCAAGGCGCTGCTTCATGAATACATTTCGGTGCAGGAACAGCGGGGCAGTGCGCTGCCCGACAAGGCCACCACTGCCGGCGGCGACGCCTCCGATGCGCGGCTGCTGCTGGTGCAGATCGCCGAAAAGGAAGGCGACCGCCACGAGGCCATTCGCCAGCTCGATCTCATCGATGACCCCGGCCTGCGCTTTCAGGCGCAGATTCACAAGGCCGTGCTGGTGTCGCGCAGCGGCGACCTCGAAGGCGCCCGCCGCACGCTGCAGGCGCTCACTCCGCAGAGCGACAACGAGCGCACGGTGCTTGCGCTCACCACGGCGTCGATCTACCGTGATTCCGGGCGCAGCGACGAGGCCATTGCCGTGCTGGAACAGGCCGATGCCGAGATGCCCGACATGGCCGAGATCAAGTACGACCTGGCCATGCTCTACGAGCGCCAGGGGCGTTACGACGACTTCGAGCGGCTCATGCGCGAGATCATCCGCATCGCACCCGACAACGCCAACGCCTACAACTCGCTGGGCTATACGTTTGCCGATCGCAACGTCAACCTGCATGAAGCCGAAGAGCTGCTCGAGCAGGCGCTCGAACTCGAGCCCGACAACCCGTACATCCTCGACAGCGTGGGGTGGTACCTGTACCGCACCGGCGATTACTCCGGCGCGCTCGAGTATCTGCGGCGCTCCTGGCATCAGCTGCCGTCCGGCGAAGTGGCCGCTCATCTTGGCGAAGTGCTGTGGATGATGCAACGCAAGGCCGAGGCGCGCGATATCTGGAAGGAAGGGCTCAAGCATGAACCGGAAAATGAAGTGCTGCAGAAAACGCTCAAGCGTTTCGGCGTGCGATTGCACTGAGCACGGCGCTTCGACCCTTCCGCCGCCGGCCGGGCGGCGTCGCGTGGCGCGCGCACTGCTTGCCGGTGCCGTGGCGCTGGGGCTGGCCGCCTGCGCCGGCCCGGCCCGAATCGCCGGCGACGGCACGGCGTTCGAACGTACCGGCCGTTTTGCCGTCACCGTCACCGACGCCGGGTCCCCGGCCGACGCCGTTCAGGGCGGCTTCTCGTGGCGCGATACCGGTCGGCTGCTGCAGCTCGATCTGGTCAACCCTCTTGGTTCCACGCTGGCACGCGTCAGCGTCGGCCCCGCGGGTGCCACGCTTCAACACGCAGACGGGTCCACGGAACAGGCGCCCGATGCCGACGCCCTGGTGGCCCGGGCCACCGGCGCTGTGCTGCCGGTGGCCAAGCTTCGCGACTGGCTGCGCGGGCAGACCGGCTCGGGTGCTCCCGGCGATGTCGAGCGCGATGCCGAGGGTCGGCTGCAATCGTTCGTGCAAGACGGCTGGCGGGTCCAGCTGTCGCGTTACGACGCGCTGGGGCCGGGGCTGTTGCGCCTCGAGCGGCGCGACGGCACCCGACGCATCTCCGTGCGGCTCGCCGTCGACACACAGGCGGCGCGCTAGGTATCGGCATGACGCTGTACGACATTCCGGCTCCGGCCAAGTTGAATCTTTTCCTGCACGTCACGGGCCGGCGGCCCGACGGCTACCATGTGTTGCAGACCGTATTCCGCTTCATCGACCTGTGCGACCACCTGCACTTCGACCTGCGGCGCGACGGGCGCATCGAGCGCGAAGGCGACACGCTGCCTGGCCTGGCCCCTGACGACGACCTGATCGTGCGCGCGGCGCGGGCTCTGCAGCAGGCGAGCGGCACCCCATTGGGCGCGCAGATCCGTTGCGTAAAGAACATTCCTTCCGGTGCCGGCCTGGGTGGCGGCTCCAGCGATGCGGCCACGACGCTTATTGCGCTGAACCGGCTTTGGAACACGGGCCTGAGCCGCGATGCCCTCATGGTGCTGGCCCGGCCCCTGGGCGCCGACGTGCCGATTTTCATTTTCG
The DNA here is from genome assembly GCA_030733815.1 of Yanghanlia caeni. Classification (GTDB taxonomy): domain Bacteria; phylum Pseudomonadota; class Gammaproteobacteria; order Burkholderiales; family Burkholderiaceae_B; genus Yanghanlia; species Yanghanlia caeni. Next base: position 65,988 of record JAUZQE010000002.1, read on the forward strand.
GGCAGCCGGCGTTTGCCCAGGGCCGGGGCGATGAGTTCACGGAAGTCGCATTGCCCGAACGCGCCTATGTCGTGTTGCGCCCGCACGGCAGCGTCTCGACGGCCGAGATTTTCTCGGCCCCCGACTTGACACGAAATACGAAACCCGTAATAATTTCGGTCTTCGCTCATTGGCTAGCGAGCGGGGCGCAAGAAATCGATGGCCTAGCCGGCAATTCGTTATTCGGGCGCAACGATCTCGAGCCAGTGGTTCTTTCACGATACGAATCCATTCGCCAAATGGTGTGTGGCTTGCAAAAGCAGGGGTTTCGTGCAAGAATGACGGGTTCCGGAAGCTGTTTTTTTGTTGAATTCAATACGCAAGAACAGGCCAGCCGGGCACGGCAAGAAATTTCCAGTAAAATGCTGGAAGGCGGATACGAAAGCGCTTGGGTTTGCCCCGGTTTGCCACAGCATCCGCTACGGCACTGGTAGTCACGAATTTTGGGGAATAGCCAAGTTGGTTAAGGCACCGGATTTTGATTCCGGCATGCGAAGGTTCGAATCCTTCTTCCCCAGCCACTTTTTCAGCCGCAAGGCTGTTGAAATGCACAAGCTGTTGAGTCGGCCCCGTAGGGGAGCTGGTCAACAGCTTTGTCGTTTCAGCCAACGCAAAACGCAGCTTCCATCATGGCACAAGACAAGTTCATGATCTTTACCGGCACAGCCAACACCCGGCTGGCCGTCGATGTCGCCAACCACCTCGACATGTCTCTTGGCAAGATGAGCGTCGGTCGTTTCTCAGACGGCGAGGTCATGGTAGAGATCAACGAGAACGTTCGTGGCAAAGACGTCTTCGTGCTGCAGCCCACCTGCGCGCCCACCAACGACAACCTCATGGAAATCATGGTGATGGTCGATGCGCTGCGCCGCGCGTCGGCAGGCCGTATCACCGCAGCCATTCCGTACTTCGGCTACGCCCGGCAAGACCGCCGGCCGCGTTCGGCACGGGTCGCCATTTCCGCTAAGGTGGTGGCCAACATGCTGCAGGTGGTGGGTGTCGAACGCGTCATGACCATGGATCTGCACGCCGACCAGATTCAGGGGTTCTTCGACATTCCCGTCGACAACATCTATGCCGGCCCCATTCTGCTGGGCGACATCTGGCGCCGCAACTATCAAGATCTGGTGGTGGTTTCACCTGACATCGGCGGTGTGGTGCGCGCCCGGGCCCTGGCCAAGCAGCTCGAGGCCGACCTGGCCATCATCGACAAGCGCCGCCCGCGCGCCAACGTGTCCGAAGTCATGAACATCATTGGCGACGTCGACGGGCGCAACTGCATCATCATGGACGACATGGTCGACACCGCCGGCACACTGTGCAAGGCCGCTGCAGCGCTCAAGGAACGTGGTGCCGGCAAGGTGTACGCCTACTGTACGCACCCGGTGCTTTCGGGCGGCGCGGTACAGCGCATTGCCGAGTCGGTACTCGACGAGCTGGTGGTCACCGACACCATTCCGCTGTCGGAAGAAGCGCGCAGCTGCCCGCGCATCCGTCAGCTTTCGTGCGCCCCGCTGCTGGGTGAAACGATTCTGCGTATTTCCAACGCCGAGTCGGTCAGCTCGCTGTTTGCCGACTGATCAAAAGTTTAAAACCTGCCGGCCGCTGGTCGCGGCGGGCGGCAGGGTGCAGCTCCGGCTGCATTCAACCCGGGCTGCAAGGCCCATTTTCTAAAACTCTGGAGCATTTCCATGAAATTCAACGCCACTTCGCGCAGCACAAAGGGTACGAGTGCGAGCCGCCGCCTGCGCCGCGAAGGCCGTGTGCCTGCCATCGTGTATGGCGGCAATGCCGAGCCGCTGAGCCTCGAGCTCGATCACAACGAAACCTACCATGCCGTGCGCAAGGAAGAGTATCACTCCTCCATTCTCGACCTCATCGTCGACGGCAAGCCGGCCGGTTCGGTACTGCTGCGTGCGGTGCAATGGCACCCCTACAAGCAGCAGGTTCTGCACGTCGACTTCCAGCGCGTGAGCAAGTCGCAGCCCATCACCACCAAGGTGCCGCTGCACTTCATCAACGGCGACATCTCGCCGGCCGTGAAGCTGTCGTCTGCGGTCATCACACACCCCACCACCGAAATCGAAATCACCTGCCTGCCGGCCGATCTGCCCCAGGCCATCGAGGTCGATCTTTCCGAAATGGTCGGTGGTGCAGTGCTGCACGTTTCCGACGTCAAGCTGCCCGAGGGCGTGACGCTCGCCATGCACGGTGACGTCAACCCCGTTATCGCCAACGCTCAGGTCAAGGGCGGCGGTGCATCGGCCGACGCCGGCGAAGAAGGCGAACAAGGCGAAGCCACGGAAGAGTAAGCCGCACATCTTCCATTTTCAGCGGGCGTCAGCCCCGCGCCGCCGGTCTGGCGGGGCGGGCGACGCCCGCCTTAGCGTTTGCGCACTGAATGACTACAGCCACTCCCATACGTCTCATCATCGGCCTGGGCAATCCCGGTCCGGAATACGAAGCCACGCGCCACAACGCCGGCTTCTGGCTGGCCGATCATATCGCCGACGATCTCGGAGCGGCATTCACGCTGGAAAAGAACTTCTTCTCCTGGGTGGCCAAGGGCCGGCATCGCGGCGAGGCCGTCATCATCGCCAAGCCCGCCACCTTCATGAACCGCTCGGGGCAGGCCGCCGGCGCACTCATGCGGTTTTACAAGTTCACGCCCGAACAGGTGCTGGTGCTGCACGACGAACTCGATCTCATGCCGGGTCAGGTCAAGCTCAAGAAGGGCGGCGGTCATGCCGGCCACAACGGGCTGCGTGATATTCAGTCGGCGTTCTCCAGCCCCGCTTTCTGGCGGCTGCGTCTGGGTATCGGGCACCCGCGCGATTTCGGGCTGGCGCAGCAGGTGGCCGCCTACGTGCTGAATCCGCCCCGGCGTGAAGAGCTGGCCGGCATCGAAGACAGCATCATGCGCTGCCGGCGCGTGCTGCCGCTGCTGCTCGATGGCGACTTTCAAGATGCCATGCGCCAGCTGCACGAGGGCAACCGTGGCTGAGCGGCCTACGCTGCGTCGCGAAGTCCGTCAGTTCCTGTCCTTCGTCAGGCGGCCCCGACTGGCGCCGCGCCCGGCAGGGCGCCGTGCCGCCGACGGCTTCTGGCAAGACTGGTTTCCTGCCGTTTCGCTGGGCCGCCTGCTGCAGTGGGCGCTGCTCATGTGGGCGGTGAATCTGCTGTTTCTCGGCCCGATTGCCGTCATGGCCGCCGGGCTGGGCGGCGCCACCCATCGCCTGAACCTGCACAACATCCCGTGGCTCACCGCATTGTTGTGGGCACCGCTGGTCGAGGAGCTCGTGTTCCGCTATGGCCTGCGGCGCGTGAAGAATCTCTGGTGGCTGCTGCCGCCCGCCGTAGCCGCCATGCTGAGCGGCCCCGGTCTGGCGGGTGGGCTGCTGGTCGCGGCATTCATGGCGGCCTGCTGGCTGCCCTACGGCGCGTACCGGCCCCTGGCACGCAACCCGCTCCCGTGGTCAATCAGGCGCCGCTACGTGCGCGCATTCCCGTGGGCGTTCCACCTCGCCTCCGTCGCCTTCTCGGCCGTGCACCTGTACAACTTCAATCTGGCGCAGACCCCGGCATGGCTGCTGCCATTGCTGGTGCTGCCGCAGTGGGTCACCGGCATGGTGCTGGGCTGGCAGCGGGTGCGTCACGGCATTGGCGCCGCCATCGTGTTGCATGCCATTTTCAATGGTGGGCCGCTGCTGCTGGTGTGGCTGGTGCTGCAGGCGGCCCCCGATCTGGCACTCTGAGCGTTGGCGGCCGCTGCCGCGCCGCCGTCGCCGGGGCGGGCCGGCCGCAGCCTCGTCTTCAGGCCGCCAGTATGGCTTCGATGCTGCGTCCGGTCTGCAGCACGCGCTCGTCGCTGAATGCGGGGCCGGCAACCATGAGCCCCACGGGCGCCTCGCCGGCGGCATGACACGGCAGGCTGAGTGCGCAGCCGTCCAGGAAGTTGATGAGCGTGGGGTTGCGCAGGATGAGGGCGTTGGCGGCAAAGTATGCGTCGTCGGACGCCTCGAGCTCCGCAATGGTGGGTGCAACGATCGGCACGGTGGGCAGCAGCAGGGCGTCGTAGCCATGCAATCGTGCTTCCACAGCCATCTGCCAGCGGCTGCGTTCGGCGTGCAACTCGATGTAGTCGGCACAATCGATGTTCCTGCCTCGCAAAATGCGCGAGGCGACGCGCGGATCGTACTCGGCTTCCCGTGCCGCCAGCTCATCGCGGTGCACCGCATACGCCTCGGCGCATACCAGCCCGCCCTTGCGGTTGATGTGGGCCAGCTCCAGAAATTCAGGAATCTCGATCTCGTCGATGACGACGCCGGCATCGCGCAGACGCCCCAGTGTGCGGATGAACGTCGCGTTCACGTGCGCGTCCATGCCGTCGCGAACGAGCGAGTGCGTGGTGGCCAGACGCAGCCCGGGAGCGGGTATCACTTCGGGCAGCGGGCGATCTTCGCCGGAGAGAATGGCGTCGATGATGGCGCAGCAGTTCACCGAGGCGGCAAGCGGACCCAGCCACACGGCATTGCGACCCCCAGGGTCTGGCTACGGCGCGCGGCTGCGCCCGGTTGTACAATCGAAGCTTTTGCCCGACCGGGGCGGCAGCAATGTTGCGCACGTGCGGCCGGGCGTTCGCTCCACCAGCAAGGATATACGAATACATGGCACTGCAATGCGGCATCGTTGGCCTGCCCAACGTTGGTAAATCAACTCTGTTCAATGCGCTGACCAAGGCCGGCATCGCCGCCGAGAATTATCCTTTCTGCACCATCGAGCCGAATGTCGGCGTGGTCGAGGTGCCCGACCCGCGCCTCGAGGCGCTGGCCGCCATCGTCAAGCCCGAACGGGTGCTGCCTGCCGTCGTGGAATTCGTCGACATCGCCGGGCTCGTGGCCGGGGCGTCCAAGGGCGAGGGCCTGGGCAACCAGTTTCTGGCCAACATCCGTGAAACCGATGCGGTGGTGCACGTGGTGCGCTGCTTCGAAGACGACAACGTCGTGCACGTGTCCGGGCGTGTCGATCCCGTTTCAGATATTGAAGTCATCAACACCGAACTGGCGCTCGCCGATCTCGCCACCGCCGAAAAGGCGCTGCAGCGTTACCAGAAGCTCGCACGTTCGGGCGACAAGGAAGCGATCAAGCTGGTGGCCGTGCTGGAAAAGGTGATCGCGGCCCTGAACGAGGGGCGTTCGATCCGTTCGCTCGATCTGAACGAAGACGAGCTGGCCATGATTCGTCAGTACTGCTTCATTACCGCCAAGCGCTGCATGTACGTGGCCAACGTCCGTGAAGACGGCTTCGAGAACAACCCCCATCTCGATGCCGTGCGCGAGTATGCCGCACGCGAAAACGCACCGGTGGTGGCCGTGTGTGCGGCAGTCGAGGCCGAGATCGCCGAGCTCGACGACGAAGACAAGGGCGTATTCCTGGCCGACATGGGCATGGAGGAGCCGGGCCTGAACCGCGTGATCCGCGCGGCGTACAGCCTGCTGGGCCTGCAGACGTACTTCACCGCAGGGGTCAAGGAAGTGCGCGCCTGGACAATCCGTGTGGGAGACACGGCACCCAAGGCCGCCGGCGTCATTCACACCGACTTCGAGCGCGGCTTCATTCGCGCGCAAACCATCTCGTACGACGACTTCATTGCCTACAAGGGCGAGCAGGGTGCCAAGGAAGCCGGCCGCATGCGTGCGGAGGGCAAGGATTACGTGGTGCAGGACGGCGACGTGCTGAACTTCCTGTTCAACGTCTGAGTCGCCAAGCCGTTTTCCTGATGTTTCATGAAACACCAGGAAAGCATAAAAATCCCAATAAAACCGCGCAGTTGCGCGGTTTTATTGTTTCATCCGATTTCCGGGGTGATTCAGTCAGTAAAGGGAAATATATGAGGGTGGTGAATGCCGAGGAGGTGCAAGCGCACGTCAAAATCAAGAAGCTGAGGAAATGGAGTAGTCAGAGACTGATAACAGGGTATTTGTAGAGACAATACCCCATTTAATAGCTATGATTGCCCCATTTAGACGGCCTGGGCCTACATTCCATGCACTCGCTCACACCCGAGTACCTTGCCGCGCTTCGCTTCGATGGCACCCAGGCCGCCACGTTGCGCACACTGGGCGAGTATCAGGGCAAGCAGCAACTCTATGCCGCGCAGTCGCCCGCAGCCCTCAAGGGTCTGTGCCAGATCGCGGTGGTGGAGTCCACCGAGTCATCTAACCGGCTGGAAGGCGTTGTCGTCGCACCCTCGCGGTTGAAGTCGCTGGTCATCCGCAACGCAACGCCAAAGAGCCGTTCCGAACAGGAGATCGCCGGCTACCGCGATGCCCTGGCGCTGATCCACGAGTCTGCCGCGCACATGCCCTTCAGCGAGGGTGTTGTGCTGCAACTCCACACCCTGCTGTACCGTTACATGCCACAGGCGGGCGGGCGCTGGAAGGCTACCAATAACGACATCATCGAGCGTCACCCGGACGGCACGTCACGTCTACGCTTCCAGCCGGTCGCTGCGCACCTCACACCCATGGCTATGACCGATCTGGCCGGGCGCTACGCCACCGCGCTGGATCAACGCCTGGCCGACCCCCTCGTACTGGTGCCGCTGGCGATGCTCGATTTTCTGTGCATTCACCCCTTCCCGGACGGCAACGGTCGCATGTCCCGCTTGCTGACCCTGCTGCTGCTCTACCACTTCGACTATGCCGTGGGGCGCTACATCAGTTTGGAACGCATCTTCGAGGAAACCAAGGAAGGCTCACGAAACACTTTTGAAGCCAGCTCGCAGGGCTGGCACCAGGGGCAGCACGACGCAAAGCCCTGGCTCGACTACTTCTGGGGTGCCTTGCTGCGGGCATACCGCGAGTTCGAGGAGCGTGTCGGCACCATCGAACGTGGCCGTGGCAGTAAAGGCGACCGGGTGCGAGCGGAAGTGCTGGGGCGCTGCCTGCCGTTTTCGATTTCCGAAATCGAAGAGGCCTGCCCGGGCGTGAGCCGGGACATGGTGCGGCTGGTGCTGCGGGCGATGAAGTCAGAAGGATTGATCGAATCGACTGGCAAGGGAAGAGGGGCAAAGTGGAAGCGCGTCACAGCAGGCACCTCGGATAGAGCAGCGGTTCTGGCGATTGACCGCAAGATGGATCAGTGAGGACTCTACATGGATAACGTTTTCCAGTTCCGCGACCAGCTCATCGAGCGATATGGCAGCTTTTCCCGCAGTTTCGTTTGTATCGCCGCGCCTGATATCCAAGCCGAGGTCGAACATCAGTATGCGCAGGGCCGCTATTGGCCTGAGCCGTTGGTACAGATCAACCCGAATTACCAACGCCAAGGCACGGTGCAGAAGCTGGTGGCAGAGGGGGTCTTGCATCCTGCCTGCGCAGAAATCTTCCAGGTTGGAAAGACTGAAGGCAAGCCAGAACCCCTGCATCTTTACAAGCACCAAATGGAAGCTCTGGCCAAAGGTCAGGAACGCCAGAGCTACGTTGTCACTACCGGAACGGGGTCGGGTAAGTCCCTGTCCTTTTTCATCCCAGTCATTGACCGCATTCTCAAGGCCAAGGACTCCGATGGCAAAGCACGTACCAGAGCCATTGTGATTTATCCAATGAACGCTCTGGCCAACAGCCAGCTGGAAGAGCTCGATAAGTTTCTGCATGGCTATGCGCCAGAGCACCGACCCTTCACCGTCAAGCGCTACACCGGCCAAGAAAGCCAGACAGAACGCCGCGCCATCGCGGATGACCCGCCCGATATCCTGCTGACTAACTTCATGATGCTGGAGTACATCCTCACGCGCTTCGACGAAGTGGATCGGCGAGTGGTGGAGCACTGTGAGGGGCTTGAGTTCCTGGTGCTGGATGAATTGCATACCTATCGTGGCCGTCAAGGGGCAGACGTTGCCTTGCTGGTGCGTCGCTTACGCGAGCGCTTGAAGGCCGAGCAACTGGTCTGCATCGGCACATCAGCCACCATGTCCAGCGCAGGCAGCCAAGCCGATCGCAATCGCGTTGTCGCTGATGTGGCCAGCAAACTGTTTGGCACCCGGATCAGCGAGCATGACGTCATCGGCGAGACACTGGAGCGCGTCACTAACCCGCTCAAGGACGTCAACGCCATCCGCACCGAACTGCCGGCAACAATTTCACGAAATCAGGATGCTTGGGCTGACTTTGACGCGTTTCGCAATGATCCGCTGGCCATCTGGGTGGAATTGAACCTGGGTATCGAGCTACCTGCGGACGAGCCTCCAAAGCGCGCGAAACCCATGACGCTGGAAGAGGCCAGCTACCGTCTCGCCGAAGAAGCGGGCTGCCAGCCTGAAGCCGCTCGCGCCGCCCTGCAGCGCTTTCTGGTGGCTGCCCATGATGTGCGCACGCCCCAGGGCAGGCCGCCTTTCGCGTTCAAGCTGCACCAGTTCATCAGTGGACCGGGTAAGGTGCTCACCACGTTGGAAGAGCGAGGCAAGCGCCATGTCACGCTCGATGCCCAGCGTTTCGCACCGGGGCGGCAGCAAGAGAATGTGCTGCTTTACCCCACGCATTTCTGCCGCGATTGCGGCCAAGAGTACCTGCCTGTCTGGCACGCACAGCAACCGGTCAGCTTCAGCCCGCGTGAAATCGACGATATCGCAGCAGAAGACGATACCGCCAGCTATGGCTTCCTGTGCCCACTGGTGCCCGGGCAGCAATACGGTGGCCTGCTTGAAGACCTGCCGGAAACCTGGATCGACCTCAGCCGAAGCGAGCCCAAAGTCAAGTCAGCCTACAAGAATGCCGTTCCCTATATGGTCACGGTCGATGCCAAAGGACAAACAGGCTCCGGGACGGAGTTCTGGTTCATTCCCGGAAAGTTCCGCTTCTGCCTGAACTGCGGCACGACACACGAAGCCCACGGCAAAGATGCCAACCGCCTCGCCAGTTTGTCCGGGGAAGGCCGTTCTTCGGCCACTACCATGATTGCCCTGGCGGCCTTACAGCAACTGTTTGCACTTCCCGAGCCGGCTCCAGGCCAACCTGATCCGCGTAAATTGCTTGGGTTTACCGACAACCGCCAGGATGCAGCGCTGCAGGCGGGTCACTTCAACGATTTCATTTTCCTGTTGACGCTGCGTGCCGGCTTGATCGGCGCACTACAGGCAAGTGGCGGCCAGCTTGATGAAGAAAACCTGGCCGAAAGCGTATTCAAGGCCCTCGGCTTTCAAGGGGTCGATGAAGCCACCTTGGTGGAATATCTGCGCACTCCCAAGCTCATGGGGCTGGCACGGCAGGAAGCGCAACGCACCTTGCGATTCATTATTGCCTACCGGCTGCTGCGCGATCTACGGCGTGGCTGGCGCTTCAATAATCCGAATCTGGATCAGCTTGGCCTGTTGCAGATTCGGTACCGAGACCTGGCCACCTTTAGCGCTGACACCAGCATCTTTGCCGCAAACAGCACCTTGAACAAACTGACGGCGGTGCAGCGAGCAATTCTGTACGAATTGCTGTTCGACACCTTGCGCCGCCATCTGTGCCTGGAAAGCCGTTACCTCGACCCGGTTGAGCAGGACAAGGCACGTACCAGCGCCCACACCTACCTGAATGAACGTTGGGCCTTCGCTCCCGACGAAAAACTCGATACCGGCCGCTATCTCATCCTCGGCAAGCGCCCGGAATACAAGGGCAAGCCGCGCACCGACCTGGTGACGGGTGGCCCACGCTCCCGACTGTTGCGGCAAATCAAGACGGTCGCCTTCTGGCGCAACAGCGCATGCGCCAGCGAGGTAGCGCAGTGGAAAGATGCCGAGTGGGCTGTTCTGATCGAAGACATGCTCAAGGCAGCCAGCAACTATGGTTATGTGCAAAAACATGCCATTGATTCGCAACTCGCCGGCTGGCGCCTGAACGCAGCCGCCCTGGACTGGTGCCTGATTGCCGATCAGCCGCAAACCGATAGCAATCGCATCAACCAGTATTTCCGCACCCTGTATCTCGGCATTGCCGACCTGCTGCGTCAGCCTTCACATCCGCTGTTCGACTTCGAGGCCCAGGAACACACCGCCCAGGTGGATGCGCCACGCCGGCAACTGCTGGAGCAGCGCTTCCGCTACACCGAAAAAGACAGGCAGGACTGGGCGCAGAACCCGGCCCACGAAGCGCCGCTGGAGCGCCTGCCGGTGATGTTCTGCTCCCCCACCATGGAGCTGGGTGTGGATATCTCCGCGCTCAACACCGTGTACCTGCGCAACGTGCCGCCGACCCCGGCCAACTACGCCCAGCGCAGCGGCCGTGCGGGTCGTTCGGGCCAGCAGGCGCTGGTCATCACCTACTGCGCGGCACTCAGTCCGCACGACCAGTGGTTCTTCCACAATGCCAACGAGATGGTGCATGGCGTGGTACGCGCACCCACACTCGATCTGGCCAACCGCGACCTGATCGACAGCCATCTGCAAGCGGTCTGGCTGGCCAGCACCCAGGTGCCGCTGGACGACAGCATTGCGCCCATGCTGGATCTTGAGCGGCCCGGCAAACCACTGAAACAGCCCTTGCAGGAAGCGCTACAAGCGCAGACCGTCCAGCAGCGTGCCCTGGCCAGTGCCTGCCGGGTCATCGATCAGCTCAAGGAAGAGCTGGCAAGCAGCGCCTGGTTCACGCCTGACTACGTACACCAGGTCATCGCCAATGCACCCAAGGCGTTCTCCGAAGCGCTGGAACGCTGGCGCGTGTTGTTCGATGCAACGCGTCAGCAGATGGACATGGCTGATCGCATCGTCAAGAGCCATACCGCTTCGCACACCGAGCGCCAGAATGCCCAGCGCCGTTACGGCGATGCCGCGCGCCAGTACGCCGTGTTGCTCAAATCCGGTAATGGCCAGAACAACGACTTCTACACCTATCGCTACCTGGCCAGCCAGGGCTTCCTGCCCGGCTACAACTTCCCGCGCCTGCCGCTGATGGCCTGGATTCCTGCCCGTGGCGGTCAGACCGTCAATGGCAAGGATGACGAAGGCAGCATGGTCAGCCGTCCGCGTTTCCTGGCCTTGTCAGAATTCGGTCCTCGCAGCCTCATCTATCACCAGGGCCGCATGTACCGCGTGGTGCGTGCCAAACTCAACGTCGGCAATACAGACCACATTTCCGGCAGCAGCCAGTTGGCCACCATTGCCTCTCTGGTGTGCAGTCAGTGCGGCTACGGGCATCTCGGTGACCCGGGCGGCGAACAGCCGCTGGTCAATCGCTGCGAAAACTGTGATGCCTTGCTCACCGAGCACGATTGGGTGCGCGAGCTCTATCGTATCGAAACCGTGGAGACGGTAGCCACCGAGCGCATCTCCATCAACGACGAGGAGCGCCAGCGTCAGGGCTTCGAGTTGCAGACCACCTACCGTTTCCTGCCCGGGCCCGATGGCCAGATTCAGAAGCAGAAAGCCGAAGTCCGGCTGGGCGAAGAATTGTTGGGCGAACTCACTTATGCGCCTGCTGCGCAAATCTGGCGTATCAACCGCGGCTGGCGCAGGCGTAAGAACAAAGAGCAACTGGGCTTCTACATCAATCCCATTACCGGCACCTGGAGCAAGCAGGACGCACCGGATGCGGAAGACGACAACGGCAACGACGATGCCTTGCTGGAAAAGGTGCCCAACCAACGCATCGTTCCTTTTGTGGAAGATCATCGCAACCTGCTGATCTTCGCACCTTTACATACCCTGTCGCTGGAGGCCATGGCTACCTTGCAGGCTGCCCTCAAGCGTGGCATCGAAATGACCTTCCAGATCGAGGAATCCGAGCTGGTGGTCGAGCCACTGCCCAAGGCAGATGAGCGCCGTGCCTTGCTGTTCTACGAAGCGGCCGAAGGCGGTGCAGGCGTGCTCACTCGTCTGGCGAATCATCGCGACGACCTTGCACTCGTCGCCAGCAATGCCCTGCAACTGATTCACTACCGCGCACCGCAGAGCGGCGTTTGGACGCTGGACGATCTGCCGTCACTGGAGCAGACCGATGAACTGGGCAATCATCAATGCGAGGCCGGCTGTTACCAATGCCTGCTCTCCTACTTCAATCAGCCGGATCACGAGCACATCAACCGCCGTAACGCGGATGCACTCAAGCTGCTGGTCGCGCTGGCCAATGCTCAGGTGCAGCCCGTAGCGAACAGCCCGGCCACCGTTGCCGCAACGACTTCAGAAGACGAGCTGCCCGACGCTTGGCTGTCCGCACTCCGCCAGGTCGGGGCTAGACAACCTGATGCGGTCAATGTACCCGTCAACAATGGCGCGGCCATCGCCGCAGCCCAGTACAAGGCATCTCGTGCGTTGGTGTTTCTGTCCACAGTGGATGAGCAGACCGCCAGCGTATTGCAGGACAAAGGCTGGCAGGTGCTCGATTTTTCGGACGCTTCACACTGGCCACAACAGTTCGCCGCACACGCCGATGTGTTCGGCCCCAAGGAATAAAGGCACATGACAACCCTTGAACACGACTTTCTGCCCGGCAGCCTGGTACGTGCCCGAGGCCGCGAATGGGTGGTGCAAAACGACTCCCGCCGCGACTGGCTGCGCCTGCGTCCATTGAGCGGCGCCGAGGACGAAAGCATCGCCCTGATCCCAGAGTTGGAACTCCATCCCGTCGAACCAGCCTCCTTCGAATGGCCCGATCCCGCGCACGCCGGCAACCACGCCGCCGCGCTGTTGCTGCGCGATGCCTTGCGGATGACACTGCGTGCCGGTGCCGGCCCGTTCCGCTCCTTTGGCAATATCGCCGTGGAGCCGCGCGGCTACCAGCTTGTGCCGCTGCTGATGGCACTGCGACTGTCTACCGTGCGCCTACTGATCGCTGATGACGTCGGCATCGGCAAGACCATCGAAGCCGGCCTAATCGCACGTGAGCTCATGGACCGTGGCGAAATCGCCCGCTTGGCCATCCTATGTCCGCCACATCTGGTCGAGCAATGGCAAAGTGAGCTGGAAGCCCGTTTCAACCTGCACGCGATCGCGCTGACCTCGGCATCCGCATCGCGCATCGAACGCGAACTGCCGCATGGCGTGCGCCTGTTCGACCATCATCCCGTGGTGGTCGTCAGCCTGGACTACATCAAGAGCGAACGCCACCGCGAACAGTTTCTTGCCGCTGCCCCCGAATGCATCATCGTTGACGAAGCCCACACGTGCGCCAGCAGCGGCACCGGCAAGCAATTGCGCTTCGAGTTGCTGCAACGCCTTGCCCGTGACGCGCAGCGACACCTGATCCTGCTAACCGCCACCCCGCACTCCGGTGACGAAACCGCCTTCTACAACCTGCTGTCGCTGCTCGATCCCCGCTTTGCAGCGCTGCAAGGGCGCATGACGGCCTCCGATCCGCTGCGTCAGGAACTCGCCCGCCATTTTGTGCAACGCCGCCGCAAAGACATCGTCGAGTGGCAGGCTGAAACCCAGGATGGGCGGGGGTTCCCCCGCCGCATGAAAACCGAGCTCACCTACCAGCTCAGCGGCGAATGGGGTGCGTTTTTTGATGCCGTGCAGGACTACTGCCGAGAAATGGCGGAAGCCATTGAACAGCAGGACACGCAGCAAGGTGGCGCCCGCCTCATCTGGTACGCCACCCTAGCCTTGCTGCGCTGCGTGGCATCATCGCCTGCGGCTGCCGTCAAGGCCCTGACCACGCGGCTGGAAGGCACCATGGCGGATGACGACTTGCTCAGTGACGAGCGCCTGCACGATGGCGAAGCCGACGACCTGATGGGCAGTGACCTGGAGCCCCCCGCCCAATTGCAGGACGCCAGCCGCCTGCACGACCTCATTGCCGAAGCACAGCGCCTTTCCGGCAAGAAGGGCGATCCCAAGCTGGCCGCGCTCATCCGGCACATCGGTTCCTTGCTTGAAGATGGCTATCACCCCGTGGTGTTCTGCCGCTACGTTGCCACTGCCCATTACGTGGCCGAGCACCTCAAGGCCGCCTTTCCCAAGGCCACCGTCGATGCCGTCACCGGCGAGCTCACTCCGGAAGAACGTCGTGAGCGCGTGGAAGGCCTGGAAGATGCCGGGCAACGCATCCTTGTCGCCACCGACTGCCTTTCCGAAGGTATCAACCTGCAGCATCTGTTCACCGCCGTCGTCCATTACGACCTGGCCTGGAACCCCACACGCCACGAACAACGCGAAGGCCGCGTCGATCGTTTCGGCCAGCAGGCCGACGAAGTCCGTTGCACCATGCTTTACGGGCAGGACAACCCGGTCGATGGTTTCGTGCTCAACGTCATCCTGCGCAAGGGCGAAACCATCCAGAAGGAACTGGGCGTGCTGGTGCCCCTGCCCGAGGACGAAGCCCGCATCAGCCAGGCCCTGGTCAAGGCGGCTCTCATGCGGCGCAGCGACAGTAGCATGGCCCCGCGGCAAGCCAGTTTCGATTTCGGCGAATCCGAGCAACTGCTGGCGCCGTTGCAGGCCCAGTGGCAGGACGCCCTGGAAAAAGCCAAGGCCAACCGCACCGTCTTTGCCCAACGCCGCATCAAGCCCGACGAGGTGCTGCCGGAATGGCACAAACAGCAACAAGCCCTGGGCACCCAGGCCGATGTACAGCGTTTCCTGCAAAGCGCCTGCGTTCGCCTCGGCTCTCCCCTGGAAATTGGCCGCAAGCAGGCCCGCTTCCTGCCGCAGCACTTGCCCGAAGCACTGCGCCAGCGCCTGTCCGATGAAGGCATCGACAAACCGCAAAGCATCGACTTAGCCGAGCTGCACCGCAGCCACCCACTGGTCGGCCTGCTGGCTCAGCACCTGCTGGAAGATGCACTCAGCAGCGAACGACCGCTGGCAGCCCGCTGTGCGGCCACGCTGACCGACGACGTCGATGTCGTCACCACGATCTATTTGCTGCGCTTGCGGCATCAGCTCAGCTACGTGCGCCGTCGTGAGCCTTTCCAGATGATGGCCGAGGAGACCGTGGCCTTGGCCGTGCGCGGCCGAACCAATCCGCAATGGCTGGCCGATGACAGCGTGAACCGCCTGCTCGAATGTACGCCCAGTGGCAACCTGCCCGCAGAAGCCGTGCAACGCGAAGTGCGCGCCGCGCTCGATTTTCTCGCTGCGCATCCCCAGCCACTGCAAGCCCTGGCAGAGCAACGCGCCCAAGCCCTGTTGGCCGACCACGAGCGCGTACGCGCCGCCGCCCGCGACGTGGGCCACCACAGCGTCAGCCCTTGTCTGCCGGTCGACGTCATGGGCGTTTACGTCCTGCTGCCGGATGCGCTCTGATGGATCATGCACTCACCATGACGGAAACCGAAACCGTCGAACTGAAAAGGGCTCAACCACATTGGCCGCCATGCCACAAGATACCGGCTCTAGGGCCGAACTTCTTGCCATGATTATTAAGGTGAAAAACAAGGAATGATGATGTCCCCGGCTGTCACATTGTACTATCGGCTTGGCGCCATACCGGTGACAGGAGTGGGCCTTGGCCTGCCTGTCGATCAACTCGATCGGCAGCTTGCCGGGCCGGTGGGCGCTCTGGTCTTTGATGACGCCGGTGTCCACAACCTTGGCGAACTGCTCGATGGTCTGGCCGATACGGAGTTCTCGCGGGAAAATCTAGATGCGTTATTGGCTGACACCTCGGCACCAGAGGACTGGCGTGTTGGTGAAGCATTGGCCGAGCATTATCTGAGTGAAAATCATGACTGCTTCTTTCCGTGGCCCGATGGGCGTGATGAGCGCAAACGTGGCTCCAGCTTGCCGGGCGCAGACCTCGTCGGCTTTCAGCACAAGGACGGCCGCGAGCGTTTTGTGTTTGGCGAGGTGAAAACCTCGTCCCATACAAGTTACCCACCGGGTGCGGTCTATGGCCGGCACGGACTGAAACAGCAGATGGAAGATTTGCGCAACCGCCGCGAGATACGCGATGGCCTAGTGCGTTACCTAGGGCATCGAGCGAGTGGAGCAGCTTGGCGCGAACGCTATCAGGCTGCGGCGGCGGTTTATCTCAACGACACCTGCGAGGTACGCCTGTTTGGGGTGCTGGTCCGGGACGTGCCTCCCCGTGAAGACGATTTGCGCGTACTGGTCAACACACTTACGGAGGCTTGCCCTGATGCGATGACGATTGGCTTGATCGCAATTTATCTGCCTGCTGGAAGCATTACCAATCTCTCGGCCAAGGTGGTCGCGTCCCGTCAGCACGGGGGTGACGCATGAATCTTAAGCAAGAGGCATTGGAGCAATTGGAATCGCACTGGGCGGTGGCGGCAATCCCTGTCGATGCGCGTCAGCAAGCCACGGAATTGGCACATTCCAGCCTGGTGCAAAAAGCAGTGGGAAGGCAGTTGCACTTGCCAATGGCAGATTCCGCCCATGCGGAAGATTTGCTAAAACGGGTGGCGCTGGCCTACGAAATGGCCGCTATCGAAGGTTTGCCCGCGTTCCTCAGTCAGTCGCCCGAACAGGATGACTTGCGCCTGCAATGCGTGGCGGGAGCTTGGCGGGCATTCGAGTTCCGCCGGTTAATGCCAGTTGCTACCACGGCTGAAGAAAGGATTTTTCAAGTGCTGCACTTGTCGGGGCTGGCCTATTGCGGCGACCGCTGGTCAGACATCCGGCGCTGGCTCACGGAGAACCGGGCGGCCATTGCCGTGCCGTCCGCAGCCAATCAGCCGTGGCATTTGCGTCTGCTGTATCGCCTGTTCGATTGCTGGGTACGGTTACTGCGCAAGAACGGCTGGGACGATCTGGATCAGATCCGCGAGATTATTGCCGGGTTGCGGGAAGATCAGTCCGAGTATGAAAAATCCTCGCTGAACAGCGGTTCCGACGCCCAGGATCGGGCGATGGCCTTGCGCCTGATTGCGTTCTACCACTGGGCCAAAGCGACCGAAGTGCTAGCCTGCTACGTCCTCCAGGGAGAGCCTCGCGGTGTTCATGCCGTGCTCGACAAGCATTTCGAAGCAGCGACGGATGCTGCCACGGTGTGTGGCGATGCAGCGCTGGAAGTGCTCATGCGCTGGCTTCATGCAACCTCGCGCCAGATGGTTACAGGCTCACTGTGGTGGGTTGCCCATTCGATCAATTCCAGGGTGACGCGCTTCGTCGGCTCCATCACCAAGCATCAAGCCATGTTCGAGTTGCTGCCGCCCCAGCGGGCCGCACTACAGGAACAGGGACTGCTGGATGCTGCCGCGACCGCCGTGGTCATTGACCTGCCGACTTCAGGTGGAAAAACACTGCTTGCACAGTTCCGCATACTCCAGGCATTGAATCAATTTGCCGAACGCGGCGGCTGGGTAGCCTATGTCGTGCCCACCAAGGCATTGGGCAACCAGATCACGCGCCGATTGCGGCGCGATTTCGGCCCTATCGGTGTGCGTGTTGAGCAGCTCACGGGCGCAGTGGAGATCGACGCCATCGAAGAGTCCTTACTTTCTTCCACGGAGACTGGTGAAGCCAGAGCGTTCGATGTGCTGGTGGCCACACCAGAAAAGCTGCAATTGGTCGTTCGCAACAAGAAGGTGAGTCGCCCACTATCGCTGATGGTAATGGACGAGGCGCACAATATGGAAAGCGAGACGCGCGGCCTGCGAATTGAACTGCTGCTTGCTACTGTCAAGCAGGAATGCACAGGCACCAACTTCCTACTGTTGATGCCGTTCGTAGAGCGCGCCAATGCCCTGGCGCGCTGGCTGGCAAACGACCCGAACTCCGGACGCTCCATCAGTGTTGGCACCAGCCCTTGGCGCCCCAATGAGCAGTTGGTGGGTATGTTCCGTGCCAAGGCAGACGATACGGTTCGTGCCGGATGGCAATTGGAGTTTGAGTCCCTGCTGACCACGCGCAAGACGATTCATCTCGCTGGCACGCATCCGGTCGGTAGCGTTAAACCATTGGATGTCGCCAGATCGAAATTTATCAACGCAAATGGGCAGCAGCGAGGTTTCAATTTGCAGGCCGCGGCCATGGCGAAGGTATTCTCCGCTCGCGGAACCAGCATCGCAGTGGGGAGCGATCCGAGCGCGACGTGGAGCATGGCGCGGGAAGTGGTCAAGGCCTTACCAGCAATGGAAAGTGTGTCTGATCGAGTGCAGCTTGTTCAGCGTTTTCTGGCGGCGGAAATCAGCCCACAGTTCGAGCTGATCGATATGCTCTCGCATGGGGTTGGCGTGCATCACGCAGGCCTGTCAGATGAGGCTCGTTCACTTGTCGAGTGGCTGGCCGAGGAAGGAGACATCAAGGTTCTGTGTGCGACTACGACCTTGGCGCAAGGGATTAATTTTCCAGTCTCATCTATTTTTCTGGCAAAGCCAGAATATAAACTACGAACATTTCCATTTAGAAAGGAAATGGCTGCAAGAGAATTCTGGAACCTGGCTGGACGCGCAGGGCGAATGAATCAGGACAGCGTTGGCGTGGTCGGTATTGCTGACGCCAACCGCGCAAACGAAATTCGGCAGTATGTGCGCGATGCAGCGGGAGAACTGGTATCTCAGCTTGTCAGCGTCGTAGCGGAGCTCGATCAGGCGAACGACGGCGAGGCAATGCTGGGGGTGCTTCGCAACGAGCAGTGGGAAGACTACCGTTGCTATGTAAACCACCTTGTCCACGAGATTGGCAATCTGGATCGCGTGATCGCCGATGTAGAAAACTCACTTCGCAATACCTACGGCTATCGGGTCTTGCAGGAGTCTTCCGAAGGCCGGGCTCGCGCACAAAAACTGATTGAGGCCACCAAACTTTACGCGCGCAAGATTTCAGAGAATCCTGGGCAAGTCGCACGCGCGGACAACACCGGATTTTCATTTGAGGGTGTTGGCAGGGCATTGCACGGCATCCGCGAGTTGAATCGTGAACTGACAATGGCAGACTTTTCGGCGGACAACTTGTTTGGCAATGCCGCCAGCATGTCCGATCTTTACGGCATCATGCTCAAAATTCCCCAGCTGGCCAGAAATCTCGAAGAAATCACGACCAATGGAGTGAGACATCAGCAGTTGGCATCCATCACGCGGGATTGGGTCGATGGCAAGAGCATTCAGCAAATAGCGTCGGCCTACTTCCAGGCTAAAAAAGACCAAACGCAGGCTATTACGAATGCATGCAAGGCCATCTATCGAAACCTCATCAACAACGGCACTTGGGGATTATCGGCTTTGAGTCGGTTGTCTGGCATTGATTTCGATCAGTTGCCCGACGAGCAAAAGCGCCACATCAATCTGCTTCCAGCCATGATTTACCATGGCGTGAGGACGGAAGAGGGCGTTTTGATGCGGATTAATGGTGTGCCGCGCTCCATCGCAGAAACGTTGGGTGAAAGTTACCGTCAAGCATCAGGTGATTCAGAACGAACAACTTCCATCCACGCGGTGCGTGACTTCATTGCATCGGCGGACATTACGGTTTGGAACAAGGCAAGACCAAAAAGCTCGCCGCTTTCTGCATCTGATTACCGGAATGTCTGGCGCGTCTTGTCCGGCGTGGAAGGGTGACCTCACCATGACGGAAACCGAAACCGTCGAGCTGAAGAAATCCCTGGCTGAGCTGAAGCAGGGCCTGATCTCGTTGGCCGCCATGCTCAACAAACACGGCCAGGCCGAGCTGTGGTTCGGCATTGCACCCAACGACAAAGCCGTGGGTCTGGAGATCAGCGAAAAGACCCTGCGTGATGTATCCCAGGCCATTACCGCGCATATGGAACCGGCCATCTATCCACACATCACCCAACAGTGCATCGACGGCAAGCATTGTCTGCAAATCAAGGCCGAGGGCTGGCAGCAGCCTTATCTCGCTCTGGAAAATGCCCCAAGCACCAGCTTTGACGAAATTGGCGGTCTGTTCATCACCCGTTTCAACCGGCCATCCGCGCTGGATGCCTCGCAAGATGCACCCGCGATCAGACCGGAAACCAGCCTGAAAACTACCCAGGAACTACCGCAGGCTACCCAAGAAACTACCCAAGAAACTACCCAAGAACTACCAAGGACTACCCAAGAAATCCTGCTGCAACACCTGCGCAGCCAGCCAGGCATCACGACCGTCGAGCTGGCGCGGGTAACGGGGCTCAGCCCCGACGGTGTCAAGTACCACCTCAACCAGCTCAAACGCACCGGCAAGCTACGCCGCCATGGCCCCACCAAGGGCGGCTATTGGGAAGTTGTTACAAAGGCCGACGAATAACATGAAACGCATCTGCAAGACCCAGGCCACGCTGGATTTGCCCACTCTCAAGCTTGAAGGTGGCCTGTTCCTGCCCGACCAACTGGAAAAAGCCGCCCAGGGCCGCGCCAGCGCCCAGAGCGAGGCCGATTACGGCACGCCCAAGGGCGTCAAGCTCAAGGACGAATACAGCCGCGCCTTCCAGATCGCCTGCGCCCAGTGGCAGCACTTCGCCGCGCAGATGGAGCGCGCCGACGTCGATGCCGCCCAGCTCACCACCGCTTTCGTGCACGAACTGCTGCGCGATGCCTTCGGCTACGCCACCCTGCAAGCCACTTCGGCACAGTCGGCGGGGGAGCTGCGCTACCCCGTCAGCCTGATGGCTGGCCGCATGCCCGTGCTGGTGGCACCACACACCCTGGGGCTGGACGAGGCCGACGCGCACTTTGCCGTGCAGGGCGGTGGTAGTCGCAGGAAAGCCCCTTTCCAGGCCATGCAGGAGCTGCTCAACGCCAGCCCCGATCACCTCTGGGGCATCGTCAGCAACGGCAGGCAACTGCGCCTGTTGCGCGACGCCGCCAGCCTCACCCGCCCCAGCTTTCTTGAAGTCGATCTGGCCGACCTGCTGGGCGGCCAGCGCTACGCCGAATTCGCCAACGTCTGGCGCCTGCTGCATGCCAGTCGTGCGCCCGGCCACCGCGTACAAGGAACTGAAACCTGCATCTGGGAACGATGGCGCAGCGAAGGCCAGCAGGAAGGCACCCGCGTGCGCGACGGCCTGCGCGATGGCGTCGAGCAGGCGCTGCTGACCTTCGGTCAGGGCTTCCTGCAACACCCCGACAACCACGCCCTGCGCACCGCCCTGCATGACGGCACACTCAGCAAGGACGCCTTTTTCCAACAACTGCTGCGCCTGATCTACCGGCTCATCTTCGTCTTCACCGTGGAAGAGCGCGGCCTGCTGCATCCGCAGGACGATAGCGCCGAAGCACAAGCCGCCCGCCGCGCCTATGCCGAAGGCTACGCCCTGGCCCGCCTGCGCGAGCTGTGCCTCAAACGCCGTGCCCGCACCCGGCACGACGACCAGTGGCAGGCCATCCGCATCGTCTTCCGTGGCCTGGCACAAGGCGAGCCGCGTCTGGCCTTGCCCGCCCTGGGCGGCCTGTTCGCTCCCGCGCAATGCCCAGATCTGGATGCCGCCAGCCTGGACAACGCCCACCTGCTGGCCGCCCTGCAACATCTGCGCTGGGCCAAGCCGACCGGCGCGCAAAGCCTGGTGCCGGTGGACTACCGCAACATGGGCCCGGAAGAACTGGGCAGTGTCTACGAAAGCCTGCTGGAACTGGTGCCCGCCATCGACCTGCCCGCCCGCACCTTCGGCTTCGTCGGCCGCACCGAGGAAGGCAGCACCGCCGGCAACGCCCGCAAGCTCACCGGCAGCTACTACACCCCCGACAGCCTGGTGCAGGAGCCGATCAGGAGCGCGCTCGACCCCGTCATCGAACAGCGTCTGGCAGCCAACCCGGCCAACCCCACCGAGGCGCTGCTGGCCATCCGCGTCATCGACCCGGCCTGTGGCAGCGGCCACTTTCTGCTCGCCGCCGCTCGCCGTCTGGCCGAAAAACTGGCCCAGTTGCGCAGCCTGGAAGGTGGGCAGGAGGGCGCCATCCAGCCGCAGGACTACCGCCACGCCCTGCGCGAAGTGGTGGCCCGCTGCATCTACGGGGTGGACCGCAACCCCATGGCCATCGAACTGGCGCGCATGGCGCTGTGGCTGGAAGGTTACGAGGAAGGCCGCCCGCTGGGCTTTCTTGACCATCACCTGCAAGTGGGCGACGCCCTGCTGGGTCTGACCGACCTGAACGTGCTCGAGCAAGGTATCGCCAAGGATGCCTTCAAGCCCTTGAGCGGCGACGACAAGGACGTCTGCAAGGTACTGGCCAAGGCCAACGCCGCCGGTCTCAAGCAGATCGCCAAAGACCTGCAAGGCAAGCAGATGCTGCTGGGTGTGGACAACCGCAGCGGCCTCGATGCCCTGCGCGCCATCGAAACCCTGCCCGCTGACACCCCCGAGCAGGTGGCCGCCAAGGAACAGGCCTGGCGCCGCTTTCTGGAAGACTCCGCCCACAGCCCGCTGGCCCACGCAGCCGATGTGCTAGTGGGCGCCTACCTGCTGCCCAAGACGGAAGACACGGCAGAAACCGTGCCCACCAGCATCACCCTGC
Source organism: Yanghanlia caeni (assembly GCA_030733815.1). GTDB lineage: Bacteria > Pseudomonadota > Gammaproteobacteria > Burkholderiales > Burkholderiaceae_B > Yanghanlia > Yanghanlia caeni. Next base: position 88,362 of record JAUZQE010000002.1, read on the forward strand.
ATGCGCTACTGACCGACCCGCAACGCGCCCAGACCGAGCACGCCGCGCCCATCGCCGCCGCACGCGCGGCCTGCGAACAGGCCCGCGTGTTCCACTGGCCGCTGGCCTTCCCGCAGGTGTTTGCGCAGGGTGGTTTCGACTGTGTGCTGGGCAATCCGCCGTGGGAGCGCATCAAGCTGCAAGAGGAAGAGTTCTTCGCCACCCGCCACCGCGATGTGGCGCAAGCCCGCAACAAGGCCGAACGCGCTCAGCGCATTCAGTGGCTCAGCGAAGGCATGCTGGCACGCCACCTGTACCCCGACCTGGCCCACGAGGCGCATGAGGACGAGGCCGAAAAACGCCTCTACCGCGAATTCGTCACCGCCCGTCGCACCGCGGAGGCAGCCAGCGTATTCGCCCATGTGAAAGGCGCCGACGGCGGCCGCTACCCGCTGACCGGCGTGGGCGATGTGAACACCTACGCGCTGTTTGCCGAAACCATCCTGCAAATCCATGCCGACAGCGGCCGTGCCGGCTTCGTCGTGCCCACCGGCATCGCCACCGACGACAGCACCAAAGCCTACTTTGGGCACATCACCCAGAACCGGCGGCTGGTCAGCCTGTACGACATCGAGAACCGCGAAAAGCTGTTCCCCGCCGTCGATAGCCGCATGAAGTTCTGCCTGCTTACCCTGGGCGCAGCGGACCAGGCCGAATTCGTCTGCTTCGCCACCCAGGTCAGCCAACTGGCCGACCCGCGCCGCCGTTTCACCCTCACGCCCGAGGAATTCCGCCTCATCAACCCCAACACGCTCACCTGCCCGGTGTTCCGCAGCGAGCGCGACGCGGAACTGACCAAGAAGCTCTACCGCGCCGCCCCGGTGCTGATGCGCGATGCCGTGATCGCAGGCGAGGGCAAGCAGGCCAAGGTGGTGGAACCCGCGCAAAACCCGTGGGGTATTTCGTTCATGCGCATGCTGGACATGGCGAACGACAGCCATCTGTTCAAGACCGAGCCAGCCCCCGACCGACTGCCGCTGTACGAAGCCAAACTGATCCACCAGTTCGACCACAGCTGGGCCACCTACACGCCAGACGGCAACAGCCGTGATGTCACGCCGGCGGAAAAGGCCGACCCGGCTTTCACCGTCACCCCGCGCTACTGGGTGCAAGCCCGCGAAGTCTGGCTGCGCGTCGCCCGCCTGCCCGAAGGCTTGATGAAGGCCCTCAAGGACGGCAACCCCCAGGCCACCGTGCTGTGTGTCACCCAGTTGCTGTTCGGGCGCTACCTGGCCGAACAGCGTCGCACCCATCCGGGCATGGGCCTCTACCCTGAATGGAAAGCCTTTGTCGCCCAGCATCCTTATGCACGCACCATCGCCCCCACATCACTGGGCTTCGTCGGAGATAACCCCCCATGTCTGCAACCGCTGAATGAGGACTACCTGCCCGCCGAAAGCGAAGCCAAGGTGCAGCCCTACACGCCCGGCGCCCGCAACGCCACCGCCTGGTACGCCACCGACCCAGACGCTGAGCGCGCCATACTGGCGCTCGCCGCCGGCTACGGCCATCTGCCGGCGCCGGAAGCCCCCCTAACGGACGAACCTGCTGTACTCACCCTGGCTGAACGCTGGCTGCAGGCCGCCTGCCCACAGTGGTTGATGGGTTGGCGAGATATCACCAATGCGACCAATGAGCGGACGGTGATTGCGTCGGTCGTGCCGTTGGCTGGCGTTGGCAATCAAATGCCATTGATGCTGTTCCCCGAAGGGGGAAACCGTGCACGATTCGCTGCGCTGCTCGCCAACCTGTCTGCGCTGGCCTTTGACTTTGTGGCACGCCACAAGACAGGCGGCACGCACATGAATTACTTCATCTACAAACAGCTTCCTGTATTGCCCCCAGACCGCTACACCGAAGCTGACCTCGACTTCATCGTCCCGCGTGTACTGGAGCTGACCTACACCGCCTGGGATTTGCAGCCCTGGGCCGAGGAATTGGTGAGCGTGTGGAAAACGGAAACCGGCGACTGGAAGCCCGGCACCCCCGAGGCCATCCGCCGCACGCCGCTCACGCCGTTCCCCTACGACCCCGACCGCCGCGCCACCCTGCGCGCCGAACTGGACGCCTACTACGCGAGACTCTACGGCCTCACCGAGGAAGAACTGCGTTACATTCTCGACCCCGCCGACGTCATGGGCGAAGACTACCCCAGCGAAACCTTCCGCGTGCTCAAGGACAAGGAGCGCAAGGAGTTCGGCGAATACCGCACGCAACGGCTGGTGCTGGAGGCATGGGACAGAATCAATCTAGGAGCATTGGTATGAGCGTGGAACAACCCGAGCTCTACAACGTTTACTGCGATGAGTCCTGTCATCTGCCCAATGATCGGCAGCCTGTCATGGTGCTGGGGGCCGTTTGGTGCCCCAAGAGCGAAGCGAAGCGGCTAGCAGGTGAACTTCGTGACATCAAGGCTCGGCATCGTGCTCGAGGTGAATTGAAGTGGTCCAAAACCTCTGTCTCCCGCCAGTCGTTTTATCTGGAGGTCGTGGACTGGTTTCTGGCTGAGGAAGCGCTGCATTACCGGGGCGTGGTAGTGCGTAACAAGCAGACACTGGATCACAACGCTTTCAATGAGGGTGATCCCGACCTGTTCTATTACAAGATGCAGTTTTCGCTGCTGAGCAAGATTCTTTCACCAAATAGGCGCTATGCGATCTATCTGGACATCAAGGATACGCGCAGCCGAAAGCGCCTGCAGAAACTGCGCGAGGTGTTGTGCAATAACGTGTTCGATTTCACCAGCGAGATGATCGGTCATATCCAGAACGTACATTCTCACGAGATGGAGCTGATGCAACTGGCCGATTACTTCACTGGGGCATTGGCATACCGGCATCGGGAACTTCACGGAAATGCGGCAAAACAGGCGGTGATCGAGCGGCTGGAGACCAGGCTAAATCGCCGCTTATTGGTGGCAACATCATTGCGTGAGCAGAAGTTCAACGTGTTCCCTTTTCAGCCACGCCAAGGATTGTGAGCATGAGCAGCCATCCGCACTGGTTGCCGCCGCTGTGGCCCATGTCGCCCTGGAGCGAAGAGGTCATGGAGGCGTTATACGCGTTGTTCCGGCGGGACTTCATCGGCAATCCCGCGCTCTATCAGGGCTACAGGGTCTGGTTCTTCCCCGAGCTTGATCGCGGCAAGGAACTGATTTTCTGGCACCTTGTGGAGCGTGAAGACCCACCCCGTTCTGGCAACCGTTTGCCTGATTTCCGCCGTTGCGAGCGTCTGCCTTGGGCACGCGCCATGCTCGACAACGTTGGTGCACCAGAGGTCAAGGCGTGGGATTACGAAGAGGGTAACGGAGATGTCAGAACCTACCTCTGGCTGGAGGCGCTGGACTACGTGATCGTGATGAAACGCTATCCAGATGGTCAACGACGCTTGATCACTGCTTACTGGGTGGACTATGAAAGCAAGCGCCGCACCTTGCGCAATAAATGGCGGAGACGGCTGGGATGACTGCGCTGAAAACAGAAAGGCCAACGCACACGGCGTTGGCCCAGCTCCTTCAGCCTTGGGCTGATGAGTGCCCAGATTATAGCTGCGCATTACCATCCAGACAAGCAGCCGGAAATCAGGGCAGGGAAGCTGGCGATGCCTGACTTCTTCCGCTTCCCCTCCACCACGCAGCTGGCCTGGCTGACCAAGGACGGTATTCCAAGCGATGACAAGATGTTTTCGCCCGCCGAAGCGCAAGCGCTGTTGTCCAGCGATGGGGTCGACGAGGAAATGCACGGTGGACTGTCTACCGTGCCCCGGGTATCGATTGACCGCACCACCCTGGCGGCACCGAAGCAGTTGGTCATGGATACACATAGCCGCTATCGCGCCGTCCAACCGCTGGAAGGCGTCGTAGTGAGGCGGGAATCGATCGACTGGTGCGAGGCTCGCGCCAAGCTGGTACACCCGGATTTTGTCCAAGCCATCGATACCCATTGGCGCAAGCGCACCATCGAGTGGAACCGGGCGGATTGGACTCAGACATGAACCCTCTACAACGCACCCTCATCGAAAAAACCGGCCACGACAATGGCTTCGAGCACGTGCTATCGCCGGCTGGCGATGCGGTGACACTGGCTTCGGCCCGTCATCGCAGTCAGGCAGTGGTGACAGCATTGGCCGAAGGCTTTGAAGTGCGCTTTCAGCCGGCCACGCCCGCGCTGTTGCCGGAGTTGCTGCGCAGCTTCCAGCCCTGGTCCGCCGCTGGTGATGTGTTTTGTGCTCCTACCCTGGCTAATCTGGCCGCCCTGCTGCGCCGTGCAGCCAGTCTGTCGCAGGCCTTGCCGAACCAGGCGGTGCGCGACTACCACGCTGCCGTGGCGCAAGCGGTGGAAGCGATGCCTGCCGAAGCCCGGGGCACGGAAATCGAACGCTTGGTGCGTCAGCGTGTGGGGCAGGCGCGTTACCGCGATGCCTTGCTCACATATTGGGGTGGCGCCTGTGCGGTAACCGGCATCAATGTGCCCGAGGTGCTGCGTGCCAGCCATGCCAAGCCCTGGGCCGAATGCGCCGATGATGCCGAGCGGCTGGATGCCTTCAATGGCTTTCTGCTGGTGGCCAATCTGGATGCGTTGTTTGATCGCTTTCTGATCAGCTTCGACGATACCGGGCACTTGCTGACCAGCGCCCGCCTGTCCGCAGGCGATCTACAGGGGCTTGGCATTCAGCCGGGCATGAGGCTGCGCTGGCTGGCCAGCGAGCACCAGCATTATCTGCAATGGCACCGCGAGTGTTTCCTGCTCGGTGCCTGATCGAAGGGAAAAGACATGGCCAAGGCCGAAGCCAGCGTTGAAGAACTGGTCTCCATGATCGAGCGCGGCGAGCTGCGCTTGCCGGAAATGCAGCGCCAGTATGTGTGGCGTTCTACGCGGGTGCGCGATCTGCTGGACTCGCTGTATCGCGGCTATCCATCGGGCGCCATCCTGCTTTGGGAAACGGATGAAGCCGTGCCGCTGCAAGATTTCGCGGTCAGCCAGAGCACGAACCCCTACCAGAGCACGCGGCTTCTGCTGGATGGTCAGCAGCGTCTGACATCGCTCTCTGCCGTCATTCGAGGCGAGCCGGTGTCGGTGCGCGGCCGTCGTCGGCCCATTGACCTGTTGTTCAACTTGGAGCATCCCGACCAGTTGGCGGTCGTGACCGAAGTGGAAGAGAACGGCGGCGACGAGGACGATGCTGAAGACGATGGCGAACTGATTGGCGACGAGATGGACTCGACCGAGGACGAACTGCTCAAGCGCTTCAACAAGATGACCTTCGTGGTGGCAACTCGAAAGTTGGAGCAGTTGCCGCAATGGGTGAAAGTGTCGGACGTGTTCAAGACCGACAACGATGCGCCGTTCCTCAAGCGTGCCGGCGTCAGTGGTTTTGACGATCCGCGTTACGAGAAGTACAGCCAGCGCCTGGCCCGGCTGCGAGGCATCCGCAAGTACGTTTACCGGATGGATGTACTGGAGCGCACGCTTTCATATGACGAGGTCACGGAAATCTTCGTTCGCGTGAATTCATTGGGCGCCAAGCTGCGCAGTTCCGACCTGGCGCTGGCGCAGATCACCGCCAAGTGGCGGCACTCGCTGCAGACGTTCCAGGATTTCCAGCAGGCCTGTGCAAAAACGGGCTTTGACCTGGATCTCGGCTTGCACTTGAAGAACCTGATGGCGTTTGCCACCGGTCAATCGCGGTTCCAGATCGTCGCCAGCCTTAGTGTGGAGAAGCTGCAGAAGGCATGGCAAGAAGCCTGCGAGGGAATGGAATTCGCGCTCAACTTCGCCCGGAGCAACCTGGGCATCGATAGCCCGGCGCTGCTGTCGTCGCCCTTCCTGTTGGTCGTTCTGGCGTACTTCGGGCACAGCCGAAACTATGCGCTTGGCAATGACGAGGCGCGACAGTTGCGTTATTGGGCCCTGGCCGCAAATGCCAAAGGCCGTTTCTCCCGGGGTTCCAGTGAGACCATTCTGGATCAGGATTTGGCGACCATCCGCAATGGCGGCGGCGTCAATGAACTGATCGACCGGCTGAGGCTGCAGTTCGGCCACCTTGAGATCACGCCGGAAGAGCTGGAAGGGCGCAACCAGCGCAGCGCACTGTTCAAGACCATGTTTCTGGCGTTTCGTGCGGCAGGCGCCAAGGATTGGCGCAGCCACTTGGCTATTGCCCTGGATCACTCCGGCAGTCAGCACCGCTTGCAGTTCCATCACATTTTCCCCAAGGCATTGCTGCGAGGCAGCTACACCTCCCGCGAGGCTGACGACATCGCCAACCTGGCTTTCATCGGCGGCAAAACCAATCGCGCGATCAGCGACAAGGCGCCTGTGGCCTACCTGCTGCCGCTGGTGGCGCAGCACGGTGCAGCACCATTCGCAGCACAGTGCATCTCGGTGGAGGAGGAACTGTTGGTACTGGATCACTACAAGGCGTTCTTGCAGGAGCGCCGTAAACGCATCGCGGCAGCACTGAATGCTTTCATCCATGCGACCGCTTGAACTGTCAGCGCCATCTTGTTGCCATATTGTGCCCCACATGTCGCTACAATGCTGCCGCCATGTTCACCACATTGACGCCACTTTGTGCACACAATGTTGCCACCATGCCTGACACATTCCGGCCGGGACGCAGCCCGAGAGTCGCTTGTCCCCAGCACGATGAGCACATTCTTTGTGCTGGCTCTCGAGAGCACAAAGAATGTGGCCGCTGGGCTCGATTTCGCCAGAAATCGGGCGCGGCGGCGTGGGGACAACGAATGGTCGATGCGTCCAGCCTGCACCTTATGAAACCCCGCTGCGGCCATGCGCCGGGTTGCCGCCCTGTGCGGCTGGCGGGTGAGAGCATGCCGCACAGGGCATGCCTGCTCGGTGGAGGGAGACTGAACTGATATGGCCAACCCTCGCTCGCTGGTCTACGCGCTTTACACCCATTGGGACACCGTGGAGCTTCTGGTGCGGCTGTCGCGCGAGTTTGCCGTGCTGACCAGCGATCAGGTGTTGAACGGTATTGCCAAGGTTTCCGGGCAACGGGATGCCGAAACGCAGGGCGCGGTACTGCGTGCCCTGGTCAATGCGGACATCCTGCAAACCTTGCCGCGCAGCAGCGATCTGCAGCTCAATGCCTATGTGCTGGAGTTCGTGCGCGGCCTCACCCGTGAACATGAGCTGGGCCTGGCTGCCGTACTGCAGGCTCGTGTTGCTGCGATCCGTGAAGCCACCGAAGCACTCAATGAAGGGATGCTTGGGGCCGACATGGATCGCGTGCGCGGGGCCGCCAACAAGCTGGCAGAACTCTTCCGCCAGATCAGCCTGCAGCTCGACCAGGACCGGCACGCGCTCTTTGAGCTGGCGGAAAACGCCAAAAGCGCCGACAGCAGCATGCCGATCAGCCAGCGCTACCGCGAGGTGCTGGAAGCCTACGATCATTATGTGGAGCCGATGAACCAGATGATGGACAGCGGCTCGCAGGGCACCTTCTATCGCTATCTGGAAGAAGCGGAGCGTGCGCTCGACCTGAGCCTAGAGCAATTGTCGGTACAGGGTGCGCTCTACTCGCATCGCCTGCAGTTGCGTCAGGTGGCGCACCAGGCCAAGGAGCTGCGGCGCTTTGGCCGACTGGTGGCGCAACAGTGCGCCGATACACTGCTGCCCTTGCGCGAAGAGCTGCGTCAGCACAACGCACTGACCAGTGCCATCAGCTTGCTGTTGGGGCAGGTGCGCAAACGCGGCCTGCGTCGCGCACTGTCGCGCCCGACGGATAAGACCGCACTCCCCGTCTGGCGCAATGAGCGCGGTTTCAAATTGCAATTGGGCGATGAGGTACGGGCGGTCATGGCTGCCGCGCGCCAATACCAGCCGCAGGCGGTGGCCTTTCCGAAGGATGAGCCTGGCGATGACGCTCCCTTGCTGGAGCAGGTGGACGAAGCCGCTATTCGTGCGCATCTGGCCCGCAGCCTGCCGGTGGAAAATCTGCTCGATTGGCTGCACCGCCATTACGCCCACCTGCAGGATGCCACCCTGCTGCGCCTGTTCCATGACCTGCAACATGAGCCCGGCTGGCAGTTCGAGGCAGCCAGCCAGCCTGAAAAAACCACGCTGCAGACGATTCGCGTCCTGCATCACCCTCATCGTGTGAGTAGCTTGCCATGACGATTCCACCCGCTTTAGCCGCTGCGCTGGCGCAGATGCCGGCCTTGGCCGAGCTGTTCCGCCTGTTTCTCTCCGGCAAACACCTGAATCGAATGGCCGAGCCCGCGCTGTGGGCGGAGCTGGAACAGCACGAGGCCAGCTATGTCGGCTTGTTTGCCGCGCTGGGGTTCGAGCTGCGCCTGGATGCCAGGGGCTTTGCCTGGTTTCACAACAGTGAGGCCAACAGCAACATCGGCAAGATCAGCCGCCAGCTGGCCTTGCTGTTTATGGTGATCTTCGATGCCCAGGCCAACGCCGGCAAGGCCTTGCAGCGTTTTACCGATTGGCTGATCGACAGCGCCTGGCTGGCCGAGGTTTACAAGCAACAGCAAGACCTGCTGGATGCCGAGGGCCTCAACCCCGACGCCCTGGTGGAGCTGATGGGCCGCGCCTGCAACCTGGGCTTTGCTGTGGCTGAGCCGACCGGCTGGCGACTGCTGCCCGCTGTATGCCGTTACCTCGATCATTTCGAAAGCCTGGCGTTGGCGGCCAAGACCGATGGCGACGAAGAGAGCACGCCCGCAGCGGAAGACTGGGCTGCGGATGCACCAGACGACGAGGAGAACACCTGATGCAGTACGGCTTCCAACGTCTGGTCCTGCTGGGGAGTGCCGGCTACTCGCGCGCCGAGCTGCCGCTCGATGGTGCGGTCTCTCTGGTGGCGCCCAACAATACCGGCAAGACCAGCCTGATCAATGCCCTGCAGTTTCTGCTGATCATCGACCGCCGCCGCATGGATTTCGGGGCGCACGATGTGGACAAGAGCCGGCGCTTCTATTTCCCCAACAACAGCGCCTATGTGCTGCTGGAGGTGTCGCTGCCGGAGTCCGGCACCGTAGTGCTGGGCTGCGTGGGCAAAGGGGTGAGCTTCGAGTACGAGTATTTCGCCTATGCCGGGCCGCTGAAGGTCGAGGAGTTCTGCCTGCCGGATGGCACCTTGGTGGCACAACCGCAACTGGCCAGCCATCTGGCGAGCTTTGGGCGCCGGGTGTTCAGCTACAGCAGCAGCGAATTTGCCGACATGGTCTATGGCGGGCGCAACCGCAAGCTCGCCAGTCAGCAGGACTTCTGCGTTTTCCGGCTGGAGCATGCCAGCGATGCCAGCGTTTTTCAGCGGGTGCTGACCCGCACACTGCGCTTGGACAAACTGCGCTCCAGCGAGGTAAAGGACTATCTGCTGCAGATTTTCCGCCGCGATCTGCCGGATGCCAGCATCGACTTCAAGGCCGAATGGGACAAGGCGTTTGCCGACCTCAACGCCGAACGCAGTCAGTACCTGGCCGCCGTGCGGCTGCAAGCCACTCTGAGCGAACTGGAGCAGAAGCAGGAGGCCCGCTTGGTGTTGCGCGGCAAATTGCTGTGCTGGCGCCCCTTGATCGACGCGGCACTGGGTCAGTGGCAACAGCATTACGAGACCCGCCAGCAAACCTTGCAGCATGAGTTGGCGCAGTGCGATGTCGAGCTGCAGCGCCTGCGCGAAGAGGATATGCGGTCGGCTGGCGAGAAAAAAGAGTGCGAACTGGAACAAAAGCAGCTCCGCCAACAAAGCGAACAGTTGCGCGCGTTGCAGCAGCGTTTTGCCTTGATCCCCGACCGCGCCCTGCTGGAGGCGCGCCGCCGCGAGCTGCAGGAACAACGGGATGCGTTGGTGGTACGGATCGGCCAGGCACAGAGCCGCACGCCAGCGGCCATCGAGCGCGAGCTGACACGGATCGAACGGGAATCCGCGGAGCTGGCGCAGGAGTTGCGCACCCAGGGGCAGAATCTCTATCAGCAATTGGCTGGTGTCGTATCTGCGGAACAACTCAACGCGCTGAACAAGGTGCTGGCCAAGCCGGTACTGACCCTGGGCAACGAAGATTTCCGCCTTGATGGCAAGGCCCTGCTTGCGGCCTTGGTCGATGCGAATGCCGGACAATTCAATTTACCTGGCCTGCAACTGCGGCTGGAAGCCCTGCCGGCACAGTATCAGCAACGGACCCTGGCGGAACTGAGCGAATTGCAGCAGGAGTTGCAGCAACAGCAGGCTCAGCTGCAAGAACAATTGGCCACCGCACTGGCTCTGGAAAACGTCAAACAGCAACGCCAAGCGCTAGAGCAGCAACTAGCCGAACTGGATGCCGAATTGCGGGACTACGCGCACATGCAGGACTTGCGGCAAAGCGAGGCCGAGCGCGAGGAGCGGCTGCAGACACTGGCGCAAAAGCTCGCCGACCTCGGCGCCAGTCTGGCGCAGTCGGCAGAGCGGCACCGCGCATTGGATCAGCAGCGGCAGCAGCGGCAACAGGATTTGGCGGCCTTGCAGCAGCAACACCGGCAGATCGAGCAACGCCGTCATCAGCGAGTCGACCACGAAGGCCCCTTTGCCTGGCTGGCCGACCTGCCGCACAGCCCTTGGTTGGCCCAGCCCGAGTTCGCGCTGGAGCAACTGGCCGAGCGACTGCAGACCTATCAGGCCGACTGCCGCCAGTTGCTGGAGCTGGATGAGCAGATCCGCCATCTGCTGGGTGAAATCCATAGCGGCGGATTGACCAAGTATCAGTTTGTCGGCGAACCGGAAAGCGAGATTGTTCGTCTCGTTGAATTCGCCCATCACCTGCCGCAGGAAGCCGAAGCCCTGGAAAAGAAAGTACGCTCGGCTGTGGTGAATGTGGCCGCCTGCCTGCGCGAACTGCGCGACGGTCTGTTTGCTTTCAAGCGCCGGATGCGCGAGTTCAACCGCAAGATCAGCGGTCGGCAACTTTCCGATCTGGCAGTGTTCAAGATCGAACCCGAAGACGAAACCATTCTGGTCGAAGCCATCGAACTGCTGATCAGTACCGCCGCCACTGTGGACAGCGGCGAAACCTTCGAGCTGTTCAACCAGCAGAGCGTCCTTGACGACGAGCAGCTCAATCGCGCCAAGACCCTGCTGATCGAAGAGGGCAATGCCCGCCACGGCCTGCGCGTGGCCGACCTGTTTCGCCTGCGCTTCTGGGTCGGCAAGGCAGACCGCGAGCCGGAAGCCTTCGATGACCTCGACAGTGCCGCCTCCAATGGCACCGTGCTGATGGCCAAACTGGTGACGGGGCTGGCGATGCTGCATTTGATGCAGGATCAGCGTCGCCCCATCCAGGGCATCTGCTATCTGGACGAGGCACTGGCCCTGGACGCCCGCAATCAGCGCAGCCTGATCGACACGGCGGCGGAGTTCGGCTTCTCGCTGATTTTTGCCTCACCCGCGCCGCTGACCACCGTGCGCTACTGCGTGCCGATTCACACGCGCAACGGCAGCAACCAGATCAGCCGTCATAGCTGGCAGATCATCGAACCGCTGGACGCCTGAGCATGGATTGAACCTTGCGCGCAGCCTTGCTCAAGCTGCATGGCCAACAAACCCTGCCGGCCAGCCATTTCACCGCCGCTCAGCGCAGCGCTCTGGATCGCTTTGCCCGGCAGACAGGAGCGGTAATCTGCCAGCGTCAGGGGCGCGGGGATGTTTACCGTGTCGGCGATCCGCGACTATTCGATATCCATCTGAGCGCACTCTCCCCCCAGGTCGGGATGCTGACCACGGAAGACCTGCCGCTGCGGGCGCAACACATCGCCCACGCGCGCGACAGCAAAGCGCGCAACCATCAGCATGAGTGCTACTACCCCTTGCTCAAGGCCGTTGGCGAAAAGGTTCTCTGGCGGCAAGGCGAACACGGGAGCGAACTGCCACTCAGCCAGCTCACGCACCACTTCGGGGCTGCCAGCCTGCGCATTGAAACTGGCGACACCTGGCAAAGCGGGCAGCCGCTCTGGCTGGTGGAGAACCAGGCGCTGTTTGACCGCACGGATTGGCTGCCAGTAGGAACGCAAGCCACCCTGCTGTACTACGGCGGACAGCTTGATGGCCGGCTTCTCGCCTGGCTGGGGCAGCGCCCGCGTGCAAGCCGTGTCGTACTGTTCCCGGACTATGACGGTGTGGGGCTGGCCAATTTCGCGCGGCTTTATGCACAGCTGGGCGATGTTTGCGAATGCTGGCTGATGCCCGACTGGCAAAGCAAGCTGGCACGTTATGGCAGCCAGCGGCTATGGCAGGATACGTTTCGGGAGTTCACCAGTGCTGTTCCGCAGTTACCTGATTATCTGGGCCCGTTAACCGAACAAATGCGCCAATCCGGACGGGCGCTCGAACAAGAAGCGGTCTGGCTATCTGTTCTGTAGGTGCCCTTTGAGTAAGCTCGCAATGTCACCTGGGGCCAGGCCAGCCTCTAGGGACCGCCTCAGCGCCTGCTCCAGTTGTTGCCAGCCCTGCGCTGAAGAGACATTACTGCCTAATGTTTCGGTCAGACGGAACATCAGCCCTTCCAGCAGTTCTTCGTCACCCACGTCCGCTGCGGCCTGCTCCGCCAGCGCCAAGAGGACGTTGTGTGCTGATGCCAACGAGTCGATTGGCACCCCGGCCAATGCTGCAGGGGGGTAGCGCTACGAGGGTCACCGCATGATCGCTCGCGGCAGCTATCGCAGCCATCTGCTTTCAAGAATAAGTAAAGTACACTAAAATGGCACTTACGCAATTTTTTCCGCATTAAGGGTCATAAAAGTGACTTTTCATCTCTCGACTCCCGCTGAGATCCTGCACGCGCTGGGTGCTCGTCTGCGGGAGCAGCGGCTTGCCCAATCGCTTACGCAGCGTGAACTGGCGCAAATGGCCGGACTGTCCTTGGGGGCGTTGCGCAAACTCGAAAGCGACGGTCAGTGCTCGCTGGAAACGCTGGTCCGTGTCGCGCAGGCACTTGGCTTGCTGGAGGCGCTGGATGATCTCTTCGTGCTCAAACGGCAATCCATCGCCCAGATGGAGCAGGTGGACCTTGTCAGCCGCCGCCAGCGTGCGCCGCGTAAGAGAACATCATGAAGCTGCTTACCGTGCATTATTGCGGCTGGGGAGAAGACTGGCCGTTGGGACGCCTGGCCGATGACGGTCAATCCCTGCTCTTCGAATATTCTCCCGAAGCACTGTCTCAGGGCCTGGAATTGTCGCCCTTGCACCTCAAGCTGCGTGCGGATGCCTACGGTGGTTTTCCGACCCATTTGCATCGCCTTCCGGGCCTAATAGCCGACAGTCTGCCTGACGGCTGGGGTTTGCTGCTGATGGATCGCCTGTTCCGTCAACACGGCTTGCGCCATCCCGGGCCACTGGACCGGCTGGCCTTCATTGGTGAGCGCGCGATGGGCGCGTTACGCTTCGTTCCGGCAAGCGACGCCGGCGCCCACGAGCCCGACTGGTCCTTGCTGGCGCTGGCCGAGCAAAGCCGTCTCGCGCTCGCGGGCGAGGCGGGGGCAGCCCTGCGCGAGCTCGCGCTCATCGGCGGCTCACCGCAAGGGGCTCGACCCAAGGCCTTGGTGCAGTACGACGCAATGATCGGGCAAGTCAGCACCCGTCCGGATGCGCCCGGCAGTCCCTGGCTGGTCAAGTTCCCGGCGCAGAACGAACACAAAGAGGTTTGCGTCATCGAGCAGCTCTATGCCGAGTTGGCTCGGGATTGCGGACTGGATGTGCCCGAAAGTCGTTGGTTCGACCTTAGCCCCGAACTGGCCGCCTTCGGCGTCGCGCGCTTCGACCGGGAGGGAGGGCAACGCGTCCCGGTGCACAGTCTGGCTGGATTGTTGCAAGTGGATTTTCGCCTGCCCGGTGCCACCGACTATACCGCCTTCCTGCGGGCTACCCGTTTCCTGACGCGCGACGAGCGCGAAGTGGAGAAAGCCTACGCACGAGTCGTCTTCAATGTGCTTTTCCACAACCGTGACGACCATCCCAAGAATTTCGCGTGGCGTCTCGGGCCTGACCGGCGCTGGCGTCTGGCTCCGGCATTCGACCTGACCTTCAGCGAAGGCCCGATGGGCCAGCATCACCTGGACGTTTGCGGCGAAGGTGCTGCCATCGAACGCCGGCATTTATTGCGTCTAGCGGAGGAAGGTGGCGTCCCAAGGAAACGGGCGGAAGAGGTCATCGAGCGGATGTTGCTGCAGGCAAGCTCATTGGGTGAGCGGTTGGAGCGTGCGCCGATCAGGCAGATGCTGGCGCAACAGATAAAATCCACTATTGATGCCTGTCGCCGGCGTCTGGAAAGCTGAATCCGAGCCGGCGCAACGGCGCCAGATCACGGTTGAACGTACTCAATGCTGAGTTTCTTGAGTACAAACATGAGTATGTTTTTTAATGGAGCAGCATGGTGAACTGTTCATTCAATGACTTGCAGTCACAATCGCTGTTCAACGTCTGATTCCCGGGCTCGCCCGCAACGTACCTGACAACACGTCGGAAACGTACCCGAAAAGAAAGGGGGCCGGTTATGCACCGGCCCCCTTTTTCACACCAAAGTAGCCGTCGGTCCGCTTACACGACGGCGATCACACCGATTTCAACGGTGTACTGGGGAAACGCCAGCTTCGATTCGACGCAGGCGCGCGCCGGGGCGTGGCCCTGGGGAACCCAGGCGTCCCAGACGCTGTTCATCTCGTTGAAGGTCGCGGCATCGGCGAGCCAGATATTGGCGCTCACGATTTTTTCTTTGCTGCTGCCGGCCTCGGCCAGGATTTTTTCGATCTTGGCAAGAATCTGCTCGGTCTGCCCGGCGACAGATGCGCTCGTGTCGTCAGCCACCTGACCGGAAACGAATACGAAGCCATTGGCTACGACGGCGGCGCTCATGCGGGCGCCGGGCTGGATGTATTGCAGACTCATGATTGCTCCTCGAATGGATTTCTAGGTTGAGAAAGTAGTGACTATAAAAGTGTCGGCAGTTATGCGTCAATTCATTGTGACCTCGAATTTCGACACTTGTATGGGTATTTGTACCAATAGGTTAAGCACCTAGGTTTTCCGATAATCATGTCAACACAACTGTCGGCACTTGTGTAATGTCAAATGTATAGACTAGGTTTGACAGCCGCCACGGGCGGTTGCCAACGGAGGCTAAATGGAACTTCGAGCGATTGATCTGGATGACAAGTACACCCTGACCAAGGGCCGTATTTTCATCACCGGCACGCAAGCGCTGATTCGTCTGCCGATCACGCAGCAATTGCGCGACGCCCAGGCGGGACTGAACACCGCGGGGTACATCACCGGCTACCGGGGTTCGCCCCTCGGCGGCCTCGACGCGCAGGCCGACCGCGCCAAAAAATTCCTGAAGCAGCACAACGTTCTGTTTCAGCCCGGCGTCAACGAAGATCTTGCGGCGACCGCCGTCTGGGGTTCGCAGCAGGCCGAAGTGGGCGGCGAGGGCAAGTACGACGGCGTCTTTGCCATGTGGTATGGCAAGGGGCCGGGTGTGGACCGCACAGGAGACGCCTTCCGTCACGGCAACCTGGCCGGTTCGTCAAAGCATGGCGGTGTGCTGGTGCTGATGGGGGATGACCATACCTGCGAATCATCGACCACCTGTCACCAGAGCGAGTTCGCGATGGTCGACGCCATGATTCCCGTGCTCAGCCCCTCGGGTGTGCAGGAAATCCTCGACTTTGGCGTACTGGGATGGGCCCTGTCGCGCTACAGCGGCTGCTGGGTGGGCATGAAATGCGTGAAGGACACCGTCGAGGCCACCGCCTCCATCGATGTGGATATCGACCGGGTCAAGATCACGATTCCGGACGGTGTGCCGATGCCTCCCGACGGCGTGAACCTGCGCCAGCCCGACACGCCTCACAATCAGGAAGCCCGCCTGCACCGCTACAAGCTGGGTGCGGCCAAGGCGTTTGCCCGTGCGAACGGCATCGACCGCGTCGTGATCGACGGGGATGAGCCGGTGCTGGGCATCATGACTCACGGCAAGAGTTATCTGGACGTTCTGCAGGCGCTCGACGAGCTGAACCTGACCGAAGAGGCGGCTGCCGCAATGGGGCTGCGCGTCTACAAGGTGGGCATGACCTGGCCGCTCGAGCCCGAGGGTGCCAACGCGTTCGCCCGGGGTCTGCGCAAAGTGCTCGTGGTCGAGGAAAAGCGCAGCCTGCTCGAGTTCCAGCTCAAGGAGCTGATGTATGGCGCAGAAGACGCGCCGGCGATCGTGGGCAAGCTCGACGAGCAGGGCAAGGTGCTGTTCCAGTCGGAAATGGCGCTCGATTCGAACCAGATCGCGATTGCCATCGGCGAACGCCTGCTGGAGCTGGGGCGCGGCGACCTCGACGCCTTGCGCAAGCGCGTCGAAGAGATCCGTTCATACCAGGCGCCCAAGGGCGTCGTCGATATTCTTTCGCGCAGTTTCTACTTCTGCAGCGGCTGTCCCCACAGTTCCTCGACCGTGGTGCCGGAAGGCAGCAAAGCATACGCGGGCATCGGCTGCAGCTGGATGGCCCAGTCGATGGAGCGCTCGACCACCGGCTACACCCAGATGGGCGGCGAAGGCATGTCGTGGGTGGGCGAAGCGCCGTTCTCGAAGCGCAAGCACATGTTCCAGAACATCGGCGACGGCACCTATTTCCATTCGGGTCTGCTTGCCATTCGTGCCGCCGTTGCCGCGGGTACGAACATCACGTTCAAGATTCTGTACAACGACGCGGTGGCCATGACGGGCGGTCAGCGCCACGACGGCCCGCTGAACGTGCCCACCATCGCGTGGCAGGTGCATGCCGAAGGCGTCAAGCGCATCGTGGTCGTGACCGACGAGCCCGAGAAATATCCGAAGGATACGCGCTGGCCGGCAGGTGTCACGATTCATCATCGCGACGTCATCAATGTGGTGCAGAAAGAGCTGCGCGAGATCGAAGGCACCACAATCCTCATCTACGATCAGACCTGTGCGGCGGAAAAACGCCGTCGCCGCAAGCGCGGCACCTTCCCCGATCCCGCCAAGCGCGTACTGATCAACGATCTGGTGTGCGAAGGCTGCGGCGATTGCGGCGTGAAGTCGAACTGTGTGTCGGTGCTGCCGCTCGAGACCGAGCTGGGCCGCAAACGCATGATCGATCAGTCGTCGTGCAACAAGGATTTCTCCTGCGTGAAGGGCTTCTGCCCGAGCTTCGTCACGGTGCTGGGCGGCTCGCTGCGCAAGCCCGAGCGTCAGGGCCAGACTGATCTGTTCCCCGTACTGCCCGAGCCCGCCCGTCCGTCGCTGGATGAAGGCGTCTACAGCATTCTGGTCGCCGGAATGGGCGGCACCGGTGTGGTCACCATCGGCGCCATTCTCGGCATGGCTGCGCACCTGGAAGGCAAGGGCTGTGGCCTGCTCGATATGGCCGGTCTGGCTCAGAAGGGCGGTTCGGTGTGGAGCCACCTGCGTTTCGGCAAGTCGCCCGAGGCCATCAAGACCATCCGCATCGCCCCGGGTGGTGCCGACGCCGTGCTGGGTTGCGACATGATCGTGGCCGGCAACTCCAAGACACTGACGCTCACCCGCAAGGGCAAGACCCGCATGGTGGTGAACACGGCCGAGGCCATGCCGGGCGATTTCGCCCGCAATGCCGACATGCGTTTCCCCTCGCGCGGACTGCGTCAGAACATCATCGATACCGTCGGTGACGAGCAGGCCGATTTCGTCGACGTCAGCCGCATCGCGGTGGCGCTGCTGGGCGACAGCATCGCGGCCAACATGTTCATGCTGGGCTATGCCTATCAGCGCGGCCTGATTCCCCTTTCGGCCGAAGCTATCGAAAAGGCCATCGAGGTCAACGGCGCCGCGCCCAAGATGAACCAGGAGGCTTTTGTCTGGGGCCGCCGCACCGCCGCCGACCCGGCTGCCGTCGAGCGCCTGCTGGCCGCACGCCAGCAACCCACGCAAAGTGGCGTCTCGCCGGCGCCGATGCAAAGCCTGGAAGAGCGCATTGCCTGGCGTCGCAACTTCCTGGTCGACTACCAGGACGAACGATACGCCCGCCGTTACGAAACGCTGGTGGAGCAGGTGCGCGACTTCGAACAGCGCCGCTTCCCCGGCAAGAGCGCGCTCACCGAAGCCGTGGCCCGCTACTACTTCAAGCTGCTGGCGATCAAGGACGAATACGAGGTGGCGCGTCTGCACGTGAACAGCGGTTTTCTCGAGCAGCTGGACAAGCAGTTCGAGGGTGACTACCGCCTGGTGTTCAACCTTGCGCCGCCGCTGCTGGCCAGGCACCACCCCGAAACGGGTGAGCCGCTCAAGCGCGAATTCGGTGCCTGGATCGTGCCGGTGTTCAAGGTGCTGGCACGTCTCAAGGGGCTGCGTGGCACGGCGTTCGACATTTTCGGGCGTACCGCCGAGCGTCGCATGGAACGCGCACTGATCGGCGAGTACGAGCAGCTCGTGGCGCGAATCATGGAGGCCCTTCCCGGAGTCACCGACTCTGCGGCCTATGAGACGGCGGTGAAGCTTGCCTCGATCCCGGAACAGATTCGCGGCTACGGCCATGTCCGCGCCGCCAGCGTCGAGCAGGCGCGCCGCACGCAGGAGGCGTTGCTCGCCGACCTGCAAAAGCGCACGGCCGACCTCAGGAAGGTGGCGTAAGCCCTAAGAAAACCGATCGGTTCCGGCCGGAACCGGCGCGCAATTTGGAAGCAGAAGGACGTCATGAATTTCGAGTTATCCGATACGCTGCTGGAGCTGCAGCAGAAAACGCGGGATTTCATCCGCAACGAAATCATTCCCATGGAGGCCGACCCGCGCTTCGACAGCCACGGCCCCCACGAGTCGCTGCGCCGCGACCTGATCGAGAAGGCGCGCGCCGCCGGACTCCTGACGCCGCATGCTTCGCGCGAAATGGGCGGTCTGGGCCTGACCCACATCGAAAAAGCCATCGTCTTTGAAGAGGCCGGCTATTCGTGGCTCGGCCCCACGGCGCTCAACATCCATGCGCCCGACGAGGGCAACATTCACCTGATGGAAGAAGTGGCCACGCCCGCGCAGAAGGAGCGCTGGCTGCGCCCGCAGGTCGAAGGCCATATCCGTTCCTGCTTTGCCATGACCGAGCCGGATCCGGGTGCCGGCGCCGACCCGAGCATGCTGCGCACGACAGCCACGCGTGACGGCAAGGGCTATCGCATCAACGGCCGCAAGTGGTTCATTACCGGCGCCGACGGGGCCAGCTACGCCATCATCATGGCGCGCACCGAAGACGGCAATGCCACCATGTTCCTGGCCGACATGGATCAGCCGGGCATCCGCCTCGAACGCAACATGGACGCGATGGACAGCTGCTTCACCGGCGGCCATGGCGTGCTGGTGTTCGACAACCTGTACGTGCCTGAAGAAGACATCTTGGGCGAACTGGGCAAGGGCTTCCGCTACGCACAGGTGCGTCTGGCCCCGGCGCGCCTGACGCACTGCATGCGCTGGCTGGGCCAGGCACGCCGTGCCAACGATGCGGCGGTGGAATACGCCAGCCGTCGCCATGCATTTGGCAAGCCCCTGGCCGAACACGAGGGTGTCGGCTTCATGCTCGCCGACAACGACATGGATATCCACACCGCCCGCCTGCACATCTGGCACACGGCGTGGCTGCTCGACAAGGGTGAGCGCTGCAACTTCGAATCCAGCCGTGCCAAGGTCGTGTGTTCCGAAGCTGAATGGCGCGTCGTCGACCGCTGCGTGCAGATTCTGGGCGGGCAGGGCGTGACGGCCGAGAAGGAGGTCATGCGCATCTTCACCGACATGCGCGCATTCCGCATTTATGACGGCCCGAGCGAGGTGCACCGCTGGAGCATGGCCCGCAAGATCGTGCATGCCGCCCAGAAGGCCCGCGAAGCCGCTGCCGCGCAACAGGGAGGCCAGGCATGAACAACACCGTGCTGAACGCATTCGACATGCAGGGTCGCGGGGTGCTGGTGACGGGTGCTTCCAGCGGCCTGGGACGGCATTTTGCGCAGTTGTTTGCTGCGGCGGGTGCCCGCGTGGCACTGGCTGCGCGCCGCGTCGACAAGCTCGAGGAAACGGTCAACGCCATTGTCGGGGCGGGTGGTTCGGCCCGTGCGGTGGCGCTCGACGTCACCGATTCCGCCAGTGTCACTGCCTGTTTCGACGAACTGGACGGCTGGTTCCGTGGGGGCGCGCCCGACGTGGTGGTGAATAACGCCGGCGTGACCGTGACGGCCTCGCTGCTCAAACAGACCGAAGCCGACTGGGATCACGTGGTGGACACCAACCTCAAAGGCTGCTGGCTGGTCGCCACCGAGGCGGGGCGCCGCATGGTTGCCGCACAGCGCGGCGGTGCGATCGTGAATGTGGCCTCGATTCTGGGCAAACGCGTGGCGGGGGGCGTGGCGCCTTACGCCATCAGCAAGGCCGGTGTCGTACAGGCGACGAAGGTCATGGCGCTTGAGCTGGCCCGCCACAACATTCGGGTCAATGCGCTGCTGCCTGGTTACGTCGTCACCGACCTCAATCGCGATTTTCTGCACAGCGAAGCGGGTCAGAAACTGCTCGCACGCATTCCCAGCCGCAAGTTCCTGGCCCTGACCGACCTCGACGGCCCCATGCTGCTGCTGGCAAGCGATGCCGGCGCGGCCATGACGGGTTCCTGTCTCGCGGTCGACGGCGGCCACCTCGTGAGTTCTCTGTAAATGCATCGAACCGGATCATGACGCAGACCACCGCAACGATTCCCTTCAACGTGGAACGCCTCGCCGGCTACCTGACCCGTCAGGGCCTGAACGACGGCGGGCCGATCACGCTGGCCCCGCTTTCGGGCGGGCAGTCGAACCCGACTTTTCGCATTCAGGCGGGTGAGCGCGCCTATGTACTGCGCAAGAAGCCCGAAGGCACGCTGCTGCCCGGTGCTCACGCGGTCGACCGCGAATACCGCGTGATGCGCGCCCTGCGCGACACCGATGTGCCGGTGCCCGAAATGCATGCCTACTGTGATGACGAATCGGTCATTGGCACACCCTTCTATGTCATGGAATGGCTTGAAGGGCGCATTTTCTTCGACCAGTCGCTGCCCGGCATGTCGCCCGCCGAGCGCGCTCGGCTGTACGCGGAAATGAACCGGGTGATCGCGGCACTGCATGCTTTGGATTACACCGCCGTGGGGCTCGAGACCTTCGGCCGGCCGGGCAACTACTTCGCTCGCCAGATTTCGCGCTGGTCGCGCCAGGCGCAGGAATCGACGCTGCCGATGAGCGAGGCCATGCGCAAGCTGATCGAGTGGTTGCCGGCTCACATCCCGCAAGACGACGAAACAACGATCGTGCATGGCGACTTCCGGCTCGACAACCTGGTGTTTCACCCCACCGAGCCGCGCGTGATCGGTCTCCTCGACTGGGAGCTGTCCACGCTGGGGCACCCTCTGGGCGATTTCGCGTACCACTGCATGAGCTGGCGCATTCCGGCCAACGTATGGCGCGGTATAGGCGGACTCGATCTGGCCGCGCTGGGCATCCCGTCGGAAGCCGAGCACGTGCGCGCATACGTCGGCGCAACGGGTCGCGACCCCTCCGAGCATTGGGAGTTCTACATGGCCTACAACCTGTTTCGCATGGCCGCCATCCTGCGCGGCATCGGCCAGCGAGTGCTGGACGGCACGGCCGAAGCGCTCGATGCGGCCGAAACGGCGTCCAAGGCCGACCCGCTGGCGGAGATCGGTTGGGAGTGTGCGAAGCGTTACGGGGCGGAGGGCTGAGCAGGCCGTTCGCACAGGATTCAAACGACACGACAAGAATGTCATGGGAGACAGCATGAACCCGAGTCAACGCGAAGTCAGCGGGCGCCCCGCCACAAGGAGGGCGCCATGACGACCATCATCCTGGGGGCGGGCCTTGCCGGTGTGACCACCGCCTGGTACCTGGCCGCCGAAGGCCGCAAGGTGAAGGTGATCGATCGCCAGCCGGTCGCGGCCAATGAAACGAGCTACGCCAATGCCGGCATGATCGCTCCGGGTCATGCCTACACCTGGGCTTCGCCGCGGGCGCCCGGCATATTGTGGCGTTCGCTGCGCGACCGCAATCAGGCGCTGGTATTGCGACCCAATCTGAACCCGCGCATGTGGGCCTGGCTGTGGCAGTTCCTGTTGAATTGCAGCGCCGACAAGGCGCGGCGCAACACGGCGCGCAAACTCGTGATGTGCCTGTATTCGCAGCAGGAATTGCGCACGCTCACCGAGAAGCTGGATCTGCAGTACGACCTTCTGAGCACGGGGGCACTGTACCTGTACCGCGACGAGGAGATCCTGCAAAAAGGCCTGGCCAACATGCAGGTTCTGGTTGATGGCGGCGTACCGCTGCGCGGGGTAACGCGCGAAGAGGCCATTCAGCGTGAGCCGGCGCTGGCGCAGTGCCAGTTTGCCGGTGCGATTCTGAGCCCCACCGACGAGAGCGGCGACGCGCGCATGTTCACGCGCAATCTGGCCGCCAAGTGCGAAGAAGCCGGTGTCGAGTTCCTGATGGACACTCACATCGAGCGCATCGAGTCCGAGGGCGATCGCATTACCGGTGTGCGCACGAGCCAGGGGCTGATCCAGGGCGATGAGTATGTGCTGGCGCTGGGCTGCGATTCGCCGCTGCTGTCACATGCGCTGGGCTACCGCCTGCCGGTGTACCCGGTGAAGGGTTACTCGGTCACGTTCCCCATTGGCGAGAACCACCAGGCACCCAGCATGTGCGGCGTCGATGAACAGGCCCTTGTTGCCTGGGCGCGCTACGGCAATCGTCTGCGGCTCACCGCCACGGCCGAGTTCACCGGATACGACCGCAGCCACAAGCCCAGCGACTTCGAACCCATGCTGAAAGTGGCCCGGCAGCTCTTTCCGAACGGAGCCGACTACAGCCAGCCCGATTACTGGGCCGGCCTGCGGCCCATGACGCCGGAAGGCACTCCCATACTCGGCAAGAGCCGTCATCGCAACCTTTACCTGAACACCGGCCACGGGCACATGGGCTGGACCATGGCCTGCGGCACGGCCCGAGTCGTCACCGACATCATGCAGGGCAGGGCACCCGAGATCGATATCACCGGAATGACACTGAAATGACCACTACGCTTGACACCACACCCTACGAAATTCTGCCGTTCAACATGGACGCCGGGCTCATGTCCCGTGCCGCGATCGGCCTCATCGTGCTCTCCATCGATCAGACCATGGAGTACGAATGGCGTCGCATCATCGATCTGCCGGGAGTGGCCTTTTTCGAGTCGCGCATTCCCTGCCCGCCGGACATCACGCCCGAGACGCTGATGGAGATGAAGAAGGACATCGCCGCCGGCACCGAGCTGCTGCTTCCCGGGCTCGATCTCGACGTCGTGGCCTTTGGTTGCACGTCGGGCGCCATCGTGATCGGTGAAGAGGAGATCTTCAACCAGATTCACCGGGTGCGTCCCGGCGTGGCGTGCACCACGCCGATCACTGCCGCCATGGCCGGCCTCAAGAAGCTCGGGGCACGCCGCATCGCGCTGCTGACGCCGTATGTCGAGTCGGTGAACAACCTGTTCAAGAAGCATATCGAAGCGCAGGGGGTGGAAATCGCCCGGATCGCCACCTTCAACCACGCCGTCGATGCCGAGGTGGCGCGTATCGATGCCGAGACGCTCAAGAGCGCCATTCTCAAGGTTGGCGTTGCCGATGACGTGGACGCCGTGTTCGTGTCGTGCACCAGCCTGCGCATGGCTGACCATCACCGCGAGGTTGAACAGCTGCTGGGCAAGCCCGTCGTGGCGAGCAACAGCGCCATGGCCTGGCATGCCATGCGATTGGCCGGTGTCGACGATGTATTGCCGCAATGGGGCCGTCTGTTCGAGGTCTGATCGCGACGTCGCGGCTGCCGGCCCGGCAGGTGGCCGCAGCAATGAAGCTTTACCTGTGGAGCATTACCAAAAACCCTCTAGGAGACAATAGATGAAGAAGCGGAACTTCCTCAAACTGGCTGCCGGCACGCTGCTGGTAAGCGGCATCTTTTCCACGGCCTGGGCGCAGGACACCATCTCGATCGGTGCGGTACTGCCCCTGACCGGCCCGTCGGCCACCGTTGGTGAAGACATTCGCCGCGGCATCGAGCTGGGCGTCGAGCACGTGAATGCCAACGGCGGCGTGCTTGGCAAGAAGCTGAACGTGATCATCGAGGACTCGGGCAACAACCCCACCTCGGCGCTCACCGCCGCGCGCAAGCTCGCCACCGTCGACAAAGTGCCGGCCGTCATGGGTGAGTACTCTTCCAGCATCACGCTGCCCATGGCGCAGTATCTGGTGAAGGAGAACGTCGTTCACCTGAACATTGGCAGTAGCAGCAACAAGATCCGTGAACTCGGCCCCTCGGCCTTCAACATCATCGGTCTGGAAGAAAACGGCAACCGTTTCGCGGCAAAGGATGTGTATGACCTGGGCCACCGCAACATTGCCCTGATCGCTCCGAACAACGCCTACGGTCAGGGCGTTGCGCACGGCTTCAAGGAAGAGTTCGAGAAGCTGGGCGGCAAGGTCACGGCACAGGTGCTGTACACCGGGGGTCAGTCGACGTATCGCCGCGAGCTGCAGCAGCTGGCCCGCGCGAACCCCGACGCCTTCCTGTACACGGCCTATGGTCATGAATCGGCCGTGATCAACCGCGAAGGCAAGGAACTGGGTCTGCGCAATGTGCCCTGGTACGCCTACATCATGAGCATGAGTGTGTCCGACACGCCGGCCGAGATCGCTGAAGGCCAGATCGGCATGGAACTGGGCTCACCCACCGGCGAGCTGGGCAAGAAGTACGAAGAAGCCTTCAAGGCGAAGCACAGCGAAGGGTTCAAGACCGCCTTCAACGGCTACGGCTATGACGGCGTGCTGCTGATGGCCGCGGCGATCGAAAAGGGCAAGGGCACTTCGCCCGCCGAGATCGTTGCCGGTCTCAAGGCGGTTGGCGCCGAAGGCTTCACGGGTGTCACCGGCGAGATCAAGTTCGACGACGAAGGTCAGCGCATCGATCCGCCGTACGACCGCCTGAAGTACGAAGGCGGCAAGCTCGTGCTGCGTTAATTCAAGGCTGATTCATCGATGTGCGGCGCATGGATGGCGCCGCACATCCTTCAGGAGCAAATTGCGATGTTGCAATTTCTGGTAGACGCCTTGCTGCGTACGGCCGACCTGGCGCTCATCACGCTGGGTCTCAGTATGCTGTATGGGCTGATCAAGTTCCCCAACATTGCCCACGTGCAGTACGCAATGTGCGGTGCTTTTCTGGCCTATGCGCTCAACAGCATCGGGTTGCCGCTCGTTGTTGCGCTCGTGCTGGCTTCGGTGCTGACCGGCGTGCTGACTCTGGGCGTGCAGCTGTTGGTGTTCGACCGCCTGCTCAAGAGTGGCCCGGCCATTGCCATGATCGGCTCTCTGGCCGTGTCCATGGTATTGGTCGCCTGTGTGCTGGGCCTTGCGGGTTCCTTTCCGCACATGTTTTCGATGCCGTATACCGAACCCCTGGTTTTTGGTGGCGCGCGCATTTCCAAGACGCAGTTGTGGTTCGTTGCGACCACGGTGGTGCTGCTTGCGCTGTTCGTGCTGCTTCTCTTTCATACGCAGATTGGCCGGGCCATGCGTGCGCTCGCCTGCAACCCCGCGCTGGCTGACGCATCGGGCCTGAACGCCCGACGCATCACCAATGGCGTGACCCTCATCAGCGGAATGCTGGCCGGCCTGGGCGGCAGCATGCTGGCATTGTCGACCGGTGCACACGTGAATCTGGGCTACGACCTGCTGCTGCCGGTGTTTGCCGCGGCGATTCTGGGCGGCCTGGGCAATCCGCTGGGCGCGGTGGCCGGTGCGCTGCTGATCGCGCTGACCGAAACAACCGTGACCAACATCAACTTCGGGCCGCTGTTCGGCGAGTATCTGCTGTTCCTGCCCGTTTCCTACATCAGTGCCGCGTCGTTCCTGATCCTGCTGCTGGCGTTGCTGTTCAAGCCTTACGGCCTGTTCGACAGGGAGGTGCGCCGTGTATGACTTTCTGATCTTTACCGTCACGATCGCCGGTATCTACGCGATCATGGCGCTGGGCCTGAACGTACTGGCCGGTTATAGCGGCCTGCTCAATTTCGGGCATATCGCATTTGCCGGCATCGGGGCCTATGCCACCGGTATCGCCCACGCGCGTGGCTGGCCCGTGCTGGTGGGCATTCCCCTGGGCATGATCGCGGCCATGATCCTGGGCGTGGCCATGGCACGCATGGGGCGCAGGCTGGCGGCCGACTACTGGGGCATTGCCACGCTGGCGGTGGCGGAAATCCTGCGCACCGTGGCGCTGAATGAAGACGCGCTGACCGGTGGTGCCAACGGAATCGCGGGCATTCCGGGGCTCTTTGAATCCATGCCGGGGCAGTGGGGGCAGTTCTACTTCACCGTGCTGGTGCTCGCCCTGGTGGTCCTGATCGCGATTCTCTCCGTACGATTGGGCGACGGGCGCTTTGGCCGGGCTCTGCGGCTGATGCGCGAGCAGCCTGCGCTTGCGGCCTGCATGGGATACGACCTGCTCAAGCTCAAGACGCATGCCCTGATGTGCGGGGGTGCCATCACGGCGCTGGCCGGTTCGCTGTACGCGCATTATTTCAACTTCGCCGGCACCGAGTTCATGCTGGCGGCCGAGACCTTCGTGCTGTGGACCATGGTCATGATCGGTGGCATCGGTCGTACCGGCGGTGTGATCCTGGGCGTGGTTCTGGTTCAGGCGGTGTATGCCTTCGTACCGTTCCTGCGCGACATGCTGGGCTTCGGCTCCGACGTCGCCGGCGCGCTGCGACTGGGGCTCATCGGTACGCTGCTCCTGCTCTGCCTGATGTGGCGTCGCGAAGGTCTGTTGCCTGAAAAACTGAGGAATCCGGCATGATGCGTGCAATTCTTGAAGTCCGCAATCTGGCAAAGGCGTTCGGTGCCTTCCAGGTGCTCGAAGACGTCGCCTTTCAGGTTCAGAAGGGCGAGATCGTAGGTCTGCTGGGGCCCAACGGTTCGGGCAAGAGCACGCTGCTGAACATCATCAGCGGCTTCATCGCCCCCGACAAGGGCACAGTGATGCTGGATGGCAGAGACGTCACGTCGGTGCCCACATTCCGTATCGTGAACGAAGGGCTCGCCCGCACCTTCCAGCTGCCGATCATGCCGCAAAAGATGTCGGTGCTGGAAGTGGCCATGGCCGCCGACACGACCATGCATGGCGTGCTGCCCACTCTGTTCAGGGGGGCTGGCTTCTGCAAGGCCGAGCGCGACACGCGCGAACGAGCCATGCAGCTTCTCGATGAGCTGTTGCTCACGCGGGTCATGCACCTGCCCGCCTCCGCGATCTCGGGGGGCCAGAAAAAACTGCTGGGCATCGTGTGCGCGCTGATGGCACGCCCGCGGCTGCTCATGCTCGATGAGCCCACCGCCGGCGTGCACCCCAATCTGCGTCAGGATATCGTGCGCGCACTGCACCGCCTGAACGATCAGGGCATGACCCTGGTGATCGTCGAACACGACATGCACTTCATCCGCGAGGCGTGCAACCGCTGCATCGTGCTCGACCAGGGGCATATTGTGGCCAGCTGCAAACCCGAGGAACTTGCGTCGAACGAACGCGTGGTGCAGGCGTATCTGGGTGCGTCGGTGGAAGAGGCCAGGGCACAAATCATGCAAAAGGAGGTAGCGTAGCAATGAGCGCCATGGTCAAGGTCGACGACGTGGTCGCCGGCTACATCAAGGATGTCGATATCCTGAACGGCATATCACTGCATGCCGACACCAAAGAGATCGTCTGCCTGCTGGGGCCCAACGGCTGCGGCAAGTCCACGCTGCTCAAGACGATCGCGGGCTATCTGCGCACCCGGCGTGGCAGTGTCAGCATCAATGGCACCGACGTCTCGGCGGTGCCGGTGCACGAGAAGATCCGCTCATGCGGATTGGGGTTCGTGCCGCAGACCGAGAACATCTTCGCTGCCATGAGCGTGCTCGAGAACCTGCTCATGGGCGGGTACTACATGTCTGGCGAGGCGCGCGAGAAGCGCATTGCGGAACTGTGTGATCTGTACCCCGTGCTCAAGCGCAAGCTGAATGCGCCGGCGGCGTCGATGTCCGGCGGCGAGCGGCAGATTCTGGCGCTGGCGCGCGCACTGATGCCCAGTCCACGTATCCTGCTGCTCGATGAGCCCTCGGCCGGTCTTTCGCCGAAGGTGCTGCACGAAGTCTTTGACGCGATCATGCAGGTGCGCGAGCAGGAAGGGGTGACGATCATTATGGTCGAGCAGAACGCGATCGAGGCCATGCGCATTTCCGACCGTGCCTACATTCTGTCGCTCGGCACGGTGGCGCTTACCGGCACCTGCAGCGATCTGTTGCACGATCCGAAGGTTCGCGAGCTGTACCTGGGGGGGCGCACCGATTGAATTCACCCGCGCAGGTGCGTAAACCATGACGAGGAAAGCAAGCATGCAGGCCGCGGGCGGCGCGTCCATGGACCCTCGATTTCACGGTCTGTGGGCCGTGACCGCCGGCGCGGCGCCCGCACCTCGACCACTCGACCACGATCTGGGTGTCGACGTTGCCGTGGTGGGCGGTGGCTACACCGGCTTGTCGACGGCGCTGCATCTGGCCGAGTCCGGTGAGGTCAGCGTGGCCGTTCTCGAGGCGCGCGACATCGGTTTCGGTGCGTCGGGCCGCAATGCCGGCCTGGTGAACGCCGGCGCCTGGTTGCCGCCCGACGAACTGCCTGCGCGGCTGGGTGACGATTATGGCAACCGGCTGCTCGAAACACTGGGCAATGCCCCCGATCTGGTCTTCGAGATCATTCGGCGCTACGGTATCGCGTGCGAAGCTGTTCGCAATGGCAACCTGCATTGCGCGGTTGGCGCAGCGGGGCTGGCCGATATCAACGAGCGCGCGCGGCAATGGCATGCGCGCGGCGTGCCGGTGTGTATTCTTGACGCCAAAGAAACGGCCCGGCTCGTCGGTTCCGAGCGTTTCAGCGGGGCCATGCTCGACCCGCGTGCAGGCACGATTCAACCGCTGAGCTACGCGCGTGGCCTGGCGCAGGCGGCCGCCGGGCTGGGGGCCCGCATTCACGCTGCTACGGCGGTGACCCGCGCCGAATATGGCGCGACCGGCTGGCGCCTGAGTACGTCCACCGGCCACGTCGTGCGGGCTACGCGTGTGGTGGTGGCGACCAATACGGCTCAGGAAGCCGGGCCCGACCCGTGGCCCCAGCTGCAGAAGGCGTTGGTTCGACTGCCGTATTTCAATGTGGCCACCGCTCCATTGCCGGCCGAACTTTCACAACGCATTCTGCCGCAAGGTCACGGTGCATGGGATACCTGCAAGGTGCTATCGTCGTTTCGCAAGGACGCGGCCGGCAGGCTGGTGTACGGCAGCGTGGGCGATGTGAGTGATCGGCCCGGCGATGCCCACGTGCAGTGGGTCAGGCGCTGCCTCAGGCGGCTCGACCCTGATCTGGCGCGCGTGCCGATCGAGCACCGCTGGTACGGCTGGATCGACATCACGGCGACTCATCTGCCTTATTTGTACCAGCCCGGGCCCAATGCCTGGGCGATCTTCGGTTACAACGGCCGGGGCATAGGCCCTGGCACGGTTTTCGGACGTGCGCTGGCAGAACTTCTGCTGGGCAGACGTACGCCAGACCAGATGCCGCTGCCTGTCAATGCGGTTGTCCCGATTGGTTTCAAACCTTTACGCGAGGTATTCTACCGCTCGGGCTCCAAGGTGGCGCACCTGCTGTCAAAACGTTTCTGACTTCTGGATGTGAAGGCACTCAAGATGCAGCCAATGGAAAACTCGCGCCGCAATTCGCTCGGTCGCGGTCATACCCCCAAAACCCGCGATGAAAGCGCGGTGGAACGCCTGTACCTTGAACTGCGTGACCGCGCCATGCGTTACGATTTTCGGCCCGGCACCCGCATCAACGAACAGGCCCTGGGCCGCGAACTGGGCGTCAGCCGGGCGCCGTTGCGAGAGGCGTTGAACCGGCTCGAAGCCGAAGGTCTGCTCACCTTCGTCATGAACAAGGGGTTTTTTCGCAAGAACATCAGCGTCGACGAAGTGCTCGATCTCTACCAGGTGCGCATCGCCCTCGAGCGCCGGGCGGTGTTCCTGGCATTGCGGCGTGCCACCGACAACGAGATTCAGGCGGTGCAGGAATACTGGAGCAGCGTCATGGCCAATTCGTCGGGCATGACCTCGGCCGATCTTCTGATCGCCGATGAAGAGTTCCACAGAAGACTGATCGGCCTCGCGAAGAACAAGGAACTCAGCGGCTTCATGGAAATCATCACGCGGCGCATCCACATCGCCCGCAACATCGATATCGAACAGTCGGCCTGGAACGCCAAGGCCTTCGATGCTCACTACGAGGTGCTGCGCTGTCTGCGCAATCGCGACGAGAAGGGTGCGCTTGCATGCATCACCGAACACATTGACATGAGCCGCGAGCGTGCCGTGCAGATCGCCCGCGAAATGGTCGCCAAGTTCTTCCTGTCGGGCGCCACGCAAGCCGATGAGCCCATACGGCTGCCCGGTTCCGTGGGCATCAACGAACCCGATCAGTAAATTGGTGCGGGCCGCCGCGGTGCAGGCTTGGTGCTGGCCGCCACGGTGCAGGCGGCACGCGCCGGTTCCGATCCGGTGGGCTGCTGCCAACGGCAAGCCCGGTTTTCTGCGTTCGTATAAGGGTTACCCCTGCAATCAGTACTAAAATGGTTCAGAATGAACCCTTTGTGTATTGGAGCAGTTAGATGGCCCGTATCGTTTTGTTCGAGAACATCCACCCCAGTGCCCGTGAAGTGTTCGTGGCGGCGGGGTACGACGACGTCGTATCGCACGCAACGGCACTGTCGTCCGACGCGTTGCGCGATGCGTTGCGTGGCGCTCACGTGGTGGGTATTCGGTCACGCACTCACCTCGACGCGGCGGTGCTTGCCGACAGCCCCGATCTGCGCGTGATCGGGTGCTTCTGCATCGGCACCAACCAGGTCGATCTCGATGCGGCGGCGGGGCAGGGCGTACCGGTTTTCAACGCGCCGTTCTCGAACACCCGATCTGTGGCCGAGATGGTGCTGGCAGAAGCCATTCTGTTGCTGCGGCGCATTCCGGAGAAAAACGCGCGCGTGCATCAGGGCTTCTGGGACAAGACGGCCGAGGGCGCCTATGAGGCGCGCGGCAAGACGCTGGGCATCATCGGGTATGGCAACATCGGCTCGCAGGTGGGTACGCTGGCGGAACTGGCCGGCATGCAGGTCATCTTTCACGACGTCGAGGCCAAGCTGCCGCGTGGCAACGCCAAGCCCACGGTTTCTCTCAAGCGCCTGCTGGCGCAGTCCGACGTGGTCACCCTGCATGTGCCGGCCGGCAGGGGAACGCACAACCTCATCAATGCACAGGCCATCGCGGCCATGAAGCCGGGGGCGATTCTCATCAACGCCTCACGCGGAACCGTGGTCGATATCGACGCCCTGCATGCGGCGCTCGAAAGTGGTCATCTGGCCGGGGCGGCGCTCGACGTCTTTCCCGTGGAACCCAAGAGCCCGGACGAGCCCCTTGACAGCCCCCTGCGCGGCATGCCGAACGTGATTCTTACGCCGCACATCGGTGGCAGCACACAGGAATCCCAGGAGAACATCGGCCGCGAGGTTGCCGAAAAGCTCGTGGCGTATTTGCAGTCGGGCGCCACCAAGGGTTCAGTGAACTTTCCGGAGGTGGCGTACCAGGAGCGCGCGGGCAAGTCGCGCATTCTGCACGTGCACCGCAATGTGCCGGGTGCCATGGGTGCACTCAGCAGCCTGGTGGCCGAACATGGGTTGAACATCGTCGCGCAGCATCTGCAGACGCGCGGGCCGATCGGTTATGTCATTTCGGATATCGAAGGCGAGGTGGGCGAGACGGTGATCTCGCTGCTGCGCTCACACCCGGTGACCATACGCTGCGACTTGGTCTGATCATCGCGGGCCGGCATGATGTCGGCCAGCGTGAAGGCGTCGAGGTGCGTCATGAATTTGTCGAGGGCTCCCTGCATTACGCGGGTGAGCCCGCATTGGCCGGTAAGAATGCAGCGGGTGGGGCCGGTACCCAGGCATTCCACTACTGCCAGGTCGTTTTCCATGTCGCGCACCACGGCGCCCACAGGAATGTCTGCCGGTGCGCGCGCCAGCCGCATTCCGCCGTTCTTGCCGCGCGTGGTTTCGACCCAGCCCGCCTGAGCCAGCCGGTGGGTGATCTTCATGAGGTGCGGCTCGGAAATGCCGTGTACCCGCGCCACTTCGGCAATGGTGCAGAGGCGGTCGGGGTGCGCTGCCAGGTGCATCAGCAGCCTCATCGAGTAGTCGGTCATGGCGGTGAGTCGCATGGCGTATCCTGAGCGACGGCACTGCCGGTGCACACGACGTGCATCGGCAGTGCCTTAGTAGTTCATTTGCTGCCGGCCGGCGCGTGCGGGCGCGGCGGTTGTGTGGCCGGAGCCGGCGCACGGGGTGCCGCATCGGCACGCGGCTGCGTGAGTATGGGAATATACCGGAACAGGTACAGCGCAAGGCTCGCGATCCATGCGGTGGCTGCAGCGTGAAGCAAGGTGCCGCTGAACGTCGAGGGCCAGAGTGCGATCAGACGCAAGAGCACTGCAGCCACCATGAGCCAGTAGCTGGCGAGCATCGAGCCGTCGAGCGCCAGCGGGCGCCCGGTATGACCGAGTGCGGTGCGCGTGACCATGCCGATGATCAGCACCGCAAAGCCGCCCATGCCGATGATATGCACGTGCGCAGCAGCGCGCGCCAGATACAGGCCGCCCAGGCCGGACAGATGTGCGGCGGCCGCCAGCAGCCCCGCAGCAAGACCCAGGTAACCCAGGTAAAGAATCCATAGCATGGGCTTGTGCAACACGTTCAGCGGCTTCCAGCGCACGAGCTGATAAAGCCCGATGGCCCCCACCACCGCCAGGCACGCTGCCATGACCAGACTGAACTTGAGCAGACCCGCCACGATGGCGAGGCTGCCGATTGCGAGCTGCACGCGACCGCTGTTCACCAGCATGGGAATGTCGAGCCCGGGCACCATGCGCCCGGCGAAGAAGGGGATCACACGCCGCGCAATGAGGATGGTGAGAACCGCCATGAACAGCATGCCTGTGTTGAAACGGTCGATGACCAGCAGGTAGTCGCCCTGCAGGGTGGCGAGCAGGAACAGCACGTTGCTGGCACCCAGGCCCAGAACCAGAGCCGGCACGCCGTAATTGCGCACGCTCTTGCCCTTGAGCATGACCTGCATGAGCCGAATGGCGCTGTAGCCGAAGAAAATGCTCTCGAGCACCATGCCGGTGATGAATGCGCCTGTACCGCCGGCAAGGTAGGCGACGCGCGCGGCCAGCCATGCCAACGAAATGGCGGCCAGGGGCAGCCCTTTCATGGGGTTGAAGCCTGTCCAGGTGGCCGACGCGGTGAGCAGGAATCCCACGGCGATGGTGGCGATGAAACCCCACAGCATTTCGTGAGCATGCCAGGCTACGGCGAAGAAGGGGGCCGGTACGATTGAAGGGGCGAAGATCCAGATCGCCACCGATATGAGCGCCCAGGCGCAGCCACATATGTACAGTGGCCGGAACCCGAGGCTCAAGAAAACCGGTACGGCGGCGGGTGAAGTGGCTTGAACGGGCTTAGTCATGGTCGAGCTCGGCGGGCATGCGGTTGGGTTCGCGGTTCATCTGGTAGCCGAACCAGAGGCTGCGGGCGATGCGGCGAGCCAGTTCATCGGCCTGGTTGGCCATGTCGCGGTTCGGCAGTTCGGCGGTGGTTTCGTGAAACAGGGCAAGCCAGCGTTTGAAGAGTGTGGCATCGAGGTCGGGCAGCGCCACGTGCTTGGGCATGGGCGTGCCGCTGTATTCCCCTGAACCCAGCAGAATCGACGACCAGAACTTCACCATGATGTCGAGATGCACCGGCCAGTCGTCGATGTGGGCATTGAAGATGGGCCCCAGGGCAGGGTCGGCGCGGACGCGGCCATAGAACCGGTTGACTAAAGTACTGATTTCTTCAGTGGTGCAAAGGTCGGGGCGGGCCATGGTGCTCGTTAAAAGATGACTCTGATAGTCATCTTAAAGGAGTCGTGCGTGCGACGTCAATGCGGCTGCGGCGTCTGAACATCGTTGAAGCTTGCAGAAAATGTGTCCGGATCATGTAAACTCGTGTAAACCTTGCACTAAGGTGTATGCTGATGGTTGCGAACCTTTCCGATTGATACACCGGGCCGTCAAATGGCTGATGATGCGCGCGCCAGGCAGGCGTTATCTTCTGGCGTGACTCTTTCCTGTGTAATTCCGTGCCTGAACGAGGCGCAGAATCTCCGCGTCCTGATTCCGGAGCTCATCACCTTGTTCGGAAGCCTGGTTGCGTCTTATGAAATCATCGTCGTAGACGATGGCAGCACCGATGAAACTCCGCAGGTCATGGCCGACCTCGCTGCAGGCGAGCCGGCCCTGGTCTATGTGCAGCTGTCGCGCAATTTCGGCAAGGAAGCCGCCCTTACGGCCGGCATTGAAGCTGCCCACGGCGACGTGGTCGTGTGCATGGATGCCGACATGCAGCATCCCCCTTCACTGATTCCGGTCATGCTCGAGCGCTGGCGGCACGGCATCGAAATGGTGTATGCCGTGCGTGCCGACCGCCACGACGAAACCCTTTTCAAGCGCCTTGGAACCCGTCTGTTCTACCGGCTCATGCGCACCTCCGGCGGCCTCGAGGTGCCGCCCAATGCGGGCGATTTTCGCCTCATGGATCGCCGGGTGGTACAGGCACTGCTCGAACTGCCCGAGCGCGATCGCTTCATGAAAGGGCTGTTTGCCTGGGTCGGGTTCCAGTCGGAACCCATCTATTACGATCCGCCGAGCCGTCTTCACGGCGTCAGCCGGTTCAAGCCTCTGCGCCTGTTCCGCCTGGCCGTCGACGGCCTCACAGCGTTCACCACATGGCCCCTGCGCATCATGAGCGTAGCCGGCCTGCTGCTGTCGCTGGCCTCGTTCACGTATGGGTTGATCATTGTCTTTTCGCATTTGCTATGGGGCGATCCCGTCCAGGGCTGGACCACCCTCATTACGGTCATTCTCTTTTTCGCCGGCGTGCAACTCATCGCCGTGGGGGTACTCGGTGAATACATCAGTCGCATCTTCAGTGAAGTCAAGCAGCGTCCGGTCTATCTGGTCAGGCTGCGCCGGGGTGCCGGCCTGAAACCTGTGCGCGTGTTACGTGCGGCCGACACAATGCGAACCATGCACGAGGCCGGCCCGCCTCGGTCGATTCGCCACCCGCTCAAGTCAGACACGGCCGCCCATCGCGCCGTGCACGATGGCTACTGAACCCTGATTCATGCTGACGCGCCGCTCTCCTTACATTCATCGGCGCGAAACCACACAAGGAAGAAACATGGATACGGACTGTGCCCGAGGTACGTCCGACTTTACGCATACGAAGTTGCATTCGGTTTCTCAAAGAATCGAATGGAAAACTGTTGCTCTCTTCGTCGTCGTCATGCTCGCCTGCACACTGGTGGGCGTGTTTTGTCATACCGTGCTGGTGCCGGGCGAGGCGCGCCACGTGGGCATCGTGCACGACATGTGGGCCGCCCGGCAGTATCTCGTGCCGCGCGTCAACGGCCTTCCCGCGCTCGACGGCGCGCCGCTTCATTATTGGATATCGCTGGTATTCATCAGCGTATTCGGCGTATCGGAGTGGGTCGTGCGCCTGCCGTCCGTGCTTGCGGCCGCGCTGACCCTGGGCATGCTTGTCAGGGCATGGTCGCCATGGCTGCCGCCGCGCTCCGCCGGCACGCTGTTCATTCTGTTTCTCATACAGCCGGCATTGGTGGTTGCCGCCCGCTTCGCTTCACCCGACATGCTCAACGTGCTGCTGTTCACCGTGTCGGTGCATGGCTTCATGAATGCGGCGCATCACGTCGAGCAGCGCCGGCCCGCCCGGGCCCGAACGCTGGGCGCCTGGATGGCCTGCGGTCTGCTGGCACTTTCGGCAGGGCCGCTGGCGGCCGTGGTGCCGGTCACCGCTGTGGCAATGTGGTTGATTCTGCGGCGGCGCTTTGCCGTACTGGGTGAGCTGTGCTGGTTGCCCGGGCCGCTGGCGTGTCTGGCCGTCGTGTTGCCGTGGCTTCTGATTGCCGAGAACCGGTATCCCGGTATCGTGCACGTCTTCTTCAAGAAAGATCTGCAGAGTCTTTGGGGGCTGCGCCCATTTGGTTGGGTCGAAATGGGCGGGCAGGCGTATGCTGCGCTGGTCGTGGCGGGTGTGCTGCCTTTGGCCGCCTGCCTTTACCGCCTGCGCGATCCGGCGCGGCGACAATGGCTGAACACGCCGGTGGCCGGGCTGATGGCCGTTTGTTTCGTGGTGCTGCTGCCCATGCACCCACTTGTGATGTCCACGCTGGTGGGCCCCGCAGCCGTGCTGGCCCTGCCGCTTCTGTTCTTTGGCGTACTGGCGCTGGCACCCGTGCAACGCCCGGCGCGCAGATCCGATCTTCTGGTCTGGCTGCTTCATGTCGCGTTGCTGGTGGTGGTGGGTGTTGCAGGCAGCCATTACATCGTCAAACGCGTGAGCGGCCTGTCGCCCCTCGTTCAGTCGATCTCGCAGCGTTACCACGCCACGAACGACAAGGTCGTGCTGCTCGATCGTTTCGACTACGAGTTCAATTTCTACATGCGTTCACCAAAGCTTGTATATGTGGTCAGCGACTGGAACGATGCCGGGCGTTCCATGCCTGTATGGAAGGCCGATCTCTACGATGCGGCGCGTTTCGCGCCGGATGCGGCGAGCCGCCTGCTGTTGAGTCATGACGAATTGCTCGAGAAACTCTGCGAACGGCGCGTGGTCAACCTGTGGCTGATCGGTGACCGGCAGTCGATCGAAAGGCACCCTATACTTCTGGAAATGAGCGCGCTGCATAGCCCCGACGGCTCGCGCGCGTGGTATCTGGAAGCGGCCACACATCTCGCAGCCTGCCAGCAGCAGCCCGACTAACCCACATTCCGGAGGGTTCCCCGCTGAGTGCCCGATCTTTACTCGTCTGTGCCGACGACTTCGGCCTGCATCCTGCAATCGATTCCGCCGTTCTCGAGCTTGCGGGCCGGGCGCGGCTCAGCGGCACGGGCTGCCTTGTCGATGGCCCTTCGTTTGCAATGAATGCGGCCGCCCTGCGCCAGAGCGGCCTGCAGGCGGGGCTGCACCTCAACTTCACCGAAGCGCTGGGGCGCGAGGGGCTGTATCTTCCGTTGGGGCAGCTCATTCGTGCGTGCTGGGCGCGTCGGCTCGACCCGATCGCCGTGCGCGGGCAGATCGCCGCCCAGCTTGCCCGCTATGAAGATGTGATGGGCCGTGTTCCCGATTATGTCGACGGTCATCAGCACGTGCATCAGTTTCCGCAGATCCGCGACGCGCTGCATGCCGAACTCGCGGCCCGCTACCCGGCAGGCGGCCCGCGCCCCTGGCTGCGTTGCACGGTGGCGGCAAGCATGCGGGGCATGCCGCCCATGGCACGGTTCAAGGCCGGCGTCATTGCACTGCTGGGTGCACGCAGCCAGTGCCGGCACGCCCGCCGCATGGGGTTCGAGATGAACCGCGGCTTGCTGGGGGTATACGGCTTTCGTGGCGGGGCGGCAGTTTACGCAGTGCTGCTGCGTGCATGGCTGGGTGCAGCGCAGCCGGGTGATCTGATCATGTGTCACCCTTCCGCCCAGGCGGTGCCTGATGACGCCCTGGGCGATCAGAGGCGTGCGGAGTTCGAGGTGTGGTCGAGCGATGAAGTTGGCGAATGGCTGCAGCGGTTCAATCTGCAGATTCATCGGGGGGTGTCGTGCCGCCCGGGCCCAGCGCACGCTGCATGAAGACGACGTCGATCCATTGCCCGAACTTGTAGCCGGTATCGGGCTGCGTGCCCACATGCGCGAAGCCCAGATTGCGATGCAGTGCGATTGAACTCTGATTCTGCGTTCCCGCAATCACTGCGATCATCTGCCGCCACGGCCCCTTTTCGCAGCGTTCGATCAGTGCGGTAAGCAGCGCACGGCCGATGCCTTTGCCCGATTCGCCGTCGGCCAGATACACGGAATCTTCGATGGTGTAGCGATAGGCCGGGCGGGGCCGGTAGGGCGATGCATAGCAATACCCCACCACACGCCCGTCGCGTTCGGCAACCAGCCAGGGCAACCCGGCGTCGTGTACCTTCTGCAGCCGTTCGGTCATTTCGGCCGCCGTAGGCGGCGTGACTTCGAACGTTGCGGTGCTCGACAACACGTGGTGTGCGTAGATCTGCTGTATCTGCGCAATGTCGTCTGGCGTGGCATCGCGTATCATGCACGCGGGGCCGCTGTCGGCGGGTAAACCGCCTTGCGTCGCAGCCGAGCCAGTCATACTATTTTCCATGATCTTCCCCTTGAGGATGCTCTGAATAATTCCACGCACCAAACCGCCCGATTCCGGGAATGCAGTCGCTATGGTGAATTGTTCAGGGCATCCTTATGATTCATTATACGGAGTGCCGCTCATGTCCCTGCCCATTCACCCACTTACCGATGCCTTTGCCGTGGCGCCCCAGCTTGGCCCCGACGACATGCAGGCCGTGGCCGATGCCGGGTACAAGAGTGTGATCATCAACAGGCCCGACGGCGAGGGCGGAGCCGAGCAGCCGTCTTCAGCCGACGTCATGGCCGCAGCCCGTGCGGCAGGGCTCGTCATTGAATATCAACCCGTGGTCAGCGGCGCCATGACGCCCGCCGACGTCGCCCGGTTCCGTCAGCTTCTGAACGACCTGCCCGCCCCCGTGCTGGCCTACTGCCGTAGCGGCACGCGGTGCACCCATCTGTTCATGGCGGCAACAGAGTCTTGATATTCCTCAAGGGCAGCGTAAACGCCCATTACATGCTAAGGTCGCCAGCGGCTAAGCTGTGTATATGATTCACCTACAGGGGCAACAAAATGTTCAAGAAGATACTTATTCCTACCGACGGGTCTCCGCTGTCGGCACAGGCGGCAAACAAGGGCGTGTGTTTCGCCCGTGAAATCGGTGCCGAAATCGTGGCGCTGTACGTCACCCAGCCGTTTGCAGCCACGGTCGGCTTCGACGGTATGGCGGCTGCCTACGCCATTACCGACGAAGACTACGAAAAAACCGCCAACGAACAGGCGCAGAAGTACGTCAAGCAGGTGCTCGACCGCGCGGAAACCGCCGGCGTCAAGGCCACGGGCAAGGTGGTGTCCAACTTCAATGTGGCCGACGGCATCGTGCAGGCTGCAGAAGAAGATGGCTGCGACCTGATCTTCATCGGCAGTCACGGCCGCAGCGGTCTGTCGCGCCTGCTGCTGGGCAGCGTCACCGTCAAGGTGCTGGGCCTGGCCAAGACAGCCACGCTGGTCTACCGGGTCAAGGAAACCAGCTGATCCACCCCTGCAGCGGCGGCACGCGCGGCCATGTTGGGGCCCGCGCCGCCGTGACGCGCCCTTTGGACGTATCATTAGTGTTTTCAACGTTCATGAAAAGGGGGGCGCCATGTCAATCAGAATCGGCGAACGCATTGCCGACGGCACGC
Organism: Yanghanlia caeni; assembly: GCA_030733815.1. Classification (GTDB taxonomy): domain Bacteria; phylum Pseudomonadota; class Gammaproteobacteria; order Burkholderiales; family Burkholderiaceae_B; genus Yanghanlia; species Yanghanlia caeni. Next base: position 128,013 of record JAUZQE010000002.1, read on the forward strand.
TATACGAATACTACGATCAGCCCACCGACACCTGCGCGGTAGGTCCCAACGCGTTTCGCGTCTCTGAAATGGCAAAGGGCAAGACCATTGCCCTGTTCGCCGTCCCGGGGGCCTTCACGCCCACCTGCTCCGAAAAACATCTTCCCGGCTATCTCGAGGCATATGACGACCTGCGTGCGAAGGGCGTCGACGAGATCTGGTGTGTGGCCGTCAACGACGCGTTCGTCATGGGGGCCTGGGGTCGAGCCCAGGGTGTTGACGGTCGCGTGCGCATGCTGGGTGACGGCAGCGGTGAATGGGCGCGCAGACTGGGGCTTGAACTCGATCTTTCGGCACGCGGCATGGGCGTGCGCTGCCAGCGATTCTCGGCGCTGATTCGCGACGGCGTCGTCGAGCAGCTGAATATCGAGGCGCCGGGCAAGTTTGAAGTGTCCGATGCCGCCACCCTGCTCAGTCAGCTGTAGGCTCCTGCATAGCTTCACAGGCGCGTGATTTCTACGCGCCTTTCTTTTATTCCGCTTCGGTGTGCGATGGTCAGAACGATCGCGTCGTTTTCTTCCCTTTTTCTGGCAACCCTGCTGCTTCTGGTCGGGTCGGGGCTGTTCAATACCTATGTGGGTTTGCGGCTCACCGCCGCGTCGGTTTCCGAGGCGTGGGTCGGGGCCATAATCGCTGCCTACTATCTGGGTCTGGTGTTTGGTGCCAGGGTGGGGCACAAGCTCATCATCCGGGTGGGGCATATTCGCGCCTATGCGGCGACCGCGGCCGTCGTGACCGTCACCGTGCTGATCCAGGCCATGATCGACTTCCTGCCGCTGTGGATCGCCCTGCGGTTCGTGGCCGGCATCGCCATGGTCACCCAGTTCATCGTGCTGGAAAGCTGGCTGAATGAGCAGACCGAGAATCACCTGAGGGGCCGGGTCTTTGCGTTTTACATGGTGTTCTCGAGCCTCGGAACCGTGCTGGGGCAGCTTTCGGTCGGCATGTTTCCGGCGCTCGATACGACACCGCTCATGTTCGTTGCACTGTGTTCTGCCGCGTGTCTGATACCAGTGGCCGTCACACGGCGCGTTCACCCTGCGATCCAGGTGCCCGTACCCCTGCACTATCGCTATTATGTGTCGCGCGTGCCCATGACCATGACGGTGCTGTTCATGGCCGGCATGATGTCGGGGGCGTTCTATGGTCTGGCGCCGGTGTACGGCGTGGCGCAGGGCATGGATTCGCAACAGGTGGCCGTGTTCGTGGCGGCCGCGGTTGCCAGCGGGCTGCTGTTCCAGTGGCCGGTGGGATGGCTGGCCGATCGCATCAGCCGGGTGGGGCTGATCCGGGTCAATTCGGTACTGCTTGCCGCACTCACGCTGCCTCTTTGGGGCTGGTGGCCCCTGCCTTACTGGCTGCTGGTCGTGTTTTCGTGCCTGTTTGGCATCATACTGTTCACGCTTTACCCGGTTGCGGCAGCCTTTGCGAACGATAACGTCGAGCCCGACCGCCGCGTGGGGCTCAGCGCCATTCTTTACATGGTGTATGGGCTGGGGGCGTGCGTGGGCCCTATGTTCGTCGGCCTGCTCATGCGCGAGCTGCAGGCGGGCGTGTTCTTCGTTTTCGTCACCGCCTGTGCGGTGTTCCTGATCGTGTTCGTGCGTCCCCAGCGCATCAGTGGCGTTTACCTCACTCAGGATGCGCCCACGGAGTTCGTGCCCATGCCGGATTCCGTCCAGAACCCCAATGTGGTGCCCGCGCTCGATCCGCGTGTCGATACCGAGATTGACGTCTCGTTCGCGCCGCCGCCCGAAGAAGCCGACGCGTCACCCGACGGGCTCGACGCTGCCGCAGCACCAGAGGCGGCCGGTGCGACTGCGGTGGCTGACTCTGCTGCGGCGGGTTCAGAGACCGCTGCGGCTCCCCTCGATGCTCCGGGCACACGCGTATCAGCCGTTACTGACGATGTGGAAGCGACCCCCTCGCCGGAGCCCCACGATGAGCCGCAGACGCGTGCACCGGCAGCGGATTCAGGCGCGAGCCAGGCGGGAGCCGACTCGGGCAGGGCCACGGGCGAGGATGTGCCCGCCACCAGCACCGGCAGTACGCCGCCTGCCGAGCATGCCTCGGCCGGCGCAGAAGACGTCGCCGTGGTGTCAGAACCTGTGGCCGCCGGGGTGGGGCCGAGTGACCTGCGCGTCATTGCCGGGGTGCCCACCGATGTCGATCTCCAGCAGGCGCCGCAACCGCCGCTGGCGCCTTCGCAAAATGTCGGCTCTGACGTGGCACCTGAGGAAGAACATGGCGTCTCGCGCGACCGGCGCGGGGCCGCTGGCGCACCTAACGCGGGAACAGAATGATGATCGCCACGATGGCGAGTGCGACGCCGGCATAATTAATGGCGTGAATGCGTTCGCGGAAGACGCCGGCACCCACCAGGGTGCCTAGCGAGATCACGCCGATGTTCATGGCCGAGAACACCAGCGTGGGGTTCTCGGAATAGATCTGGTGGGCGCGCACGTAGAAGTAGATGTTGCCGAAGTTCAACAAACCCAGCAGCAACCCGGCCAGCATGCTGCGGGTGTTCCAGGTGGCGCGCCGCAGCACCAGGTAGGCAAAACTCACCAGGCCGGCCATCACGAAGGCGCCGAATAGAGTGGTGGGAAAGGCCGAGCCCGTCTTGGCCATTTGCTTGAACAGAATGTCGATGGTGCCGTAGCCGAACCACACACCCAGCAGCAGGGCAATCGCGAGTGCACCGCCGTGGCCGCCTGGCGCCTGTGCATTGGCATTGCTCGGCCGCCACAGCAGGGCCGCCAGCGCAACCAGTGCGACTGCGATGCCGGTGAGCTTGCCCTGGGTTGCCGTTTCACCAAAAATCGTGAATGCCGCGATGAGTGGCAGCAGTAGCGACAGGCGCTGCGCTACGTCGCTCAGTACGATGCCGGCCTGTTGCACTGCCTTAGCCATGACCAGAAAGATGCTGGGCAGCAGCAATCCGAGCGCGATCAGCAAAGGCCAGGGCGCGGTGGTATGCATGAGGGTCTCGGGGCGGGGGCCCAAAAGCAGCCAGCAGAGCGAGCCGGCCATGACATAGTTGAAGGCGATGGCCTGGTCAATCTGAATGTGGCGACTGCGCGCCATTTTCAGAAGGACCGATACGGCCACACTGCAGGAGATACTGAGAATCAGCGTGTACATAGCAGGGTCCGTGAAGAAACGGCGCTGATCTTAGAAAGTAGCCCATGCGGGGGCAAATCGTCAGGCCAAGAGAAGAGGTGTGCCGCCGCCCCTAAAGACTCTAACTTCGGCTAAAAATCATCAACTTCGCCTAAACGTTGTATGTTATGGACTGGCACGACAGGAGTGAGGTGTGTGTGCAAATGTAACCTGGAGTGTCGTGACGGAAAACCGGATCGGGGAAGCGAGCTTCCGTGGCTCCCCGTGGTTGCCATACATGATCTGCACCTTCGTTAGCAAAGCACATCAAGCCTAAACACATGGATTCTTCCACGCATACATCCTGAATGCTGACGAAGCGTTCGATGCTTGGCCTGGAATGAAGAAAGCCCTGCAAGTGACCGACTTGCAGGGCTTTGGAATTTTTTGGCGGAGCGGACGGGGCTCGAACCCGCGACCCCCGGCGTGACAGGCCGGTATTCTAACCAACTGAACTACCGCTCCGCAGCGGTGTGCCAAGTAAGCTTGGCGTCCCCTAGGGGATTCGAACCCCTGTACCCACCGTGAAAGGGTGGTGTCCTAGGCCTCTAGACGAAGGGGACCTGGAACAACAAGCTGTAAATTCTAGCATGAATTTTTAGCCTGTACAAACGGCACTGGTTGGGTGCCCCTTCGTTAGTGGTGGAGGTAAGCGGGATCGAACCGCTGACCTCTTGCATGCCATGCAAGCGCTCTCCCAGCTGAGCTATACCCCCGTTCCGCGCACACTTGCCAACTGCTTTACCGTTGCCGGTGTTCGCTGTTCTTTGGTGTGCCTAGCGAAGAAACAGAATTATGCACCGAATTTTTTTTGTGTGCAAGCCCATGTGTGGGGTGAGCTGTGGCATTCGTGTCTTATTTGATTTAGATCAAATTCAGTTGGTGTGCATGTGCAGCATTATTTCACCTCAATGAATAATTCAGAGACAAAATTTCTAACGCTGCCTGGCAGGCTGGCGCGGCGCCCTCGTGTAGGCATCGCGCAGAAGATCGGAGTGGTCTTCATGGCCCTGCTGGTGATCGCTTCGGTCAACGTTCTGTTGGTCGACAGAATGGTCAGCAAATCGGATCGCATGGCCGACACCGTCAACGTGGCGGGCAAGCTTCGCATGCTGGGGCAGCGCATCGCCCTTCAAGCCGTGTCTTCCGTTCAGGGAGTGGGCGCCGGCGAACTCGAAGTGCGCCATCTCATCAATGATTTCGAAACGGTGCTCTCCGTACTGTCGAATGGTGGCTATGCCTTCGGCATGTACGTGGAGGGCCTGTCGTCATTGCACAGGCCGCGCATCGATGCCGTGCACGATCAGTGGCTGGTGTATCGGAAGGCCGTGCTCGATCTGCTCGAGGCGCTGCACCCCCGGCAGACCGAAAACGAATCCACGCGAGTGGCGGCGCAAGACGCCGAAGTCGAGCTCATGGTCGAAGGGATCGTGGGGCATTCGGCACGCATACTCGAGCGTACCGAGGCGCTCATGAGCGGTATCCTCACCGACGTGCAGGCGGTGCAGCATCACGCCATGCGCGGCATGTACATGCTGCTGGCCATCGATGCGCTGCTGCTTTTGCTGGCTTTCGTGGCCGTGCGGCGCCAGATCGTGGTGCCACTGCGCGAACTCTCCACCCATTGCGCAGAGCTCGCGCGGGGCAATTACAGCACCCGATTTCAGGTCTCCACGAACGATGAGATCGGCGTGCTCGCCCATGCGTTCAATGATTCCGCGGGGCGTATCGGCGCACTGATCGAACGTATCGAGAAAGACCGTTACGATCTGGAGCAGGCTGAGGCGATGTTCCGGGGCATTGCCGAGAACTCGATGGTGGGCGTGTATATCGCGCACAAGGGGCGCTTCCGATACGTGAACGGCAAAATGGCCGAGATGTTCGGCTATTCGCGCGACGAGATGATCGAGAACGTGCCGGCCACCCGCGTGTTTCCCGACCCGCCCCCCGATCAGCCGGTTACGGATGACCACGCGCGTCAACGGCTGATTGGCGACGTGCCGGGCCTGTGGCTCGAACGCAAGGGGCAGCGCAAGGACGGCTCGCCGATAGAAGTCGAGGTCTTCGGTTCGCTCATGCACCTGGGTCAGGATCTGGTCACGATCGGCATCGCACTGGATATCACGCGGCGCAAGGAGGTCGAAGCGCAGGCGCAGCTTGCCGTGCTGGTGCACCGTCACAGCAGCGACGCCATGGTCGTCACCGACCCCGGCGGTCGCGTCATCAGCGTGAACCCCGCATTCACCAAGATCACCGGTTACCCGGCCGATGAAGTGATCGGCCAGCGGCTCAGCATTCTGAGCTCGGGGCGGCACGATGCGAGTTTCTACCGAGACATGTGGAGTGCGCTCGAGGTGAGCGGCAGCTGGGAAGGCGATATTTGGAACCGACGCAAGAACGGCGAAATCTACGCCGAGCGCCTGACCATCAATACGATCTTCGATGACGACGGCACGCCGCGCTATCGCATCGGCCTGTTCGCCGACATTACGCAGAAGAAGCAGGCCGACGACTACATCTGGCGCCAGGCCAATTACGATACGCTCACCGGGTTGCCGAACCGCCAGCTGTTCCATGCACGGCTGGAGCAGGCCATGCAGCACGCCGACAGCAGGGGTTTGCCGGTGGCGCTGGTGTATCTCGATCTGGACGACTTCAAGGATCTGAACGACACGCTGGGCCACGCCACGGGCGACAAGGTGCTTGCGCAGGTGGCGCAGCGCCTGCAGTCATGCGTAGGTGAGCACGATACGGTCGCCCGCCTGGGGGGCGACGAGTTCGTACTGATTCTGGGTGACGTGGCCGATCCGGCCCACGTCGATCGCATCTGCGAACTCGTCATGGGCCGCCTGGCCGAGCCCTATGTGCTCGGGTGCGAGCGCGCTGCGATTTCGGCAAGCATGGGCATTACTTTCTACCCGGACGATGGGGATTCCATCAAGACACTGCTGCAGAACGCCGATATGGCCATGTATGCCGCCAAGGGGCGCGGCAAGCATCAGAGCGCGCGTTTTCAGCCGTCGATGCAGGCACACATGGCGGCGCGCCGCGAACTCGCGCGTGACCTGCAGCAGGCGTTGCAGCACGAGCAGTTCCATCTGGTGTTCCAGCCGATCGTCGAGGTGGCCACGGGTCGCATTTCGAAGGTGGAATGCCTGCTGCGCTGGCAGCACCCGCGCAGGGGTCCGCTGGGCCCCGGTGCCTTCATACCGTTTGCAGAGGATTCCGGCGCCATCAACGAGATCGGTGAGTGGGTGTTTCATGAAGCGGCAAAGCATATCGGGCACTGGCGCGGGCTCGATCCCTCGCTGCAGGCCAGCATCAACGTCTCACCCGTGCAGTTTGCCGGCAGGGTGATGTCTCCCGAAGGCTGGATCGATCATCTTGAAAGCCTGGGGCTGTCGGGCTCCAGCGTGGTGGTCGAAATTACCGAACGCCTGCTGATGGAGGCCGACGCCCACGTGTTCCACAAACTGATTGCGTTCCGCGACGCAGGGGTGCAGGTGGCGCTCGACGATTTCGGCACGGGCTATTCGGCCATGTCGTATCTCAAGCGCTTCGATATCGATTACATCAAAATCGACCAGAGCTTCATTCGCAACCTGGCTCCGGGGTCGGAAGACATGGTGCTGTGCGAGGCGATGATCGTGATGGCGCACCGCCTGGGCCTGCAGGTGGTGGCAGAGGGTGTCGAAACACACGCACAGTGGGAACTGCTGCGTACCGCAGGCTGCGATTACGCGCAGGGTTATTTGTTCTCGCCGCCGGTCGAGGCCGGCGCGTTCGAAGCGCTGCTGCGGGAAGGCCATATCGCGCCACCCACCAGCACCAGGCCGCAAAGCAGCAGCACGGGCATGTTGCCCCAGCGTACATAAGGGGTCAGGCCCTGAGCGCCTTGTACCTCGACGTCAAGCACTCCCTTCACATGCGGTTGCAGCACCGCACGCACCCTGCCGTCGGCGGCGATGGCTGCAGTCATGCCGGTGTTCGTGGCACGCAGCATGGGTCGCGCCGTTTCGAGCGAGCGCATGCGGGCGATCTGCAGGTGCTGGCGTAGCGACCACGAATCGCCGAACCAGGCGAGATTGCTGACGTTCACCAGTATGCTTGCACCGCCGCCCGTAACGTCACCTTTGACGCTTTGAATGATTTCTTCACCGAAGACGTCTTCGTAGCAGATGTTGGGCGCCACCTGCTGGCCCGCGATGGCCAGCGGCCGCTGCCCGACGGGGCCACGATCAAAGTCGCCCAGTGGAATCTGCATCATGTCGACGAACCAGCGAAAGCCCGCAGGAATGAATTCGCCGAAAGGCACCAGGTGGATCTTGTCGTAGCGCAGCGGCAGGGTGGCAGCGGCAATGGATTCCGGCGTGGCGTCGCCGGCAAAGGCAACGACGCTGTTGGTGTAGCGGTCGTGACCGCCGGCGCGCTCATGCAGGGGCACGCCCATCAGCAGCGTGGTGCTGCGTTCGCGTGCCACGGCCAGCCAGTCTTCCCACACCCGGGGTGAGACGCGGTTCTGCAGCAGGGGCACCACGGTCTCCGGCAGCACCGTAATGTCGGGCTCCCGGCCGGCTTCTTTCGGTGCCAGCCGGGCGAGCATCATGTAGTCGGCAATGCCGCGGTCGATCAGGGCCGGATCGAACTTTTGGGATTGCGGGATATTGCCCTGCACCAGGCGCACCAGCACCGGTTCGCCATGTGCGCGCGCCCAGGCGACGTGCGACAGCACGATGCCTGCGACGCCGGCAAGCAGGCTCAGCGCCAGGGCGGTGGCCGCCTGCACTTCCTTGCCCGAGTTGCGGCCGAGCACGGTCAGCGCGACGCCGGCCGAGGCGAACGCCGCGAGCCAGGCCACGCCGTACACGCCCGCGACGGCCGCCCAGGGGGCATACACGCCTTCGACGTGTGCATAGCCGATGTTCAGCCATGGGAAACCGGTGAACAGGGTACCGCGCAGCCATTCGCCAAGTGTCCAGCACGAGGCCCATAGTGCCGCGGTGCCGATCACGACACGGGGCTCCAGACTCACCCGGCCACGCAGCAGCCAGCGCGCGAGCAGGCACGCCGCCATGCCGTACAGCGACAGGGCCAGGGCCAGCACCAGCACCGCGAAAATCGCCATGGCGAGCGGCATGCCGCCGTACTCGTGCATGCTGATGTAGAGCCAGTACAGGCCCAGTGCGAACTGCCCGAAACCGAACAGAACGGCATTCAGCGCTACCGTGCGTGCCGCCGGTGCCTGCAGCGTATGTCGCGCCAGGTAGGCCAGGCAGCCGATCTGCACGTAGGGCAGGGCCCATTCGGGCAGGGGGTAGGGGGCGAATGCCAGCGCGTGCAAGGCACCCACCAGCAGCATCAGGCCGTGCTGCATGGCGGCAGGGCTACGAAGATAGGCGAGCACGCTCACTCTTGCGGTTCGCCCGCGGTTTCAGGGGAGGCAGGCGGGCTTTCTTTTTGAATGTGCAGCCACAGCGCGCGCCGGGCGTCGGCGCCCACCACCGTGATGTTCAGGCCTGCGTGGGTAAGGTTGTCGCCGCGGCGTGGAATGCGGCCCAGCTCGGCGGCCAGCCAGCCGCCGACCGTGTCGTAGTCGTCGTCGGGCAGGTTCGTGCCGAAGGTCTTGTTGAAGACGTCGATCTCGGTGATGCCCATGGCACGCCAGCTGTTCTCGCCCGTTTGAAAGATGGTCTGTTCGGCATCCTCGTCGTATTCGTCTTCGATTTCGCCGACGATCTGTTCGAGAACGTCTTCCATGGTGACGAGGCCTGCAGTACCGCCGTGTTCGTCGATGACGATGGCCAGGTGGTTGCGGCTGCTGCGGAAGTCGCGCAGCAGCACATTAAGGCGTTTGGTTTCAGGCACGAAGACTGCGGGGCGTACCAGGGGCCGCAGGTCGAGCTGGGGGTTGTTGATGGAAAGCAGCAGATCCTTGGCGAGCAGAATTCCCACGATATTGTCGCGGTCGTCTTCGTAGACTGGAAAGCGCGAGTGGCCCGTTTCGATGATGATGGGCAGCACTTCGGACAGGGGGCGCCCGATGTCGAGCATATCCATTTTGGAGCGCGGCACCATGATGTCGGCCACGGTCTGATTGGCGACTTCGAGCGCACCGGAAAGCATGGTGTAGGCTTCGCTGTCGAGCACCTTTTTGTCGTGGGCGACATCGAGGAATTCCTTGATGTCTTCGCGGTCTTCGGGCTCGACGGGCCGCATGAAGGCGGTAAGACGGGCAAACAGTGATCGGGAACCCGATCTGGGTTGTCGTGGCTCTGAATCGGAAGGGTTAGGGTCTGACATTGTCCAGGGGACGTGTTGATGGAGGGTTTAGGATAACTCAAATGTAGGGATCGGGAACACGCAGAGTTGCCAGGATCCGGGTCTCGAGCGCTTCCATGTGCCGGGCCTCGTCGTCGTCGAGGTGGTCGTAGCCCAGCGCGTGCAGCACCCCATGAACGACCAGGTGGGCGGCATGTGCGCGTAGCGGTTTTCCCTGTTCTTCGGCTTCGCGTTGCAGCACCGGCACGCACAACACCAGGTCGGCGCTGGCACAGCCTTCCGGGTCGATGCCGTACTCGAACGTGAGGACGTTCGTGGCATAGTCGCGGCCCCGAAAGTCGCGGTTCAGGCTACGGCCCTCGTCGGCATCGACGAGCCGCAGGGTGATATCCGCACGCACGAAGCGGGGTGTCTGCAACGATTGCGCCTCGTAGGCAGCAATGAACTTCACGGCACGCTGCGCCCAGCGACGCAGCCGCCAGCGGGGCAGCTCCGGTACGTTGGTGGCATATTGCACCGAAAAGCCGAAACCGGGTGTCGCCGGCCGGTTGGCGGGGGTGTTGCCCGCAGCCTGCACCGGCGCACCGGCACGGCCCCGGCGTGCAGGGTTACGAGACATGATCGCCGGCCGCTTCGTAGGCCTCGACGATGCGGGCCACGAGCGGGTGGCGCACCACGTCGCGACTGGTGAAGCGCGTGACGGCAATGCCCTGCACCGAGGCAAGTACATCCACCGCGTGCGCGAGGCCGCTGCGCTGCCCCTTGGGCAGGTCGATCTGCGAGGGGTCGCCGTTGATCACCGCCTTGCTGCCGAAACCGATGCGGGTCAGGAACATCTTCATCTGTTCCGGCGTGGTGTTCTGGGCTTCGTCGAGTATCACGAAGGAATGGTTCAGCGTGCGCCCGCGCATGTAGGCAAGCGGTGCGATCTCGATCGTCTGCTTCTCGAACAGGCGCTGTACCTTGTCGAAGCCCATGAGGTCGTACAGGGCGTCGTAGAGCGGGCGAAGGTACGGGTCGACCTTCTGCACCAGGTCGCCGGGCAGGAAGCCAAGCCGCTCACCCGCTTCGACGGCCGGGCGGGTGAGAATCAGCCGCTGCACGCTTTCGCGTTCCAGGGCGTCGATCGCACAGGCCACGGCCAGCCACGTCTTGCCCGTTCCGGCAGGCCCGACACCAAAGGTGATGTCGTGCTTGAGAATGTTGTTGAGGTAGTCGCGCTGGCGCGGCGTGCGAGGGCGCAGGTCGCTGCGCCGCGTGCGCAGCGAAAGGCTCATGTCGCCGACCGGCGGCAGATCGGGCAGGCCGGCGTCGGCCACTGCGAGTTCGTCGTTTTGCTCGGCAGCGATGCGCCCCGCGCCGAGTTCCACCAGCCCCAGCTGCACGTCGTCGATCGACAGCGGCCCCTTGGCCGCCCGCTCATGAAACCATTCCAGCGCCTTGCCGGCCGTTCCGGCGTTTTCGCCCGTGATCGTGACGTGGCTGCCACGCCGGCTCAGCCCCACGTTCCAGCCGTCGGCGATCTGGCGCAGATTCTCGTCGAGCGGGCCGCACAAATTGGCCAGCTGGGTGTTGCCGCCGTCCAGGTGTATGACGACGGGCCGGGCAGTGCGCGGCCGTGGACTCATGCGGTCTCCTTGGATGCGAGGGGGCGTTCGCCGGCTTCGACGAGCCGCCCGCGGAGTGTGTGGGTCATGCAGCGGGTGATCACCACGTCGACCATCTGCCCCACCAGGCGGGGGTGACCAACGAAATTCACGACGCGGTTGTTTTCGGTGCGCCCGGCGAATTCGTTCGGGTCTTTGCGTGACGGGCGTTCCACCAGAATGCGCTGCACCGTGCCGACCATCGCCTCGCTGATGGCCGCCGCCTGGGCGTTCACCAGTTCCTGCAGGCGATACAGGCGTTCGAGCTTTTGTTCCTGCGGGGTGTCATCGTGCAGGTCGGCCGCCGGCGTGCCGGGGCGGCGTGAATAGACGAACGAGAACGACTGGTCGAAGCCGATATCGCGGATCAGGTCGAGCGTTTTCTGGAAGTCGTCTTCGGTTTCGCCGGGGAAACCCACGATGAAGTCGGACGATAGCGTGATGTCGGGCCGTGCCTGGCGCAGACGCCGCACGATCGATTTGAATTCCAGGGTGGTGTAGCCCCGCTTCATGGCCGCCAGCACCCGGTCGCTGCCCGCCTGTACGGGCAGGTGCAGGAAGGGCACGAGCTTGGGCAGCTTGCCGTGCGCTTCGATCAGCCGCGACGTCATTTCCTTGGGGTGCGAGGTGGTGTAACGGATGCGCTCGATGCCGGGGATCTCGTGTACGTACTCGAGCAGCATGGCGAAGTCGGCGATGGCGCCGCTGTCATCGATCGCGCCGCGGTAGGCATTGACGTTCTGGCCCAGCAGGGTCACTTCCTTCACACCCTGGTCGGCCAGGTCGGCCACTTCAACCAGCACGTCTTCGAAGGGGCGCGAGACCTCGGGCCCACGGGTGTAGGGCACTACGCAGAAGCTGCAGTACTTGCTGCAGCCTTCCATGATCGAGACGAATGCGGTCGGGCCTTCGACCCGTGCAGGCGGCAGGGCATCGAACTTCTCGATTTCGGGGAAGCTGATATCGACTTGCGCATGACCCGAGCGGCGACGCCGGGCGATAAGCTCAGGCAGACGGTGCAGGGTTTGCGGCCCGAACACGACGTCGACGAACGGGGCGCGCGAGACGATGGCTTCGCCTTCCTGGCTGGCGACGCAGCCGCCCACCCCGATCACGACTTCGGGATTCTGTTCCTTGAGGTGGCGTACCCGCCCCAGGTCGGAAAACACCTTCTCCTGAGCCTTCTCGCGCACGGAACAGGTGTTGAAGAGAATGATGTCGGCTTCCTCGGGAGTATTCACCCGTTCTGCGGCACCGTGCGACTTGCGCAGCACGTCGATCATCTTGTCGGAGTCGTACTCGTTCATCTGGCAGCCGAAGGTGCGTACGAACACCTTGCGCGGGCGCTGCGTGGCGTCGGGCTGGAGTTCGGAAACAGGCGTGTCGGTTTGCGGTGCTGCGGCAATGACGGCGGGGCGGGGCTCGGCAGCCGCCGGGGCGCCCGCAGTGGGGCGCTTGAGGGAGGTTTCTTGCATGATGGTGGCCGTGACGGGTGTTTATCCCGCGGGCATTGACAAACTCAGGAAGCGGCTATTGTAGCGCGCCATGCCAGCCCGGGAACGATTCCCGGGCGGCGGGGCGGTCAGGCGATCTCGGCCGCGGGGTCGTCTTTTTTCGGCGTTTTGACCAGGTCTTCGCGCTTCACGCCCAGCCACATGGCGATGGAGGCGGCCACGAACACCGAGGAATAGATGCCGAACCAGATGCCGATGGTCAGTGCCAGCGAGAAGTTGTGCAGCGTGGGGCCGCCGAAGAATAACATCGACAGCACCATCATCTGGGTCGACCCGTGGGTGATGATGGTGCGCGACATGGTCTGCGTGATGGCGCTGTCGATTACTTCTCGCACGCTGGTCTTGCGCTGCTTGCGGAAGTTCTCGCGGATGCGGTCCATGATCACCACGGATTCGTTCACCGAATAGCCGAGCACGGCCAGAACGCCAGCCAGCACCGACAGCGAAAACTCCCACTGGAAGAAGGCAAAGAAGCCCAGAATGATGATGACGTCGTGCAGGTTGGCCACCACGCCGGCAATGGCGAACTTCCATTCGAAACGGAAGCCCAGGTAGACCATGATGCCGATGACCACCACCAGCAGGGCCATGAGCCCGTTTTCGACGAGCTCGCGGCCCACCTGCGGCCCGACGAACTCGACGCGGCGCAGTTCGACGTCGGGTGTGATGGCCTGCAGCGCGCCCATGACGGCTTCGCTCTGCATGGCGGATGTCTCGCCTTCGCGCACGGGCAGGCGGATCATGACGTCGCGCGAGGTGCCGAAGTTCTGCACCTGGAAGTCGCTGTAGCCCAGGGCGCCCACGGCACTGCGTACTTCGTCGAGCTGAGCGGCTTGCGGATAGTTGACCTCGATTACCGTGCCGCCGGTGAACTCGATGGACAGATGGAAGCCGCGCGTGACGATGAAAAAGACCGCCAGTGCGAAGACCACGATACTGATCAGGTTCAGCACCAGGGCATGGCGCATGAACGGAATGCTGCGGCGTATACGGAAAAATTCCATGATTCGTACTTACCTTTAAGCGGGCGCGGCCCGGTTGATCAGTCCTTGGGCTTCCAGACCTGGCCGATGGAAATGCGCTGCAGCTTGCGCCGCGAGCCGTACCACAGGTTGACGAGCGCGCGCACGCCGACGATGGAGGAAAACATCGACGTGAGAATGCCGATGCAGTGCACCACGGCGAAGCCGCGCACGGGGCCCGTGCCAAATGCCAGCAGGGCAATGCCCACGATCAGCGTGGTGAGGTTCGAGTCGAGAATCGTGCCCCAGGCGCGCTCGAAACCCAGGTTGATGGCCTGTTGCGGCGGGTGGCCGGCGCGCAGTTCTTCGCGTATGCGTTCATTGATGAGCACGTTGGCGTCGATCGCCATGCCCAGCGTGAGGGCGATGGCGGCAATGCCGGGCAGGGTGAGCGTGGCCTGCAGCATCGACAGTGTGGCGAGCAGCAGCAGCACGTTGAAGAGCAGCCCCAGCGTGGAAAACACGCCGAACAGCTGGTAGTACACGATCATGAACACGGCGATGGCGATGAACCCGTACAGGGTGGAATCGAAGCCCATCTTGATGTTCTCGGCACCCAGGCTCGGGCCGATGGTGCGTTCCTCGATGATCTCCATGGGCGCGGCCAGCGAGCCGGCGCGCAGCAGCAGGGCGATGTCGGCCGCCTCCTGTGCGTTCATGCTGCCGGAAATCTGCACCTGACCGCCGGGAATTTCGCTGCGGATGACGGGGGCCGTGACCACCTGCCCCTTACCCTGTTCGAACAGCACGATCGCCATGCGCCGGCCGATGTTGTCGCGGGTGACGTCGCGGAAGATGCGCGCGCCCTTGGAGTCGAGCGTGAGGTTGACCGTGGGTTGCTGAGTCTGCTGATCGCGGCCGGGCTGGGCGTCCTGCAGGTTCTCGCCGGTGAGGATGACCTGGCGACGCAGCAGCAGCGGCCGGCCGTCGGTGTCGTTGAAGCGTTCGAGCCCGAAGGGCACGGTGCCCGAGGCCAGTGCCGCGGTGGCGCTGGGCGAGTCTTCGACCATGCGGATTTCGAGCGTGGCGGTGCGGCCCAGGATTTCCTTGGCCTTGGCCACGTCTTGCACACCCGGCAGCTGCACGATGATGCGGTCGGAACCCTGTTGCTGAATGACCGGCTCGGCCACGCCCAGTTCGTTGATGCGGTTGTGCAGGGTGGTGATGTTCTGGCGCAGTGCGTTGGTCTGCACCGCCGTGATCGCCATGTCGCTCAGCGTGCCGCGCAGGGTGTACTGGCCGCCCGCTTCGCCGCTGGCGGTGAAGTTCATGTCGGGCATGGCACGGCGCAGCTCGGAGATGGCCGCGTCGCGATCGGCTTCGGTGCTGAATGTGGCATTGATCGCAAGATCGCTGCGCTCGACGCCGGCCAGCGGCACCCGCGCTTCGCGCAGTACGGTGCGCACTTCGTTGGCGAGCGTGTCGTAGCGGCCGGTGAGGGCCCCGCGCATGTCGACCTGCAGCAGGAAGTGCACGCCGCCGCGCAGATCGAGCCCCAGATACATGGGATTCGCGCCAATGGACGTAAGCCAGGCAGGCGATGCCGACAGCAGGTTCAGTGCCACCGTGTAGCCGGGATCTTCGGGGTCGGGATTGAGGGTGCGCTCGATGAGGTCTTTTGCACGCAGCTGGACATCGGTGGTTTCGAAGCGCACGCGCACGGTGCCCGTGGGGCCCGACTGCTCGAAGAAGGCGCCGGTAGTGGCGATGCCGTTTTCGCGCAGCAGCCCTTCGACCCGATCAAGCATCGAAATATCGACCTTTACCGTGGATTTGGCCGGGGCGATCTGCACCGCCGGCGATTCGCCGAAGAAGTTGGGAAGGGTGTAGAGCAACCCGATGATCAGCGCTACGGCGACGGTCAGGTATTTCCAGAGGGGATAACGGTTCATGCTCGATCGGGCGAAAAGGCGGGAAAAATCCCCGAGGCGCAGGCCTCAGGGGCAGGCGTGCGCTCAGAGCGTCTTCATCGTGCCCTTGGGCAGCACCGAAATCACGGCATTGCGCTGCACGATGGTTTCGACCGGCTTGTCGGCCAGCGTGGCCACTTCCATGGTGACGTAGTTGTCGCTGACTTTGGTGATGCGGCCCAGGAGCCCACCCTGCGTGATGACTTCGTCGCCCTTGGCCAGGTTTTCGACCAGTTTGCGGTGTTCCTTCTGACGTTTCATCTGCGGCCTGATCATCAGGAAGTACAGAATCACGAACATCAGGATGATGGGCAGCATGCCCACCAGCGCGTTTTCACCGCCTGCAGCCTGGGCAAGCGTATATGGCAGGGTATCGATGAGAGACATCTCGGGTGCTCCTGTGATTTTTTGGGAATAACTCTTTATTGTAGCGACAAGGCGCCCGCGTGAGGCGCCCGGTCGTCATTCGATGCCGCGGGCCCTGTCGCGCGCAAAGTCGGCACGCCAGCTCTCGAAACGCCCCGCGGCGATCGCCTCGCGCATTTCCGCCATGATCTGCAGGTAGAAGTGCAGGTTGTGCAGCGTGTTCAGGCGCGCGCCGGTGATCTCGTTGGCGCGCTGCAAATGGTGCAGGTACGCGCGCGAGAAGTGGCTGCAGGTGTGACACGTGCAGCTGGGGTCGAGCGGGCGCGTGTCGTCGCGATAGCGCGCATTGCGGATCTTGACGTCGCCGTAGCGGGTAAAGAGCCAGCCGTTGCGGGCATTGCGGGTGGGCATGACGCAGTCGAACATGTCGACGCCGCGGCTCACGCCTTCGACCAGGTCTTCGGGCGTGCCCACGCCCATCAGGTAGCGCGGCGCCTCAGCCGGCAGACGGGGGGTGACGTGCGCCAGAATGCGCAGCATGTCTTCCTTGGGTTCGCCCACCGACAGCCCGCCGATGGCGTAGCCTTCGAAGCCGATATCGGTCAGCCCCGCGAGCGACTCGTCGCGCAGGCGTTCATACATGCCGCCCTGCACGATGCCGAAAAGGGCGTTCGGGTTCTCGAGTCGCAGAAATTCGTCGCGTGAGCGACGCGCCCAGCGCAGCGACATGCGCATCGAGACTGCGGCTTGCTCGGCCGTGGCGGGGCTGCCGTCGATCTCGTAGGGCGTGCATTCGTCGAACACCATCGAGATATCGGAATTCAGGGCACGCTGGATGCGCATGGATTCTTCGGGGGTGAGAAACAGGCGCGAACCGTCGATGGGCGACGCAAAGCGCACGCCTTCTTCGGTGATCTTGCGCAGCCCGTTCAGGCTGAACACCTGGAAGCCCCCCGAATCCGTAAGGATCGGCTTGTGCCATTGCATGAAGCCGTGCAGGCCACCGTGCTTTCGCATGATGTCGGTGCCGGGGCGCAGCCACAGGTGAAAGGTGTTGCCCAGCACGATCTGCGCGCCGATCTGGTCGAGCTCGTGCGGCAGCATGGCCTTCACGCTGCCATAGGTGCCCACCGGCATGAAGATCGGCGTCTGCACGACACCGTGATTGAGCGTGATCTGGCCACGGCGCGCCGCGCCGTCAGTGGCCAGCAACTGAAATTGAAGACGGGTCATGTGGGGTTCGGAGATTCGATGAACATGGCATCGCCATAGCTGAAGAAGCGATACCGGGATTGCACCGCATGTGCGTAGGCACGGCGGATGGGCTCCATGCCGGCCAGGGCAGACACCAGCATGAGCAGGGTCGACTGCGGCAGGTGAAAGTTCGTGAGGAGCGCGTCGACGAGCTGGAAGCGGTAGCCCGGCGTGATGAACAGCCGCGTGTCGCCCTGCACGCCGTGGCCGGGTTGCGCGTGCTGCACCTGGGCGGCGGCCGACTCGAGCGCCCGCACGCTGGTCGTGCCGACGGCCACGACGCGACCGCCGCCTGCACGCGTCGCGCGTATGCGTTCGAGCGCCGCGGCGCTGACGTGAAACCGTTCGGCATGCATGACGTGATCGCTGAGGCGTTCGACGCGCACGGGCTGAAAGGTGCCCGCGCCCACGTGCAGGGTCACGAATACCGAGTCGACGCCCTGTGCCGCCAGGTGCTGCAGCATGGCTTCGTCGAAATGCAGGCCGGCGGTCGGCGCGGCCACGGCGCCGGGTTCGCGCGCATAGACAGTCTGGTAGCGGGTGTCATCTTCGGGGCCGGCTGCGTGCGTGATGTAAGGTGGCAAAGGCGTGCGGCCGTGCAAGTCGAGAAGGTTCAGCACGTCGCCGGAAAACGAGAGTGCAAACAGTTCGTCCTCCCGACCCGTGACCGTGGCATCGACCGCACCGTCGGCCAGCTGCAGTACCGTGCCGGCCCGCGGCGCCTTGCTGGCCCTGACGTGGGCCAGTGCGCTGCTGGGGCCGGTGATGCGCTCGACCAGCACCTCGACCTTGCCGCCGCTTTCCTTGTGCCCGAGCAGGCGCGCCTTGATCACGCGCGTGTCGTTGAAGACCAGCAGATCGCCGGCACGCAGCAGGGCGGGCAGGTCGGTGAACTGGCGGTCGTGCAGTGCGCCGGCGGCATCCAGATGCAGCAGGCGGCTGCCTGTGCGCCGGGCGGCGGGTGTCTGCGCAATGAGTTCGGGGGGCAGTTCGTAATCGAACTGGGAAAGCTTCAGATCGGGATTCACGGATGCTCGGGTTCGCCCGCAGCGGGCGCGAAGGGGGCTGTGTCGCCCTGTATTTTAAGCGGTGTTGCAAATGGGTTCCGCGGGGCGGCGTGCTTTGGTTATGCTGGTGTTTTTTGTGTGCCGGCCACACCTTGCAACATTACCTGATGCGCATCATGAATCTTCACGCTGGTTTCCTGCGCGCCGCCCGCCGCACCGTTGTTGCGGTCGCACCGGTGCTGGCGGCGCTGCTGCTGCCCCTGGCGCATGCCCAAAGCCTGCAAGCGCTACCCCCTGAAGTACAGCAGGCCTGGCGCGCCACCAAGCTGCCCGACTCGGCACTTTCGCTGGTAGCGCACGAGCTGGGCGGGCCGCGACTGGCAACGGTGGCCGCCACCACGCCCCGCAACCCTGCCTCGGTCATGAAAATGGTCACCACCTGGGCGGCGCTTTCCGGCCTGGGGCCCGACTACAGCTGGCGCACGGCCTTTTATGCCCGGCCCGGCGCCACGGTCGACGCCGAAGGCACGCTTGCGGGGCCGCTTTACCTCAAGGCGGGCGGCGATCCGCTGCTCACCACGCATGAACTCTGGTCGCTGCTGCGCGAGCTGCGGCTGCGGGGCATCAAGAACGTTTCCGAGGTGGTGGTCGATCGCAGCCGGTTCGGCAATGTGGCGCTTGACCCCGGCGCCTTCGACGGCGCGGGCGACCGGCCCTACAACGCCAGCCCCGACGCCATGATGGTCGGGCTGGGCGTGGCGCGGCTCATTTTCATGCCCGACGCGCAGGCGCGGCAATGGATTCCCATCGTCGATCCGCCCGTGCGCGGCGTGCGGCTGCAGGGCAGGGTCGAATGGAGCACGGCGCGTTGCCCGGGCCCACCGGCGGTGGCCACCAACGTGCGCCGGCTCGGCAGCGACACCGTGATCGAGGTGTCGGGCACGGTGGCCGGCTCCTGCGGCGAATTCTCGCTGTACCGGCTGGCACAGTCGCAGCCCGAACATTTTGAATCGCTGTTCCGCATGCTCTGGCAGGAACTGGGCGGCACGCTCGGGCGCGGCATCACCTCCGGCGTGACACCGCCCGACGCGCGGCTGCTGGCGTGGCATGATTCCGAGTCGCTGGCCGATACCATCCGTCTCATCAACAAGCAGAGCAACAACGTCATGGCGCGGATGCTGCTGCTCACGTTGGGGGCGGAACAGCGCAGCGGCGGTGCGACGGCGGCCACGGGCGCGGCCGCCGCGCTCGACGTGCTGCGTGAACAGGGCATCGACGTGCGCGGCTGGGTCATAGAAAACGGCTCGGGCCTGTCGCGTGACGAACGCCTCACGGCAGAAGGTCTGGCGGGCCTGCTCGATACCGCGTGGCATTCCCCGATGATGCCGGAATTCATGTCGTCGCTGGCCATTTCGGGCGTCGACGGCACCCTGCGGCGGCGGCTGCGTTCCGACCATACGCGCGGCATGGCGCATCTGAAAACAGGTACGCTGCGCGACGCACGGGCGCTGGCGGGCTATGTCCTGGGCGCCAGCGGCAGGCGTTACGCGCTGGTGGTGCTCATCAACGACGATCGTGCCGCCACCACCGGCAAGTTTCTCGACGCCGTGGTGGAATGGTTGGCGGCCCGATAGGGCTGCCCGCTCGCCTGTCAGGGGCGCATCGGGGCATAATGCGGGCGAGTCATCCCATTATTCGCAGGAAGCCACCGATGCCCGTACATGAAATTCGTCACCCCCTGATCCGGCACAAGCTGGGCCTGATGCGCAAGGCAGAGCTCAGCACCAAGAATTTCAGGGAAATGTCGCAGGAAATTGCCTCGTTGCTCACATACGAGGCGTCGAAAGACCTGCCGCTCGAACACGACACCATCGAGGGTTGGTGCGGGCCGGTCGACGTCGAGAAGATCGCGGGCAAGAAGGTCACCGTGGTGCCGATCCTGCGGGCCGGCATCGGCATGCTCGAAGGCGTGCTGAATCTCATTCCCGGCGCCAAGGTCAGCGCTGTGGGCATAGCCCGCAACGAGGAAACCCTCGAAGCCCAGCCGTATCTGGAGCGCCTGGTGGGGCAGCTCGAACAGCGCCTTGCGCTCATCGTCGATCCCATGCTGGCCACCGGCGGCTCCATGGTCGCAACCATCGATCTGCTCAAGAAGGCGGGTTGCCGGAACGTGCGCGCGCTGGTGCTGGTGGCCGCCCCCGAGGGCATTGCGGCCGTTGAAGAACATCACCCCGACGTTCATATTTATACGGCGTCCATCGACAGTCATCTCGATGCGAACGGTTATATCGTGCCGGGGCTGGGCGACGCCGGCGACCGTATTTTTGGCACACGTCAAAAAGACACCTGACAATCGCACTGCGCGCAGCATTTTCGGCGTATCGTGTCAGGGCGGGAACGGGGTTTGCCGACCGCTCCCGCAGGAATCTCCCGCAGCATAGCCAACAGGAGCAAAGCAATGAACGAGAAAGACATCCGCGCCAAGGAAGAAGAGTTCGTCGAACAGATCAAGCGCAGCCTCGATGAGGCCGAGCGCATGCTGCAGCAAGCCGCCGAATCCACGGGCGAAAAGGCCGAAGAACTGCGAGACAGCGCCATGCGCGCCCTGCGCCGTACGCGCGAGCACCTGTACGACACGCAAGACGAACTGCTCGCACAGGGACGCCGCGCCATTCGCGCCACCGACGACTATGTGCACGACAACCCGTGGCGCGCCATCGGCATGGCCGGCCTGGTAGGGGTGCTGGTGGGTGCACTGATCTGCCGCCGCTGATTCGGGCCGCTACATGGCGTTGCGTGAATCCGTAGGCGGGCTGGCCGCCTCTCTCGTGTCGATTCTGCGCACCCGCTTCGAGCTCTTCGCGCTCGAGGCGGCCGAACAGAAGTCTCGGCTGTTCGTGCTGGTCGGTCTCGCTGCCGGGGCCGCCGTGTGTCTCGTGCTGGCGCTGCTGGTCTTTACCGTTACGGTGGCGGTGTACTTCTGGCCCACCGAAGATCGCTACGTGGCGCTCGGCATTCTGGCGTTCGTGTATTTTGCGATCGGCATCGGTTTGCTGGTGGCCATCCGCAGCCGCCTGGTGAACGGCCCGCAGCCGTTTGCCGCCACGCTCGACGAGCTGCGGCGTGACATCGAGCTCATCAATCGCATCAAGCAGCCGTCGTCGGCGCCGGTACCGCCCGAATGGATGCCGCCGGGAGACCGCCCATGAGCCGTAATGTGCAGCGGTATACGGGCCGCGACCGGGAAGTACGTCTCGAGCTGTTGCGCGCCCGCGCCGCTATCGAGCGGCAGGCCGTGGCGCAGAACGTACTCGATCTGCGCGAATCCCTCACACCACGCGGGCTGTTCGATTCGGTGCTGCCTGCATCGCGCCGGCGTTCGCTTGTGGGCTCTGCGATGCGCATGCTGTCGCTTTCAAGGCGCTACCCGGTGGTGTTGTCGCTGGGTTCGGCCCTGCTTTCTACGGCCGCCCGGCGTCGCGTGCGCTGGTGGAAGCTGGCCGGCGCAGCGGTGCTGGCCTGGCTGCTGGCACGCCAGCGGCGCTAGTGGGTGGTGGTGCCGGCCCGTTGCGGGCGCGGCGCGTCTACAGACCCAGTTCGCCCCACATCGCATCGACGCGTGCACGCACGTCGTCGTCCATGCGTATGGGTCGCCCCCATTCCCGGTCGGTCTCGCCCGGCCACTTGTTGGTGGCGTCCATGCCCATCTTGCCGCCCAGGCCCGAAACGGGCGAAGCGAAATCCAGATAGTCGATCGGTGTGTTTTCCACCAGCACCGTGTCGCGCACCGGGTCCATGCGGGTGGTCATGGCCCACACCACTTCCTTCCAGTCGCGAATGTCGACGTCGTCGTCGACCACGATGATGAACTTCGTGTACATGAACTGACGCAGTATGCTCCAGATGCCGAACAGCACCCGCTTGGCGTGGCCGGGGTATTGTTTGCGCATCGACACCACGGCAAGCCGGTAGCTGCAGCCTTCCGGGGGCAGGTAGAAGTCGGTGATCTCGGGCAACTGGCGCCGCAGCAGGGGTACGAACACCTCGTTCAGCGCAACGCCCAGCACGGCCGGTTCGTCGGGCGGCTTGCCCGTGTAGGTGCTGTGGTAAATGGGGTTGCGCCGCATGGTGATGCGATCGACCGTGAACACCGGAAACCAGTCCTGCTCGTTGTAGTACCCCGTGTGGTCGCCATACGGGCCTTCCAGCGCCATCTCGTAGTCGCTGCGCGGAGGCGGCGGGGCGCTGTGCGGCACGACGGGCGCCACGGCGCACGGGTCGCTGGCGGGCAGAATGTGCCCTTCCAGCACGATCTCGGCATACGCAGGCACCGACAGGCTGCTGCCCAGTGCGTCGGCCACTTCGGTGCGCGAACCGCGCAGCAGGCCGGCGAACTGGTATTCGGAAAGGCTGTCGGGCACCGGAGTCACCGCAGCCAGTATGGTGGCCGGGTCGGTGCCCAGCGCCACCGCGATCGGGAACGGCTCGCCCGGGTGGGCGAGGCAGTGGTCGCGGAAGTCGAGCGCGCCGCCGCGGTGCGAAAGCCAGCGCATGATGAGCTTGTTGCGCCCGATCTGCTGCTGGCGATAAATGCCCAGGTTCTGGCGTCGCGCACGCGGCCCGCGCGTGATCACCAGGCCCCACGTCAGCAGCGGGGCCGCGTCTTCGGGCCAGCAATGCTGCAGGGGAATGCCCGACAAGTCGACGTCGTTGCCTTCCAGAACCACTTCATGACAGGCTGCGCTGCGTACGCGTTTCGGGCTCATGTCCCACAAGGCCGACTTGAGCGTGCCGACGGTGCCGATCGCCTCGCGCAGATTGCGCGGGGCTTCGGGTTCGCGCAGGCTGGCCAGCAGCTCGCCGATCTCGCGCAGGGCCGATACATCGTCGGCGCCCATGCCCCATGCCACGCGCCGGGGCGTGCCGAACAGGTTGGCAAGCACCGGCATGGCGGCCGGGCGGGCTTCGTGCATGGCGTTTTCGAACAGCAGTGCGGGCCCGCCGCTGCGCAGTACACGATCGCTGATCTCGGTCATTTCCAGACGGGTCGAGACGGGGTGAGCGATGCGTTTGAGTTCGCCCTGCGTTTCGAGCTGCCGGATGAAGTCTCTCAGGTCACGGTATTTCACGGGCTTGCGGTATTCCGGTTACAGTCGGGAATCACGAAGGTTAACATTCCGGTGGATTGATTTCAGGGGAAACCCATGCCGCATGCATTGAGGGTGCTTGGCTATCGTATCGCCGAGCTTCTGAACGTGTGCGCCGTGTATCTGGGCATCGCCGTGCTGGTCACGCTGGTCATGGTGTTCACGCTCGCGCCGCTGCGCACGCAGGTGCAGCAGATACATTATGCGCTTTTGAACACGCTGCGCCCCGCAAGCGTCGATAACGTGCTGTACGCCATGCTGGTGTCGGGCGACGACGACAACCGGGCCATGCTCGAAAGCCTGCTGGGCATTGCCGCGCTGCCGCCCACTGATACGGAATCCGGCGAAGGCGAACAGACCGATACCACTGCAGCGGTTGCCGGCGGCGACGCCATCAATTTCGCACGTCTGCTGCGCAAGTCCATCGAAGAGGGCGGAGTCGAGGGCATTACCCCCGAACAGGAACGTGCGCTGCGCAGTTACCTGGCACGCAAGTACCGTATCGCCTCGAGCGTGGCCGGTGCGCTGATCAGCACGGTGTTCATCGTGGCCAAGGAAATGAACCTCGACCCGCAGCTGATTCTTGCGGTCATCGCCATCGAGTCGCGCTACAACCCGTATGCTGAAAGCCACGTGGGCGCCCAGGGCCTCATGCAGGTGATGACCCGCGTGCACAAAGACAAGTTCACCGAGTTTTCCGACGGCACCATTGCCGCGCTGCATCCAATTGCCAACATCCGCGTGGGCTCGCGCATTCTGCGCGACTGCATCGACCGGCGCGGGTCGATCGAGCGCGGCCTGGCCTGCTATGTGGGTGCCACCGGCCCGAACGACGGTGGTTACGGGGCCAAGGTGCTTGCCGAGCGGCGCCGCATCGCCCTCGCGTCGGGCATACCGGTGGGGCGTTGAAGCCTAAGCGGTGGTGAGCACCTGGCCGGGCAGCCAGGCTTCCAGCCGTGCGATGGCCTCTTCCAGACGGTCGAGCCGGGTGGCGTACGACAGCCGCAGGCTGCGGCGGGCGTGCGCCGGGCCGAAATCGCGCCCCGGAACCGTGGCGATGCCGGGCCCATGCAGCAGCTGCTGCGCAAACTCGTCGCTGTCGTGGCTGTAGCGGCTGATATCCAGGTAGATGTAGAACGCGCCGTCGGGCTTGACCGGCACGTGCAGGCCCAGGCGCTCGAGTTGAGGCAGCAGGTAATCGCGCCGCTGCATGAACGAAAGGCGCCGTTTTTCGTAGATGGCCAGCACTTCGGGTTCGAAGCAGGTGATCGCCGCGTGCTGGGCGAGCGCCGGGGCGCAAATGCACAGGTTCGACGCCAGCTTGTCGAGCGCGGGCATCATGGCGGGCGGCGCGATCAGCCAGCCCAGCCGCCAGCCGGTCATGTGGAAGTACTTCGAGAAGCTGTTGATGATGACGATGTCGTCATCGAGCGTCAGCGCGCTGCGTGGCGTATCTTCATAATAGAGACCGAGATAGATTTCGTCCATGATGATGAAACCGTCGCGCGCCCGCACCTCGGCAATCAGTTCGCGCAGGGCATCGCGCTGCATGCTGGTGCCCGTGGGGTTGCTGGGCGAGGCGATCAGCACGCCGCGGGTGCGAGGCCCCCAGTGGCGCCGGATGTCTTCGGCGCTCAGGTGAAAGCGCTGCCCGGCCTGTGCGGGTATGAGACGGGGCACGCCGCCCGCGGCCACGATGAAGTTCTGGTTGGCCGGGTAGGAGGGGTCGGGCAGCAGGACCTCGTCGCCCGGGTCGACCAGCGCCATGGTGGCCAGCAGCAGGGCGCCCGATGCGCCCGCAGTGACCAGGATGCGCGCGGGGTCCACCGCCGCGCCGAAATGGGTTTCATAGTAGTGCGCGATGGTCTCGCGCAGCACCGGCAGGCCCGTCGGCGACGTGTAGCCGCTCAGGCCGGCCTGCGCGGCGCGGTTGAGCGTTTCGACAACCTGGGGCGGCGCCGTAAAATCGGGTTCGCCTATGCCCAGACTGATGATGTCGCGCCCCTCGGCGCTGAGCGCGGCCGCCTGCTTGAACATTTCGACGGCATAGAACGGCAGGACGGTTTCGGTACGCTGAGCAAGACGTGACATGACTCGATAGTTGGTGCTGGATGTAAAACGGGAGGACAATCAGTCATTGATTGTAGCGGCCCCGCCAAATTGGTGGCCGCATCATGGAGATCCACATGCAGTCGGAAGGACGTCGTGCGTTTCTAAGGGGAAGACGGGCCCCATCCAGCCCGTGGGAACGTTTCTACACGCGCCTGCGCAACACGGTGGCCGGCAACGTCACCATGCTCGAGACGGGCTCTGATCGCAAGGCCGCCCGCCTCGATCTCAAGCAGCCCACCGACGTACACCACGCGCTTGCCCTGTGCCGGGAACACGGGGTCTGCCTGGCGCTCGAAGGTGTGCCCGGCACGGCCTCGCAGCCGGGGCCGGTACTGTGGGTGCGGCCGGGTCGTGATCTGGCCGCCTGCCGGCGCATGGAGCCGGGCGGCAGCCGCTGGTTCGTGCAACCGGGCTGCCTGCTGGGCGAACTCGAGGCAGCGGGCCTCACCGCGTTTGCCGGTCTGCCCGAACACCTCACGGTGGCAGCCTGGCTGGCCGATCGCAATTCATGCAATTGGTCAACCGGCCATACCGCCGCTTCCGGCGTGGTGCATGCGTCCGCGCTGCTGTCCGACGGTACGTCGGTCAGTCTGGGCGCGTTTTCAGCCGACAACCGCAAGGCGCTCGACACCCTGCGCCTGCAGACGCTCATTCCGGCGCTTTTCACCCTGTCGTCCAGCCCGGAAGCCGCCGTGTGTGCCGAACGCTACGACTGGCCCGCACGCTATCGCCTCGATGCGCTGATGCCGGCGCCGGGCACTACGCTGAACCTGGCGCATCTGCTGCTGGGTCATGGCGGCGACTTGGCGTGGCTCGAATGGGTGGTGATCGACGAACGTCTGGCTGACCCGGCCGCCGGTGCTGCGGCCCTACCCGAGCTGCCCTGGGCCGACATGGCCGGGTACGAAGGCGAATCGGGCTACTCCGATTACGAAGGCGGCTCGGGGCCCTGCGAGCAGGTGAATCTGGCCCGCGCAGCACAGGACGTCGATGCAGCAATGAAACGGCTCTTCGATCCCGATGGCGTATTCCCGCATCCCGGGCAGCTGCTGTAGCCTCCATACAAAGCCGTTATTCGCGGCTAGAATGAAGAATCTCGTTTCACTCTTTTTTGTGCGCACACATCATGGAATCCAACCTTCGCAAGGCCGCCCTCGAATATCATCGTCAGGGTCGCCCGGGCAAGATCGCCGTCACGCCCACCAAGCAGCTTGCCAGTCAGCGCGACCTGGCGCTCGCCTATTCGCCCGGGGTGGCTGCGGCATGCGAAGAAATCGTCAACGACCCGCAGAACGCCTTTCAATACACGGGGCGCGGCAACCTGGTGGGTGTCATCACCAACGGCACCGCCGTGCTCGGGCTGGGCAACATCGGGGCGCTCGCTGCCAAGCCCGTCATGGAAGGCAAGGCCGTTCTGTTCAAGAAGTTCGCCGATATCGACGTGTTCGATATCGAGATCAACGAACACGACCCCGATCGCCTCGTCGACATCATTGCCGGCCTTGAGCCCACATTCGGCGGTATCAACCTTGAGGACATCAAGGCACCCGAATGCTTTTATGTCGAGCGCAAGCTGCGCGAGCGCATGAGCATTCCGGTTTTCCACGACGATCAGCACGGCACCGCCATTTGCGTCACCGCCGCCTTCATCAACGGGCTGGCCGTGGTGGGCAAGCGCATCGACCAGGTGAAGGTGGTGGTGTCGGGCGCCGGCGCTGCGGCGCTCGCGTGCCTCGATCTCATGGTCGACATGGGGCTGCCGCTGGAACACATCTGGGTGTCCGACATCGAAGGCGTGGTCTACAAGGGTCGTCCGGTGCTCATGGACCCGGTCAAGGAACGCTTCGCGCAAGACACCGATGCGCGTACGCTCGACGACATCATCGACGACGCCGACGTCTTTCTGGGGCTGTCGGCGGGCGGCGTGCTCAAGCCTGAAATGGTCAAGCGCATGGCGCCGCGTCCGCTCATTCTGGCTCTGGCCAACCCCGAGCCCGAAATCCTTCCGGAAGAGGCGCATGCGGTGCGCGACGACGTGGTTATGGCCACCGGCCGCTCCGACTACCCCAACCAGGTCAACAACGTTCTGTGCTTCCCGTACATCTTCCGCGGGGCGCTCGATGTCGGCGCCACCACCATCACGCGTGGCATGGAAAAAGCGGCCGTGCACGCCATCTGCGAAGTGGCCAAGGAAGAGCAGAGCGACGTGGTGGCGGCCGCCTACGGCACATATGGCGTGTCGTTCGGCCCCGAATACTTCATTCCCAAGCCCTTTGATCCGCGTCTCATCGTGCGCATCAGCTCGGCAGTGGCCCAGGCGGCCATTGCCGATGGCGTGGCCACGCGCCCCATCGTCGATATGGAAAGCTACGAGGCGCAGCTCGAGCAGTTCATCTACCGTTCGGGCGCGTTCATGAAGCCGCTGTTTCCCGTGGTCAAGAAGATGGTGCGCGACGGCCTCAAGAGCCGCATCGTGTTCGCCGAAGGCGAGGACGAGCGCGTGCTGCGGGCCGTGCAGATCATCGTCGACGAAGGCCTGGCCCGCCCCATTCTGGTGGGTCGCCCGTCGGTCATTGCCGACCGCATCCAGAAGTTCGGGCTGCGTTTGCGGCTCGATCAGGATTACGAAGTTACCAACCCCGATTACGACGAACGCTTCAACCGGTACTGGACAAGCTACTGGGAACTCATGTGCCGCCGCGGCGTGACCAAGGAAATGGCCCGTGTCGAAATGCGCCGCCGCCTCACGCTCATCGGCGCCATGATGGTGCGCCTGGGCGACGCCGACGGCATGATCTGCGGCACGGTGGGGTCCTACGGCAACCACCTGCGCTTCATCGACGAGGTCATCGGCAAGGCGCCCGGCGTGCGCACCTATGCGGCCATGAACATTCTGTTGCTGGCCGAACACACGCTCGCGCTGGCCGACACGCACGTCAACGACAACCCCGACGCCCAGCAGGTGGCCGAGATCACGCTCATGGCCGCCAACGAAATGCGGCGCCTGAACATCGAGCCCAAGGTGGCGCTGCTGTCGCGTTCCAATTTCGGCACCGGCAGCTCGTCTTCCGGCGAAAAAATGAAGGAAGCCCTCTCGATCGTGCGCGCCGCCGATCCCGAGCTCGAGATCGACGGCGAGATGCACGGCGACTGCGCGCTCGACGAAGAGCTGCGCCGGCGCATTCTGCCCACCACCACCCTTACGGGGGCGGCCAACCTGCTCATTTGCCCCAGCGTCGACTCGGGCAACATCGCCTACAACCTGCTCAAGACGGCGGCAGGGGGCAACGTCGCGGTGGGGCCGTTCCTGCTCGGGGCCAACGCGCCGGTGCACATCCTCACGTCCAGCTCCACCGTGCGCCGCATCGTGAACATGGCGGCCCTCACCGTCTTCGATGCCAACTCGCCCCGACAGGCGTGAGCCACACTGCATCGGCCCCCGTCCTGTTGGTCTGATCCTGACCGGCGGGGGTGCGCGCGCGGCGTATCAGGCGGGCGTGATTTCCGGGGTGATCGAATTGCTCAACCCCGGACGCGTCACCAATTTCTGCAATCCGTTCTCCATCATTGCCGGCACGTCCGCCGGTGCCATAAATGCCGCTGCACTGGCCTGCGGGGCACACGACCCGCAAGCCACCATCGATGGCCTGGTGCGCTTGTGGAGCGGTCTGCGCACGGGCATGATCTACCATGCCGACGGCCCGCGGCTGCTGCGCACCGGCTTGCGCTGGTTCGGCATGCTGGCGGCGGGCTGGCTCATGCCTTCAATACGCAGCCACCAGCCGCGCTCGTTGCTCGACAACGAACCCCTGGGCCAGCTGCTTGAAGACACGCTCGACTTCGACCGCCTGCGCAGCAATCTGGCCGAGGGCTGGCTCGACGCCCTGGCGATAACCGCTTCGGGCTACAGCACGGGCGAACACATCACGTTCTTTCAGGCCCGCGGCGGCATCAAACCCTGGCGACGCTCGCTGCGGCAGGCGGTGCCCGCCACCATCGGCGTGCACCACCTGCTTGCGTCCTCGGCCATTCCGTTTGTCTTTCCGGCGCAGGCGGTGTTGGTTCATGGCCACACCGAATGGTGTGGCGACGGCTCGATGCGGCATCTCGCGCCGATCAGCCCGGCCATACACCTTGGAGCAGAAAAAATCTTTGTCGTGGGAACGAGTTACCGCGACGAAACGCACCCCGAAAGACGCTCGATCGACCCCCAATATCCGTCGCTCGCGCAGATCGGTGGTCACGCGCTATTCAGTATTTTCCAGGATACCGTTGCAAGCGACTTTGAAAGTATGGAGCGCGTCAACAGCTTGCTTGCCTTGCTGCCTCCAAATGTATTAAAAAGCCATTCGCTGCGCCCGGTCCGCACGCTGGCCATCACGCCGAGCCGTTCGCTCGATGAACTGGCCATGGCCCATTACAGGCAAATGCCTCGGGCGGCCCGTACCCTCTTCGCCGTTCTCGGTGTATCGTCGAGGTCCGGGAGCAGGGCAGGGGCCGCCCTGATCTCTTATTTGTTGTTCGAGGGAAGCTATACGCAGGCACTTATCGAGTTGGGCCGCGCCGACGCCATGAGCCGGGCGGATGAAGTGCACGCGTTTTTCAAGGAGACGCCCGGATGAGCCAGGTGCAATCGTTGCAGGAAAAATTGCAAAAAGGTGGCTTGGTGGACGTTTCATCCACAGAGCGGGATGAAGTGATTAAGGCCGCTGTTGAACAGGGGCTGACCGCCTTCGTGGTCGACTGCGATCGCGCGCGCAGCCGCTCGGCCGTGCTGCGCGCCGTCGTCAAGGCCGTGGATTTCCCCGAGTTCTTCGGTGGCAATCTCGACGCTCTGTACGACTGTCTGTGTGACACCGTGCTCGACCAGAAGGTCGGGCTGTTCCTCTGGTTCCATAATCTTCATTCCGGCGATCCCGCGCTCGAAGAAGACTCCGTAGCCATCGAGAACGTGTGCAACGACGCGGTTGAGTTCGCCGCCAACAATGGCCGCATCTTCGCGTTCCATATCGTGCACGCGGGTCGTCACCCCGACCCCGAGCCCGGTGTGGCCCCCACGCCGTATTCCGGTTCCGCCGACGGCTGATCTTGCGGGCGGCGCGACGTGGCGCCGTCGTATCTATTCCCAGCCCCTCACCGCGGCCAGCGCCGCCATCAGCGCAATGCCGGCCGTTTCGGTGCGCAACACCCGGCGCCCGAAACGCACGGCTGTCAGGCCGTGTTCGCGCATGAGCGCCAGTTCGTCGTCCGACCATCCGCCTTCAGGCCCCACAAGCAACGCCAGCGGGCCGCTGTGCCGGGCGACGGTTTCGCCCAGCCCCGCTTGCGCATCCGGGTCGCAGGTCAGGCGCAGCAGCCCTTCGCGGGCGGGTTGCGCGAGCCACTGTTCGAGGGTCTGGGGTGGCGCGACGCCCATGATGCGATTGCGGCCGCACTGTTCGCTAGCCGCAATGGCGATGCGACGCCAGTGCTGCAGCCGTTTCTCGCGACGCTCGCCCGCAAGCTGCACGACGCTGCGGCGTGCGGCAATGGGCACCAGTTGGGTCACACCCATTTCAACCGCCTTTTCGGTGATCCAGTCCATCTTGTCGGCTGCGGCGATGCCCTGTACCAGTATGGTGCGCACGGGCAGCTCACGCTCGGTGTCGCTGTGCTCACCCAGACGCGCCCAGGCCTCGCGTCCCTGCACTTCCAGCTCGGCCGTATATTGGCCGCCTTCGCCGTTGAACAGGATGATGGGCGCACCGTGGCGCAGCCGCAGCACGCGCACGGCGTGGTGGGCGAGCGCCTCGGGCAGCGCAATCCGGGTGTGAGGGGCCAGTGGAAGGGGGCAGTGAAAACGGGGCAGACTCATGGGCTGGAGATCTGAACGCTGGGGTGCCTGGCGGATAGGGGCGGAAAAGGCTTCATGATACCTTGGGTGGTAAAATCCCTAGCTTTGTAAACTTCTGATGACGAGGCTGCTTCGGCTGTCGCCGCGGGGCCCGATCGCATATTCCCAATGAGCCATTCGCCCGCCCAAGTCATGTCCATGGCGAACGCCATTCGTGCGTTGTCCATGGACGCGGTTCAACAAGCCAATTCGGGGCACCCCGGCGCGCCAATGGGCATGGCGGAAATCGCCGTCGCCCTGTGGTCGCGTCACCTGCGCCATAATCCCGCCGACACCGCCTGGCCCGATCGCGACCGCTTCGTGCTGTCGAACGGCCACGGCTCCATGCTCATCTACTCGCTGCTGCATCTTACGGGCTACGACCTGCCCATCGAAGAGATCAAGCAGTTTCGCCAGTTGCATTCGCGCACGCCGGGCCACCCCGAGGTGGGCATCACCGCCGGGGTCGAAACCACCACGGGCCCGCTGGGCCAGGGCATCGCCAATGCCGTGGGCATGGCGCTGGCCGAGGCGCTGCTGGCGGCCGAGTTCAATCGTGAAGGCCACAATATTGTCGATCACTTCACGTATGCATTCGTGGGCGACGGCTGCCTCATGGAAGGCATCTCGCACGAGGTCTGCTCGCTGGCCGGTACGCTGCGCCTGGGCAAGCTCATCGTGCTGTACGACGATAACGACATTTCCATCGACGGCCGGGTCGAAAACTGGTTCGCCGACGACACGCCCACGCGCTTTGAAAGCTATGGCTGGAACGTGATCCGCGACGTCGATGGTCACGACGTCGCAGCGGTCGACCGTGCCATCGCGCAGGCCAGGCAGCAGGCGGGTCAGGCTGGCCGGCCCACGCTCATCTGCTGCCGTACCGTCATCGGCAAGGGCGCGCCCAACGCAGCAGGTTCCGAAAAGGTGCACGGTGCACCATTGGGGCCCGATGAAATCCGGGCCACGCGCGACGCCATCGGCTGGCCCCATGGCCCGTTCGAAATTCCGGCCGAGGTTTACGAAGCGTGGGACGCCCGTGAGCGCGGCGCCCGTGAGCAGCAGAAATGGCAGGCCCGCTTCGACGCCTATGCCGCCGCCTACCCGGCCGAAGCCGCCGAGTTCCGACGCCGCATGGCCGGCGAGCTGCCCGCGGATTTCGCGCAGCAGGCGCAGCAATTCATTGCCGCCACGAACGAAAAGGCTGAAACCGTGGCCACGCGCAAGGCGTCGCAGCTGGCGCTCACGGCCTACGCCCGGATGCTGCCCGAAATGCTGGGCGGCTCGGCTGATCTTACCGGTTCCAACCTGACCGACTGGAAGGGTGTGGCTCCGGTGCGTGCGGGTGAAGAACGCATTCAGGCCGGCCGTCACATCAATTACGGTGTGCGTGAATTCGGCATGGCCGCCATTATGAACGGCATCGCGCTGCATGGCGGTTACCTGCCCTACGGTGGCACCTTCCTCACGTTCTCCGACTACTCGCGCAATGCGGTGCGCATGGCCGCGCTCATGAAGCAGCGGGTGGTGCACGTGTTCACGCACGACTCCATCGGTCTGGGCGAAGACGGCCCCACGCATCAACCGGTCGAGCACGCGGCCAGTCTGCGTCTCATTCCCAACCTTCACGTATGGCGGCCATGCGACACCACGGAGACCGCGGTGGCCTGGGCAAGTGCCCTGCAGCGCCCGGCCAGCATCGGCATGGCGGTGCGCGACGGCGGGCCCACGGCGCTGCTGCTGTCGCGTCAGAATCTGCCCTTTGTTGCGCGCGACGAGGCCACCATCGCGGCAATCGCCCGCGGCGGCTACGTGCTCAGCGATGCACCCGCTGCGCGTGCGGTCATCATCGCCACCGGTTCCGAAGTGGCGCTGGCGCTCGAGGCGCAGAAGGCGCTGGGTGAGCGCGGCATTCCGGTGCGGGTGGTGTCGATGCCGTGCACCCAGCTTTTCGATGCACAGGATTCCCAATGGCGCGAGTCGGTATTGCCCAAGGGGCTGCCGCGCGTGGCGGTCGAGGCGGGCGCCACGGCCGGCTGGTACAAGTATGTCGGTCTTGACGGCGCCGTCGTCGGTCTCGATTCCTTTGGTGAATCGGCACCGGCAGGCAAGTTGTTCAAGCATTTTGGCCTGACTGCGGAAAACGTGGCCGCAGCGGTCGAGCAGGTTCTATAAAGGAGATCCAGAAATGACGATTCGCGTGGCGATCAACGGTTATGGGCGCATCGGCCGCAATATTCTGCGGGCCCATTACGAAGGCGGCAAGAAGCACGATATCGAAATCGTGGCCATCAACGACCTGGGTGCGCCCAAGACCAATGCGCACCTTACGCAGTACGACAGCGCGCACGGGCGCTTCCCCGGCGAAGTCTCGGTCGACGGCGACTACATGGTCGTCAATGGCGATCGCATCCGTGTGCTGGCCGAGCGTGATCCTTCGGCATTGCCCTGGGGCGACCTCAATGTCGACGTGGTGCTCGAGTGCACCGGCTTTTTCACCAGCAAGGAAAAGGCCTCTGCCCACCTCAAGGGCGGGGCAAAAAAGGTGATCATCTCGGCGCCCGGCGGCAAGGACGTCGACGCGACCATCGTTTACGGTGTGAACCACGGCGTGCTCAAGGCCTCCGACACGGTCATCTCCAACGCTTCGTGCACCACCAACTGCCTGGCTCCGCTGGTCAAGCCGCTGCACGAAAAGCTGGGCATCGAAAATGGTCTGATGACGACCATTCATGCCTATACCAACGACCAGGTGCTCACCGACGTCTATCACTCCGACCTGCGCCGCGCACGTTCCGCCACGCAAAGCATGATTCCCACCAGCACGGGCGCTGCAGCCGCCGTGGGTCTGGTGCTGCCCGAGCTGGCCGGCCGTCTCGACGGTTTCGCGATCCGCGTGCCCACCATCAACGTCTCGATCGTCGACCTGTCGTTCGTGGCGTCGCGTGACACCTCGGTCGAGGAAGTCAACGGCATTCTGAAGGAAGCCTCGCAGGGCGCGCTCAAGGGCATTCTCGATTACACCGAAGAACCGCTGGTGTCGATCGACTTCAATCACAGCCCGGCTTCCAGCACCGTTGATTCGCTGCTGACCAAGGTTTCGGGCCGTCTGGTCAAGGTCTCTTCGTGGTACGACAACGAGTGGGGCTTCTCGAACCGCATGCTCGACACCACCGTTGCGCTCATGGCAGCCAAGTAAGCTGTCTTGCGTTGCAGGCGGGGCGGGGCGACCCGCCCTCGTCCTTTCCTGGCGGGGCGCCCATTTCCGGCGCCCTTATGCCGCCCGGCATTCACGTGCTGCCCGGGGCAGCGAACGCCCGCCGGCTCCTTCCAATGGATCGCATCATGACCACAGTCCAGACTCTGTCCTCCCTGGCGCAATCCGGCGCATTGGCCGGCAAGCGCGTATTCATCCGTTCCGACCTGAACGTTCCGCTGAACGAAGGGCGCATTACCGAAGACACCCGCGTGCGGGCGTCGGTGCCGGCCATCCGCATGGCACTGGATGCCGGTGCGGCGGTCATGGTCACCTCGCACCTGGGCCGACCCGTGGAAGGCGAACTGCGGCCGCAGGATTCGCTCGCGCCGGTGGCCGAGCGCCTGTCGGAGCTGCTCGAGCGCCCGGTGCGCCTGGTGCAGAACTGGGTCGACGGTGTGCAGATTGCGCCGGGCGAGGTGGTGCTGCTCGAGAACTGCCGCTGCAACCGCGGCGAGAAGGCCAACGACGAGGCGCTGTCGCGCAAGATGGCGGCGCTGTGCGACGTGTACGTGAATGACGCCTTCGGTACTGCGCACCGCGCCGAAGCCACGACGCACGGCATGGCGCGCTTCGCGCCCGTGGCGTGTGCGGGCCCTCTGCTCGAAGCCGAACTTACCGCGCTGGGCCGCGCGCTGAGCGATCCGCGCCGCCCGCTGGTGGCGATCGTGGCGGGTTCCAAGGTGTCGACCAAGCTTTCCATTCTGCGCGCGTTGTCCGAGAAAGTGGATCAGCTGGTCGTGGGCGGCGGCATTGCCAATACGTTCATGCTGGCCGAGGGGCTGCCCGTGGGCAAGTCGCTGGTTGAAGCCGACCAGGTCAACGAGGCGCGTGCGGTCATCGATGCGATGAAGGCGCGCGGCGCGCAAGTGCCGATCCCTGTCGATGTGGTCTGCGCGCCCGAGGTCGGAGCCGATGCGCCCGCCACGGTCAAGGCGGCGGCCGAGGTTTCGGCCGACGACATGATTCTGGATATCGGCCCCAAGACAGCGCAGATGCTGGCCGACGTGCTCAAACGTGCCGGCACCATCGTGTGGAACGGCCCGGTGGGAGTTTTCGAGTTCGACGCCTTCTCCAAGGGCACCGAAGTCGTGGCGCGCGCCATCGCGGCGTCGCCCGCCTTCTCGATTGCCGGCGGGGGCGATACGCTGGCCGCCATCGCCAAGTACGGCATTGGCGACGATATCGGCTACATTTCAACGGGGGGTGGTGCGTTCCTCGAGTTTCTCGAGGGCCGCACGCTTCCGGCGGTGGCCGTGCTCGTCGAGCGGGCCGCCGGGAACTAGCAAACCGGCCGTCGATACCCGCGGCCGGGCAGCAGGGGCGGGCCGCTTGCGGCCTCACGAGAAGGAGCACGAATGACCACGACGCATACGAATTTCATCGACAACGAATGGACGGCCGCGTACGACGGGAACACGATCGATGTGATCGACCCGTCCACCGGAGAGGCGTTCGCCCGGATCGCCCGTTCCGGCGGTTCGGAAGTCGGCCGGGCGGTACAGGCGGCCCGCAATGCATTCAACGGTGAATGGGGCGCCATGGCGCCCGCGGCACGCAGCCGGCTGCTCTGGCGCATCGCCCAGGCGCTGCTCGAGCATGCGGAAGAGCTCGCCGGCCTGGAGCAGCGCGATACCGGCAAGCCCACGCGTCAGGCACGTGCAGACGCCCAGGCGCTGGCACGCTACTTCGAGTTTTACGCGGGCGCCGCCGACAAGCTGCATGGCGAGACCATTCCCTTTCCGCGCGAATTCACGGTGCTCACGCTGCGCGAACCGCATGGCGTGACCGGGCATATCGTGCCCTGGAACTACCCGATGCAGATCTTCGGTCGCAGCGTCGCGGCGTCGCTGGCTGTCGGCAATGCCTGTGTGGTCAAGCCGGCAGAAGATGCCTGCCTGTCGCTGCTGCGCGTGGCGCAGATCATGGCCGACTGCGGCCTGCCTGCCGGCGCCCTGAACATCGTCACCGGTCTGGGTGCCGAAGCTGGTGCGGCGCTCGCCGCGCATCCGGGCATCGATCACCTTTCGTTCACCGGATCGCCGCAGACGGGGCAGGCGGTGCAGATTGCCGCGGCCGCCAATTTCGTGCCGGTCACGCTCGAACTGGGCGGCAAGTCGCCCCAGATCGTGTTTTCTGACGCCGACATCGATGCTGCGCTGCCCGTGCTGCTGAACGCCATCGTGCAGAATGCGGGTCAGACGTGTTCGGCAGGCAGCCGCGTGCTCGTGCAACGGGCCGTCTATTCCGACGTGCTCAGTCGGTTGTCCGCGCTTTTTCAGGCCACGCGCACCGGTGCGGCGACCGACGACCCGGACGTGGGCCCGCTCATCAACGCGCGCCAGCTGGCGCGTGTGCAGGGCTACCTGAGTCAGGCCGATGCAGGCGGCATCTCGGTGGTTGCGAAAGGGCAGCTCGATGCCAGTGCGCCTTCCGGCGGCTTCTATCAGGTTCCGGTGCTGCTGGGTGACGTGCCGCACGATCACCAGCTGGCGCAGGAAGAGATCTTCGGTCCGGTACTGTGCGCCATACCGTTCGATACCGAAGACGAGGCCGTCGAGATCGCCAACAGCACCGCCTACGGTCTGGTGGCGGGGGTCTGGACGCAGGACGGCGGGCGCCAGTTCCGCATGGCACGCCGCTTGCGCGCGGGGCAGGTGTTCATCAACAACTATGGCGCGGGTGGCGGTGTCGAATTGCCCTTTGGCGGATCGGGGCAGTCGGGCTTCGGGCGCGAAAAGGGCTTCGAGGCGCTGTACGGCTTCACCCGGCTCAAGACCGTGGCGCTGCGTCACGGCTAGCATGCACGGCCGTCGTGCCACGCGAATGCCCGCGGTGTCGCGGGCGCGTGGCGCGGCGCGGCGGGCCAGCGCTGCTGGAGCAGTCCAGCAAACATTCCGGTTCGCCCTTAAAATCAATCCGATTTCGTATTCAAACCATTTTCAAGACTCAGGAGGTCACGACATGGCCCTAGTTTCCATGCGTCAGCTGCTGGATCACGCAGCCGAAAACGGCTACGGCATCCCTGCATTCAATGTCAACAACCTGGAACAGGTTCAGGCCATCATGGAAGCAGCGGCGGAAACCGATAGCCCGGTCATCATGCAGGCCTCCGCCGGAGCCCGCAAATATGCCGGTGAAGGCTTCCTCAAGTACCTGATTCAGGCCGCGGTCGAAACTTACCCGCACATTCCCGTGGTCATGCACCAAGATCACGGCCAGTCGCCTGCCGTGTGCAAGGGCGCCATCGATCTGGGCTTCTCCAGCGTCATGATGGACGGCTCGCTCATGGAAGACGGCAAGACCATTGCCGATTACGAGTACAACGTCGACGTCACCCGTCAGGTGGTCGAAATGGCGCACAAGCTGGGCGTCACCGTTGAAGGCGAACTGGGCTGCCTGGGCTCCCTCGAAACCATGATGGGCGACAAGGAAGACGGCCACGGCGCCGAGGGCACCATGACCCGCGAACAGCTGCTCACCGACCCGGAACAGGCGGCTGACTTCGTGCGCCGCACCCAGCTCGACGCCCTGGCTATTGCCATCGGCACGAGCCACGGTGCCTACAAGTTCACGCGCAAACCTACGGGCGACATCCTCTCGATCCAGCGCGTGAAGGAAATTCACGCCCGCCTGCCCAACACCCACCTGGTGATGCACGGCAGCTCGAGCGTGCCGCAGGAACTGCTGGCCGAAATCCGCCAGTTTGGCGGCGACATGAAGGAAACCTACGGCGTGCCGGTCGAGGAAATTCAGGAAGCGATCAAGTACGGCGTGCGCAAGGTCAATATCGACACCGACATCCGTCTTGCTATGACCGGCGCGATCCGTCGCTTCATGGCCGAGAATCCGTCCAAGTTCGACCCGCGCGAATACCTCAAGCCCGCGCGCGAAGCCGCCAAAAAAATCTGCCTGGCGCGCTACGAGCAGTTTGGCACGGCCGGCAACGCCAGCAAGATCAAGCCGATTCCGCTTTCGGAAATGGCCCAGCGCTACGCCGCCGGCGAGCTCAAGCAGGTGGTTCAGTAAGCTTACGTCGCACTACTGCAAGGAACCATCTTGGCTCAGGCTCTTCACCAATCCACCCTTGAATCCTTGCCGCTGCTGGGGCGCGGCAAGGTGCGCGACATGTACGCGGTGGGCGACGACAAGCTGCTCATCGTTGCCAGCGATCGCATCTCGGCGTTCGACGTCGTACTCGATGACCCCATACCGGGCAAGGGTGAAGTCCTCACCCGCATGACCGATTTCTGGCTGCAGAAGCTGGCTCATGTGATTCCCAACCATTCCACCGGCATCGACCCGGCAAGCGTGGTGGCGCCCCACGAACGCGAGCAGGTGGCCGGCCGTGCGGTGGTGGTCAAGCGCCTGCAGCCCATTTTGGTGGAATGCGTGGCGCGCGGCTACCTCATCGGTTCGGGCTGGAACGACTACCAGGCAAGCGGCGGCGTGTGCGGCATTGTGCTGCCGCCGGGCCTCAAGCTCGCCGGCCGCCTGCCCGCGCCCATCTTCACCCCCGCTGCCAAGGCTGAATTCGGCCTGCACGACGAAAACGTCGACTTCGATTACGTCGTGAAGCAGGTGGGGCCCGACCTTGCCGCACAGCTGCGCGACGTCACGCTGCGGCTGTATGCCGAGGCGGCCGAGTACGCGCGCGGCAAGGGCATCATCATCGCCGACACGAAGTTCGAGTTCGGCCTTGATTCCGAAGGCCGGCTGCACCTCATGGACGAAGTGCTCACGCCGGATTCGTCACGCTTCTGGCCGGCCGATGCCTATGCCGAAGGCATCAGTCCGCCGTCCTTCGACAAGCAGTTCGTGCGCGACTGGCTCGAGACGCAACCGTGGGACAAAACTTCCCCCGCGCCGCGCCTGCCGGCCGACGTCATCGAAAAGACGGCCGCCAAGTACCGCGAGGCGCTCGAGCGGCTCACGGGCTGACTGCACACCGGCTGCGGCCCACTCATACAGGCAGTGCGAGACACATCATGAGCACGAACAACGAAACCCTTGCCGGCGGCGCTGCCGCATCCGGCCGCGCCCCGCTGGTGGGCGTGATCATGGGCTCTTCCAGCGACTGGGACATCATGAAGCATGCCGTCGCGGTTCTGGAAGAGTTCGGCATTCCTCACGAAACACGCGTCGTGTCGGCACACCGCATGCCGCTCGATATGGTGGAATACGGTGAAACCGCCGTCGGGCGCGGGCTGCGCGGCATCATCGCCGGCGCCGGCGGGGCGGCCCACCTGCCGGGCATGATGGCCGCACTCACCCCCGTTCCCGTATTTGGCGTTCCGGTACCGTCGCGTCACCTGCAGGGGCAGGACTCCCTTCTTTCGATCGTGCAGATGCCCAAGGGCGTGCCCGTGGCCACGTTCGCCATTGGCGAGGCCGGCGCCGCAAATGCGGCGCTGCACGTCGTCGCCACGCTGGCGACAACCGATTCCGCCCTGCGCGAGGCATTGGTCGCGTACCGTGCGCGTCAGACCGAGGCGGCCCGCGCCATGGTCGTGCCGCCGCACGTAGTAATGTGATACGTATACATAAGGTATATACAGAATGAACGAACGGGGCACGTCGTCGCCCATTCTTCCGGGCGACTGGCTGGGCATGATCGGCGGAGGGCAGCTCGGGCGCATGTTCTGCCACGCGGCGCAAAGCCTGGGCTTCAAGGTGGCGGTGCTCGATCCCGATCCGCTCAGCCCGGCCGGCGCGGTCGCAGAACGTCATATTCGCGCCGCGTACGACGATGCCGAGGCGCTTGCGGAACTGGCAGGCATCTGCAAGGCGGTGACCACCGAATTCGAAAACGTACCTGCCGCCAGCCTCGAGGCACTTGCCGGCCATGGGGCGCTGACTCGTCCCGATGCCCGGGCGGTCGCCATCGTGCAGGACCGCATCCAGGAAAAGGCCTTCCTCACCCGCAGCGGCGTGCCGGTGGCGCCCTACCAGCCCATCGAGAACCCGGCCGCCATCGTGTCGGCACCCGATGCGCTGTTTCCCGGCATTCTGAAGGCCGCACGGCTGGGCTACGACGGCAAGGGGCAGGTGCGCGTAAGCTCGCGCGAACAGGCGCTGCAGGCGTTTCACGACTTGGGCGGGCGCCCCTGTGTGCTCGAAGCCCTGCTGCCGCTCGATCACGAAATATCCGTGGTTCTGGCGCGGGGCGTCGATGGCGCCACGGTGGTTTATCCGTCGGCCACCAATGCGCACCGCGACGGCATTCTGGCCGTCTCCAGCGTCGATGCCGCAGCCGCCACGGGCGACGTATCGCGTGCCGCGGGCGAGGCGGCCCTGCAGATTGCCGAAGCCCTGCACTATGTCGGCGTGCTGTGCGTCGAGTTTTTCGTGCTCACTGATGGCCGGCTCATCGCCAACGAAATCGCACCCCGCCCGCACAACAGCGGGCACTACACCATGAATGCCAGCGTCGTCAGCCAGTTCGAACAGCAAGTGCGCGCCACGGCCGGACTGCCGCTGGGCGACACCGGCAGCCTGGCATCGGTCGTCATGCTCAACCTGCTGGGCGACCTGTGGTTCGAGGCTGATGCCGCAACGGCGCGCGAACCTGACTGGGCTTCGGTGCTGGCGGTTCCGGGGGCGCAGCTGCATCTGTACGGCAAGGCCGAGGCGCGTCGTGGCCGGAAGATGGGGCATGTGAACGTGCTGGGGGCCGACATGGCCCAGGCGCAGCAGCGGGCCCGTCGCGTGGCGGCCGTGCTGGGCCTGCCGCTGGATGCATGATGACCGCTGAACCGCAGGCCGACGATATTCGGCGCGCCGCAGAACGCCTTGCGCAAGGCGGCCTGGTGGCCTTTCCCACCGAAACTGTCTACGGTCTGGGCGCCGACGCCGAGAATCCGGCCGCCATTGCCCGTATTTATGCCGCCAAGGGGCGGCCTTCCGATCACCCCGTGATCGTTCATCTGGCCCCCGGAGCCGATCTGGCCTACTGGGCGTGCAACATCCCCGATGAGGCCCATGCGCTGGTGCGCGCGTTCTGGCCCGGGCCGCTCACGCTCATTCTGCCGCGTGCGCCCGGCATACCCGACGCCGTCAGCGGCGGGCAGGACACCATCGGCCTGCGCTGCCCGTCGCATCCGGTGGCGCAGGCGCTGCTGCGCAGTTTCGCCGGGCTCAAGGGCGGGCAGGGCGGTGTGGCGGCGCCCTCGGCCAACAAGTTTGGTCAGGTCTCACCCACCCAGGCCGCCCACGTGCGCAATGAATTTCCCGAACTCGGCGCGTCTGACCTGATGGTGCTCGAAGGCGGGCCGTCGCAGGTGGGTATCGAGTCGACCATCGTCGATCTTTCGCGGCTGGATCAGGGGCGCGGGCCCGTTCTGCTGCGCCCCGGGCACATCACTGCACACGATCTGGCGGCAGTGCTGGGGGTCGTGCCGGCGCGACCGGATGCCGCGGCACCCCGCGTATCCGGTTCGCTGAAAGCGCACTACGCGCCCCGCACGCCGCTGCTGCTGGCGGAGCGCGCCGGCATCGACGCAATCGTTGCCAACGCGGCACACTGCGGTGAGCGCGTCGCCGTGGCGGCATTCGAGCCATTCCGGCCGCTGGTGGGTGTCGACGCGCTGCCGTCAGGGGTGACCTGGGTGCAATGTGCCACCGATGCGGGCGAATACGCGCGGCACCTCTACGCCTTGCTGCGCAGGCTCGATGAGGGCGGCTACGAACGCATCGTTCTGGAACGCCCGCCGGTCACTCCGGTCTGGCAGGCGGTGAACGACCGCCTGGGCCGCGCCGCAGCGGCCTTCGAGTAGCTGGACTGAAGACCCTGTGTGCAGGGTCGGGCAGACCGCAGAAAGCGGATCGAGCAGCCACCGTTGCAGTGCAACGTCGGTTACACGCTGTGCAAAAGTGCGTACATAGTGGCGTATACGGCGTTCCGTGGTATGGTCAACAGCGGCCCTCGACATTCCGCAATCGGGCGAGTGTCGAAGGTGTACCCCGCAGTGCAACATTCATCGGAAGACGTATCGCTTATGAAATTCGACGATCTTGAGGTCGGCATGGTGGTCACCCACCCGCCAGTCGTGCTCACACGCGAAGAAATGCTGGCTTTTGCGCGTTCGTACGATCCCCAGCCCTTTCATGTCGACGAGGCCGCGGCCGAGCAAAGCCGTTGGGGTGGCCTGATCGGAAGCGGCTGGCTCACGTGTGGTCTGGCCATGCGCATGGTGTACGACGCCGCCCTCAAGGGTTCCGAGGCCTTTGGTTCGCCGGGGCTGGAACGCCTGCGCTGGCCCAATCCGGTACGGCCCGGCGACGCACTGCGGCTCGAAGCCACGGTTGATTCCAAGCGTGTTTCGTCAAGCCGTTCCGACCTGGGCATCGTGCGCTGGACATGGCGCCTGTTCAATCAGAACGACGACCTGGTGCTGGAAACCGAAGTCACCAACATGTTCGATCTGGGGTGAAGCCGGGCGCGCAGGGATTTCCTTCGCCCTGCAATGAATGCGGGCACGAAGCCATCATGACGACGGCTTGGTGCCGGGCTTGTGACCCGGTGCGCGGCAAGCCTCGGCCTTCAGGCCGGGGAAGGATAGCGGGGACGCCGTAGGCGTCCTTTGGGCGGTCAGTGTGGCGTCTGCTGCTGTTCGATGTACTGGCG
>JAUZQE010000020.1 GCA_030733815.1 Yanghanlia caeni
AGCAATGCCGCCAGCAGCAGGAACCCACCGAAGCGACTCATTCCGGCTCGATGCCGGGGTGGGCGCAGTAGGAATCCCCCGACTTTAGACGGGGGAGGATGTCAATGAGCCGTGGCTCAGAAGAACGCCTGCAGACCGGTCTGCGCGCGGCCCAGAATTAGGGCGTGCACGTCGTGCGTGCCTTCGTAGGTGTTGACCACCTCGAGGTTGACCAGATGGCGCGCGACGCCGAATTCGTCTGAAATGCCGTTGCCACCCAGCATGTCGCGCGCCATGCGGGCGATGTCGAGCGCCTTGCCGCAGGAATTGCGCTTCATGATCGACGTGATCTCGACCGCCGCGGTGCCTTCGTCCTTCATGCGACCCAGGCGCAGGCAGCCCTGCAGGCCCAGCGTGATCTCGGTCTGCATATCGGCCAGTTTCTTTTGAATGAGCTGGTTCTGCGCCAGGGGGCGGCCGAACTGCTTGCGGTCGAGCGTGTACTGGCGTGCGGTATGCCAGCAGGCTTCGGCAGCACCCAGCGCGCCCCAGGCAATGCCGTAGCGGGCCGAGTTCAGGCAGGTGAACGGCCCGCGCAGGCCGCTGACACCCGGCAGCATGGCATCGGCCGGTACCTCGACCTCGTCCATCACGATTTCGCCGGTGATCGAGGCACGCAGGCCAACCTTGCCGTGAATGGCCGGTGCGCTCAGGCCCTTCATGCCCTTTTCGAGGAGGAAGCCGCGGATCTTGCCGTCGTCTTCGCCGCCCACCACCTTGCCCCACACCACAAAAACGTCGGCAATGGGGGAGTTCGTGATCCACATCTTGTTGCCGGTGAGGCGGTAGCCGCTGTCGGTCTTCACGGCGCGCGTTTCCATGCCGCCGGGATCGGAGCCGTGATTGGGTTCGGTGAGGCCGAAGCAGCCGATCCATTCGCCGGAGGCCAGCTTGGGCAGATACTTGCGCTTCTGTTCCTCGCTGCCGAACTCGTTGATCGGCACCATCACCAGTGACGACTGCACGCTCATCATCGAGCGGTAGCCCGAATCGATGCGCTCGATCTCGCGGGCGATCAGGCCGTAGCTGACATAGTTCAGGCCGGCGCCCCCGTATGTTTCGGGAATGGTGGCACCGAGCAGGCCGAGCTCGCCCATCTCGCGAAAGATGGCCGGGTCGGTCTTCTCGTGGCGGAAGGCTTCGAGCACGCGCGGTGCGAGCTTGTCTTGCGCGTAGGCGTGTGCAGCGTCGCGCACCATGCGCTCTTCTTGCGTGAGCTGGGCGTCGAGAAGCAGTGGATCTTCCCAATGGAAGGCAGGCATGGAGGACATGTATTGGATTCCTGTATTCGGGTTATGGATCAATGTTCGTGGGCGGGCCGCGGCGTGCGGGCGGCGGCTCAGCCCTGCTGTGCCTGGCTGCGGATGCCGGAGAGCGTCTGGCTGGGCGTGATGGCTTCCGGATCGATCAGGCAGTGAAGAATGGCGGGCTTGCCGCTTTCGAGGGCACGGGCCAGTGCCGGCGCGAATTCCTCGGTGCGTTCCACGCGTTCGCCATGGCCGCCGAATGCGCGGGCATAGGCCGCGAAATTGGGGTTGCGCAGGGCCGTGGCGGAAATCCGCCCGGGGTAATGGCGTTCCTGATGCATGCGTATGGTGCCGTACATGCCGTTATCGATGACCAGCACCACGATCGG
The DNA here is from genome assembly GCA_030733815.1 of Yanghanlia caeni. Taxonomy (GTDB): domain Bacteria; phylum Pseudomonadota; class Gammaproteobacteria; order Burkholderiales; family Burkholderiaceae_B; genus Yanghanlia; species Yanghanlia caeni. The sequence goes on from JAUZQE010000020.1 coordinate 1,676, forward strand.
CAGCCCGTACTGGACGGCGGTGGCGAATTCCTGACCGTGCATCATGAAGCAGCCGTCGCCGGCAAAGCACACCACCGTTCGTTCGGGAAACGTGCGCTTGGCGCCTACGGCGGCAGGCAGCCCGTAGCCCATGGAACCGGAAGTGGGCGCCAGCTGCGTGCCGTAGCGCGTGAAACGGCGGAAGCGGTGCAGCCAGGTGGCGTAATTGCCCGCACCATTGCACATAATGGCGTCTTCGGGCAGTACTTCGTTCAGGTGTGCCATGATCGGCCCCATTTGCAGGGTACCGGGGTGCGTGATGCCGGAAGGATCGCTCCATTTCAGGTAGCTGGCGCGCATGGCTTCCAGCGCCCCGGCCCAGGCGGCCGGCGCGGCAGGAGGCGCCAGGTCGGCAAGCGCGTGGCAGAAGGCGCGCGCGGACACGTTCACGGCTTCGTCGGCCACATATACCCGGTTGAGTTCCGACGGATCGGGATGCACGTGCACGAAATGCTGCTGCGGCACGGGAATGTCGAGCAGCGTGTAGCTCTGGCTGGGAATTTCGGAGAAGCGCCCGCCCAGCATGAGAATGAAATCGCTGTCGCGGATGAACTGCATGAGCTTGGGGTTGCCGCCCAGGCCGACATCGCCGATGAAGCTCGGGTGCCGCGTGGAGAACAGCATCTGGCGGCGGAACTGCACCGCGACGGGAAGCTGCCAGCGCGATGCGAACGCCTCGAATTGGGTCACCGCCTCGGCGTTCCAGGTGCTGCCGCCCAGTATCGCCACCGGCTGACGGGCCTGCGACAGCCGTTCTGCGATGGCTTGCATCTGCCCGGGCATGGGCAGCGTGTCGGTGACGCGATAGCGGGGGGTGTTGGGCACCTGGGCCGTTTCGGTCAGCATGTCTTCGGGCAGGGCGATCACGACCGGGCCGGGCCGGCCCGACGTGGCCACGTGGAACGCGCGCGAAACCAGCTCGGGAATGCGTTCGACCTGATCGATTTCGGTGACCCATTTGGCCTGCGTACCGAACACGGCGCGGTAGTCCATTTCCTGGAAGGCCTCGCGCTCGCGCATGCCGCGTTCGATCTGGCCCACGAACAGGATGAGCGGCGTGGAATCCTGACTGGCGATGTGGATGCCGGCCAGCGCGTTGGCGGCGCCGGGGCCGCGGGTGACCATGCAGATGCCGGGTTCGCCGGTGAGCTTGCCATGCGCGTCGGCCATCATGGCGGCACCGCCTTCCTGGCGGCACACGGTGACGTTGATCTCGTGGTCGTGCAGGCCGTCGAGAACGGCCAGATAGCTTTCGCCGGGCACACAGAACACATGGCGCACTCCGTGCGCGGCCAGCTGATCGACGAGAATGTGTCCGCCCATTCTGGCGGAAGGCGTGGGTAGGGTAGCGTGATTCATGCCCTCAAGGATATGTGCACTGACGGCACAAATCAATTGATAAAATTGCACAATGTATTGCCTTATTTTCACGTACCGCGCACGGCGCGCGGCCCGCCGCCCATGAGAAACGGAATTCCCAATCTTGCGGCGCTGCAGGCCTTCGAGGCGACCGCGCGGCTGGGCTCGTTTTCGCGCGCGGCCGATGAGCTTGCGCTCACGCACAGTGCCGTATACCGCCAGGTCGCGGGGCTGGAGGAGCGTCTGGGCGTGGCGCTGTTCACGCGCGTCAGACGCCGGGTCGTGCTGACCGATGCCGGGGCCGAGTACGCGGCGCGCATTCGGCACCATCTGGAACAGCTTGAAAAGGACACCCTGGGCCTGATGTCGCGTTCCGGCCTGGGGCGTAATTTGCACGTGGCGGTGCTGCCCACGCTGGCCACCACGTGGCTGCTGCCCCGGCTCGCCGCCTTCAATCGGGTACACCCCGACATCACGGTCAGCCTGTCGGTGCGCACCCTGCCTTTCCAGTTCAAGGACCATCCCTTCGACGCCGCCATTTACCACGCCGAACGCATGTGGCCGGAAACCCGCGGGATCAAGCTGTTTGATGAGGAAGAACTGGTGCCGGTGTGTGCGCCGCACGTCGTCCAGGCGCATGAAGGGGGCGATCCCATGGCCGCACTGGTCCACCTGCATACGGCGTCGCGTCCCGACGCCTGGCGCCGCTGGTATCTGGCGCAGGGCCGCGATTATCCGCCGGCCATCAATGCGGGCCCGCGCTACGAGCTGTTCACCATGTCATTGGCCGCGGTGCGCGAGGGCATGGGTGTTGCTCTGGTGCCGCGCTTCATCGTGCACGATGCGCTGGCGAGCGGAGAGCTGGTCATGCCGGTGAACGCCTGTCTGCGCGTCGAAGAGGCCTATTTTTTCAGTCATCCGGTCAGCAACGAGCCGGGCGAGGCGCTGCTGGCACTGCAAGATTGGCTGGCCGGACGCTGAGCCGTCTGCAGTATCATCGTCGCAGTCCAGAACTCGAACCGGCCCGGTTATCGTGCCCGAGCGCGCTGCGGCCGGCACAGGAGACCCCATGCGTCTGTTCTCACGGAAGTACGCCCCCTGCCTGCTGGTTGCCGCGCTGGCGCTCAGCCCTCTTGCTGCAGGCGCCGCGCAAGAGGTGGTTGCCGCAGATCTGAACCCCGAAGCCGCGACGGTCTCGCACATCGAAAGCCGGCCGGTGGTGCGTGCACCACGCTACATGGTGTCGGCGGCGAATCCGTTGGCGACTGCGGCCGGGGTCGAAATGCTCGAACAGGGTGGTTCGGTCATCGATGCGGCGATTGCTGCACAGCTCGTACTGGGGCTGGTGGAGCCGCAGTCGTCGGGGCTCGGGGGTGGTGGCTTCGCTCTGGTCCACCGCGCAGGCGATTCCGCCATCCATGCCTACGATGGGCGCGAAACGGCACCCGCTGCGGCCCGGCCCGACCGCTTTCTGAAGAACGGCACGCTGATGCCGTTTTTTGATGCGGTGGACAGCGGTCTGTCGGTAGGCACCCCGGGGCTGGTGCGCATGATGGGCGACATGCATGCCGCGCATGGCGTGCTGCCGTGGGCCACGCTGTTTCAGCCGGCGCTCAGGCTGGCGCGCGATGGCTTTCAGGTGTCGCCGCGCCTGCATGCACTGCTGCGCGACGCCGACACGCTGCGCAACAATGCTGCGGCTGCGGCCTATTTTTACGACGCGGAAGGTTCGCCCTGGCCCGTGGGCCACGTGCTGCGCAACCCCGATTACGCGCGCGTCTTGCAGACGCTGGCCGACGAAGGGCCCGACGCCTTTTATACCGGGCCGCTGGCGCGCGGCATGGTCGAGGCCGTGGCGTCGCATCCCGTGCCGGGCGATCTGACTGAAGCCGATCTGGCCGCGTATCGGGCACTGCGCCGTGAGGCGCTGTGCGCCGAGATCGGTGCCTACCGCTATTGCGGCATGCCGCCGCCCAGCTCCGGCGGGCTGGCCGTTCTGCAGATCATGGCGCTGCTGCAGCACACGCCCATCGCGCGGCTGCGTCCGGGTTCGGCAGAGGCCGTGCATTATTTTTCAGAAGCCGGCCGGCTTGCCTATGCCGATCGGGATGCCTATGTGGCCGATCCGGCATTTGTGCGCGTGCCCGTATACGGACTGCTCGACGACGACTATCTTGCCTCGCGCGCGGCGCTCATCCGGCCCGAACGCTCCATGGGGCGTGCCGAGCCCGGCGTGCCACCTGGCCTGATCGAGGCCCCGGCAGCCGAATCGGCGCTCGAGCTTCCTTCCACCACCCACCTTGTCGTGGCCGACCGCGACGGCAACGTTGTCACCATGACGTCGTCCATCGAGTTCGTGTTCGGCAGCAAGATCTTCGTGAATGGCTACCTGCTGAACAATCAGGTCACCGATTTTTCGCTCAGCCCCACTGACGATGCCGGGCGCCCCGCGGCCAACCGTGTCGAAGGCGGCAAGCGGCCGCGCAGTTCGATGTCGCCCATACTGGTTTTCAAGGGTGAGCAGCCCGTATTGGCGCTGGGCTCGCCGGGCGGCAGCGCGATCATCAATTACGTGGCCAAGACGCTGGTGGGCACATTGATGTGGGGCAAGAACATTCAGGCGGCCATCGAGCTGCCCAACATGGGCAGCCGCAATCGGGCCACCGAAATCGAGCGCGGCACCCCACTCAGCCGCGCGATCGGTACCCTCAAAGCCATGGGCCATGAGGTGCGCGAGGTTGAGTATCCGAGCGGCGTGCATGGCGTCATGTGGACGCCCGAGGGGCTGGAGGGCGGGGCCGACCCGCGCAGGGAAGGCGTCGCGCGGGGCGGCTAGGCCGGGCGTCGGGCGGCGCGCGGTCAGTCGAACACCACCGTGCGCTGGCCGTTCAGCAGAATGCGATGTTCGACGTGCCAGCGTACGGCTCGCGCAAGCACCAGTGATTCCACGTCGCTGCCCACGCGGGTCAGCTCCTCGGCGCTCATGCCGTGATGCACCCGTTCGATGTCCTGCTCGATAATCGGGCCTTCGTCGAGATCGGCGGTCACGTAGTGGGCGGTGGCGCCGATGATCTTGACGCCACGCTCGTGGGCCTGATGATACGGACGGGCACCTTTGAAGCTGGGCAGGAAGCTGTGGTGAATGTTGATGGCGCGGCCGGCCAATGCCGAACACAGATCGTTCGACAGAATTTGCATGTAGCGCGCCAGAACCACCAGGTCCACCGCCTCGCGGCGTACCAGATCCAGAATCTGTCCCTCCTGCTCGGCGCGGGTCTCGGGGGTCACGGGCAGATAATGGAAGGGCAGGCCATACGAGCGTGAAAGGCTCTCGAAGTCGCGATGGTTCGACACCACGCCCACGATCTCGATGGGCAGCTGGCCGGCATGTGTGCGAAACAGCAGATCGTTCAGGCAGTGCCCCTGACGGCTCACCAGCAGCAGTACGCGCGAGCGCCGGTCGTTGTCATACAGGTTGGCCTCCATGTCGAAGCGCTCGGCCACCGCTTTGAATTCTGCGCGCAGCCCCTGCAGGTCGACGGCCTCGGGCAGGCTGAAATGAACCCGCATGAAGAAGCGTCGTGCTTCCTCGTCGCCGAATTGCTGCGAATCGATGATGTTGCCCTGCTTTTGCAGCAGCCAGCCCGAAACGGCGTGAACGATACCCGTCTGATCGGGGCACGAGAGGGTGAGTATGTATTCCTTCATTGAGAAACCATGTGTGTGCGTGATGGGATCCGCGCGCCTCAGCTAGTGCGCGGTGCTTCGGCCAGCGCAGCGGCCGCCGCACGGCCGATGGCAAGGCTGGCGGTAAGCCCGGGGGATTCGATGCCAAACAGGTTGAGCAGGCCCGGCACGCCGTGGGTCGCCGGCCCGGCAATGACGAAATCTGCGGCGGGTTCACCCGGTCCGACGATTTTGGGCCGGATGCCCGTATACCCCGGCAGCAGCGCACCATCGGGCAGGGCGGGCCAGTAACTGCGTACCGCTGCATAAAAGGCGTCGGCGCGTTGCGGGTCGATGTCGTAATTCTCGCCCTGCACCCATTCGGTGTCGGGCCCGAACTTGGCCTGCCCCCCCAAGTCGACGGTAAGGTGCACCCCCAGGCCGGCGTTGTCGGGCATGGGGTAGATGAGACGACTGAATGGCGAGGGGCCCGACAAGGTGAAGTAGCTGCCCTTGCAGTAGTAGGCGGGCGGAATGCGGTCGGCGGGCTGGCCCGCCAGCTTGCGGGCGACGGCCGGGGCCGACAGGCCTGCCGCATTCACCACGCCGGCGGCCGTGAGGGCCATGCCTTCGGCGCCGCCGAACGACAGCAGGAATTCGCCATTATCGAGCACGCTGCCCGACACGAAAGGCGTGTTGAAGACGCATTGCGCGCCCGCATTTTCGGCATCGCCCTGCAGCGCCAGCATCAGGCCGTGGCTGTCGACGATACCCGTGGACGGCGAGACGAGCGCCGCATGGCAGGTGAGTGCCGGTTCCAGCTCGGCCGCCTCGCTCTCCGTAATCGCGTACAGGTCGTCGACACCGTTGGCGCGCGCCTGTGCGGCGATGGCGGCAAGGCGGGCGGCCTGTGCGGCGTCGGCTGCAACGATCAGCTTGCCCAGGCGTTTGTGCGCAATGCCACGCTGTTCACAGTAGTCGTAGAGCAGCGCCTTGCCTTCGACGCACAGTCGGGCCTTCAGGCTGCCGGGCGGGTAATAGATGCCGGCGTGAATCACTTCCGAGTTGCGCGCGCTGGTGCCGGTGCCAATGCCTTCCGCGGCTTCGGCCACCAGCACTTCGCGCCCTGCCAGGGCAAGTTCGCGTGCGACCGCCAGCCCGACGACGCCGGCACCGATGACGATGCAGTCAAGATCAGCCATGTAGATACTTTGTGTTATTTGATGGGTGTCAGTGGCCCGAAAGGGGTTCGATGGAGGGCGTGAGATCGAAGTCGCCCGCATGGTAGACGAGCGGCTGGCTGTAGCGCCGGTCGCAGCGCTCGACCTGGCCGATGAACAGCGTGTGGTCGCCCGCCGGGTAGTGGGCATGATTCCAGCACTGAAACCACGCGGCGGTGTCCGTGCTGGCCAGCATGGGCACGCCATGCGGGCTGCGCGTCAGTGCAAGGTCGCGAAAGCGTTCTTCCTGACGCCCCGTGGCGAAGCGCCGGGCGAGGGGCAGCTGGCTGGCGGCCAGTACATGAATCACGTAGCGTTCGGCCTGCAGAAAATGCGGCAGGGCCGAGGCCGCGTTCGACAGCGACCACAACACCATGGGCGGCTCGAGCGATACGGTGTTGAAGGAGCTCACCGTCAGTCCCCAGGGGCGGCCGTCGGCGGTTTCGGTCGTGATGATGGTCACACCCGTGGCGAAGCGCCCGAGCGCCGAGCGAAAGAAGCGTTGGTCGAAATCCGGCGATTGAACGGTCATGTAAGAATCTGGGGGTGTGGGCTAGGGGTTCTGCTTACGGGGCCAGGCGCTGCAACACCCATGCGTCACCCTGAAGCTCATAGGCCAGGCGGTCGTGCAGGCGCGAGGGCCGGCCCTGCCAGAACTCCACGCGGTGGGGCACGACCCGGTAACCGCCCCAATGCGGCGGCCGTTGCGGGTCGTCGCCCAGCTGGGCGGTGAGTTCGGCGTTGCGCGCTTCCAGCGCTTCGCGGGAAATCGGCTGGCTCTGGGGCGAAACCCAGGCGCCGATGCGCGAGCCCAGAGGCCGGCTGCGGAAATAGGCGTCGGACTCTTCGGCCGTGGTTTTTTCGATGCGGCCCTCGATACGTACCTGGCGCTCGAGCGGCTGCCAGAAGAACAGCAATGCGGCCTGCGGGTGCGCGGCGAGATCCCTGCCCTTGCGCGATTCGTAGTTCGTATAAAAAACGAATCCGTTCTCGTCGAAACCCTTGAGCAACACAATGCGCGCCGAGGGGGCCTGATCGGGGCCCACCGTTGCGAGTGTCATGGCATTGGGCTCGGCAACGCCGGCTTCGAGCGCCTGGGCGAACCATTGGGTGAACTGCTCGAAGGGCGTTCCGGCCATGCCGGATTCCAAAAGTTCGAATTTGCCGTATTTTTGGCGGAGGTCAGCGACGGACATGGCTCGTTTTCAAAGGTGATGACGGGATGGGAACGGATTGATGGTCAGGCCTTGCGCAGCATGTTGGCCAGCGCGAACAGGCGCCGGTCGACGATATCGTGGATCCGCAGTGCGTCGGCCGTTTCGAGTACGTAGTCGATGCACGGGCCGTAGCTGCCGTGTGCGCTGCGCACGATGCTCACCAGGTGGTCTTCGGGCAGGTCGCGCACATAGGCATCGGTGTTGCGATTCATGGTGAAGGCCAGCGCCGTGATGGGGCCTTCGGGTGTGCGGCAGGTCAGCCAGCGCGGAATGTAGGCACCGCTGGGCATCTCGCGGCGCCACAGAGCTTCCATGATGTGCGGGGCCTGCTGCGTGTCGATGCGAAACGCCACGCCACGGCACGAGCCGCCTGCATCAAGGCCGAACACCAGGCCCGGCTGTTCGGGTGTTCCGCGATTCACGCGCGACCACAGGCACAGCGCTCGATGGTAACCGTAAAGCAAGGCGTGGCGTCGTTCAACGTAATCGAATTCGGGCCGCCAGATCAGTGAGCCATAGCCGTAGATCCAGATCTCGCGCCCGGGGGGCAGGGCGGCCATCGTGGCCTGCAGGGATGCCTGTCGTTCAGCGTCGGTGAGCAGGCGAAAGCTGGAAGGCGCCGGGGCGCGCGGCAAGGACAGCGGAGTGTTCACGTTCCAGGGAATGCGACGTCAGGGATGCATAAGTGATTCCCCTATTGTAGAGCAGTAAAATCCCGTCTCTATGGCTGATACCTGCATCTTCGACGCCGAGCGTCGTTTCGGGGGGCTCGAACGTCTGTACGGCCCCGGTGCCGCTGCCCGGCTGGGCGGCGCGCATATTGTGGTCGCTGGCATCGGCGGCGTGGGCTCGTGGTGCGCCGAGGCGCTGGCGCGTTGCGGCGTGGGTCGCATCACGCTCATCGACCTTGATCACGTGGCCGAATCCAACATCAACCGCCAGTTGCATGCGCTGGGCAGCACGCTGGGCCAGGCCAAGGTTCTGGCCATGGGCGCGCGTATCGCCGATATCAATCCCGCCTGTCGATGGCAGGGTGTCGACGACTTCGTCACGCCCGAAAATGTGCGCGAGGTGGTGCCCGCCGACGCCGATGTGGTGATCGATTGTACCGATCAGGCAGCGGCCAAGATTGCGCTCATCCTCGAGGCGCGTCGGCGGAATCAGCCTCTGGTGGTCTGCGGCGGTGCGGGAGGCAAGACCCGCCCGCTGGCGCTGCGCAGCGGTGATCTTTCACAGGCGCAGAACGACGCACTGCTGGCGAAGCTGCGCAATACGTTGCGCCGGCAGCATGGCTTTCCCCGTGCGGCCGACGCGGCGGGCAAGGTGCGCCAGCGTGTGCCGCGCATGAAGCTGCGGTGCCTGTGGTACGACCAGCCCGCCATACTGCCCGCCGCATGGGGCACGGCGGCCGGTGCGGATGCAGCGCCGCAGGGGCTTTCCTGCGCAGGTTATGGCTCGGTGGTGATGGTTACGGCCACCATGGGCCTGACCGCGGCCGATGAAGCCGTGCACCGGCTGCTGTACGGCCGCTGGCCCGACGAAGCCGGGCGTTGAGCGTTGAAGCCGATGCAGCCGGGCGGTGCGGCGCACACCGGTTGGGGCGCCGCCCATGACGGCAGCAACGGCTATCCTTCCCCGCCCTGAACGGCGGAGCCTGTCGCGCACCGGGTCAGTCGGGTAGCGTCGGCGTGTCGACGATCTGAATGTCGCGCCAGCCGCGCAATGCATTGGAAATGCGTCGCCGGGTCGCCCGCCGGAAGGTGTCGCGGCTGAACGGGGCTTCCCGCACCCGGCCCGACTGCAACAGCGCCGCCCGCTGCACGCCCGGCAGCACACCCGCGCTGAGGGGCGGCGTCAGCCAGCTGCCGTCGTCGGCCTGAACGTATATGGTGCTGCGGCTGCCCTCGCACATCATGCCGTCTTCATCCCAGTACAGCACGTCGAAGATATCGGGATGCCGCGCCAGCCAGTCAGTGGCGCTTTTGTACCAGGGCCGGAAGGTGGTCTTGTGCTGCAACCAGTTGCGGGCCTTGCCCTGGCGGGGGCCGGTCACGACCACCCGCAGCGGGTCGGGTGGGGTGTGCAGCGGGCCGTGTTCCAGTGTGCAGTGTCCGTCGCAAGCCAGCAGCAGGCGCAGCCGCCATGACTGGTGCGCATCCAGCCCTGCGGCCCGCTGTAGCAGCAGGGTACGCACGGCGGCGATATCCACCCCGTAACCCAGTGCCAACGCAGAGGCCTGCAGGCGGGCAAGATGTCCTTCCAGCAGCGGCAGGTCACCGCCCGGTTCGACGCGCAGCGTTTCGATGAGCCGTGGTCGGTCGGTCATGGGGCAGCGCTGCGGTGAAGAAAGTCGTACAGGGCAGCGCCCGTGTGCGACCGTTGCCGCAGGTTCATCAGATCTTCGGGCGTGCCCTCGGCGACCACCCGGCCGCCGCCTTCACCGCCTTCCGGGCCGAGGTCGACGATCCAGTCGGCTTCCGCGATGACGTCGAGATTGTGTTCGATCACCACGACGGTGTTACCGGCTTCGACCAGTCGGTGCAGCACGTGTATGAGTTTTTCGACGTCGGCAATCGAAAGGCCCACCGTGGGCTCATCGAGCACATAGAGCGTGTGGGGCAGCCGCGACGCCCGCCCGCTGCGGGTGATGCCTTCGTCGATACGGGCCTTCACCAGCTCGGTCACCAGCTTGATGCGTTGCGCCTCGCCTCCCGAGAGCGTGGGCGAGGGCTGACCCAGCGTGAGGTAGCCCAGGCCGACGTCCTGCATGAGCTGCAGCGCGCGCAGAATGCGCGGGTGCGCCGTGAAATGCTGTATCGCGTCGTCGACTTCCATGGCCAGAACGTCGCCGGCCGACAGATCGCGCCATTTCACGCTCAGGGTGTCGCGGTTGAAGCGCTGCCCTTCGCAGGCATCGCAGGGCACCTTGATGTCGGGCAGAAAGGACATCTCGAGGGTGCGCAGCCCCTGGCCTTCGCAGATCGGGCAGCGCCCCTGGCCGGTGTTGAACGAGAAGCGTGAGGCGTTCCAGCCCCGCAGGCGTGCGTCGCGCGTGCCGGCAAACAGCTTGCGCACGTCGTCCCAGAAGCCCACGTAGGTGGCCGGGCACGAACGCGGGGTCTTGCCGATGGGGGTCTGGTCGACTTCCAGCACGCGGTCGATAGCCTCCCAGCCGGAGATGCGCGTGCAGCCTGTCCAGGCGGGTGCCGCACCGTCGCCCACCGCACGGGCCACGTTCTCGAGCAGTACTTCGCGCGCGAGTGTGGACTTGCCGGAGCCGGATACGCCGGTGACGACACTCAGGCGGCCCACGGGTATGCGTGCGTCGACGTCGTGCAGGTTGTGCAGGCGTGCGCCGTGCACCTGCACAAGGGCGGTGTCGGCCGTGACTGGGCGGCGTGCATGCAGGGGGTGCGCCAGCGGTTCGCGCAGGTAGCGCCCCGTGACCGATGCCGGGTCCTTCATGAGTGCCTGCACGGTGCCTTCGGCGACCACGGTGCCGCCGCGCACGCCCGCGCCCGGCCCCATGTCGATGACGTGGGCCGCCCGCCGGATCGTGTCTTCATCGTGTTCCACCACCACCAGGGTATTGCCGTGGCCTTCAAGAAGCGCCAGGGCATCGAGCAAAATGCGGTTGTCGCGCGGGTGCAGGCCGATGGTGGGTTCGTCGAGTACGTAGCACACGCCCTGCAGATTCGAACCGAGCTGCGCCGCCAGCCGTATGCGCTGGGCCTCGCCGCCCGACAGCGTGGGCGCCGCCCGGTCGAGCGCGAGATAGCCCAGCCCCACCTTCAGCATGAAGTCGAGCCGTGCGCGGATCTCGGTCAGAATATCGCGGGCGATCTCGTTTTCGCGCCCGCGCAGCACCAGGCCGGTGAAGAAATCGCGGGCCTCGGTGACCGGCAGGCGGGCGAGTTCGGCGATGTTGCGATCGCGCCAGCGTACCGCCAGCGAGACGGGATTCAACCGCGCGCCCTGGCAACTGCGGCACACCTCTTCGTCGCCCTCGTACCATGCATTCCAGCTGGTTTCCTCGCCGGTCTGCTCGGCGTCGAAGCCGGGCAGGCGCAGCCCCGTACCGTAGCAGCTGGTGCACCAGCCGTGCTTGGAGTTGTACGAGAACATGCGCGGATCGGGTTCGGGAAAGCTCATGCCGCAGCCGGGGCAGGCCCGCTTGGCCGAGAAGTGCTTTGCCACAGCCGCAGCTGACACGCCCGCAGCCCGGCGTGTTTCCAGATCGGGCCCCTCGGCGGTCAGGTCGACCAGAATGCTCAGGGTGCCCTGGCCGTGTTCCAGTGCCTGATCCACGGCCTGGCGCAGCGCGGCCTCGCTGCGGGGTTCCACGATCAGGTCACGCACCGGCAGTTCGATCGTGTGTTCCTTGTAGCGGTCGAGGCGCGGCCACGGGTTCACCGCGATGAACTCGTCGTCGACGCGCAGATGGCTGTAGCCGCGAGCGCCGGCCCATTTGGCCAGGTCGGTGTAATACCCCTTGCGTGACTTCACCAGCGGCGCCAGCACGCCGATGTGACGGCCGCGGTAGTGCTGCATGATGTGGGCCACGATCTGGTCGGCCCGCTGGGGTTCGACGGGTATGTCGCAGTGCGGGCAGTATTGCGTGCCCAGTTTCATGTAGAGCAGCCGCAGAAAATGGTGGATTTCCGTCATCGTGGCCACGGTCGATTTGCGGCCCCCGCGGCTGGTGCGCTGCTCGATGGCCACCGTGGGGGGAATGCCGTAGATGGCGTCGACGTCGGGTTTGCCGGCGGGCTGAACGATGGCGCGTGCGTAGGCGTTGAGCGATTCCAGATAGCGGCGCTGCCCTTCGTTGAACAGGATATCGAAGGCGAGGGTGGATTTGCCCGAGCCCGATACGCCCGTGATCACGGTGAATGTGTCACGCGGAATGCTGACGTTCACGCCCTTGAGGTTGTGTTCGCGGGCATTGAGGATATCGATGCCGTCGCGCCCGGCACGGCGTCGCCGCAGGATGCTCTGCAGCGGTGTGCCCTCGCTCCCGCCTTCGGTGGAGCCAGCCGCTTCGGTGCCGGCACCGGGCCGGGTGACCGTTTGCAGCGCGTACTCGGCCACAGGCTGGGCAAGTGTTGACGGCGCCGCCTCGCGCGTTTCGCGAATGATCGCCGATTCGTATTCGCGAAGGGCATGGCCGGTATGCGAGGCCGAAATGGCCATGATGTCGGCCGGTGTGCCCGCCCCCACGACCTGGCCGCCCTGTTCGCCGCCTTCCGGGCCCAGGTCGATGATCCAGTCGGCGGCGCGGATCACGTCGAGATTGTGTTCGATGACCAGCAGGGTGTGGCCGCCGGCCAGCAGCTTGCGGAAGGCGCGCATCAGGCGCGCCACGTCGTCGAAATGCAGGCCGGTGGTGGGCTCGTCGAACAGAAACAGTTTGCCCTTCACGGCCAGCCCCTTTACGGCCGGGTCGTGTTCGACCAGGTGCCCCGCCAGCTTGAGGCGTTGCGCCTCGCCCCCCGACAGCGTGGGCACCGGCTGGCCGAGCGTCAGGTATTCCAGCCCGACGTCGGCGAGCGGCGCCAGGGCGCGCTGCACGTCACGCAGGCCCGAAAAAAACTCGATTGCCTCGCTGACGGTCATGTCGAGCACTTCGTCGATCGAAGCGCTGCGACCCAGGTGTTCCAGCCGCACTTCCAGGATCTCGGGGCGGAAGCGCTTGCCATCGCAATCGGGGCAGCGCAGGTAGACGTCGGAGAGGAACTGCATTTCCACGTGTTCGAAGCCCGTGCCGCGGCAGCTGGGGCAGCGGCCATCGCCGCTGTTGAAACTGAATGTGCCGGTGGTGTAGCCGCGTTCGCGTGCCAGGGGCGCCTGGGCGAACAGCTTGCGGATTGCGTCGAAGGCGCCGACGTAGCTGGCGGGATTCGATCGCGCTGTCTTGCCGATGGGGGTCTGGTCGACCAGCGTGACGTCGTGCAGCCGGTCTTCGCCCAGCAGACGGTCGTGTTCGCCCGGTGCTTCCGTGGCGCGCCCGAGCTTCTTGAGCATGGCAGGGTAGAGCACGTCTTGTACAAGCGTGGATTTGCCCGAACCCGATACGCCCGTAACGCACACCAGGCGGCCCAGCGGGATCGACACCGATACGTTTTTCAGGTTGTTGGCACGCACGCCTTCCAGAATCAGGCGCGGCGTGTTCTCTGCCACCGGCTGCGGGCGTGGCGGTTCGACCTGCAAGCGGCCGCCCAGATAACGACCGGTGAGCGTGGAGGCGCTGCGCAGGGTGTCGGGCGTGCCATCGAACACGATCTGCCCGCCGTGCTCGCCCGGCCCCGGGCCCATGTCGAGCACGCGGTCGGCGGCAACCATGACCTGCGGGTCGTGTTCGACGACCACCAGCGTGTTGCCGTTGTCGCGCAGCCGGTGCATGACCTGAACGATGCGGTGCATGTCGCGCGGGTGCAGGCCGATCGAGGGTTCGTCAAGCACGAAGAGCGTGTTCACCAGCGACGTGCCCAATGCGGTGGTGAGGTTGATGCGTTGCACTTCACCCCCCGAGAGCGTGCGGCTTTGCCGGTCGAGTGAAAGATAACCCAGGCCCACGTCGCACAGGAACCTGAGCCGGGCGCGCACCTCGGTCAGCAGAAGGTCGAGCGCTGCATCCATCTGTGCGCCGAAGGTCAGCACTTCGAAGAACGCCCGCACCCGTTCGATCGGCAGGCGCATGAGGTCGTGCACGCCCAGACCGGGAAGCTGCCCGAGCAGGGTGCGTGACCACTGTGCATGCACCGGCATGAAGCGCGGATGCCCGCCTTCGAGGTCGGGCGGAAGATGCCCGCCCAGCCGCCACAGCGTGGCGTCGGGCTTGAGCCGCGCACCACCGCAGGCCGGGCAGGGGGTGTAACTGCGATACTTGGAAAGCAGCACGCGAACGTGCATTTTGTAGCTGCGCGACTCCAGCCAGTCGAAGAAGCGCTGCGCGCCATACCATTGCGTCTTCCACGCGTTGGCGCCGCCCTTCCAGTTCGGGTCGCCCTGAATCACCCACTGGCGTTCGTGTTCGTCGAGGTCCTTCCAGGGAATGTCGAGCCGTACGCCCGCGCGCGGTGCGTACTGTTCCATTTCGACCTGGCATTCCTTGTACGAGGGGGTCTGCCAGGGCTTCACGGCCCCTTCGCGCAGGGTTTTGCGTTCGTCGGGCACCACCAGGTCGTAATCGATGCCCATGACACGACCGAAGCCGCGACAGTGTTCGCACGCACCCAGCGGGGAATTGAAGGAAAAGGTACTGGGCAGCGGTGTGCTGTACTCGATGTCGCACTGCGCGCAATGCAGCCGGTTGCTGTAGCGCCACGCGGTGTCGCTGCCGTCTTCTCGCAGGGCGTGAACGGTGATGTGCCCGTCGCCCTGTTTGAGGGCAGCGTCGAGCGCCTCCATGATGCGCTGCGGCTCGGCATTGCCAAAGCGAAAGCGGTCTTGCACGACATGCAGTACGCGCTGTGGCTGGGCGTTGGCGGCCTTGGCGGCGCGGCCCTTGGGTGCGGCGTCACCTGCCGGCGTGTCGTCACGCGTTTCTTCCCGGTGAATGCGTGTGTAGCCCTGCTGATCGAGAAACCCGCGGATTTCGTCCGGCGAAAAATTGGCCGGCACCGTAACGGGAAACGTCACGACGAGGCGGGGATCGTCGGCCTCTGCACTGCGTGTGGCCAGATCGCGACACACGGATTCCGGGTCGTCGCGCCTGACCGGCTGACCGCAGCACCGGCAGTACAACGTGCCCAGGCGTGCGTACAGCAGCTTGAGGTGGTCGTTCAGCTCGGTCATGGTGCCCACGGTGCTGCGCGAATTGCGCACCGGGTTCACCTGGTCGATGGCAATCGCCGGCAATATGCCTTCGATGCGTTCGACCTGGGGCTTGTCCATGCGGTCGAGGAACTGCCGTGCGTAGGGCGAAAACGTCTCGACGTAACGGCGCTGGCCCTCGGCGTAGAGGGTATCGAACGCAAGCGAACTCTTGCCGGAGCCCGACACGCCGGTGATCACCGTGAAGGTGCCGGTGTCGAACGTGACGTCGAGGTTCTTGAGGTTGTTCTGGCGGGCGCCGAAGATGCGGATCTGCGAGGTCATGGCGTAAATGATAATGGCGTTTCGGGTCGCCCGCTGATCCGTTTCGGTGCATGGGCCGCAGGCGCCGGCCACTGGCGCCCGTGGCGGTACTCTGCTAGAATGCCTGATTCCATTTTGTGCCCGGCGCGTTACGCCTACTATTGGCGCCACGAACCTTTTTAAGCCGGCACGCTTAAATTCCGGGGTCGGAGATTCTCATGGCAGAAATCAAACGTACGCGTCGCAATACCCTCGAGCGCCGTTGCCTTGGCAAGGCGTTCAAGCGTCTTTTCGTTCGCTCGCCCAAGAGCGTTTTCAAGATGCTTGAAAAGGTGAAGCGCGCCTGATGCCTGGGCCCGTTGTGGCCAAATGTAAGTAAGGCAAATAAAACCGCAGATTCAAGTCTGCGGTTTTTTTTTCGCCTATCATGGGCGCGTTCAGCCAGCTTTGCATGCTTTTTTGCCATGTCGTACCGCCCACTGTTCACTGTCGTGACACCCACCTACAACCGTGCCCACACCCTGGGGCGGGTGTACGCGTCGCTGCGTGCGCAGACCTGGCGCGACTTCGAATGGATCATCGTCGACGACGGTTCCACCGACAGCACCCGCGCCCTGGTGCTCGAATGGCAGCGTACCGCGCACTTTCCCATTCACTATACGTGGCAAAAAAACCAGCACAAGAAAACGGCCTTCAATCGTGGTGTGCGCAAGGCGGCCGGCGAACTGATCGTGGCGATCGACAGCGACGACATGCTCGACCCGAACGCGCTGGAAGCCATGATGTCGACCTGGTACGAGATTCCCGAGCACGAACGGCACCGGTATGTCGCGATCACGGGGCTCTGTGCCCGGCCCGACGGCAGCATCGTCGGCGACCGTTATCCACAAGACGTGATCGACGCCACCGCGCTCGACATGACGTTCAAGTACCACGTGGCAGGCGAAAAATTCGGCTGCATGCGCACCGACGTGCTGCTCAAGTTTCCGTTTCCCGAAGAGATCGCAGGTTTCGTGCCGGAAAGTCTCGTATGGCGTGCCATGGCGCGCGCGGGATACATGACCCGCTTCGTGAACAAAGTGTTTAGGGTGTATTACGACAGCAACGATTCGCTGTCGCGCCAGGGTACCGAAAGTCAGCAGCACGCCCTCGGCCTGTGGCTGCTGGCCCAGGATACTGTCGTCGAATGCCTGCCCTGGTTCCGCTACCAGCCGCGCGCGTTTCTCATGGCGGCGGCCCGCTACACCCGTTTCTATCTGCATCTGCGAGCGGCGCGCCTGCCGCCCCCGCGCGACCGCAGCCTCAGGGGCATGGCCTCACGCCTGCTGGTCTATGGCATGTGGCCCGTGGGGGCCGCGCTCTACATGCACGACCGGTTCCGCTTCTACTGAAGCCGGCGCGGCGGGGGCATGGCCTCGTCGAGCAGCTTGTCCATAGAACGCGCCTCTTCATCGTCGGCGGCGGTATCGTCGTTTTCGTCGTCGTCGTTTTGCCCCGCCTGAAATTCCGCATCGCTGATATCGAAGGGCAGCAGCTCGCGCAGCTCGTTGCCGGCCACGAATTCCTGGCTGAGCGGGTCGATCTTCACGTAGCGCCCGTCTTCGTCGTCGGACAGCTGAATGATCCAGAGGCACTCGCAGCTGTAGCGTTCGTCGTCGTCCAGGCCCCCCCGGCTGCCCGCATAGCGTGCATCGGGTCCGCCCAGCTGGATCACGACGGTGGAGTCTTCGTCGATTTCGTCGTTAATGTCGAGGGGGATGCCGAAGGCTACCCATTCGGCGCCGGTGTCCTCCGCGTCCATGATCTCGGCAATGACCGGCTTGCCCATGTAGGCGCTCAGGGCGTCGGCGGTCAGGCCGATGAGCTCGATCTCTTCGCGGGTGAAGACGAGCAGGGGTTCAGGGGTCGTCATGGCGTACTCCGTGCATGCAATCAGGCATTTTAGTCTTCCCGTGCAGATGCGCGGGGTGGCGGGGGTTCGGGCTTTATTGCGACATGCAGCCTACAATGGCGCATTACTCCAATTACACCTTTCCTGTCTATGGCTCAATACGTTTTCTCGATGAATCGTGTCGGCAAGATCGTGCCGCCCAAACGGCAGATCCTGCGCGACATTTCGCTGTCGTTTTTCCCTGGCGCCAAAATCGGCGTACTGGGTCTCAACGGTGCAGGCAAATCCACGCTGCTGCGCATCATGGCCGGTCTTGATCGCGAGATCGAAGGCGAAGCCATTCCCATGCCCGGCATCAAAATCGGCTACCTGCCGCAAGAGCCGGTGCTGAATCCCGAGCACACGGTGCGCGAGGCGGTGGAAGAGGGGCTGGGCGAGGTCGCACAGGCCCGCAAACGCCTCGATGAGGTCTATGCCGCATATGCCGAGCCCGACGCCGATTTCGACGCGCTGGCCACCGAGCAGGCCGAACTCGAAGCCATTATCGCGGCCGCAGCCACCAGCGGGGCCGACGACATCGAGCACCAGATGGAAATTGCGGCCGACGCCCTGCGCCTGCCTCCCTGGGAGGCCTCCGTGGCGCACCTGTCGGGCGGCGAGAAACGTCGCGTGGCGCTGTGCCGCCTGCTGCTGTCCAAGCCCGACATGCTGCTGCTCGATGAGCCCACCAACCACCTCGACGCCGAAAGCGTCGAATGGCTGGAACAGTTCCTCGAGCGGTTCCCGGGTACGGTGGTGGCGGTCACGCACGATCGCTACTTCCTCGACAACGCCTGCCAGTGGATTCTTGAACTCGACCGCGGTCACGGCATTCCCTGGAAGGGCAACTACAGCTCGTGGCTCGAACAGAAAGAACAACGCCTCAAGCAGGAAGAGGCGGCCGAATCGGCCCGCCAGCGCACCATCAAGAAAGAGCTGGAATGGGTGCGTCAGAACCCCAAGGGCCGTCAGGCCAAGGCCAAGGCGCGCATGGCACGCTTCGAAGAGCTCTCTTCGCACGAATACCAGAAGCGCAATGAAACCCAGGAAATTTTCATTCCGGTGGCCGAGCGCCTGGGCAACGAAGTGATCGAGTTCGTGAACGTGCGCAAGGCCTTCGGCGACCGCCTGCTCATCGACGATCTCAGCTTCCGGGTGCCGCCCGGTGCCATCGTGGGCATCATCGGTCCCAACGGTGCGGGCAAGTCCACGCTGTTTCGCATGATTGCGGGCCAGGAAAAGCCCGACAGCGGCGAGGTGAAGATCGGCCAGACGGTGCAGCTGGCCTATGTCGATCAGTCGCGCGAATCGCTGCCCGACGACAAAACCGTCTTCGAAGCCGTGGCGAACGGCTCCGATATCATCAACGTGGGCCGCTTCGAGATGGCTTCGCGCGCCTATCTGGGCCGCTTCAATTTCCGCGGTGCCGACCAGAACAAGACCGTGGGCAATCTGTCGGGCGGTGAGCGCGGCCGGCTGCATCTGGCCAAAACGCTGCTCACGGGCGGCAACGTCCTGCTGCTCGACGAACCGTCCAACGACCTCGACGTCGAAACGCTGCGCGCCCTCGAAGACGCCCTGCTGGAATTTGCGGGTACGGTCATGGTCATCAGCCACGACCGCTGGTTCCTCGATCGCATCGCCACGCACATACTGGCGTTCGAAGGCGATTCGCAGGTAGTATTCTTTGAAGGCAACTATCAGGAATACGAGGCCGACAAGAAGCGCCGTCTGGGCGAAGAAGCGGCCAAACCGCGTCGCCTGCGCTACAAGCCTCTCAAGTAACCGGAGACCCGTCATGACCGTGCCTCGCCTGCTCGCCGCCCATGATTCCATGGTGCTGCTGGTCGACATGCAAACCGGCCTGCTGCCGGCCATCCACGACGGCGAGGCACTCGTCTCGCGGGTCTACCGGCTGCTGGGTGCGGCCCGTGCGCTCGATATCCCGGTCGTGGCCACCGAACACTGTGCCGACAAAATTGGTGCAACCGATACCCGCCTGGCCGCGCTGGCGGGGCAGGTGCTGCACAAGGTGCATTTCGATGCCACGCGCGAACCCGACATGACCGCTCAGCTGCCGGTCGGGCGTCACAACGTGCTGGTCGTCGGCACCGAGGCGCATGTCTGCGTGTTACAGACTGCGCTGGGTTTGCAACTGGCGGGGTTGAACCCCTGGCTGGTGGCCGACGGCATCGGCTCGCGTCGGGAAAGCGATCGGGCCGCTGCGTTGCAGCGCTGGCTGCAGGGCGGCGGCAACATCGTCACCAGCGAAATGGCCATGTTCGAATGGCTCGGCTCGGCACGCAATCCTGCATTTCGCGAGGTTCTCGCACTCATCAAGGCCTCCGACGAAACAATTGTTGCCAATGCTAACCACTCGTTCGTTTCCGAAAGCCAGTCCGTGCAGGATTTGGGCTAAGGTGTGCCCGTCTTTGACACATGGAGCTTTATTAATGAAAACAAACACTCTTGTGCGGCTGGGTGCAGTCGCGGTGCTGGCCTTGAGCGTGGCCGGATGCTCGACGTGGGACAACATGAGCCATCGTCAGAAGTCGGCGGTCACGGGTGCCGGCGTCGGCGGCGTGGCGGGTGCAGCCATTAGTGGCGGCAGCGTGCTGGGCACTGTGGGTGGTGCCGCAATCGGCGGCGTGATCGGCGATCAGGTCGGCAAGCGCAGGTAAACTGCGCGGGCGGGCTCGCAAGGGCCGGCCCCCCCCGGTTACCAACAAGAGCAACGTTAAGAACAAGAATAAGCGCAATCTGCGCACTGGATCGGCCCCCGGGCCGATTTTTTTTGGACGTGCGAGGCGCTTATTTGGTGGCGCCGCTTGCGTCGGGCTGGGGCATTTCGATCTTTACTTCCAGCACTTCCAGGGAGTCTTGCCGGTCGAGATTCACCTTGATGTCTTCAGGGTTGATCTTGACGTAGCGTGAGATCACTTCGACCAGTTCCTTCTGCAGGCGGGGCAGGTAATCGGGCGTGACGCCGGTGCGCCGCTCATTGATCAGAATGAGCTGCAGCCGGTCTTTGGCCACGCTTGCCGAGGTCTTTTTTTGGCCGAGCAGGAATGAAAGAAAGGACATGACTTATTTCCCCCCGAACAGGCGCTTGAAGAGTCCGGGTTTTTCGTATTCGGTGAAGCGCAGCGGGCGGTCTTCGCCCAGGTAGCGGGCGATCACGTCTTGGTATGCCGCCGCTACGTCGGTATCGCGCAGGTGAATGGCCGGAACGCCCTGGTTCGAGGCCTGCAGCACGGCTTCGGATTCGGGAATGACACCAACCAGCTTGATGCGCAGGATATCTTCAATATCTTGCAGTGACAGCATTTCGCCGTCGGCGACGCGCTTGGGGCTGTACCGTGTGAGCAGCAGGTATTCCTTGATGGGTTCCTCGCCCCGTTCGGCGCGGCGCGACTTGGCTGCCAGTATGCCCAGGATGCGATCGGAATCGCGCACGGACGAGACTTCGGGGTTGGTGACCACCAGGGCGTCGTCGGCAAAGTACGAGGCCATCAGTGCGCCCGTTTCAATGCCGGCCGGCGAATCGCAAATAATGTATTCGAACTCCATGTCGGCCAGGTCGTTCAGAACCTTTTCGACGCCTTCTTTCGTGAGGGCGTCTTTGTCGCGCGTTTGCGAGGCCGGCAGGATGAACAGGTTTTCGAGCTGCTTGTCGCGGATCAGCGCCTGGTTGAGGGTGGCTTCGCCCTGGATGACATTGACGAAGTCGTACACCACCCGGCGCTCGCACCCCATGATCAGATCGAGGTTGCGCAGCCCGACGTCGAAGTCGATGACCACGGTCTTGTGGCCGCGCATGGCCAGCCCCGCTGAAAAGCTTGCACTGGTGGTCGTTTTGCCCACGCCGCCCTTGCCGGATGTCACCACAACGATTCGCGCCATGACGATTGAATTCCTCTGTTCGAATAAATCACGTAATCGTAAAGCAAAAATGGCCTGTGGCCATTACTTGCCCAATGATTCAAATTGCAAGCTCTCGCCGTTCAGACTGATGATGGCGGGCCGGCTGTGCACTTCGGGTTCCAGCCGCGTCTCGATCACCCTGTAGACGCCGGCGATGGCCACCAGCTCGGGGTCGAGCTCGGTGGTGAAAATGCGCGCGTGCGTGTCGCCCCGTGCGCCGGCCATGGCCTTGCCCCGCAGCGGCCCGTAAACATGGACGTTGCCGTCGGCGATGACCTCGGCCCCGCGGCTGACCATGCCGATGATGATCAGGTCGGTGTCGCGAGCGTAGACGCGCTGACCCGAACGCAGTGGCCGGTTGACGATCATGGCGGCCGGTGCAATGGCGGGCGGCATGTCGGCAGGCGGTGCTGCCGGTGCCACGCTTGCGGCGGGCGCATTGTCGGCGGCGGGGGTCGTGCCTGCTACGGGTGCATCGCCCGTCTGTGTGGCGGCGGAACCGGCGTCGGCGGGTGCCGCGGCGTTGGGTGGGTTCTTTTCGGGTATGACTGCGGCGGCCGGTACGTCGTGTTCCGGCACCGGAGAGCTGGCGGGCCGCACGGGTGCTCCACCCAGATCGACAGCCGGCAGGCCTGCCGCAATGGCGGCTTCCTGTTGGGCGCCTTCGGCCACGACGCCCACCGGGTGCAGGTCGTGCGCGCGCAGGGCATCGATGAGTGCGGGCCAGTCGACGTCGCCCTGGATGAGGCTGGCATCGACGACCACGGGTTCGTTCTCGAAAAACGCCCCGGCGTCGTGCATGCGCTGCGCCAGGGCGTCGATGAGGCTTTGCGTGTCGGCTTCATGCAGCACGACGCGTATGGCATAGAGGGTGGCGCTCTTGAAGTCGAGCGCCAGCCGGCTTTTGCGCGGAGGAGTCTTCTTGCTCACTTTTTCTGTGCCCAGGAGTCTTTGAGAGTGACGCTGCGGTTGATGACCGGCCGCTCGACGGTGGATTCTTCACGGTCGGCGGTGAAGTAGCCCAGCCGTTCGAACTGCCAGGTTGTGCCCGGTTCTGCGCGCGTGCCGGGTTCCAGCCAGCCCTGCACGATCTGGCACGAATCGGGGTTCAGTGCGGCAATGAAATCTTTGTCGCCGGCATCGGGGTGCGGATCGGTGAAGAGTCGGTCGTAGAGACGGATTTCGGCGGCGACCGCGTCGGCGGCATTGACCCAGGTGATGTTGCCCCTGACCTTCACCGAGTCGGCGCCCGGGGTACCGCTCTTCGTGTCGGGCAGGTACTCGGCGTGAACCTCGATGACCTCGCCCTGTTCGTTCTTGACGCAGCCGGTGCACTCGACGATGTAGCCGTACTTGAGCCGCACGCGGTTGCCCGGGAACAGCCGGAAGTATTTTTTGGGCGGATCTTCGCGGAAATCGTCGCGCTCGATCCAGAGCTCGCGCCCGAACGAGAAGTTGCGCATGCCGGCTTCGGGGTCGTGCGGGTTGACGGGCGCCTGACAGGGCTCATGCTGGCCTTCGGGCCAGTTGGTGATGACGAGTTTGAGCGGGTCGAGTACGGCCACTGCACGGGGCGCGACGGGGTCGAGGTCGTCGCGCAGCGCCTGTTCGAGCACGCTGTAGTCGATGCGCGAATCGGCCTTGGATACGCCCAGGCGGTCGCAGAACAGACGGATGGAAGATGGTGTGTAGCCGCGGCGGCGCAGCCCCGCAAGCGTGGGCAGGCGGGGGTCGTCCCAGCCGGCGACGTGCCCCTCGCGCACCAGCTGCAGCAGCTTGCGCTTGCTGGTCACCACATAGCTGAGGTTCAGCCGCGCGAACTCATACTGCTGGGGCAGCGGTTCAAGCAGCAGGCCGAGCTCGGCCAGGCGCTCGAGGATCCAGTTGTAGAACGGACGCTGATCTTCGAACTCGAGCGTGCAGATGCTGTGCGTGATGCATTCCAATGCGTCTTCGACTGGGTGCGCCCATGAATACATGGGGTAGATACACCATTTGTTGCCGGTGCGGTGGTGCTCGACGTGGCGGATTCGGTACAGCACCGGGTCGCGCATGTTGATGTTGGGCGAGCTCATGTCGATGCGCGCACGCAGGCACAGGCTGCCGTCGGGGTGTTTGCCGTCGCGCATTTCGCGCAGAAGGCGCAGCGATTCCTCGGCCGGGCGGTCACGCCAGGGCGAATTCGTACCCGGCTCGGTGAGCGTACCCCGCGTGGCGCGGATTTCGTCGGCGCTCTGCTCGTCGACGTACGCATGGCCCGCCTGCACCAGCGCTTCGGCGAATTCGTACATGTACTGGAAGTAGTCGCTGGCGAAATAGAGGTTGTCTTCTTCGCCGTACGTCCAGTCGAAGCCGAGCCACTTGACCATTTCGATGATCGCCTCGACGTATTCGGCCTCTTCCTTTTCGGGGTTGGTGTCGTCGAAGCGCAGGTGGCAGGCACCCTGGTAGTCGCGTGCCAGCCCGAAGTTCAGACAGATGCTCTTGGCATGACCGATATGCAGGTAGCCGTTGGGTTCCGGCGGAAAGCGGGTGCGGATGCGGGCGGGATCGGGGGCGGCACCGCGTTGCACGTAGGCGGGCCCCGGACGCCCGGCCCAGGGCTTGTGCGCATGGCGGCCTTGCGCCAGATCTTTTTCGATGATGGTGCGCAGGAAATTGGAAACCGGGCCGGGACTTGGAGCAGAACTCATACGGAAAGCAGCCAATGAAAACAATAGACGGTGGGTAAAGTATGCATTTTGCCACGTTCGGCAGGGTTTGCCCGGGGACATGGCCAGAACCCGGCGTGTCGCTTTACACTGGCGCCCATTATGAGCTACTCGGCCCTCTGGTTATCGCAGGCCCAGTTCTTCATCAGCCTGTCGTTCCTGCTGCTTTTTTTCCTGCTCGAGATCGGGCTGGCATGGGCGCTCGTCGTCTTCAAGCTGCGCGGGCAGTGGGGCGACCCGCGTGGTACGCAGGCCTACCGGTTCTGGGTGCGGGTGTTCGCGCTGGCGTTCGTGCTCAGCTTCGCTGCTGCGGTGCCCGTCATGGTGCAGTTGGGCAGCCTGTGGCCGCTGCTCATGGAACGCATTGGCGACGTTGCAGGGCCGCTGCTGGCCGCAGCGGTGTTCACCGTCTTCCTGTTCAGGGCGTGCTTCGTGGGGGCCATGCTCTTCGGTCAGCGGCGTTTGTCCGACCGTGCGCACACCGTGCTGGTCGCCCTGGTTGCGCTGGGTGTCACGTTATCGGCTTTGTGGCCGATGGCTCTGTTTTCGTGGATGCGCACGCCGGCCGGCGCTTTTTTTTCGAACGGGCAGTACGTCGTTACGGAATGGTCGCGGGTCATTCTGAATCCCTCTTTCCCGTGGTATGCCGCCTTGCTGTTCACCCTCGCGCTCGCGGCCTCCTGCCTGTTCATGCTGGGCGTCAGCGCCCTGCAGAGCCTGCGTCGGGCGCTGCCCGATGCTGATCGTATGGTGTTCAACGGTGCCGCGCGCGCTGCCGTGTTCTTTCTGTTGGTGCTGGGGGCGCTGGCCGTACAGGCGGGGCGCGAGCTGGCCGAGCACGAGCCGGCCCGGGCCGCCGCCGCTGCGGGCTATTGGCAGTCGGGCCCGGAACCCAGTTTTTCGCTATTCAGCATTCGTGATCCTGCCACGGGCGGTGATCGCTGGGCCTGGCGCTGGCCGCAGCTGGGGGGTGCCTTTCTCGCCCGCGATGCCGCCGGATACCGCGGACTCGATCAGTTTTCGGGCATGGATCCCCCGTGGGGCCTCACCTTTTGGTCGCTGCGGCTCGGAGCGCTTGCCCTGTTGCTGTGTCTCGTGCTGGCCGCGTTGGCCTGGTGGCGCCTGCACGCGCACGACGGCAACCCCGGGCTGTTGCCGGTGTGGCTGCGTCGCGCACTGGTGGCGGGTGGCTTCGGTGGCTGGCTGATCGCGCTGGCGGGCTTCGGCCATGTGTTCATCGGCGCCTATCCCTATGCCGTGGCGGGCACGGTAACCTACAGCGAGGTGCTGGCGGAGACACCGGTGGCGGTACTGGTGGCGGGCGGGCTCGGTCTGCTGACGGCATACGCGCTGTGCATCGCCGGGTTCATGCGCCTGCTGTGGCATATCGTGCGCTATGGCGTCGTGCCCGTGGCACGGCGTCGTGGCCGGGCATGAGGGGTACATCATGATCGAATCGCTTGCCCTGGCCATGGGGCTCAGCCCGTATGATCCCGATTTCTGGATGCCGCTCGCTTTCATGGGCGCGCTGTTCGTGCTCGTGCTGGCCGGTGTGGTGCTCGACGGCTTCGATATTGGCGTGGGCTGCCTGAGCACCTTCGCAACGGAAAGCCTGCGGCCACGCATGCTTGCATTGCTGAATCCGTGGCGTGATGCCAACGAATTCTGGCTGTTTCTTGGCATGGGGCTGTTCATGGCGGCGTTTCCCAGGGCATGGGGCCAGCTGATGGGCGAGCTGTATCTTCCCGTGACCCTGCTTGCCATGGGCACGCTGCTGCGTTCGGTGGGTTTCGAGCTGCGCCTGCGGGCACCGCGCGAGCAGCAGGCCGGCTGGGCGCGGCTGTTCGGCGTGGGCGCCATACTCACCGCCATGTCGCATGGCGCACTGCTGGCACAGATTGCGCTCGCCTACCGGGGCGACAACGGTCACTATGGCTTTGTCGGTTTCACGGCGTTGTGCGCCCTGGCCGCCTATTGCCTGCTGGGCGCGTCGTGGCTGATCATGCGCGAAGGCGGTGAGCTGCGAGCCCGGGCGGTATTCTGGGGCCGGCGCAGCGTACGCTGGGTCGCGGCCGGTGCCGTGGGGGTGTCGGTGGTGCTGGCGCTGGGCAACCCCGGCATCTTCCTGAAATGGACGGGCGGTGCGTCGCGCATGCCCGTGTTCGTACTGTGGATCAGCATGCTGGCTGCGTTCGTCTGCATCGAGATGACCTTGCAGCGCATGATCAACACCAGCTACCGCAACACGGCGTTGCCGTTTATTCTCACGCTGCTCATTTTCATCATGACGCTGGGCGGGCTCGGCTACAGCTTCTTCCCGTATCTGGTGCTCGACGAGCTCACGATCTGGGATGCCGCAGCGGCAACCGATTCGCTTGGCCTGGTACTGACGGGCGTGCTGGCGGTGCTGCCCGTCGCGCTGTTCTTCAACGTATGGGTCTACTGGCGCATGTTCGGCTTGTCGGTGCCGCCGGAGCCCCCCGAGCTGGGCCACTGAACCGGCAGCCGGATCTCGACCTCCAGGCCGCCGCCCGCGGCTGTTCCCAGTGCCAGCGTCCCGCCGTGTGCGCGGGCGATGGCGTCGGCCAGGGCCAGGCCCAACCCCACCGACCCCGTCCGGGTACGGGCTTCATCCAGGCGCGAGAAGGGCCGCAGGGCTTCGCTGCGGCGTTCTTCCGAGATGCCCGGCCCGTGATCGCGCACTCGCAGCACGACATGTTCGTCTTCGCGGGTCACGGCAATTTCGACCGGAGGCTCGCCGTGAGTGTGGGCGTTGGTAATCAGGTTGTCGATCAGGCGTCCCAGTGCGAGCTCGTCGGCCTGCAGCGTGATTTCGCCTTCGGGTACGGTGCTGAGCCGTACGTCGCTGCCGGCATGCTGCCAGGCACCCACGCGCTCCTGCAGCCAGGCCTGCAGCGGCAGCGGCGCATAACGGTACGATTCCTGGTCGGAACCCCGTACGTAGCTGATGAACTGGTCGATCATGCGCTGCATGTCCTGCACGTCCTGGCGCATGCCCTCGCGCAGTGCCGGGTCGTCGGTCATTTCGATGCGCAGCCACATGCGGGAAAGCGGGCCCTTGAGGTCGTGCGGCAGGCCGGCCAGCAATGTGCGCTGTACCGCCGCCGATTCGGCCAACGTGTCGAGCATCGCGTTGAAGCGTTCGCCCAGACTGCGGGTTTCGGAAGGTCCCGATGGCTCGACGCGTTCGGGATTGCCGGCCGCAAGCTGATCGGCCGCCTTCGCCAGGCGCGTAAGCGGGCGGGTAATGTGCCACGCGAATGCGGCCGACAGCAGCAGCAGGGCGATCATGCCGGTGATCCACACGATGATCATCGGTGTGGCGACGGGCCGGGCAATGCGGTCAAGCGGAATGACCAGCCATTCGCGTACACCGCGTGCCGCCGCGTCGGTGTCTTCGATGAGCGAAATGTACAGCCGTGGCGCGGGCCCGCGCGATAGCGCGACCCGTGTGTCGTCGTCGAGCCGGGTGTTCAGAGCCTCGACGAAGCTGCGCAGATCGCGGCGCACGTCGTTGGGAGGCGGGTCGCGCCGCGCCTGTTCGCTGTGCTGCTGGCGGCGGCGCCGTTCGAGGCTGGCATCGGCGGGCAGCGAACGCGACCACAGCCGCCACTGGTTCTGCGAGGCGTCGCGCACGAAATCGGCGCGCTCTTCGCCGGGGATCTCGGCCAGGGCCGCGCGCAGCGTACGGATGGTCGTGGCGGTAAGCTCAACCGAAACCTCTTCGGTGAACTGCTTGCGATAATGGCTGACCGTGGCAAAGGTGGCGGCCTGCACGAGAATGATGGTGCCCAGGGTGAGCAGCATCATGCGGGTGCTCAGCGAGCGGGGCAGCAGGTATCGCCAGGCACGCACGGCATTTGCTCTCAAGGCGCGAACCGGTAGCCGACGCCCCACACGGTCTGGATCCAGCGAGGCTGTTTGGGGTCGTCTTCGATGGCGCGTCGCAGACGCAGCACGGCGATGTCGATGGCGCGGTCGTTGCGTTCGCCTTCTTCGTCGTCCCGTGCCAGGGCTAGCAGGCGTTCGCGCGACAGGGGTTTGCCGGGATTGCTGATCAGTGCTTCCAGCAGGTTCACTTCGCCCCCCGTAAGCTTGATGAGCGTGTCGCCACGATGCAACTGACGGGTGACCGGGTCGAACACGAACGGCCCGAACGCCACCGGCTGATCCTTCGTGAGGGCCGAGGCGCCCTTTTTGCGGCGTAATACCGCCTCGATGCGGGCCAGCAACTCGCGGGGATCAAAGGGCTTGCCCAGGTAATCGTCGGCGCCGGCTTCCAGGCCGATCACGCGGTCGACGGTTTCATCTTTCGCCGTCAGCAGGATAATGGGAATATCTTCACCCTGCTGACGCAGCCGGCGGCAGGCTTCGGCGCCGTCGCCGTCGGGCATCATGCGGTCGAGCACGATCAGATCGGGGCTGTAGCGCTGGATGCGGGCCTCGAGGTCGCGGGCGTCGGGTGCGAGCAGCGTGTCGTACTGGTGCCGGTTCAGGTAATCGGCAAGCAGCTGGCGCAGCGCGGGGTCGTCGTCGACGACCAGTATTTTTACAAGTGGGTGACTCATGGCAGCCAAGTGTACTCTTGCAGAATTCAGGATCGATGATACGGAAACGCATTGAAATCATCAGTTGCCTGTGCGTGAGTCTGGCGGCGGTCTTTCCGGTGCAAGGGGCGCAGCCGCCTGCCGGGGGGCAGGGCATTCCTCACAGTTACCTGTGGCGCGCGCAAGACGGGCTGGGGTTGCGTGCGGCGGCGTATGCGCGCCGCGCGTTAGTTTCACGCAATTCACCGGGGCTGTTGGGCGGCTTCGACCTGCCCAGAGTGGAAACACCGGCCACGCGCTGGCTGCCTGCTGTGGCGCCCCCACCGCCTTCACGCATCACCGGCAACTGGTCTTTTGGTGCGAGCAACTGGCAGACCCGCTTCGACGAGGGCCTGCAGGTGTCTCTGGGCGCCAGCGAGATTGCCGTGCCGGCCTGGAACGAGGGCGTGCGCATCGGGGGCATCAGCCTGAGCCAGAGTTTCGTCGCCTCGGCCGAAGACGCCACCAACTGGAGCTATTCGGTCGCGTTCGGGGCCGTCGATGAATCCGCTTCCGGGCAAGCGGGCGATCTGGCCTTCGGCCCCAAGGCGGGCAGCATGAGTCTCACATACGAATACAGCCCGGCATTGCGCATCATTTCGCATACCGAGGCCGCCGATGAACTGCTGCTGACGGGCATCGGCGGTCAGTACGACCTGGGCGGGCTGGGTCGCTGGCGCTCCGGAGTGGCGCACTCGAATCAGGGCCTGGGTGGCGGCTGGCGCTATCGTGCAGGCGCGGATGTCGACGTGGCCGATGATGTCCGCCTGGGCTGGACGGGTGAGCGCCACACGGCAGGCTTCATGGACATCCGGCGTTATGCCGCCGGTTCTGCGCCCACCGCGGGCAGCCGCCAGCGCTGGTCGGCGTCATGGGGCACGGGCCGCTGGGGCGAGTGGTCGGGCAGCTTCGAGAGCGTGCACGATGCGGGTGGAGCATTGCAGCGTCGTTTCCAGGTGACGCAACAGTTCTGGTATGGGCCGCGCCTGCGCATCGGTATTCACGCAGAGCGGGAGGTGATCGCCGACGACTATGATATAGGGCTACGTGTTTCCTTCCCCCTGTACTGACTGATGTCCTCCCCCCTGGAAATCCTGCAGCGCGTCTTTGGTTACGAAGCCTTTCGCGGCGAGCAGCAAGCCATCATCGAAACGCTTCTGGCCGGTCGCGACGCCCTGGTGCTCATGCCCACGGGCGGCGGCAAGTCGCTGTGCTACCAGATTCCGGCACTGCTGCGCCCGGGTACCGGCGTCGTCGTTTCGCCGCTCATAGCGCTCATGCAGGATCAGGTCGATGCCCTGCGCGAACTGGGCGTGCGCGCCGCGTATCTGAATTCGTCGCAGGAATGGCGCGAGGCGCGCGAAGTCGAGCGCCAGATGCTCAACGGCGAACTCGATCTGCTGTACGTGGCCCCCGAGCGCCTGCTCACCGATCGCTGCATGGAACTTCTGCAGCGTTCGCGCATTGCGCTGTTTGCCATCGACGAAGCGCATTGCGTGTCACAGTGGGGGCACGATTTCCGCCCGGAATACCTGGGTCTGTCGGCGCTGCACGAATACTGGCCCGACGTGCCGCGCATTGCGCTCACGGCCACCGCCACCGCCGCCACGCGCGAAGAAATCGCGCGCCGTCTCGGCCTGGAAGAGGCCGCGCATTTCGTCTCCAGCTTCGACCGCCCCAACATTCTTTACCGCATCGTCGAGAAAAACGAGGTCAAGCGCCAGCTGTTGTCCTTCATCCGCGAAGAGCACCCCGGCGAGAGCGGCATCGTGTACTGCCTGTCGCGTTCCCGGGTCGAAGACATGGCGGCGTTCCTGTCGCAGAACGGCGTGCCGGCGCTGCCCTACCATGCGGGCATGGATGCCTCGGTGCGGGCGCATCACCAGGCGCGCTTCCTGCGTGAGGAAGGGCTGGTCATGACCGCCACCATCGCCTTCGGCATGGGCGTCAACAAGCCCGACGTGCGCTTTGTGGCGCACGTCGACCTGCCCAAATCGGTGGAAGGCTATTACCAGGAAACGGGTCGCGCCGGACGCGACGGTGAGCCGGCTTCGGCGTGGATGGCCTATGGCCTGCAGGATGTCGTGCAGCAGCGGCGCATGATCGACGAATCCATGGGCGACGAGCAGTTCAAGCGGCGTTCGGGGCGTCAGCTCGATGCCATGCTGGGCCTGTGCGAAACGGTCGACTGCCGCCGTCAGCAGCTGTTGGCGTACTTCGGCCAGCACATCGAGCCTTGCGGCAATTGCGACACCTGTCTCGAGCCCCCCGAATCGTGGGACGGCACGGTGGCCGCACAGAAACTGCTGTCGGCCATCTTCCGGTTGTGGCGTGAGCGCGGCCAGCGTTACGGCGCGGGGCACATCATCGACATTCTGCGGGGCAAATCCACCCCGCGCGTTCGCGAACAGGGGCATGACACGCTCAGCGTCTTCGGGGTGGGTGCCGATCAATCCGAGCAGAGCTGGCGCAGCGTATTGCGCCAGCTTCTTGCCAAGGGGCTGGTCGCGGTCGATACCGAAGGGCATGGCACGCTCATGCTTACCGAACAGAGCCGCGCGGTGCTGAAAGGCGAGATCACGCTCATGCTGCGCCGCGAAGCGCCGGGGGCGGGGCGCGCCACGCGTGTGCGGCGGCCTGCGCCGGCGGATGCCGGGCTCGACGCCGCAAGCCAGACCCGCTTCGAAGCACTGCGCGCCTGGCGTGCCGCAGTGGCCCGTGAACACGGCGTGCCGGCGTACGTCATCTTCCACGACGCCACGCTGCGCGAAATCGCCCGCACCGATCCGCGTACGCTGGAAGAACTTTCGCACGTGCACGGGGTCGGGGTGCGCAAGCTCGAAGCCTACGGCGAGGCGCTGCTCGATTGCGTGGCCGCCGTGTAAGGTACCGCGCATGGGCGCGGTGCGGCACAGCACAGGGGAACAGGCGGTACTAGAACAGCTCGCCGCTGCCCGCCGGGCCGGCAGGCGGTTTCAGCCCCAGGTGTCGCCAGGTGGTCTGGGTGGCAATGCGCCCGCGCGGGGTGCGTTGCAGAAACCCCGTTTGAATCAGAAACGGTTCAATCACGTCTTCAATGGTGTCGCGCTCTTCGCCAATGGCTGCGGCCAGGCTGTCGACCCCCACCGGGCCACCGTCGAACTTGTGCACGATGGCTTCGAGCAGCTTGCGGTCCATGAGGTCGAGCCCCATGGGATCAACCTCGAGCATGGTGAGCGCTGCCGATGCCGTTTCGCGGTCGATGCGGCCGCCCGCCTTCACCTGCGCATAGTCGCGCACGCGGCGCAGCAGGCGGTTGGCGATGCGCGGCGTGCCGCGCGAGCGGCGGGCGATTTCGCTGGCGCCTTCTTCCGTGGCGTCGGCATTCAGCAGCCGGGCGCTGCGTGTCACGATGTGCGCCAGGTCGTCGGCGGAATAGAACTCGAGCCGCGACACGATGCCGAAACGGTCGCGCAGCGGGTTCGTGAGCATGCCGGCCCGGGTGGTGGCCCCCACCAGCGTGAAGGGCTGCAGGTCGATTTTGACGCTGCGCGCTGCAGGGCCTTCGCCGATCATGATGTCGATCTGAAAGTCTTCCAGCGCCGGGTAAAGAATCTCTTCCACGACCGGTGACAGGCGGTGGATTTCGTCGATGAAGAGAACGTCGTTCTTTTCGAGGTTTGTAAGCAGCGCCGCAAGATCGCCGGGCCGCTCGAGCACGGGGCCCGAGGTCTGGCGCAGCTGCACGCCCATTTCATGCGCGATGATGTGCGCCAGCGTGGTCTTGCCCAGCCCCGGAGGGCCGAACAGCAGCACGTGATCGAGCGCCTCGTGACGTGCGCGCGCGGCCTGGATGAAGATTTCGAGCTGTTCGCGCACGCGGTGCTGGCCGATGTATTCGGCCAGCGCCCGCGGGCGCAGGGCGCGCTCGATCGAATCTTCGTTGGGTGAGGTGCTTTGCGGCGCAACGATGCGCTCGGCTTGGGTCGTACGCACCAGGGCGTCGGAATGAATGGCCATGGGCTCGAAAGTCGTGAGGGTTGCGAGGCAGTCGTCAGTATAGAGCTTCCATTATCATTGCATTACCTTACAGATGGAGCAGGCATGAGTCTTTCATTACCGAACTATCACGATGTGCAGCAGGCGGCCCAAACGCTGCGCGGCGTCGTGCACCGTACACCCGTACTGACCTCGCAGACGCTCAACGGCCGGCTCGACGCCGAAGTCTATTTCAAGTGCGAGAACCTGCAGCGGGTTGGTGCTTTCAAGTACCGGGGGGCGTATAACGCCATTGCCCGATTGAGCGAGGCCGAACGCAAGGCCGGTGTGGTGACCTACTCTTCGGGCAACCACGGTCAGGCCATCGCGCGCGCCGCGCGCGCGCTGGGCGTGACCGCCACCATCGTGATGCCGCTCGATGCGCCGCGCGCCAAACGCAACGCTGCGGCCAGCTACGGCGCACGCATCATTCCCTACGACCGCAACACCGAAGACCGGGTTCAGGTCGCGCAGGGGTTGGCCGATGCTGAAGGGCTCACGCTCATTCCCCCGTTCGATCACCCCGACGTGATCGCCGGGCAGGGCACCGCCGCGCTCGAGCTGTTCGAGGACGTGGGCGGGCTCGATGCCCTGTTCGTACCACTGGGTGGTGGCGGCCTGCTGGCCGGTTCATTGCTGGCCGCTCATGCGATTGCGCCGGAATGCCTGGTGTACGGTGTCGAGCCGCTGGCGGGCAACGACGGGCAGCAATCGTTTCGCAAGGGCGAACGCGTGCACATCGATCCGCCCAGTTCGATCGCCGACGGTGCGCTCACGCAATGCCTGGGAGAATACACGTTCCCCATCATCAAGCAGTATGCACACGATATTCTTGCCGTTGAAGACGGCAAGCTCATTCACGCCATGCAGTTTTTTGCCGAACGCATGAAGATCGTCGTCGAACCCACCGGCTGCCTGGGCGCCGCTGCGGTGATTCGCGAGGTCGTGCCCGTGCGCGGCATGCGTATCGGGGTGATTCTGAGCGGCGGCAACGTCGATCTGGCCAGCTATGCGGCGTGCCTGGCGCACGAGCCCTGAGGTTCAGCGTGCCATCGACTTGAGGGCGAGCCGGATGCCTTCGGCCACATCGACGCCGTCCGGCAGTGCCTTGAGAGCCTTCTGTGTTTCGGCGCTCGAATAACCCAGCGAAAGCAGCGCATTCAGGATATCGGCCTGGCCGCCCTGCGCTGGCGCGGCCACGGCGTCGATGTCGGCACCCAGTTTGCCGCGCAGTTCCAGCAGCAGCCGCTCGGCGGTTTTCTTGCCGATGCCGGGCACCCGGGTGAGCCGGCCGGTTTCCTGCAGGGTAATGGCGCTGGACAGTTCTTCGACGCTTATGCCCGAGAGCACGGCCAGTGCGATGCGTGCCCCCACGCCCGTAACCTTGATCAGCGCGCGAAAGGCGCTGCGTTCTGCCTGGGTGGCAAAGCCGTACAGCACGTGAGCGTCGTCGCGCACCTGCAGATGGGTATGCAGAATGACCTCGGCGCCGACATCGGGCAGCTTGTACAGCGTGCTCATGGGTACGTCGATTTCGTAGCCGACGCCACCGACGTCGACGTTGATGGTGGGCGGCGTCTTGTCGAGCAGGATGCCGCGGATGCGTCCGATCATGATCCGGTTTTCCAGTGCGAAGCCCGCCCCAGCAGCCGGCCGTTGCGCATGCCGCGCGCGCCGGCTGTGGCGAGCGGGCCGCGTTCGAGGGCGGCGGCCAGCGGCAGCATGTGGGCGTGACAGATGGCGCAGGCCAGGGCATCGGCGGAGTCGGCAGCGGGAAGACCGCTGAGCGACAGCAGCTGCTGCACCATGTGCTGCACCTGCACCTTGGCGGCGCGGCCCGTGCCGACCACCGACTTCTTGATCTGCAGGGCGGTGTATTCGTGAACCTCGAGCCCGGAATCGGCCAGCCCGCACAGTGCGGCGCCGCGCGCCTGCCCGAGCGCGAGGGTGGATGAAGGGTTGGTGTTGAGGAAGACCTTCTCGATGGCCGCGACGTCGGGGCGGGTTTCGGCCGCCACCTGGCGGATATGATCGAGAAGGGTCTTGAGGCGGGCGGCCATGCCGAGCTTATCGGGTACGACGATGGTGCCACTGGCCACGTACAGCAGGCGCGGGCCCTCGACGTCGATGACGCCGAAGCCCGTACGCCGCAGGCCGGGGTCGATGCCCAGTATGCGCATCAGTGGCGGAAGTGGCGTGTACCCGTGAAGATCATCGGGATGCCACGCTCGTCGGCCGCGGCGATGACTTCGTCGTCGCGGATGCTGCCGCCGGGCTGAATCACGCAGCTTGCGCCGGCATCCACCACCACGTCGAGGCCGTCGCGGAAGGGAAAGAAGGCGTCGGAGGCCACGGCGGAGCCGGCCAGGGTGAGCCCGGCATTTTGCGCCTTGATGGATGCGATCCGCGCCGAATCGACGCGGCTCATTTGACCGGCACCTACACCCAGGGTCATGCCGTCGCCGGCAAACACGATGGCGTTGGATTTCACGTACTTGGCGACCTTCCAGGCAAAGCGCAAATCTTCAATTTGGGCGTCGGTGGGCTGCACTTTGGTGACGACGCGGAATTCGGCGTCGGCCACCAGGAAGTCGTCGGGGTTCTGCACCAGCCAGCCGCCGCCCACGCGCTTCACGTCGAACGCGTTGCGGCCGTCGCCCAGTGGCACCTGTAGCAGTCGCACGTTCTTCTTGGCGGCGAATACGGCCATGGCCTGCGAGGAGTATTCGGGCGCAAGCACCACTTCGACGAACTGCTGGCTGACCGCTTCGGCGGTGGCGACGTCGACGGGGCGGTTGAAGGCAATGATGCCGCCGAACGCCGAGGTGGGGTCGGTTTTGAAGGCCTTCTGATAGGCTTCGAGCGGTGTGCCGCCCACGGCGACCCCGCAAGGGTTTGCGTGTTTGATGATGACGCAGGCGGCCGATTCGAAGCCGCGCACACATTCCCACGCCGCGTCGGCATCGGCAATGTTGTTGTAGGAAAGTTCCTTGCCCTGCAGCTGGGTGTAGCTGCCCAGCAGGCCCGGTGCCACGGCCGGATCGGCGTAGAAGGCGGCCTGCTGATGCGGGTTCTCGCCATAGCGCAGTACCTGGTTTTGCTTGAGCTGCAGTGTGAGCACCCGGGGCCACGGGTTGCGTTCGGCCGGTTCATTTTGTGCGGGCTCGGCCTTGGCGAGGCTGCTGAGGTAGGCTGCGATGGCGCCGTCGTAGGCGGCCGTGTGTGCGTACACCTTGGCAGCCAGTTCGAGGCGCAAGGCGTAAGACGGCGAGCCGTGAGGGCCGTCGATATCGGCCAGCACACGGGCATAGTCGGCCGGGTCGATCACGACCGTTACGCCGCCCACGGGCGTACCGTGGTTCTTGGCGGCGGCACGCAACATGGCCGGGCCGCCGATGTCGATGTTCTCGATCGCGTCGGCAAACGTGCAGCCGGGGCGGGCGATGGTTTCACGAAAGGGGTACAGATTCACCACGAGCAGATCGATGCGTTCGATGCCGTGCTCTTCCAGAGCCTGCATGTGTTCCGTGCTGTCGCGTCGCGCGAGAAGGCCGCCGTGGACCTTGGGGTGCAGGGTCTTGACGCGGCCGTCGAGGATCTCGGGCGAGCCCGTGTGCTGGGCAACTTCGGTGACCTTGACACCGGCCTCGGCCAGCATTTTCGCCGTGCCGCCGGTGGAAAGAATGCGCACCCCGCGCGTAGCGAGTGCCTGCGCGAAGTCGACGATGCCCGTCTTGTCGGACACGGAAATGAGAGCGGTCTGGATTTTCATTGGAAAGGTCGGATAGGGATGGATAAATCAGGGTTGCAGGTCATGAGCGAGCAGCTTCTTGCGCAGCGTGCTGCGGGTGATGCCCAGCATGGCCGCTGCCTTTGACTGATTGCCGTTGGCCTTCTCGAGAGCGACTTGCAGCACGGGACGTTCGACGCAGGTGACGACCATGGCCAGCATGTCGCGCGGCTCGGAGTCGCCCAGATCCGTGAAATACCGTTCCAGCCGTTCGCGCACGGATTGTTCCAGGGGATTGAGATTGCTCATGATAGTGGATGATGTTCTTGGTTATGGTTCACGCGGCAATGGCGTGAATCTCGATGGTTTCATTGGTGGAAAACTGCTCGAACCAGGTCTCCAGGGCGGAAATCTGGGCCGCGGTGGTTTCAGCGCAGTTGATCTGCTGACGCAGAGCCTGCGCGTCAGGGAGCCCTTCCAGGTACCACCCGATGTGCTTGCGGGCGGTGCGCACGCCTGTGTACTCACCATAGAACTGGTAGTGATCTTCGAGGTGATCGAGCAGACAACGCCTGAGTTCGCCCCAGGTGGGGGGCTCGAGGTGTTCGCCGGTAGCCAGGTAATGGCTGATTTCGCGAAAGATCCAGGGCCGCCCTTGTGCGGCGCGCCCGATCATCACGGCATCGGCGCCCGTATACTCTAATACCCGGCGCGCCTTTTCGGGAGTATCGATATCCCCATTGGCAACCACCGGAATCTCGAGTGCCTGCTTGACCTCGCGTATGGTGTCGTATTCGGCTTCACCTTGGTACAGGTCGCAACGCGTGCGGCCATGCAAGGTGAGCGCAGCGATACCAATATCTTGCGCCATCAGGCCGATGCGTACGGCGTTGCGTGAGGCGGCGTCCCAGCCCGTGCGGGTTTTCAGTGTAACGGGTACGTCGTAGGGCTTGCACGCCTGCACCACGCTTTGCAGAATCTGTGCGACCAGCGGTTCGTTGCGCAGCAGCGCCGACCCCGAGGCGACGTTGCAGACCTTTTTAACCGGGCATCCCATATTGATATCGATGATCTGGGCGCCCCGTTCGATGTTGAAACGGGCCGCCTCGGCCATCATGTCGGGGTCGGAGCCGGCGATCTGCACGGCAACCGGGCTGGCCTCGCCTTCATGATTCAGGCGGCGCGACGTCTTGACGCTGTTCCACAGCCGCGGGTTGCTGGCCGCCATTTCCGATACCGCGTACGCAGCCCCCAGCGCTTTGCACAGGCGCCGGTAGGGGCGATCGGTGACGCCCGCCATGGGCGCCACGAAAACCGGATGGGGAAGGGACCAGAAGCCGATGCGCATTCGGGGCATTTTAACCCCTTGGGGGGCGCCGGTTGCAGCGCCCCGAATTCAGATGCGCAGGCCGTGCAGAAGCTGGCGCGCAAGCTGGTTGCGCAGGGGTGGGACGAGATCCATGGCAAGCAGCGCGGCGCCGCCGGCGTGTTCAAGCAGCCGGTTGCCGGTGGAGAACACCCGCGGCAGGAAGTCGGTGATTGCCATCGTGAGCCAGCGGTCGCCCTGGCGCCGTTGAACGAACTCCGCGCACCAGGGCTGCGGGTCGGTATCGGGCCGCAGCAGCCAGGGGCTGAGGCTTTGAACGAGCTGAGCGACGTCGCGCAGCCCCAGGTTGAGGCCCTGACCGGCCACCGGGTGCAGGGTTTGTGCCGCATTGCCCACGGCAAGGCAGCGTTTGTTGATGAGTGTGGCGCCCGCATGCAGCGCCAGGGGGAACACGGCACGGCGCCCGACGCTCTGGAACCGGCCCAGGCGCCCGCCGAAGTGATCGTACAGCCGGCTGTCGAATTCGCTGGCCGGCATGCCGCGCAGGGCTTCAGCCTGTTGCGGGCTGCAGCACCAGACAATGCTGTAGAGGTCGGGCGCCTGCGGATGTGGCAGGGCAGCCAGGGGGCCGCTGCGGGTGAAGCGTTCGTAGGCCCAGCCGTCGCGCGGCCGTTCGGCGCGCACGTTCGCCAGGACGGCATGCTGCCCGTAATGCCGCTCTATTCCGCGGGGCCGCATGCCGTCGGACTGCACGGCAAGGCGTGTGGTGACCGCCCCGGTTTCATGCCGGCATTCCACGTGCTGCCCCACCAGGTGGGGCAGGGCGCGCCCCTCGATGCGTGTGACGCCGCTGTGCTGCAAAGCCGCCTCGAGGGTGTCGACCACGTCGTCGTAGCGCACGACGTCGCCCAGGCGGGGTACGCCCAGATCGTCGCGGTCGATGACCACGCGGCCCAGCCGGCGTGCCTGTGAAACGTGTACGTGCAGGATTTCAGCCGAGCGTTCTGGCCAGGCCTGAAGGGTTTCGAGGTAGGCACGACTGCCGTGGTTGAGCGCAAGGCAGCGCGGGTCGACGCCAGCCGATGCACCCATGCCGGTTCCGGGCGGCGGAGCGGCCGGGCGTGGCGGGCTGATGAGGGCAATGCGCGCTGGGTCGGGCGCCTTGCGCGCCAGGGCGAGGGCAAGCGCGCCACCCACCGGGCCGGCGCCCAGGATCGCGACGTCGAAATCGGGCGTTTTCATACGACGCATTCTACCGCCAAAAGCCTGTAAGACATTGTCTGACAAGCCGTTTTCAGCTAGAATGGCGAATGTTGAAACTTCATGGAGCTGTGTGGTGAGTACCGACCCCGGCGAATGTTGCAGTCGACAGCCCGTCGACGCTTTTTTCACCAGGCACTAGAGCCCCTGCACCGCTCTTTCCGTGCCCTGGTCATTGTCATACTAGGGCGCGGAGCATCTTCTCAGCATGCTTGCATGCAGACTCCCGCCTTTTCAAGAACACTGCCCCTCGGGGCATAACCCCCCGGCGTGTGCGCCGGGGCAGGAGTCGTCATGCGTTTGTTTCATCTGTTCCTGCGTCGTGCAGGCGTACAGCCGTCGGCTGCGCGTCCGGCACGCAGCACTTCCCGTCTTACCGTGGTCTTCCCGCGCGAGCATCTGGCCGACGTGCGCCGGCGCATTTATCGCGACCTGCACGCCGACGGCATCCAGATTGCGCAACTGAGCATCGATTACGGCGAATCCGCCGGAATGGTGCGTGCCAGCGTCACCGTCGACTGTCCGCCTCCGCTGCGCCCCGAACTCATGTCCCGTGCCCGCCGTCTGCAATCGCATCCCGGCATTCACGAAATCCACTGGGGAACGCAACGCCGGCATGCTTTAAACTAGGCCATTGCTGCCTGAATCGGACACCGCATGCCTGTGCTTGACTGGCTGATTCCCTGGGAATTCTCGCCGCTGTTCCTCGTTTGCTTCTTTGCGGGCGCGTGGGTGTTCGCGCGCGGCACGCGGGTGCACCGTGTCAGCGGCTGGCGCCAGGCCCTGTTCTGGTCGGGCATGGTCATTCTGTACCTCAGCATGCACACGCGGCTCGACTACTACGCCGAGCGCATGTTCTTCATTCACCGGCTCCAGCACCTGGTCCTGCACCATCTGGGGCCGTTGCTGATCATGGGTGCGTACCCCGGTCAGGTGTTGCGTGCGGGCTTGCCGCTACGCTGGCGCGTGCGCCTGCGTGATTTCCTGCGCAGCGGGCCGGGTCGCGCCATCGAAGCCGTGCTCACGAATCGCATCCTGGTGCCGGTGCTGTTCGTGCTGCTGGTGGTGGGTTTCCTCATCCCCACCGTGCAGTTCTACTCCATGCTCGACTGGCGCCTGTACCGGCTCATGAACTGGTCGGTGGTGATCAGCGGCTTCATGTACTGGAACCTGATTCTCGACCGGCGCCCGAGCCCGCCGGCCGTGCTCTCGCCGGGGGGGCGCGTGTTCTGCCCCATCATCACCATGGTCCCGCAGATCATCGTCGGCGCGGTCATTACGTTCACCGAGCGCGACCTCTACCCCATTTTCGACCTCTGCGGCCGGGCCATACCCGGCATGTCGGCCATCACCGATCAGGCGATCGGGGGGCTCACGATGTGGGTGCTGGCGGGCTTCGTCGAGGTCTTTGGCGTGCTGTACGCCCTGTCGACCGTCATGCGGCTTTCCGCTCGCAATCGCCTGCCTCAGAAGCGGGCCCGGCAAAGCGAGTCCGCCGAAGGCATGCCGGTGGCGTCCTGAACCGGGTGCCATGAAACGTAGCGCCCTCACGTTGCCTGAATCGCTGCGCGTCATTGCCGGTGCCGGATGTCTGGCCGTGGCGCTGCTGGGCGCGGCTCCCGGGCTTCACGCGCAGCCCGTGGGCATTCCCAGCATGGGCGTGGCTTCGGCAGCCGAGCTCTCTCCGGGGCTGGAGCGCACGCTGGGCGACGCCATCATGGAGCAAGGCCGGCGCGACCCGACCTACATTGCCGATCCCGACGTTCTGCAGTATCTCACCGACATGGGGCGCAAGCTGGCCAGCCACGCCAGCTCTCCCATCGAACGCGTCAATGTCT
This sequence comes from Yanghanlia caeni, assembly GCA_030733815.1. Taxonomy (GTDB): domain Bacteria; phylum Pseudomonadota; class Gammaproteobacteria; order Burkholderiales; family Burkholderiaceae_B; genus Yanghanlia; species Yanghanlia caeni. The sequence continues at coordinate 42,600 of JAUZQE010000020.1, forward strand.
TCGCGCTGCGCGACCCCCAAATCAACGCCTTTGCGCTGCCCGGCGGCTACATTGGCATCAACAGCGGCCTGGTGGTGGCGGCCGGCTCCGAATCCGAACTCGCCTCGGTGGTTGCACACGAAATCGGTCACGTGCTGCAGCGGCATATTGCCCGTGGCATGACTCAAAGCGCACAAAGCAGCCACGCCATGATCGCCGCGCTCGCCGGGGCGCTGCTGGCAGCCCTGTCGGGCAGCCCCGACCTGGCCATGGGTGTTGCGGCGTTCGGTCAGGCGGCGGCGGTCGATCGTTACCTGGGTTTTTCGCGGCAGGCGGAACAGGAAGCGGACCGTAGCGGGCTCGACATGATGATTCGCGCCGGCTACGACCCGGCTGGCATGGTGCGCATGTTCGAGCGGCTCGAGAATGCGTCGCGGCTCAATCAGGGTGCGGGCGGCAATCCGTACACCAGCACGCACCCGATGTCGGTGCAGCGCATGTCCGACGCGCAAAACCGCATTCGGGGTGCGGCGGCCCGACCCGACTCCGGCAGCGACGCCTTCTGGTACGTGCGTGCCAAGCTGCGGGTCGAGCAGGCGCGTGCGGGTCAGGCCTTGCGGGCCGCAGAAGAGGTCCTGCGTGCCGACACGCGCCAGACCCAGGGCGTGCAGCGCTCGGCGGCCTGGTACGGGTTGGCCGTTGCGGCCATGAAACGGCGCGAGTTCGACGCGGCAGAAAAGGCGCTGGCCGAGGCGCGCGCCGGCGGCCGCGATTCCGCACAGATTGCCGGGCTCGAAATCGCGCTTGCGCTCGCGCAGGGGCGCTCCGAGCGTGCCTTGCAGCTGGGCCGGCAGGCGGCCGAACGCTGGCCGGGCAGCCAGGGTGTGGCCCTGGCGCAGATCGAAGCGCTGCAAGGTAGTGGAAACGACGCCGAGGCGGTGCGCGTGCTGCAGGCGCGCATCAAGCAGTGGCCCGAAGTGCCGCGCTTGTGGCAGCTGCTGGCGCAGAGTCAGGAACGTCTGGGCCGCCGGCCAGAGGCCCGCAAGGCCATGGCGCAATTCTATGAGCTTACCGGTGCACTGCCGGCTGCGGTCGAGCAACTGCAGCAGGCACGCGCGATGAGTTCCGATTTCTACGAGCAGTCGGAACTCGACGTGCGCATCCGCCAGCTGCGCGAGCGGCTGGAATCCGACCGTGCCCTGCTGGAACGCTTCCGCAAGAAGTAAATGGCGGTGCCCGGCGGGCGTGGCGCGCCACCGCCTGTGCCGCCCGGGAATGCATGTGCCCCTAGCTACGGTGCTCGAAGTACCGGTTGAGCCGGGCGGGCAGCCAGTTCAGGTTGCCTGGAAACGGCCCCGTCACGAACGCGGCGTGGCCCCCTTCGGCGGGCTGATGCAGCAACACAGCTTCTGAACAGTCGTGTGTGCCGGGCAGCGACGGCGCCGGCACGAACGGGTCGTTACGTGCGTTCAGAACAAGAGTGGGCACGGCAATGGTCGCCAGACGCGGCTTGCTCGAAGCCCGTGTCCAGTAGTCGAGCGCATTGCGGTAACCGTGCATGGGGGCCGTGTACAGATCGTCGAACTCGCGCAGCGTGCGCGCCTGCGCGAGGCGCAGCGCATCGATCGTGCCGGGAAAGCGCCGGGCCTTGTCGAGCACCTTGGGTCGCATGGTGCGCAGGAAGTGGCGGCAGTACAGATGTCGCCCGATGCGCGTTTCGGAAAGCGCGCGCCCGCATGCCACCAGATCGAGGGGAACGGATACTGCCGCGGCAGCCTGCAGCCAGGTCGCGTTTTCTTCCTGCTCGCCCAGGTACTTGAGCATGGCGTTGCCGCCCAGCGAAATGCCTGCAGCATGCCATCGGGCGCCCGGCACGCGCTGGCGCACCGTTTCCAGAATGAAATGGATGTCGGCCGAGTCGCCCGAGAAATAGGCACGCGCCATGCGATTGGGCGAACCGGAGCAGCCGCGGAAGTGCGCGATCGCCGTGATCCATCCGCGCGCCCGGAAATACTGCGCGATCGATTGCGCGTAATGGCTGCGGCTGCTGCCTTCCAGGCCATGGAAGATGACGAGCGCGGGAGCGTCGGCGGCGTTCTGCAGCGTCGTCAGGTCGTCGCTCTGCATGAAGCGCCGTGCGGCAGTGCGCTGCAGCTGAGGGTCGGTCTGCACGGGGCGCCCGTCGGGCAGCCGGTCGGCAGACAGCCCCGGCGCGGCCCAGTCGAAATCAAGAAAATCGCCGTCGGGCGTATCGACGCGTTCACGAATGAACGCGATGCGGTGGTGCCGCACGGCAAGCGACCCGTACAGGGTCTGCGCATGCCCGCCGGGCAGCCACCATGGTGCCGGGCAGGGCGTGGTGTCGATGCGGGCGGACACGTGTTGCCTATGTCGCGTCAAGGATGTTCACAACATCCTTAATGTCCGTGGACCTTTTCACCTTCCTTGAGCTGATAGTGCGTACCGCAATAGGGGCAGATTGCGCCACCCGTCTGCACGATCTCGATGTAGACGCGGGGGTGCATGCTCCAGAGCGGAGCCTTGGGGCCGGGGCAATAGACGGGCAGGTCATCGGCCCCGACGTAGACGGTCTCGCCTTGCTGGGCCAGCCTGGCCTCAGGCGCGATGTTCTCGGACGTACTGCTCATTTCGTATCCTGATGGAAAGGGAAGTTCTGGGGCGGCGGCCGGTCAGACCCGGGTGAGCCAGTGGTGGTATTCGGGCAGGCGGCCGTTCACGACGTCGAAGAACGCAGACTGCAGGCGTTCGGTGACGGGCCCGCGCTGACCGGCGCCAATGCGTCGGCCGTCGATTTCGCGTATGGGCGTGATCTCTGCCGCCGTGCCCGAGAAGAAGGCTTCGTCGGCGATGTAGAGGTCGTCGCGCGTGAGGCGGCGCGTGTGCACGGCGATGCCCAGGTCGGCCGCCAGGGTATGCACGGTAGCGCGGGTGATGCCCGTGAGGGCCGAGGCGATTTCGGGCTCGTAGATGGCCCCGTCTTTCACGATGAAAAGGTTCTCGCCGGCACCTTCTGCCACAAAGCCTTCGGTGTCGAGCAGAATGGCTTCGTCGTAGCCGTGGTCGAGCGCCTCGGCGTTGGCGAGGATGGAGTTGGCATAGGTGCTGGCCACCTTGGCACGCGGCATGGTGACATTTACGTGCTGCCGGGCATAGGACGAGATCTTGCAGCGGATGCCGGCCTTGAGGGCTTCTTCACCCAGGTAGGCACCCCAAGGCCATGCGGCGATGGCGACGTGCACTGTGGCTCCCTTTGGCGAAACGCCCATTTTTTCGGAGCCGTAGAACACAAGCGGCCTGATATAGCAGGACTCGAGTTCGTTGGCGCGTACGACCTCGCATTGTGCGGCGTTGATCGTGTCTTGGTCGAAGGGAATCGACATCTGGTAGATGTGGGCCGAATTGAACAGCCGGCGGGTGTGGTCTTGCAGGCGGAAGATTGCCGTACCCAGCTCGGTGTTGTAGGCGCGCACCCCTTCGAAGACGGCCAGGCCGTAGTGCAGGGAATGCGTCAGCACGTGGGTGGTGGCCTCGCGCCACGGAACCAGTTTTCCGTCGTACCAGATTACGCCATCACGATCAGCCATTGACATATCGCTCTCTCCCAAAAGACGCTTGATTGTACCAAGGCAGCGGCGGCATGCTTACAATATGCGGCTGCATTCTTCAGGGTGTACTTCGTGTCTTCAAGCAGTCGCAGTCTGGCCTGGCCGCCGGCGTCTCACCGCGCCCAGTTCCTGCTCGGTTTCCGCGAAGCCTTTCCGGCGCTCGTGGCCACCGGCACCTGGGGGCTCGTCACGGGCATCGCAATGGTCAAGTCGGGCATGAGCGAAACGCTGGCCACGGTCATGACCCTGGCAGCCTATGCGGGGTCGGCGCAATTGACGTCGCTGCCACTGCTGAACGACGGCGTGCCGCTGTGGCTCATTTTTGCCGCAGGTTTCGTGGTCAACATCCGGTTCATCATTTTCGGCGCCGCGTTGCAGCCGTACTTCCGGCATTTCAGCTGGCCCCGTCGCCTGGGCCTGGGTGCCTTCATGAGCGATATCGGATTCGTCATGTTCATGGGGCGCTACGGTGAAGCACGCGAACGCGGCGATCCGCTGCAGATCTGGTACTACCTGGGCGTGGTTGGCCCCGGCTGGCTGATCTGGAACGTGTGTTCGATCATCGGCGTGTATCTGGCTGCGGCCATTCCGGCCTCGTGGTCGCTTGAATTTGCGGCCGTGCTGGCGCTGCTGTCGGTGGTCATTCCCCTGGTCAGCACGCGACCGGTGGCCGTCTGCATCGTGGCGTCGGCCATTACCGCCTGGCTGGGGCAGGGCCTGCCGCTGCGTCTGGGGCTCGCCGCCGCCGTGCTGGTCGGTATTTTGGCCGGCGTGCTGAGCGAGCGCTACATGGACAAGGTGCAACGCACATGATGCATGACGTTCCATATGTACTGGGGGCCATCGCGCTGCTGACGATCTGCAGCCTGGTGACGCGTGCGGGGTATCTGCTGCTTGGCGATTACCTGCCGTTGTCAGATGGCGTGCGCCGCGCGCTGCGTTACGCGCCGGCTGCGGCATTGGTGGGCATCATCGTGCCTGAAGTGTTGCCATGGCAGCCGGGCACCGCACCCGTGTTCGATGCCAAGGCGGTTGCGGCACTGGTCGGTGTGCTGTTGTACCTGCGCACCCGCAACGGCCTGGTGGTGATCGGTGGCGGCATGCTGGCGTATTGGCTGCTGCGGGCCGTGTGGCCGTTCTGAAGGCGCGGTGCGGGCCTGTCGAGTGTCGCTGCCACGCTGCACTTGAATGGTATCGCGTGGTGCCGGCCGTATCTGCGTTAAAATCATGAGGTTAACGACGCCGCCGCCGCATTCGCCTGGCGGGGCACGCTCATTTCAATGACAGACACTATCAAATCTCAGCAAGACACCATCACCGCCTTTTCGGATTTCGGACTGCATCCCGGCCTGTTGCAGGCGATCGCCGAAACCGGCTATACCACCCCGACTCCCATTCAGGCCCAGGCCATTCCGCACGTGCTCGATGGCCGCGACGTCATGGGCGCCGCCCAGACCGGCACGGGCAAGACTGCTGCCTTCACGCTGCCCATTCTGCATCGGCTCATGCCGCTGGCCAACACCAGTGCGTCGCCGGCGCGCCACCCCGTGCGCGCCCTCATTCTTGCGCCCACGCGCGAACTGGCCGATCAGGTCTACCAGAGCGTGGTGCAGTACAGCAAGCATGTGCCATTGCGTTCGGCCGTGGTTTATGGCGGAGTGGATATCGGGCCGCAGCGTGAGGCGCTGCGCCGCGGTTGCGAGGTGCTGGTGGCAACGCCGGGGCGTCTGCTCGATCACCTCGAACAGAAGAACGTCAACCTCAGCCAGGTTGGCCTGTTCGTGCTCGATGAAGCCGACCGCATGCTCGACATGGGCTTCCTGCCCGATCTCGATCGCATTGTGCGGCTGCTGCCGGCCCGCCGGCAGGGCCTGCTGTTTTCGGCCACGTTCAGCAACGAAATTCGCAAGCTGGCGCGCACCTACCTGAACAACCCGGTGGAAGTCGAAGTGGCGGCGCGCAATGCCACGGCCGATACGGTCAGCCAGATCGTGTACCCGCTGTCGCAGTCTGAAAAGCGTGCCGCCGTGGTGCATCTGGTCAAGTCGCGCGGCCTGCGCCAGGTGATCGTGTTCTCGAACACGAAGATCGGCTGCAGCCGTCTGGCCCGCGAACTCATTCGCGACGGCGTCAAGGCCGAATCCATACACGGCGACAAGAGCCAGCTCGACCGCATGAAGGCCCTTGATGCCTTCAAGGCCGGCGAGCTTGAGGTGCTGGTGGCCACCGACGTGGCCGCGCGCGGTCTCGACGTCGCCGGCGTGCCGTGTGTCATCAACTACGATCTGCCTCATAACCCCGAAGATTACGTACACCGCATCGGCCGTACCGGTCGTGCCGGTGCCAGCGGCGAGGCCATCAGCTTTTTCGTGCCCGAAGAAGAGCGGCTGCTCGCCGACATCGAGAAACTGATCCGGCGCAAGATTCCGCGTGGCCAGCTCGATCTGCCCGCCACACCCCGGCGCACCCGAAGCACTTCGGGGCGTTCGCGGGCCGATTCATACCGGCCGTCTGCGCAGCCCGTTGATGATTTCTTCTTCAAACCCTACGAACCTTCGGCGGCCAGCAGCGACAGGGCTGCTCCCGCAGTGCCGGCGGGCAACGGTCGCTCGGCAGAGCGGCGCCGCTCGGTGGGCGTGCTACTTGGTGGCGGCCGCCACTAATTGCTTCATGGCGGCGGGGCCGGCATCCATTACTGCCAGGCCCGTTGCGGCGCTTTGAAGCAGGCGCTGAAGGTGTTCAATATGTGGGGGCATGGGCCCGAAGAACAGATTGCCTGCCGGGGACTGCACCAGCACGGTGGGAAAGTTCTCGATGTCTTCGTCGCCCAGCAGCGCCTCGTTCTCTTCGATGTCGACCCACACGAACAGAAGTTCGGGCATTTGCGCGGCCAGCGTTTCGAAAGACGGGCGATATTCGCTGCAAGTGTCGCACCAGGCCGCGCAGTAGCAGGTTACGACCAGGTTGTCGTGACCGGCCAGTGCGCCGGCCAGCGCGGGAAGCTGGGTCTGTGCGTCGTAGAAGCTCATTGATGCCTTAAATTTACGCAGTGGGCGTTCCCCACTATGATACCTTCTGTCTTCCCACGAAGAGCGTCACATGGATCAATATCAGCTGGCTGTACGCGATCAACGGCCCTCAAACGGCCTGGCTGCCGTGGCGGCGGCCTTCAAGCGGGCGCTGGTGTCGCAGCTGCATCCCAAGATGCTGGCGGCGATTCTGCTGCCGTTCATCATTACGCTGCTGGGTGCGATCGTGCTGCTGTGGGCCTTCTGGAGCCCGCTCACTGCGTGGCTCACCGACGCGTCGGCCGATTGGGGCGTGGTCAACACGGTCGATGCATGGCTGGTTGCCATCGGTCTCGTGTCAATCAAGCTGTATCTCATTCCGGTGCTCGCGGCGGGCATACTTCTTCCCATGTCGGGCATACTGGGGCTGATCATCGCCGCCGTGTTCATCATGCCGATCGTCCTGGGGCACCTTGATCGTCACCATTACGCCGGGCTGCGGCGCAACGGTCGTAACGCAACGGTTCTGGGTGCCTGGAACGCGATTTGGGTAGGCGTGCTGTTCGTGCTGGGCTGGCTGGTCACCATGCCGCTTTGGCTGTTCCCGCCGTTCGCCGTAATATTGCCGATTTTCTGGTGGACTTTCGCCATCACCCGCATGCTGCGCGTCGACGCCGTCATCGAACATGCCGATCCCGAAGAACGTCGCTATATCTGGCGACGCCATAACCGCCAGTGGTGGCTCATCGGTTTTTGCCTGGCCCTCATCAATCTTCTGCCGCCGGCATGGCTGGTCATGCCGGTGTTTTCATCGCTGGTGTTCGCGCATTTCGGGCTCGAGGCCCTGCGGCAGTATCGTCTTTCCGGAAGTACGTCATGACGCAAGATATTCCACGCATCCGTCTCATCCTCATCGGCGACGAGATCCTCTCGGGCCGCCGGCAAGACAAGCACATGGCGCATCTCATTCAACTGCTGGGTGAACGCGGGTTGCAGCTGTCGGGCGTCGAAATCGTTTCCGATGCGCAGGAAGACATCGTGGCGGTACTCAGCCGCAGCTTCGCCACGCGCGACATCGTCTTTTGCTGCGGCGGCATTGGCGCCACGCCCGACGACCGCACGCGACAGGCGGCCGCCGAAGCACTTGGCGTCAAGCTCGTCCTGCATCCGGAGGCCGAGCGGTTGATCACGGAACGCTGCGCCGACATGGCGCGCGAGGGCCGCGGTACGGCCGACATGTCGCATCCCGAGAATCAGCAGCGCCTTGAAATGGGCAAGTTTCCCGTGGGCAGCGATATCGTGCCGAACCCCTACAACAAGATCCCCGGGTTCTTCATTCGCGACCATACCTTCATGCCGGGCTTTCCGGTCATGGCCTGGCCCATGATGGAATGGACGCTCGACAAGCGCTATTCCTCGCTCCATCACCGGGTCGATCGGGTTGAGCATTCCTTTGTGGTGTTCGAGATGCCCGAGTCGCGTATTACGCCTGCCCTCGAAGAGCTCGAGCGGCGCTGGCCCGGTGTGCGCGCCTTCAGTCTGCCTAGCTTGGGGCAGGGCAGGCCGCGCATCGACCTGGGCGTGAAGGGCGAGCCCGAGGCGGCGGCGATGGCGCTTTCGTTTCTGCGCAGCGAAGTGTTGCGGCTGGGCGGCGAGCTGAATCCCTGAGCGGCCGGTTTTCGCCCCTGAGGCGGGCGGGCCGATGCATCGAAGCCACGTCCCCGGCGCGGATCGTTGCGAACCGGAGACAAAATGCGTACGCTTCGTGTATATTCCACCATACGGAATTGCTGCATCGCATCATCAACGCCCCGCTCAATATGACACCTTCAGCACATCCCGATACGCTCAACCCCTCCGAAACACGCGCCGCGGCAACGGTCAGCGGTGGCCAGCTCTCGATTCAGGTGCTGGAACGCACCATGAAACTGCTTGATGTGCTGGCATCACACGCCGACCCTGTTGCACTCAAAGACCTTGCGGCCGCAGCGGGTCTGCACACGTCGACCACGCACCGCATTCTGAACGACCTGGTGGTGGGGCGGTATGTGAACCGGGTCGATAGCGGCATGTACCAGCTCGGCATGCGCCTGCTGGAACTGGGTTCGCTGGTTAAACGGCGTCTGAACGTGCGTGAAGTGGCGCTGGAGCCGATGCGTGAGCTGCATCGCATCACCGGGCAGACCGTGAACCTGTCGCTGCAACAGGGCGACGAGATCGTCTATATCGAACGTGCCTGGAGCGAGCGTTCGGGCATGCAGGTGGTTCGTGCCATCGGGGGTCATGCGCCGTTGCACCTTACGTCAACCGGCAAGCTGTTCCTTTCAGTGGCCGAACCACGCCAGGTACGTGCCTATGCCACTCGAACCGGGCTGGCCGGCACCACACGCAACAGCATTACCGACATCGAGCGTCTCGAACGTGAGCTGGCCCTGGTGCGCCGCCACGGATACGCGCGCGACAACGAAGAGCTGGAACTGGGCGTGCGCTGCATTGCTGCCGGCATACACGACGATACGGGCAAGCTGCAGGCGGGGCTGTCGCTGTCGGCGCCTGCCGATCGTCTGCGCGACGACTGGATTCCCCTGCTGCAGCGCGCTGCGTTACAGATTTCCGAGGCCCTGGGCTACGAGGCCGCGTCGGAATGACGGCCGGGTCGCAATGACGCCTGGGCCGTCCGAGCTATGTTTGCGCCGTTCCGCAATACCTACGCAAAACTAGTCATTTCTGGCCAAATCTGCTGCTTGCTTCCTGCTTCACCGAGGCCGGTTTCACCGCGCTCTTGCGAGTGCGGCCAGCGCCTTCCTCTCCACAGGCTGACACGGTGGAACTCACCGCCATGTTCTTCAGATTGGTTGC
>JAUZQE010000021.1 GCA_030733815.1 Yanghanlia caeni
AAATCCTCGACGACCTGCGTAACATCTTCTCCAGCGTCTGCGCCGACTTCGAGGCGGAACTGGTGGAGTTCGACGGCGAGGACGATCACGTCCACCTGCTGGTGAACTACCCGCCCAAGGTGGCTGTCTCGGCGCTGGTGAATAGCTTGAAAGGCGTTTCCAGCCGGATGATCCGCAAAAGGAACTACCCGAGCATCCGCAAGAAGCTGTGGGGCGGTGCGCTTTGGTCGCCCTCCTACTTCGCAGGCAGTTGCGGCGGTGCACCCATCGAGATCATCCGCCAGTACATCGAACAGCAGCAGACGCCACACTGACCGCCCAAAGGACGCCTACGGCGTCCCCGCTATCCTTCCCCGGCCTGAAGGCCGAGACTTGCCGCGCACCGGGTCAAGAATGGACAGGGGCGCACTAATGCCAGGCGGATGACCGAGACATTTCCCTTCCGCTTGAATAAACCACTCCAACTCTTAGACCGAAAAGTAGGACATCGACCTCATTAGGCATTGCTTTGTCATATTGCGTAATGCCAGAAAGGACAATCATCCAAATATGCCACGAAACTATGCCATAATAGCAACCAGCAACCCATACCAATCAATTGATTTCATTAGATTTTTGGGGAAGCAAGTGGCTGTCTCACCGCTTCCGCCACCCCCGGCTCCAATCTACGCCATCACACGCTGCAACCAGCGGCACAGCGCGCTTTGCGGGTCTTCCAGGCCGTATATGGCCGTGAAGTGGTCGTGCCCTTCCTGCACCAGGCATTCCCCCCGATTCCCCGCTTCGATCCAGCGGGCATGGAACTCGCGCGACTGGCGCGCAAATTCGTCGCTTTCCCTGTCGCCCCAGGTCAGCAGCACCTCGCTGCGCGATTTGCGCACGCCGAACATGGGCGAATTGCGCCGGATGATGCCCTCGTCGAGCTGAATGAGTGGCTGCAGATAGCTGTAGCGCAGCGGTGCGATATCGTACACGCCACTGATCAGCAGTGCCGCGCAAATACAGTCGTCATCGAGGCCATAGTGGTGGCGCCAATCTGTCTGCAGGCACATGGCGGCCAGATGCGCCCCGGCCGAGTGCCCGGCGACGAGCAGGCGGTTGCGGTCACCGTTATGGTCTGACGCATGACGCCAGGCCCACGCGATGCTGGCACGGGCCTGACGGGTGATCTCGTCGAGCGTGACCCACGGGCATAGCGCATAGTTCACCACGAACACCGACATGCCCAGGGCGGCCGGCCCCAGCGCCACGCAATGGAAGTCGCTGGCGCTGTTGGCGCGCCAGTACCCTCCATGAAAATAAATGAGCACGGGCGAGCCGGGCACGGCCGACGGAAACACGTCGACGTGTTCCTGCAATGTCGGCCCGTATTGCACGCCCGGCACGTTGTGCAGCGTTTCACGCGCGTGGGCGCTGCGGGTGGCGTAATGACGACGCACTGCGGCCAGATCCGGCACGTTGCGCGCCGGATCGTAGGCGTCGTCGATTTGCTGCTGGGTGGAGAAATTGCGATAAAGCGTGTCGGAAGCCATACCGCAATTATGCACTCACCTTGCCTCGGTCAGCTCCACCAGCGCATCCACCGCCACCGCCCCCTCGCCTTCGGGCAGAACCAGCACCGGGTTGATATCCAGGCTCTGGATACGGCCCGCCGTGACCAGCGCCAGCCGGCCCAGACGCAGGGCCGCCTGCACTAGCGCCTCGACATCAGCCGGCGGCTCACCGCGCACGCCCTGCAACAGCGGCCACACACGCAGCCCGCGCAAGCGGTCGAGGACATCGTCACGCGAGAACGGCGGCAGTAACGCGGCGACATCGGGCATGGCTTCCACGTATTTGCCGCCGGCGCCCATCAGCACCACCGGGCCGAACACCGGGTCGAAGTTCAGGCCCACGGCCATTTCGCGCAGACCCTTCACCTGCCTGGCCACGATCCAGCCGTCGGCCTGCACGTCCAGGCGTTCCAGCGCGGCCGACTGGCGCGCCCAGGCCGCTTCCAGGGCGGCAGTGCTGCCCAGGCCCACGTCCACGAGCCCGTATTCCGATTTATGTGGCACGCGCGCCGAACAGGCCTTCAGAACGCAGGGCCAGCCCAACCGTTCAGCGGCCTGCAGCGCAGCTTCCAGCGTGGTGCACAGTTCGTAATCGACCACCGGGAAGCCCGAGCCGGCCAACACCTGCAGGCTTTCGTGTTCGGAAAGAAAGCGCCTGCCGCTGGAATCCGCCTGCACGCCGTCTAGCATGGCCAACACACCGGCACCGACAGCCGGCTGTTCGGCAGCCGCCCCTTCGCCACCCGCAAAGCGACGTTTCCAAGCGCCGGCTCGCGCCGCGGCAGCGAGCACGGCCGCGGCCTGCCGTTCGTCTTCGAACACGGCCACGCCCTGCGCCCGGAACGCAGCGGCCACTGGCTGCTGCCAGGCCACAACGGCCACGGGCTTGCCCGATTCCCGCGCGAAGCGGGCGGTGTCCTCGGCAAACGCGGCCACGTCGTAACCCCGGCCGGCCACCGGAATGTCGAGCAGGAACATGTCTGCGTTCGGATCATCGCTGATCACACCCAGCACATCACCAAACAGGCGGCTGTTCGTCAACAGCGCAGCGGTGATGTCGATGGGGTTTTCGGTGGAGGCGAAATCCACCAGCTTCTCGCTCAACCGTGCCCGCGTCTCGTCCTTGAGTGGGGCGATCTCGAGCCCATACGCCTCGGCGGCATCGGCCGCCAGAACGCAGCTTGCGCCCGAGTTGCTCACGATCACCGTGCGCGTGCCGCCGGAGGCCGGTGTGTTGAGCAGCAGCTCGGCAAAGCGGGCGAGCTCGGGAGGATCGGCCGCGCGCAGAATGCCATGCTGGGTCAGGAACGCATCGACCACGCGATCTTCGCTGGCGAGGGCACCGGTGTGCGAGCCTGCGGCGCGCGCCCCGGTTTCGGAACGACCGGACTTCACCACGGCCAGCGTGACACCGCGCTCGCGGGCCAGCAGGGCGGCCCGTGCCAGTGTCTGCGGATTCTGCAGCGACTCGAGATACAGCAGCACCACGCGAATATCGGCGTCCTGTTCCAGAATCGCGCATGCGAGGTCGGACACGGTGACGTCGGCCTCGTTGCCGGTGGCGTGCATGTGCCGCACCCCGATGCCGCGCTGGCGCAGCAGGCCATACATCATGGCCGCCATGCCGCCACTCTGGCTGATCACGGCCACAGGGCCGTCCTGCGGCTCGACCTCGATGAACATGGTCGAAAAACTGGCAATCGCCCCATTGGCGAAGTTCGCCAGGCCCTGTGAATTGGGGCCGATGAGACGCAGGCCGGCCTCGGCCGCACGCTGCGCCATCTTCTGCTGCACGGCCCGCCCTTCATCGCCGGTTTCCGAGAAACCGGCGGAGATAACGATGGCGGCTTTCACACCCAGATCGGCACAGCGATACACCGCGTCGACCGCCTTCTGGCCGGGTACGGCCACGATGACGAGTTCGGGCACTTCGGGCAGATCATCGAGAGAGGGCCAGGCCTTCTCGCCCTGCACCTCGCTGCGGGTGGGGTTGACCGGATAGATCGTGCCCTGATACCCGAACTGGTGCATGTAGTAAATGGGACGACCACCGATTTTGTCAGGGTTGTCCGACGCGCCGACGATCGCGATCGAGGCCGGGTTCAGCAGGGAACTCAAAGAGGCATCCACAAGTAGTGTTTCCATGATCTCACACATCAGTTGACCGTCGCACCCGACTTCTCAACCACGTCTGCCCACTTCGAGATTTCGTTGTCGATGAACGCACCGAAATCCTGAGTACTGAGCCAGCGGGCATCGAAACCCTGTGCGGCAAAACGTTCCTTCACCGAGGGGTCGGCCAGAACTTCCTTCAGCGCGCCGTTCAGTTTGGCAAGCACGTCGGCAGGCGTACCCTTCGGCGCAAGCAAGCCGTTCCAGGCCGTGGCCTCGTAGCCCGGGTAACCCGATTCGGCGATGGTGGGCAGATCAGGTGCCGCCTGCGAGCGCTGGGCACTGGTTACGGCGAGTGCTTTCAGCTTGCCTTCCTTCACGAAGGGCATGGAAGAAAGCATGGTGTTGAACATGATGTCGACCTGGCCACTCATGAGGTCGGTCATGGCCGGCGCACTGCCCTTGTACGGCACGTGCGTCATCTCGATGCCCGCCATGGTGCGAAACAGCTCGGCCGAAAGGTGCGTGGACTGGCCGTTACCGGAAGACGCAAACGTCAGGCCGTGTTTGGAACTCTTCGCCAGCTCGACCAGTTCCTTCACACTGCCCGCCTTGACGTCGGGGTTCGTGACCAGCACCAGCGGCCCTTCGGTCAGCAGCGACACCGGTTCGAAACTGGTGCGCGTGTTGTAGTTCAGGTTCTTGAACAGCGACATGTTGATGGCGTGCGCAGTGGTGGCGATCAACAGGGTGTGCCCGTCGGCATTGGCACGGGCAACCAGATCGGCCCCGATATTGCCGCCGGCCCCTGCCCGGTTGTCGACGATGACGGTCTGGCCCAGGCGCTTGCCCAGCTCGTCGGCCACCACGCGCGCCACGATGTCGGTCGGGCCGCCCGGCGGATACGGCACCACCAGGTTGACGGGCTGCGTCGGCCACTCGGCTGCCGCAACGGCAGTGCTTCCTGCCACCAGGGCGGCAGCGGCCAGCGCTTTTCCAAACTTCTTCAGCTTCAGCATGCTTTATCTCCTGTCTGCTTTACTTCTTATGTGACCCCTGAACGCTTCGGGGGAATGTGACTGCGGCCGACACCCGAATCAGGCGATCGCACCGCGAACGAACGAATCGGAGGCGACCGGCTCAAACCGGATCACGCGGTGATCGCCCAGCATCGCATTCGATGCATGAACCGCGTCGCCGATGGCGACTTCCCGTGCTGCGTGGCCCATCAGCACGGGACCCTCGTCAAGGCGTACCAGCACCAGGGCATAGGGAACGTACTGGCGCCAGAACGCGTCGGGAGCCCGCCACACTTCGCTGCGTGCGCGAACGACGCCCCGCCCGCTGGCCGGCACGACTTCGAAACTCTGACCCCCGCATTGCGAACACGCCGCAATGGCGAGCGAAAAATGGTGGCCGCAGCCCGTGCAGCGGCTCAGCATGAAAGGCACGGATGGCGTAGTCATGCAGCTTCTCCCGACTTGAGAATGAGACTGACGTGAGACGAGAGCACGCCACCGTCGGCGTGCACGAGGGCACTGCGGCGGCGACCGGCCTGGCGCTCGCCGGCAAGGCCGGCAAGCTGCCTGAATGCCTCGACAAAATGCGCCATGCCGCCGGCCACCCCGGAGTGACCAAACGAAAGCAACCCGCCATGGGTATTCAGTGGCAGTGCGCCGTCGGCATTGAAGGCGCCCGAGCGCAGCACGCGGGCAGATTCACCGCGCGGCGCAAAACCCAGTTCCTCGAGCAGCATGACCAGGGTGATGGTGAACGAGTCGTAGATCCCCAGGTAGTCGAAGTCGCCGCCCTGCATGCCCGCTTCGTTCAGGGCCCGGCCGAAGGCCGCTGCAGCGCCGGTGGCGTAAACGTCTTCAAGCGCCGAGAGGTGCTGATGCTGGTGCGCCTGACCGGCACCGGCAATACGCACGGGCCCTTCGTCGGCACTGATCAACACCGCCACCGCACCGTCGGATATCGGGCAGCAATCGAGCAGATGCAAGGGCGTGGCCACGGGCTTCGAGGCCAGCACGTCTTCGACCGTGATGGGTTGAGTGAGGTGGGCGTCGGGGTGCTGCGTCGCGTAGCTGCGCATCAGCACCGAGAACTCGGCCAGATCTTCGCGCTGCAGGCCGCTGCGGTGCATGTATTGCGACGCAAGCAGGGCGTAGTAGGCGGGCACCGACGCACCGTTTGGCAGTTCGGTGGCGGCGTCGCCCACCTGGGCCAGCGTCTGTATGGAGGTATCGACCGCCTGACCCGTGAGGCGGTTCTCGCCCGCCACCACCAGCACGTTGCGGCACTGGCCGGATTGCACCAGCAATCGCGCCAGCATGATCATGCCCGCACCGGTTGCCCCGCCCATCTGCATGCTGTGCGCGTAGGTGGGGCGCAAGCCCAGCTTTTCTGACATGAAGGACGCCAGCATGAGGTGCGGAAACGTGGTCGCGTACCCGCACAGCACGCCATCGATCGCATCGTGGGCAGTACCGCCGGTGCGCAGCACCTGCGTGGCGGCCTCAAGCATCAGATCTACGGCCGAGCGGCCCGGCTGTTTGCCGAACGCCGTATTGGCCACGGCCTGAACATAAGCGTGTTTCGTCATCGTCATTGCATCTTGTGGTGTTCGGCCACGTGCCCTTCCGGCAACCAGGCCTGTTCGATCAACGCGGCCTCGGCCTTCAGCGCCTCGGCCAGTTCCTGTTCCCGCCCCACGATGCGCTCCGTGAGCGCGGCCACACTCAGCGCGGCAATGGGGCGCCCGCCGGGGCTGCATATGGGCACGCCAACACCGGACATTTTTTCGACCACGACATCCACCAGCAGGGAATGACCGCGTTCGCGACCGCGCGCAATCACCTCCTGCAAGTGCTGCGGCGAATAGGCGGGGTACTTTCGCTTCAATGCATCATGAACCCGGGGCAAAACTGCCTCGACCTCGGAATCGGACATGGGCAGCATGAGAGCAAGACTGCCTGCACCGACGCCCAACGGGCGGCGGCTGCCCACGCGCAGGTAGTTTGCCGTGATGGGGTAATCGCCCAGGCAGAGATCCACGCACACCGACTCCCAGCCGGCAGGCACGGAAAGAATGGCCGTATCGCTGAACCGGCGCGCAAGCCTGATCAACGAAGGGCGCGCCAATGCCTGCAGATCAAGGCCCGCCACCCGCGCGACATGCATGGCATACACCTGCGGGCCGAGCTCGTACTCCTTGCTCTGCGGATCTCGTTCTACGAAACCTTCAGTTTCAAGATCGCGCAGAAGACGCAGACAGGTCGAGCTGTCGAGCCCGGTGCGTTCGGAGATATCGATCAACCGGCTGACCTTCGGGTCACTGAGACTGGCGAGGATTCGACAGACTTTGCGCGCTGCAGAAAGGTTTTCCTTGTCGGATGTCATGGATTTCGCTGGACAAAATCAAGTGAACGGCCATGGTCGCGTTCACACGACAAGGCGTAAAGTTGCAACGCAACAAAATTGCGTACAGCGAAATATAGAATCGAATTTATTATATTAGTACTATCTAATATAATGGACGAAGTATCCAATTCGGGAGTTCACATGACCACACATCGCAGACTGATCATCCTCGGTTCCGGGCCGGCCGGCTGGACAGCCGCCATCTACGCCGCACGCGCAAACCTTGCGCCCATGGTGATTACCGGCATGCAGCAGGGCGGCCAGCTGATGACCACAACGGAAGTGGACAACTGGCCGGGCGACGCCCGCGGCCTGATGGGCCCCGACCTGATGGCCCGCATGCAGGATCATGCCGAGCGCTTCGCCACCGAGGTCGTGTTCGACCACATCCATACTGCCGACCTGACCACGCGGCCCTTCCGGCTCGTGGGTGACAGCGGTGAATACACGTGCGACGCCCTTATCATCAGCACGGGGGCCAGCGCAAAATACCTGGGCCTGGAATCCGAGGAACGGTTCAAGGGCAAAGGGGTTTCCGCCTGCGCGACGTGCGACGGCTTTTTTTACCGTGGCAAAGAGGTGATGGTGGTGGGCGGCGGCAACACTGCGGTGGAAGAAGCTCTGTATCTGTCGAACATCGCCTCCAAGGTGTACCTGGTGCACCGGCGCGATACGCTGCGCGCCGAGAAAATCATGCAGGACGCCCTTTTCGAAAAGGTGGCTGCCGGAAAAATAGCGCCGATATGGCACCATGTGGTGGACGAAGTACTGGGTGACGAGTCGGGCGTCACGGCGGTGCGCGTGCGTTCCGCACTCGACAATACCGTACGCGACATTCCCGTGCACGGCATGTTCGTGGCCATTGGGCACCAGCCCAATACCCAGCTTTTTCAGGGCCAGCTGGAAATGAACAGCGGCTACGTCGTGATCCGCTCAGGCCTGAACGGAAATGCCACACAGACGTCGGTGGAAGGCGTGTTTGCCGCCGGGGACGTGACCGACCAACATTACCGGCAGGCGATCACCTCTGCCGGATTCGGCTGCATGGCGGCGCTGGATGCCGAACGGTATCTCGAGAGGCTGGGAACGAATGCATCGGCACGACCGGCATCGGAGGCGCTTGCGCAGTGATTGTTCCATATTCAGGATTATTAATCTGAAACAGCGCGATCAAATTCCAATTTCATTCCAATAAAATGATCTCCATCACCACAACGCGTGCGTCACCCGGCGCACGCAGAACGGAGCAGATCATGTTGGAAATTCGACGCAGTGATGAACGGGGCGTTGCAGAGCACGGATGGCTGAGCTCGCGCCATTCGTTCTCTTTCGCCCATTACTACGACCCCGAGCACATGGGTTTCGGCCCGCTGCGGGTCATCAATGAAGACCGTGTGCTGCCGGGCCGCGGCTTCGGCATGCACGGCCACAGCGACATGGAGATCATCTCGTACGTGCTGAGCGGTGCGCTGGAACACAAAGACAGCATGGGCAATGGCTCGGTGCTGCGCTACGGTGACGTGCAGCGCATGAGCGCCGGCACCGGCGTCATGCACAGCGAGTTCAACCCGTCGAGCACTGAACCGGTGCATTTCCTGCAAATCTGGATCATGCCGGATACGCGCGGCGTGGCGCCGAGCTACGAGGAAAAGCACTTCGACACCGCCAGCAAGACGGGACAATGGCGCCTGATCGCCTCGCCCGACGGGCGCGACGGCTCGGTACGCATTCACCAGAATGCCCACGTACACGCCGCAATTCTGGGCGAATCAGACGCGCTGGGCTACGAAATTGCCGACGGGCGTGGCGTATACCTGCACGTCGCCCGTGGCAGCGTAACGGTAAACGGTACGGCTCTGAATGCCGGCGACGCAGTCAAGCTGGTGCAGGCGCCCCGCATCGAGGTTGCGAATGCTGCCGATGCGGAGGTTCTGCTGTTCGACCTGCCAGTGCAGTAAAGCTACTTGCCGCGAATGGCGGCAAGTATGCGCCGGTCGCGCTTGGTGGGGCGGCCGGCATCGTAATCGAGCGACGGCTCGGGCGCGAGCCGCCGCATTTCAGCAGCCAGGGCACGCCTGGCGACACTCTCGTCGGTTTCTTCGTACAACCTGGCCGCCACCGCTGCCGGCCCGCGTACACGGCTTACCGCCTGCACGATCACTTCAATGGGCGGATCACTCTTGCGCACCGTGACGCGATCGCCCGGGCCGACTTCACGGGCTGGTTTGACCGGCTGGCCGTTGACCAGCACCCTGCCCTTGCCAATTTCATCGACCGCCAGCGAGCGCGTCTTGTAGAAACGCGCCGCCCACAGCCATTTATCGATTCTGAGTCGTTCGTCCATACTTCTGTTCAGGTTCATTCAACCAGCAGCAGGGCATCGAGATCGAGAATCCGGATGCTGCGTGTGCCCGTCTGCTGAATAAAGCCCGCGTGTTCGAATTCGCCCAACCGGCGGCTGACGGTTTCGGGCGTGGTGCCCAGGAATGACGCAAGATTCCTGCGACTCATGGGCAGGGTAACCCGGGCATCGCCGTGGTGCTCGACCAGGCTGGCAAGATACCGGGCCAGCCGCGCGTTGATGGAAGCGGTGGCGATAACCGCCGTCTGCTTCTCACTGATACTCAGGCGGTGCGACAGCTCGGCGAGCACATGCAGGCTGATATCTGGAAATTGAAGCAGCAGCTTGCGAACATCGGCCTGATGTATGGTGCATACATCAGATGATTGCATGGCTTCGGCCCAGGTATCGTGCGTCGAGGGCGAAAACAGTGCGAGCTCTCCGGTGAAGTCACCTGGCCGCAAAATGCGCAGCAGCTGCTCTTTGCCGTTGTCGGCCAGGCGGTACACCTTGATTTTTCCTGTATAAACAATGAAGAGTTTATCGGATGTGTCGCCGGCCCGGTGAATGAACGCCCCACGTTCATAGCGGCGCATCGCCGCCTTTTCTGCAATGACGGACAACGCCGTGCCGGGCAGATGGTTGAAGATGGGCACGTGCGACACGCACAGCGCCGGAATATGTTCGCCGGCCCGGGGTTCGTGCCGGGCCGCCTGATCAGAGCTCATGGCAGATATTGTGGCATGAAGCCCGTGCCAGGAGCTATGCCACCGGCACGCCAGGATTTGCAGCCACACCGGGGCGCATTTGTGCTTTCGCGGCACCCCGTGCGCGATAGCGGATCAGCCTCACGGCGTTCAGTGTCACGAGCAACACGCTTGCTTCATGCACGAGCATGCCCGATGCAAGAAAGATCTTGCCCAGCAGCACTCCGGCCAGCAGCACTACCACCGTTCCCACTGCCAGAATCGTATTCTGCTGCATGTTGCGCACGGTTGCCCGGGCCAGCGAATGGGCATGCGCAACCTGATCGAGGCGGTCGGACATCAACACGATATCGGCGGTTTCCATGGAGAGATCGGTACCGCTTACGCCCATGGCCACACCGACATCGGCGGTGGCCAGCGCCGGCGCGTCGTTGATGCCGTCGCCAACCATGGCCACCGTGTAGCCCTGGCTTTGCAGGCGGCTCACCCATTGCACCTTGTCTTGCGGCAGCAGTTCTGCGTGAACGGCATCCAGCCCCAGCTCGCTGCCGACCTGCTGCGCCGTATGCCGATTGTCGCCGGTCAACATGATCGCCTGACGCACACCCGATGCGCGCAACCGTTCAATGGCGACGCGAGCCTCGGGTTTGATCTGATCGGCAATCGAAATCACGCCCTCGAGCCGGCCGTCGATGGCCACCAGCACCGCCGTGTTGCCCGCCCGTTCGCGTTCAACTGCGTACTGCTCGACGTGTGCCGGAACGACAACGCCCTGCCCGGCCAGCAGCTTGCGGTTGCCGATGGCCATGCGCCGGCCCGCCACGTTGGCCAGTAACCCGCCACCCTTCACGACCTCAACCTCCTGAGGCTCGTGCGAGAGCGTCAGCTTGCGCTGGCGCGCTTCGGCCACGATGGTTTGCCCCAGGTGGTGCTCTGACACCCGTTCGGCTTCGGCAGCCAGGCGCAGCAGCGTGTCTGCATCGGTGCCCCAGGTCTTCACATCGGTCACGTCCGGTCTGCCCCGCGTAAGCGTACCGGTCTTGTCGAAGATGACCAGGTCGACCTTGGCAAGCTTTTCCATGAACTCGCCGCCCTTGACCAGCACACCATTGCGCGCAGCGTTTCCTATACCCGCAACCATGGATACCGGCGCCGAGATGACCAACGCGCCGGGGCAGGCAATCACCAGGAAGGTGAGCGCCAGTTCCACGTTACGCGTTATGGCGTACACCAGAACGGACATCGCCACGATGCCGGGCGTGTAAATGCCCGCGAAGCGATCGAGAAATTTCTGGGTGCGAGTCTTGGATTCCTGGGCCTCCTCGACCATTTCGATGATCTTGGCGAAGGTGGTCTCCTCACCCACCCGGTCTGCATCGATTTCGATATAGCCGTTGTCGACGATGGTGCCGCTGAAGACACGATCGCCCACGGCCTTGCCGGCCGGTACGGATTCACCCGTGATCGCCGCTTCGACGATGAGGGCCTGACCCGCGACGACGATGCCGTCCACCGCGACCTTCTCGCCGGAGCGCACGAGCACCCGATCGCCCTTCACCACATCGTCGGCCGGCACGCGCAGATGTCCTTCTGGACGAATGACGGTGGCCTCTGTGGGTGACATATCGATCAGCTCGCGCAACGACGAACGCGTTCTCTCCAGCGTGCGTGATTCAAGATACGCACCGAGAACGAACAGAAAGGTGACCACGGCGGATTCGACGTACTCGCCGATGATCAATGCGCCGACCACCGCAATGGTCACCAGCAGCTCGATGCTGAACGCCTTGAGGCGCAGCGCATTGAATGCCTTGACGGCAATGAAATAACCTGCGAACAGCGACGAGGCGATCAGTACGTAATCTTTGTAATGGGCCAGGCCGGCCAGATGCAGCACGAAGGCGGCCAGCAGCATCACACCCGTGACGCCGGCAACGCGGGAATTGGTGAACGAGATCATGGCATGCTCCTGGGTTGGCAAGAATGGGCTAGGCAACCTTTCTAGAAAGCACCGGATACCCGAGCCGGGTGATGATGTCCTGCACGGCGTCTGCGTTCGTGTGCCGCTCATCGAATTCCACACGCACGCGCCCCGAGTTGAACAGCACCTGAACCTGCTGCACGCCGCCGATCGCACCGACCGCCCTTTCGATCTTCTTGACACAGGATGGGCAGGTGAAGGGTTCCATGTTGAAAACGGCCTTGCTCATTTGAGGCTCCTTGACGTGAGTTGACGATGAACCCATGGTAGGCGGCGGGCACGTTTTCAATGATTGACGGCTGACAAGTTTCAAACCGGCACGGCAAGTGCGCCCAGGGCGAACGCGCGCCTTTGAGCGAAAGAGACGTATGCGGGGAAGAGAGAGAGGGGTGTGGCAGCACTGCACCCCGTGTGCGGGCGCAATGCAGCAGATCAGATGGTGCCCGAGACCGGACTCGAACCGGTACGCCTTGCGGCGAGGGATTTTAAGTCCCTTGTGTCTACCTGTTCCACCACTCGGGCGTGGAGTCGCAACTTTAACGCATCAACAGGCGAGGTGCGCCGCCGTAGCTGCGCGGCCCCCAACCCGTTTGGTTTCGATGCAGTGAAAGGAATCAGGAATCGGCCGGTGCGCCGCCGTTGCCCTGTTGGCCTTCGATGCCACCGATCGCCTTGATCGACAGACGCAGCCTGCCCTTGTCGTCGGCTTCCAGAACCTTGAAGCGAACGATCTGGCCAACCTTGAGCACGTCGTTGATGTTCGGGATACGGTAGTTGGCGATTTCGGAGATGTGAAGCAGGCCGTCGCGACCGGGCAGCACCTGAACGATGGCGCCAAAGTCGAGCAGACGCAGCACCGGCCCTTCGTACTCTTCACCGACTTCGACGTCGGCGGTGAGTTCCTTGATACGGCGCTCGGCTTCACGAGCCTTGTCGAGGTCGGCACTGGCGATGGTGATCATGCCGTCATCGTTGATGTCGATCTGCGTGCCGGTTTCTTCGGTGAGGGCGCGAATGGTGGCACCACCCTTGCCGATGACGTCACGGATCTTTTCAGGGTTGATCTTCACCGTGATCATGCGCGGCGCAAATTCGGAAAGTTCGGTGCGCGAACCTTCAATGGCCGAACGCATGGCCTCGAGGATATGCAGACGGCCTTCGCGGGCCTGGCCCAGCGCGACCTGCATGATTTCCTTGGTGATGCCCTGGATCTTGATATCCATTTGCAGGGCGGTAATGCCCTTTTCGGTTCCGGCCACCTTGAAGTCCATGTCGCCCAGGTGATCTTCATCACCCAGGATATCGGTAAGTACGGCGAACTTGCCGCCGTCCATGATCAGGCCCATGGCCACGCCGGCCACGTGATCGGCCACCGGTACGCCGGCATCCATCATGGCAAGGCTGCCACCGCACACCGAGGCCATCGACGACGAACCGTTCGACTCGGTGATTTCAGACACGACGCGGATCGTGTACTGGAAGTCTTCCGGCGACGGCAGAAGCGGAGCCAGCGCGCGCTTGGCGAGGCGGCCGTGACCGATTTCGCGACGCTTGGGCGAACCGAAGCGGCCGGCTTCGCCCGTAGCGAACGGCGGGAAGTTGTAGTGCAGCATGAAGCGATCGCGCGATTCGCCCATGATCGAATCGATGATCTGTTCGTCTTGCTTGGTGCCGAGCGTGGCGGCTACCAGGGCCTGCGTTTCGCCGCGGGTGAACAGTGCGCTGCCGTGTGCGCGCGGCAGCACGCCCAGGCGGATGCTGATGGGGCGCACGGTGCGGGTGTCGCGCCCGTCGATGCGCGGTTCGCCGCTGAGAATCTGGCCGCGAACGATCTGTGCCTCGAGGTCGAACAGAATGTTTTCAACTTCGACGGAATCGGGGGCTTCTTCGCCCTTGGCGGCAGCGTGTTCGGCCAGCTTGGTCTTGACCTGCGCGTAGACGTCGCGCAGCGCGTCGGTACGCTGCTGCTTGCTGCGAATCTGGTATGCGGCCTGCAGGCCTTCAAGGCCGGCGGCCTTCACGGCGGTGATCAGGGCTTCGTTCTTGGCGGGCGGCTGCCAGTCCCATTCGGGCTTGCCGGCTTCGGCGACCAGATCGTCGATGGCCTTGATGGCGGCCTGCATCTGCTCGTGACCGAACACCACGGCACCCAGCATCACGTCTTCCGACAGCTGCTGCGCTTCGGATTCGACCATGAGCACCGCAGCATCGGTACCGGCCACCACCAGATCGAGCTGCGACTGCTGCAGCTGCGACGTAGTGGGGTTGAGCACGTAGTTGCCATCGACATAGCCGACGCGGGCCGCGCCGATGGGGCCGTTGAACGGAATGCCGGAAATGGCCAGCGCCGCCGAGGCACCGATCATGGCCGGAATGTCGGGATCGACTTCGGGGTTCACCGACACCACGTGCACGATGACCTGCACTTCGTTGTAGAAGCCTTCGGGGAACAGCGGGCGCAGCGGACGGTCGATGAGGCGCGAGGTGAGGATCTCTTTTTCCGAAGGACGCCCTTCGCGTTTGAAGAAGCCACCCGGAATGCGCCCTGCAGCGTACGTCTTTTCAACGTAATCGACGGTCAGCGGGAAGAAGTCCTGACCGGGCTTCGCATTCTTGTTGCCCACCACCGTCGCAAGCACGCACGTGTCGTCGACGGTGACCATGACTGCACCCGATGCCTGGCGAGCAATCTCGCCGGTTTCCAGCGTCATCGTGTGCTGACCGTACTGAAACGATTTGCTCACTTTATTGAACATTGTTTTTCCTTACAAATAAAAAAACCGTGCACGCCACGATAATGATCGCGGCGTCCACGGTTGCCTCGGGGAGCCAGGCCCCGGGTATCACTTACGCAGACCGAGTTTTTCGATGAGTGCGCGGTAGGAATCGGGGCTGCGACCCTTGAGGTAATCAAGCAGCTTGCGGCGGCGGCTGACCATGCGCAGCAGACCGCGGCGGGAGTGGTGATCTTTCTTGTGTTCCTTGAAGTGGCCCGTGAGTTCATTGATGCGGGCGGTGAGCAGCGCAACCTGCACTTCGGGGGAACCCGTGTCGCCGGCGGCGCGCTGGAACTGCGAGACGATCTCGGCTTTGTTGATATCGGTAACAGCCATTTTCAAACCTCAGAAGACTTGCGACAGGGCCGAGGTGCCCGGTCGTGCTATTGGAAAAGAGAAAATTATACACTGCACGGCCTTTGCATGTATGGAATGCGACTTGCAGGGAAACGTATGGCGGCGCGGCGCATTATGCCGGAAAATGCTCGGGAAACGCCCTGGAATCAAGGCCGCCGCCCCTGTGCTCTGGAGACGGACATGCGCATCTCGAACTTGAACCTCTTGCAAACCTCTGTTGCCTGCGGGCCACGTTTTGCCGCAATCGCGGGCGTCGTCCTGCTGTTGACGGCATGCAGCAGCATGCATCACATCCCTGCCGGCACGCCACTTTCCGAAGTGCAGGGCCGCTACGGGGCTCCCACGGTCGCCTGCCCGCTCGAAACCGGGCAACAACGGCTGATCTGGAGCAGCCAGCCCATGGGGCAATATGCCTGGGCCACCGTGGTGTCGGCCGATGAGCGCGTGGGGCCGGTCGAGCAAATTCTTACCGACACCGCTTTTGCGCAGGTAAAGAGCGGAAACTGGGACAAGCAGCGCCTGCACTGCACGTTCGGCCCGCCCGCAGAGGTGTCGGTGGTGGGCCTGCCCGGTTCACGCAGCCTGGTATGGAGCTACCGCTACCGGCAGGCGGGCGCCTGGAATTCGCTGATGCACTTCTACTTCGACGAATCTGGGCAGGTGACCCGCATGCACCCGGGGCCGGACCCGATGTACGACCCGCCCGAATTCTTCGACTGACCGATTCGGAAGCCGCCCCTGCAGGCGGCTATTCCTTGCGCTCGGGCCGGTCGAATGATGACGGCGTTGTGTTGCTTCCAGCCGTATGGGGTGGCGCAGGCACGTCGTTGCGCCCGGCCGCGTCGGCGGCTGCGGGCAGCTCGCTGCGCATGCGTGTGAGGTGCCGCGCACGGTTCCAGCGCCAGGCCATGATGACCCAGCCCGAAAGACCATACAGCACGAACAGGCCGAAGAGCACCAGCGGGGGGTCGGCCGACACGAAG
This sequence comes from Yanghanlia caeni, assembly GCA_030733815.1. Classification (GTDB taxonomy): domain Bacteria; phylum Pseudomonadota; class Gammaproteobacteria; order Burkholderiales; family Burkholderiaceae_B; genus Yanghanlia; species Yanghanlia caeni. Next base: position 16,235 of record JAUZQE010000021.1, read on the forward strand.
ACGAAGCCGCCCACCACCACCAGCATGACCCAGAACGGAACGCTGCGCCCCAGGGCGAAGGACTTGCCGCTGTAGAACGGTGCATTGCTCACCATGGCAAGGCCGGCATAAATCGTAAGCAGAAAGGCGATCCAGGGCAGCGCATCAACCGACACCGACAGCTTGTTGTCGACCGCCAGCCACACGAACCCGGCCACCAGTGCCGCCGCCGACGGGCTGGGCAGGCCCTGGAAGAAACGTTTGTCGACCACGCCGATGTTGGTGTTGAAGCGGGCCAGCCGCAAGGCCGCGCCCACCACGTAAATGAAGGCGGCGAGCCAGCCCCAGCGCCCCAGCCCCTGCAATGCCCACACATACATGACCAGCGCCGGTGCCATGCCGAACGAGATCATGTCGGCCAGCGAATCGTACTGTTCGCCGAAAGCCGATTGGGTGTTGGTGAGGCGGGCAACACGGCCGTCCATGCCATCGAACACGAGGGCAAGAAAGATGGCAATGGCGGCCATTTCGAAGCGCCCGTTCATGGCCTGCACCACCGCAAAGAAGCCTGCAAACAGGTTGGCGGTGGTGAAGGCGTTGGGCAGCAGGTAAATGCCGCGTCGGCGTTTGATTTCGTCGGACTGCGTACTGGGCATGGGCTAGTCTTGTGGTTGAACCTCGGCAGGCAGATCGGCAAGTGCCGTGCTGGTGGCCTTCACCTTGTCGCCAATGGCGACGCGCGGCCGCGAACCCGGCGGCAGATAGACGTCGACCCGCGAACCAAACCGGATGAAACCATAACGCTGGCCGGCGTACAGCGTGTCGCCCGCCTGCACATGACAAAGAATGCGTTTGGCGATCAGGCCGGCCACCTGAACGGCGGTGACGATGTGGCCCTGCGGCGTGCGCAGAACCATCGCGTTGCGTTCGTTCTCGAGCGAGGCCTTGTCGAGCGCCGCGTTCAGAAACTTGCCTGCGAAGTACTTGATGGACACCACCGTGCCCTTGACCGGTGCACGGTTCGAGTGAACGTTGAACACGTTCATGAACACGCTGATCTTGAGCGCGGGGCGCTCGGCGTATGGGTCATGCACTTCTTCCACCGCCACGATGCGGCCGTCGGCCGGCGAAAGCACGGCCAGTTCGCCATCGGGCGCAACGCGACCGGGGTCGCGGAAGAACTGCAGCACGAAAAGCGACAGCAGCCAGAACAGGATGGAAAGCGCCGGTGACCAGAGGGTGACCAGCACGGAAATGGCGACGATGCCAGCCAGAAAGGGCCAGCCCTCGCGCGCAATGATCGGATGGGGGTAAGCGGGTTTATTCATCGTAGGTCGAAGAATAACCGATCTGACTCGGCCAAAGCTTCACGGGAACACGCCCAGGGCACATTGGCATGCACGGAGTGTGCCTGCACGTGCACGGCTGCGCATGACGCCCAGGCAAAAAAAGCGCTCCCGAAGGAGCGCTGTGAAGACGGGTGTTGCCGCTGCGGGGCACGCCCGCAGCCGGGGAACCGCCGCCCTGTTTCTTAGTTTTTGCTCTGGTCGACCAGCTTGTTGGCGGCGATCCAGGGCATCATGGCGCGCAGCTTGGCTCCGACCTGCTCGATTTCGGATTCCGCGTTCAGGCGGCGACGCGACATGAGCGTGGGCGCGCCGGCGGCGTTCTCCAGAATGAAGCTCTTGGCGTATTCGCCGGTCTGGATATCCTTGAGGCACTGACGCATGGCAGCACGGGTCTCGTCGGTGACGATGCGCGGGCCGGTGACGTACTCGCCATATTCCGCATTGTTGGAAATGGAGTAGTTCATGTTAGCGATGCCGCCTTCGTAGATCAGGTCGACGATCAGCTTGAGCTCGTGCAGGCACTCGAAGTACGCCATTTCGGGGGCGTAGCCGGCTTCCACCAGCGTTTCGAAGCCGGCCTTGATGATTTCGACGGCGCCGCCGCACAGCACGGCCTGTTCGCCGAACAGGTCGGTTTCGGTTTCTTCACGGAACGTGGTTTCGATAATGCCGGCGCGGCCGCTGCCGATGGCGCAGGCATACGACAGACCGATGTCGCGCGCCGCACCCGAGGTGTCTTGGTGCACGGCAACCAGCGCGGGCACACCGCCACCCTGGTTGTAGGTGCCACGCACGGTGTGGCCGGGGGCCTTGGGTGCAACCATGATGACGTCGATATCGTCGCGCGGCTGAACCTGACCGTAGTGCACGTTGAAGCCGTGGGCGAACGCCAGGGCGGCACCGGCCTTGATGTTGGGCGCCACGTGATCGCGGTAGACCTGCGCGATGTTTTCGTCGGGCAGCAGGATCATGACCAGATCGGCGCCCTTGACGGCTTCGGCCACTTCCAGAACCTTGAGGCCGGCATTTTCGGCCTTCGACCACGATGCGCCACCCTTGCGCAGGCCGACCACCACGTTCACGCCCGAATCGTTCAGGTTGAGCGCGTGGGCGTGACCTTGCGAGCCGTAGCCGATGATGGCGACCGTCTTGCCCTTGATGAGCGACAGATCGCAGTCCTTGTCGTAATAAACCTTCATGGGGTGCTCCAGAAATTCAAAAGGGGTTCTACGTTTAAAGTTTCAGTACACGTTCGCCACGCCCGATACCCGAGACGCCGGTGCGCACGGTTTCAAGAATGGCGCTGCGATCGAGCGCGTTGATGAAGGCCTCGATCTTGCTCTGATCGCCGGTGAGCTCGATGGTATAGACCTTGTCGGTGACATCGACGATATGGCCACGGAAGATGTCGGCCATGCGCTTCATTTCCTCGCGTTCCTTGCCGACCGCCCGCACCTTGATGAGCATGAGCTCGCGCTCGATGTGCGGGCCTTCCGAAAGATCGACCACCTTCACCACGTCGACCAGGCGATTCAGGTGCTTGGTGATCTGCTCGATGATGTCATCGGAGCCGGTGGTGACGATCGTCATGCGTGACAACGTGTTGTCTTCGGTGGGCGCAACGGTAAGGGTTTCGATGTTGTAGCCGCGAGCAGAAAACAGGCCGACCACGCGCGACAGTGCACCGGGTTCGTTTTCCAGAAGGATGGAGATCACGTGTTTCATCTGTTCTTCTCCTTACAGGTCTTCCGAACCAAGCAGCATTTCGGTGAGCCCCCTGCCCGCCTTCACCATGGGCCACACGTTTTCAGTCTGGTCGGTGATGAAGTCGAGGAACACCAGGCGGTCTTTGTACTTGCCGAAGGCTTCGCGCAGCGCCGGCTCGACGTCTGCCGGGTTCTCAATGCGCATGCCCACGTGACCGTAGCTTTCGACCAGCTTCACGAAGTCGGGCAGTGCATCGACGTACGATTCGGAATAGCGCGAACCGTATTCGATCTGCTGCCACTGCCGCACCATGCCCAGATACCGGTTGTTCAGGCACAGCACCTTGGGAGTGAGGCGGTATTGCTTGCAGGTGGAGAGTTCCTGAATGTTCATCTGGATGGAACCCTCGCCAGTGACCACGGCGATCTGCGCGTCGGGGTTGGCCATCTGTGCGCCCATGGCATAGGGCAGGCCCACCCCCATGGTGCCCAGGCCACCGGAGTTCAGCCAGCGGCGCGGCGCATTGAACTTGTAGTACTGGGCGGCCCACATCTGGTGCTGGCCCACGTCGGAGGTGACGATGGCGTCTCCGCCCGTGACTTCCCACAGCTTTTCGATGACGAACTGCGGCTTGATGATGGTGTCGGACTGCTCGTACGCAAGGCAGCGGCGGCCGCGCCAGGTTTCGACCTGTTCCCACCACTTGGCAAGCGCCTTGGCATCGCGCGGCGATTCCGAAGCAGCCTGTTCGTACAGGGGCAGCATGTCGTCGAGCACGTCTTTGACGTTGCCGACGATGGGCACGTCGACCCGCACGCGCTTGGAAATGGTGGACGGGTCGATGTCGATATGGATGATCTTGCGCGGATTCTGCGAGAAGTGGCGCGGATTGCCCACCACGCGGTCATCGAAGCGGGCGCCCACGGCCAACAGTACGTCGCAGTTCTGCATGGCCAGGTTGGCCTCGTACGTACCGTGCATGCCCGGCATGCCCACGAAGCGGGGGTCGGTCGCCGGGAACGCACCCAGCGCCATAAGCGTGGTGGTGACGGGAGCACCCACCAGGTCAACCAGGCGACCCAGTTCTTCGTGTGCGCCCGATGCGATGACGCCGCCGCCCACGTAGATCATGGGGCGCTCGGCACCCAGCAGCATTTGCACCGCTTTCTTGATCTGACCCTGGTGGCCCTTGGTAACCGGCGCGTACGAACGCATCTTGATTTCGCCACGGCGCGGGGTGAACTTGCAGGTGGCCATGGTGATGTCTTTGGGAATGTCGACCAGCACCGGCCCGGGCCGCCCCGTGCGGGCAATGTAGAATGCCCGCCGCATGGTTTCAGCCAGATCCTTGACGTCGCGCACCAGGAAGTTGTGCTTGACGCAGGGGCGCGTGATGCCCACCGTATCGCATTCCTGGAAGGCATCTTCGCCAATGGCCGCAGTGGGTACCTGACCGCTCAGAATCACCATGGGAATGGAATCCATGTACGCGGTGGCGATGCCGGTAACCGCGTTGGTGACACCCGGGCCGCTGGTGACCAGCGCCACGCCCACTTTCTGCGATGAACGCGAATACGCGTCGGCTGCGTGAATGGCCGCCTGTTCGTGGCGCACCAGCACGTGCGTGAAGTTGTCTTGCTTGTAGATGGAGTCGTAAATGTAGAGCACTGCGCCGCCGGGATAGCCGAACACGTGGTCGACCCCTTCTTCGGCAAGGCAGCGCACGACGATATCGGCGCCTGTGAGTTCCATGTTGTTCATTCCTTTCGAAACCAATACCTGTGCCCCGGTTGGCTTGCGGCCTGGACAACGGGCGATGATGACAACATGCTCTGGCGCTTCATGGCTCACGGAACCATTCCACCCAGACACCTTGCCACCCCGACGCGTGCCCACCGAAACACGGTAAACGCGCTGCACATCAGCGCTGAGGTAGAAACGAAAGCCCGGCATCGCACGCTTGTGGCGCGGCCAGCGGCAGGTGTTGATAAGGGCGCAAAAAACCGGGCGGATAGCCCGGGAAAAGAGCCTGTGTCGATTACTGAGCGGATATGACCAAAAATCGACCAGCTACTTTAACCTGTTGCAGGGCACTAGGCAAATTGCAACGCACCCGCTCGGGCGCGCGCGAATGCGGCCGGCCCCGTATACTGGCGACTTCATACGGCAGCACCGCGATTCACGCATGATCGGCACCTTGTCGCGTCTGGAGCGATTTCTCTATAGCCACCACCTTCTGGGCGGGGCGCGCCAGGCAATAGGCGTATTGCTGCCCCCGCTCGTGCTGGCCGGGGTGTTCGGGTACTTCGACCCCGGCATCACCGCCGCCGTGGGTGCGGCCTGCGTCGCACTGCTTGACCAGCCCGGCGGCCCGCGCCGCTACGGTGTGCAGGGCATGGCCGCCGCCGTTCTGCTCGGCTCGCTGACCGTGGCCATAACCGGTGTGGCCGGCACCGACACCCTGCTCACCTGGCTTGTGGTGCCCCTGCTGTGCTTCGGTTTTTCAATGTTCACGGTGTTCGGCCAGCAAGGCGGCCTGCTGGGGTTTGCCTGCCTGCTCATCATGACGCTGACGCTGCGCTCACGACCCGAACTGAACGACGTGTGGATTCACACCGCGTACTCGCTGGGTGGCGGCCTGTTTTACTTCGGGTACAGCGCCCTTGTTCACCGCATTGCGTGGCATCGCGAGGAACAGCAGGCCTTGTCGGCCGCACTGTTTGCCACGGCCGATTACATGCGTGCCCGATCGTGGCTGTACGACACCGAAGCCGATCTGAACGGCCGCTACCGCGAACTCATGCGTGCCCAGCACGCCATGACCGAAGCGCAGCAGGCCGCCCGCGATACCGTGCTGCGCGAACTGCCGCGCGGCCAGCGCCGCAGCGACCGGGCGCGTGCCGCCGCGCTGAACCTGTTCATCGACATGGTGGCGCTGCTCGACACCCTGGTTGCCACGCATACCGATTACGTCACGCTGCGGCGGCACTTTGCCGACAGCGACGCACTGCTGTTTCCCCGCGATGCCCTGCGCAAGCTCGCCGACAACCTCGAGCTGATCGCACTGAACGTGGCCCGCAACCGGCGCGAGCGCGTGCGCAACAGCATCAAACCGGAAGTGCGTGCGCTGGAGTTCGAGCTGCAGGAATTACGCGAACGGGGCTTCGCCGACGAGGCGCCGGAGGTCTACGCCCTGCTGCGCCAGGTGCTGGGCCGGCTCAAGCGCGCCGGCGATCTGGTGCAACGTATGGCCGAAAACACGCGCCGTGGCGGCACCACCACGCTGGTGGACCAGCGGCTGGAACATGCGCTGGACCGCTTCCTGTCGCGCCGCAAATGGCGCCTGGGCATGTACACGAGCAATCTGCGGCTCGATTCACCGCATTTCCGCTATGCCGTACGGGTGACGGTGGCGGCCGCGATCGCCATGACGCTCAGCACCGTGGTTGGCGAATGGGCCACGCGCACGGTGATGCCCGGTTGGGTGATTCACGATTACTGGGTGCTGCTGACCCTGCTGGTCATCATGAAGCCCGGCTTTGCGCTCACGCGCCAGCGCAACGGCTGGCGGCTCACCGGCACGCTCATTGGCTGCGCGCTGGCGCTCATCATCTTCAACCGGTTCGAAAACCCGTACACCCTGCTTGCCCTGCTGCTGCTCTCGGGCGTACTCTGGTACGCCCTGCTGCAGGTGCACTTCATGCTGGCGGCGGCGGCCAACACCGTATTCGTGCTGCTGGCCTTTCACTTTGCGGGTCAGGAAGACACCTTCGTGATCGGCGAGCGCATCGTCGACACCCTGCTTGCCTGCAGCATTGCACTGCTGTGCAGCCGCTACGTGCTGCCCTGGTGGGAAAGCAATTTCATGGGCTCGCTGGCCGCCGCCCTGCGCCGCGCAAACCTGCGCTTTCTTCGCAGCGGCCTGCGTTATGCCGAGCTGAACCGCCAGCTGCGTCAGGCACGCGCCACGGGTGCCGACGACGCGGCCCTGCGCGTCGCACAGCACGACGCGGAAATGCAATGGCGTGTGGATCGCAAGAACGTGCATATTGCATTCAGCAACTTCACCGGTGCGCTGTACCGCATGATGGCCGAGCCCGTGAAGCGGCAGCGCAACGTGAAGTCACTCAATACGCTCATGATTCAGCACCACACCCTGGCCTCGCACGTGAGCGCGACCATACCATTACTTGCGGAAGTGCATGAGGTACCCACCGGCGTGAAGCAGGCACTGCGTGCCATTGAGCACCGCCTGGCGGGGGATGCCGACGAAAACGGCGTGCCCCCTGCCGGCAATGGAAGCGATGCGCCGCCGGTTCAGCAGCACGAGGTACTTGCGCAGCACGACGCGCTTTCCGATGCGCGTCTTGCCTACCCGCTGCGTCAGATGCAGACGGCTGCGGCCCTGATCGACGAACTGACGGCCGTCGTCACGGCACCGCAGCCGGCAGCTCAGCGCCGGAATACCAGCCGTTCGGGTGTCGACGCGGCCTCGTCGAACGCGTAGCCTTCTTCGGCAAAGCCGGTCAGGTCTTCGGCTGCATCGATGCGGTGGTCGATGATGTGGCGCGCCATGAGGCCGCGCGCACGCTTCGCATGGAAGCTGATGACCTTCCATGTGTCGCCCTTGCGTTCCTGAAACACGCACTGCACTACGCGTGCCTCGAGCGTCTTGCGATCGACGGCCTTGAAGTATTCGTCGGACGCAAGGTTCAGCACGACGTCGCGCTCGCGCTCGTTCAGGTATTGCGCGATGCGGCTACCCCAGAAGCTGTACAGGTTGGGCCCACGCTCGGTCGCGAGCCGCGTGCCCATTTCGAGCCGGTACGGCCGCATCAGGTCGAGCGGCCGCAGCACCCCGTACAGGCCACTGAGCATGATCACGTGTTCCTGCGCCCATTCCAGGTCGGAATCGGAAAGCTCGGAGGCCCGCAGGCCTTCGTAGACGTCTCCGTTGAAGGCGAGGATCGCCTGCCGCGCGGTCTGCGTGTCGAACGCGGGCTGCCACTCTGCATAGCGGGCCACATTGAGTTCGGCAAGTGCGTCGCTCAGGTTCATGAGCTTGGCCACCTCGGCCTGCGACTTGGTGCGCAGCACGCTGATCAGCTCGGCCGCATCGTCGACGAACAACGGCTGGGTGTGCAATGTGGTGCGCACCGGTGTGTCGTAATCGAGCTTCTTGGCCGGGGAAAGCAGCAAAAGCATGGCGACTCCTAGCGCGCGGTCCAGCCGCCATCGAGGGTGAGATGCGCGCCGGTCATCTGTGCCGCCGCGTCAGAGCACAGGAACACCGCGGCCTGGCCCAGCTGCTGGGGCGTGACGAAATCGAGCGTCGGCTGCTTTTCGGTCAGCAGTTCGCGCGCTGCGGCTTCGATGTCGAGGCCGTTCTTTTCGGCCAGAGCCTCGATCTGACGTTCCACCAGGGCGGTACGCACCCAGCCCGGGCAGATGGCGTTGCAGGTAATGCCCTGACCCGCGGTTTCGAGCGCGGTGACCTTGGTGAGCCCCATGACGCCATGCTTGGCGGCAACATAGGCCGACTTCTGTACCGAAGCCACCTGGCCGTGCACCGAGGCGATGTTCACGATACGGCCCCAGCCCTGCTTCTTCATGTGCGGCAGGGCTGCGGCCGTGCCGTGGAACACCGCTGACAGATTCAGCGCGATGATGGCGTCCCAGCGATCCACGGGGAAGTCTTCGATGAGCGCCGTATGCTGAATGCCGGCGTTGTTCACCAGAATGTCGACCCCGCCCAGTGCCTTGACACCGTCTTCAATGAATTGGCGGGTGGCGTCGCCCCGGGAAAGATCGGCCCCCACATAAACGGCCTTGACACCGAATTCCGTTTCGATGCCGCTGCGGGTGCGTTCGATTTCGTCGGCCTGGCCAAAGCCATTGAGCACGATATCGGCGCCGGCACGCGCCAGTTCACGAGCGATCGCCAGACCGATGCCGCTTGTCGAGCCGGTGACGATTGCTTTCTTGCCTTTGAGCATGGTTTCCTCTCGTTACTAGTGCTCCGTGCGGAGCAGAAATGGTGCCCATGAGTTTAGCGCCGGAACTTCAAACAACGCCAAATTGCACGAAGAGCACGAGAATGCCTGCGGCGGCAAGCCAGGGGCCGAAGCTGAGCGCGTCACCCGGAGCCATGCGGCCCGTAGCCCGCATGAAAAGCGCAGCCAGCAGCGCGAGAGACGACGACAGCAGCAGCACCCAGGGAAGCGCTGCCCAACCCATCCACGCGCCCACCGCTGCCAGCAGCTTGAAGTCTCCATAGCCAAGGCCCTCCTTGCCGGTCAACGACAAGAACGCCTGGTACACCACCCATAGCGTCAGGTAGCCGGCCACTGCACCCAGCACTGCGTCAGCCAAGGGCGCCAGCAGCCCGTCGAGATTCACCAGAAGACCGGCCCATAGCAGCGGCAGCGTGAGTACATCGGGCAGAAATCCTGTTTCGGCATCGATACGGGCCAGCACCAACAACGCGACGATGAAGACGATGGCTGCGATTGCGGTGAGTGACGCGCCAAAGCCCCACACGCTGGCCGCACCGAACGCCATGGCCAGCACCGGCACGCCATGCACCGCAATTGGGCGGGCGCGGCTGACTGCCCGGACAGTCGGACAGGCGGGGTGACCGTCAAGCTGCGGCAGGCTTTGCTGCACACGCCGGGTCAGCCGGCCCAAAGCCAGCGCCACGACAAGCGCAAAGACCATGGCGGCGATGACCGCCTCCACGGGGCCGACCGGCAGCAGGGTCGACATCAGCGCCCGCCCGTTTCCGATGCGGCCGGCAAGAAACCACGCGGCGCGGCCGGCACCGGCAGCGCCACATCTTCGATCACGCCGTCCTGCTCAACCGATACCCCCGCCGGACCGACGGCACGCAGAACGACCCCGGGCGCCAGAGTGTCACCCACCCGCCAGGCGCGCGCCGGCGCACCGTCGATTGACAGCAGGGCAGCCCCCTGCCCGTCAGAGCCGGAAATCAGCCCCACCGCGGCCACGCGCACACGCAATGCGGCTCCCCCGAACCAGCGCGCCACGGGGGCCGTGTCGTGCAGCGGCGCCGCCCCAGCATCAAGCACTGGGGGCAAATCGCGCGCGGCGGGCGCGAACAGCACCGCAGCCCACACGCCCGCGCCAAGGGCGAACGCAGCAATGGCCACGGTGCGAACCAGAGCGGGACCGAGATCCCGCATGGGGGGCTGCAGCAACGACATTCGGTGTCTCCGGTGCGTTGTTACTTTAAACATCCATAAAAATCAGTATAAATGTGTATTGATTGGATGTATGACGATGTCATCATGCAATTTCCGTAACGCGTTGCCAATATGACTGCACCCTCGTCCACCCGTACCTGCCCTTCCTGCGTGCGCCGGCGGCGCAACTCCGTTGACCTTCACCGGCAACGCGGCTTCTCCCTTATCGAGGTCATGGTGGTCGTGGTCATTATTGGCATCATGGCCGCGCTCATCGTTCCCAACCTCATGGACCGGCCCGATCAGGCGCGGGTGGTGGCCGCACGTCAAGATATCGCCACCCTCATGCAGGCCCTCAAGCTGTACCGTCTCGACAACGGCCGCTACCCCAGCGCAAGCGACGGCCTGCAGGCATTGTTGGGGAACAAGGGGCCGCAGGGTACGGGGCGGGCCTATCTCGATCAGCTTCCCAACGACCCCTGGGGCAAGCCGTACCAGTATCTCAACCCTGGCGTGCATTCCGAAATCGACGTGTTCTCATTTGGTGCCGACGGCCAGCCCGGCGGCGAAGGCAACGATGCGGATATCGGTTCCTGGAATCCCTGACCCCCATGTGCAGCGCGGGTTTTCGCTACTGGAAGTGCTCGTGGTCCTCGCCATCATCGGCATTGTCACGGGCACCATCGGGCTGGGCGTGGGTGCCGCACGCGACGCACGCAGCCTGCATGACGACGCCGCGCGTCTGGCACAGCTTTTTACCGTTGCCCACGCACAGGCCCGCCGTAGCGGCCAACCCGTTGCCTGGCAGTACGACACCGCAGGCTACCGATTCGTGCAAACCGTGAACAACAGGCTGCCGTTTGCCGGCGCCGCGCCGCGCACGCAGCGCGTGCATGCCTTCGACACCACCGCCACGCTGCGCCCGCGCGCCTGGAGCGCCGAGCGCGCAGTGCGGGTGAGCGTATCGCCCCCCGGGCCCGCGCTCTTTCACGATGAATGGGTGTCGGGCCCACGGCACGTTGAACTGCACGACGGCCTGCACACCGTTCGACTCGAACGCGCCGGCGACGGCCATTACAGGGTGCTGCAATGAATCGCGCGCACCGGTCCGCAGGGTTCACCCTCGTCGAGGTGCTTGTTGCGCTGGTCATCGCCAGCGTCGCGCTGCTTGCCTGCATGCGCGCCCTGGCCGTGAGCGCCACGGGCACGCGCGCCATGCACGAGCACAGTCTTGCCCTGCTTGCCGCGCAGAACCGCCTTGCCGAACTGCGGCTGCTGCGGGCGTTTCCGGCGGCCGGGCGCAGCACGGAACCCTGCCCGCAGGGGCCGCTCGCCCTGCTCTGTGAACATGAGTACCGCAATACCGTGAACGCCAACCTGCGCCAGGCCACCATACGCGTGCGCCTGCCCGATGGCCCGGTGCTGGCGGAACTCACCGGTCTGCTTTCACCCATGCCATGAACGATCACGCGCCCCGCCAGCATGGCTTCACCCTGCTCGAAGTGCTGATCGCCCTCACCCTGATGGCAGTGCTGAGCGTGCTTTCGTGGCGGGCGCTCGATGTCACCGCCCGTTCCAGCGAGCAGCTGAACGCCGATGCACATGACACGCTGACCCTGATGCGCGTGCTGGGCCAGCTGGAAACCGATCTGAGCCGCCATGCCGACACCCTTCCCGCCGACCCGGGCGCGGCACCGGTCGCGGCGCAATCGGTCACGGAGGGCGAGATTCTGCTGCCGGGCATTCACTGGACTCCCCCGCGGCTCACCATCCACCGCGTGGCGCAACCGGGAACCTGGCAGGAGGTGGTCTGGTATCTTGGCGATGCCCGATTGCACCGTGCCTTCGGCCCCGCGGCGAATACCCTTCCGCTGCCCGCGGCGCACGACGCCGAGGCCCTGCTCGATGACGTGCGGGCCTTCACGGTTCGGGCCTGGCTGCCCGGCCAGGGCTGGTCGCACACCCACGCACCCGGTGCCGGCGCCACGGCCACGGGGCTGGAAATCGCCATTGCACTTCGCCACGACGACAGCCGGGAAACCTATCGCAAAGTGGTGATGCTGCCATGACGGGCCGACACCTGCTTCGCTCGCCTGCGCGCCAGAAGGGCATGGCCGTCGTCAGCGCCCTGATCGTCGTGGCCGCGGCATCGGTCGCCACAGCGGGCATCATGGAACGGCAGGCGGCGCTGGCCGACACCCTTGCAGGCGAACGCGACCGCGCACAGGCGCGCTGGCTGCTGCGCGGCGGGCTCGACTGGGCACGCATTCTTCTGCTGCTCGACGCACGCAGCAGTGCCGTCACCCTGCGTCAGGCGATCTGGGCGCAGCCGATCAGCAACTTCCAGATTCGCGACCCCGCCAGCGGCCGAAGCGCCACGTTCTCGGGGGTAATCGAAGACGAACAGGGCAAGTTCAACCTGCAGCGGCTTGCCGTGAACGGCACCATACGTGCCGACGCGGTCGCGGCGCTCGATGCGCTGCTGACCAGCCTGAACGTCCCGCGCGGCACCGCAGCAGGTCTGGCCGCACGGGTGGCCGCCAGTCAGCCCGCGCCGACGCGAGCCGCCATGGCGCCCCAGTTACGCAGCGTGCACGATTTGCAGGGTGTCGCCGGCCTGTCTCCCGACATGCTTGCCGCCCTGTCGCCCTATCTCACGATACTGCCGGGCGACACGCCCCTGAACGTCAACACCGCAGCGGCGGAAGTGCTGAGCGCCGTCATACCCGGCCTGGGTCTGGCGCACGCCCGCCAGCTCGTCGAGGAACGCGACCGCGGCCAGTGGTTCACGAGCCGCGGCGACTTCCTGAACCGGCTCGATCTTCCGGTCCTGCAGGGCGAACTCGCGCTGGACGTGCGCAGCGAATGGTTCAAGGTGAGCGGCGAGGTTGTGCTTGATCATTCCCGCGCCACCATGCAGGCACTGCTGCGGCGCACCGGCGACGCACCTGCCGCGGTGCACTGGATCGAGGGCTGACATGAAACAGAGCCTGCGTCTTGCCCTGCCCCCGCTCGCTTCACTCACGCCCGATACGCCCATTCCGTTCGCACTGTTCGATCGCGGCGGCAGCATACGCCGTAGCGGCACGCTACCGGCATCGCAGCTTGCGACACTGGCCCCCGGGCGGCGGGCACAGGCCATACTGCATCCAGGCGAGGCCGTGGTTACCGTGGTCGATCTGCCCCCGGTACCGGCCCGACGGCTCGATGCAGCCGTTCAGGGCCGCATCGAACCCATGGCACTCGAACCGCTTGGCGAGTTATGCGTGGCACACGGCCCCCAGGCTGCAGACGGAACGGTACTGGCGGCGTGGGTGAGCCGTCGCCTGCTGCTGAAAGCGTGGCAGATGCTGCACGACGCCGGCCTCAAGCTCGATGCGATCGTGCCGTTCGAGCTCGCACTACCGCAGGGCGACCCGGCCCCTCACGCCCCACTCGAGCTGCCTGCCGACGATCGCTGGCGGGCGCCGCTGCCCGCATGGTCGCTGGCACGTGCGCAATGGCGCCCCGCCGCCCGGCACTCACGGTGGCGCGCGCCCCTGGCCTGGGCCGCCGCCGCGCTCGGCCTGTGGCTCGCCGGCCTGAACCTGTACGCCGTGCAGCTGCGCGGCGAAGCGCGGGCGCTGCAGGTGCGCAACGAACAGGCCGTGCGCGAGGCGTTTCCCGAAATACCGGTCATCATCGATCCGCTGCGGCAGGCGCGCAACCAGTACGACATGCTGCGTGCCGGTCAGGGCATGACGGCACACGACGACTTCATGCCGGTCGCACTCGATGCCGCGCAGGTGCTGAGCTTTGCCGCCGGCCATGTGGCGGCCCTGCACTACCATGACGGCCGCCTGCGCCTGGAACTGGCCCCGGGGTACACGCCGCCCGCCGACGAAGCGGCACTCACACGCGCCGCCGCGGCACAAGCGCTCGATGTGCGCAAAGATTCCGACGCCGCCAATGTCTGGATCGTGGAACGTGCCGTTACCGGCTCACCGAAGGAGGCGCACCGATGAACCCGCACGCGAAGCCGGATGCAGGGCCCCGGCACCACTCGCCCGCCCAAGGCCCGCACGCGGCAGCAACGGCCCGTGTGCAGGCGCGTGCGTGGTGGGCTGCGCGCACGCAGCGCGAGCGCACGATGCTGAGCGTGGCCGCGTTACTGATGCTGGCGGCGCTGACATGGAGCCTTGGCGTACGGCCGGCGCTGGACACCATTGCCCGCCTGCACACGCAGTTGCCCCAGCTGCGCGCCGAGGCGATGCAGATCGACGCCATCATCGCAGAGGCACACGCCCTGCAGCGAACGCAGACGGCTCGCATCGATGCGACTTCGCTCGGCGAAACGTTGCGCGATGACCTGCACCGCGCAGGGCTGCAAAGCCATGCCGACGTGCAGGCGGCGGGGCCGGGCACCCCGGCAGACCAGGCGGCCTGGGAAGTGACCGTGCACGATGCCCCTGCGGCAACGACCCTGCGCTGGGTCAGCGGTGTGCCCTTTCGCCTGCATGTCCGGGTTCACGGTGCCGAACTGGCCCGCAGCCGCGTCGACGGACGCGATCGGCCCGGTCACATAACGGGCCGCATCGTACTGCTGGCACCGGAGCAGACGCCATGAGCCGCCGCATCGCCCTGTGGCTCGGCATCGTGCTGCTGGCGCTCGCCGGCGCACTGGTGATGCTGCCGGCACGCTGGCTGATGCGAGCGCTGCCCGCGCACTGGCCGCTCGATATCGTGGCCGCACACGGCACCATCTGGTCTGGCAGCGCTTCACTGGCAATCGGAAACGGCAGCAACCAGCGCACGCTGCCCGATCCGTTGCGATGGCACTGGTCGTTCGGCAACGGCCCGCAGCTGCACATCGAACACCCCTGGTTCAGCACCCCGCTCATCGTCGCGCCCACGCTTGCCGGCGTGAAGATCTCTTCGCAAACGCTGCGCCTGCCTGCACAAAGCCTGGCGACACTGGATGCGCGCATCGCTGCGCTCGAGCCGGCCGGCCAGATCGTGCTGAACTGGCCGAGCCTCATTCTGGGCACGCAGGCACGCCCGGTCGGCACGCCGCTGCTGAACGCCGAATGGCGTGCGGCCGGCTCATCGCTCACCCCCATACGCCCCATCGGCCACTATCGCGTCGAACTCAGGCAGGCTGCCGGCGGCGCGGCGGCCCTGGTGCTCGACACGGCCGAAGGCCCGCTGATGCTGACCGGCGAAGGCCTGCTCGATGCGCGCGGCCACTTTCATTTCGACGGCCGCGCCTACGCCGATCCGGCAGCGGGCAGCACGGTTCAGGCCGCACTGGCCGACATCCTGAATGCGCTGGGCCCCAGACGCAATGACCAGACGCTGCTGCAATACCGCTAGCCCCCACCCATGCACTCCACCGGTAGATCCATGACGAAATCGCTTCCAACCGCCTGCACGACACCCCGAACGGCGCTGCGTCGGGCGGATACTGTCGCAACGCCACGCCACACCACGCTGCGGTTCGGGGCCTTGCCGGCACTTGCACTGCTGTCGGCTGCCCTGGCGGCGTGCACGACGCCGCCAGGAAGCGGTGAAGACTCGCCCTCGCAATTTGTGGTGCATACCTCTACCGGCCAGGGCTGGCGTCAGGAAAGCGCCCCCGGCACCACCGCGCGGGCCGTGCCACCGGCGCCCGCCGCGCAACCGTCACGCCCCGCGCGCAGTCGTGACCCCGGGCGCGACGTGCCGCCACCGGCCTCACCATCCGCCACGATGGGTGCCACCACCATGCTGAACTTCGTGGATGCCGACCTGCAGGGCGTGGTACGCGCCCTGGCGGCATTCACGGGGCGCAACTTCGTGGTCGACCCGCGTGTGAGAGGCCCGCTGACACTGATTTCGGAAGCGCCCGTGGATGCCGACACGGCCTATTCCATGTTGCTGGCCGCGCTGCGCATGCAGGGCTTCGCCGTGGTGCAGGTCGACGGCGTCAACCGCGTAGTGCCCGAAGCCGATGCCAAGCTGCACGGCGGGCCGGTGGGCACGGGCACGGGTGCCATGCCCGCGGCGGGCGGCGAACTGGTCACGCGCGTCTTCCCCTTGCGTTATGAGAACGCCACGGCGCTCGTGCCCATCCTGCGCCCGATGATCGCACCGAACAACACCATCAATGCCTACCCCGGCAACAACACCCTGGTCATCACCGATTACGCCGACAACCTGGATCGCATTGCGCGGGTCATTGCCGACATCGATACGCCCGACGCCTTCAGCACCGACGTCGTACCCATACGCCATGGCGTGGCGCTCGACGTGGCGGCGCTCGCGGCACAGCTTCTCGACACGCGCGGCAGTGAGACGGCCGGGCGGGTCGTGGTGGTGGCCGATCCGCGCAGCAACTCGGTGCTGCTGCGTGCGGGCAGCCCCGATACGCTCGAACTGGCGCGCAACCTGATCCAGCGCATCGACCGGCCTGAAACCGGCACCGGCAACCTGCACGTGGTCTACCTGCGCAACGCACAGGCCACGCGCCTGGCAGAAGTGCTGCGCGGGGCGCTGGGCGGCCACGCCCAGGGCGGCCAGCCGGGCCTGGGCGACGATCTCCAGGGAGGCCTTTCCACAGGCATGTACGACAGCGCGACCTCACCCGGCACGGGCGGTGCCAACACCGGCCCCGGTGGCTTGGGCGGCGCACGCAACACCATCGGCATGACGCCCGCTGCCGCCCAGGGCAGCCTCGCCTCGTTACCCGGGCGCACGCCCGCAGCCCAGCAGGGCGTGAGCTTCACGGCCGGCGGCGCAACGGTGCAGGCCGATCCCACCACCAACACACTCATCATTTCTGCGCCGCCACCGCTCTACCGAAGCCTGCGCGAGATCATCGACCAGCTCGACCAGCGCCGGGCCCAGGTGCTGGTGGAAAGCCTGATCGTCGAAGTGTCGGCCACCGATGCCGCCGAGTTCGGCATTCAATGGATGCTCGGTGCAGCCGACGTTGCCGGCGGCGGCTCGTCGTTCATCGGCGGTGCCAATCTGGGCGGCAGCGGCATCACGGCCTCCGGCGTTGCCGGTGCCACCACCGCGATCGACGCGCTGGGCCAGGGCTTGAGCCTGGGCGTCGTCAAAGGCACCGTCGATGTTCTGGGCAGGCAGGTGCTCAACCTGAACGTGCTGGCGCGCGCCCTGCAGTCGCGCGGCAACAGCAACATTCTGGCGACACCCAATCTCATGACGCTCGACAACGAGGAAGCCAGCATCATGGTGGGGCAGACGCTGCCCTTCGTGACCGGCCAGTACACCACGTCGGGCGACGGGGCCAGCAACCCCTTCCAGACCATTGCCCGCGAAGACGTGGGGCTGTCGCTGCGCATACGGCCGCAGATTTCGGAAGGCAACACCGTGAAGCTCGCGCTGTACCAGGAAGTGAGCAGCGTCGATGAGGCCGCAACGCGGGTCATGAACGGCGTGGTGACCCGCAAGCGCGCCCTCGAGACCGAGGTGCTGGTCGACGACGGCCAGATTATCGTGCTGGGCGGCCTGCTGGAAGACCGGCTCTTCGACAACCGGCAGGCCGTCCCGCTACTGGGTGATCTTCCGGTACTAGGCAACCTGTTCCGCTACGACCAGCGCCACCGCGAAAAAACCAATCTCATGGTCTTCCTGCGGCCGCACATCGTGCGCAACGCGCGCGACAGCGCAGGGGTCACGCTCGACCGCTACAACTACATGCGGGCGGCGCAGGCGAATTTGCCACCGCTTTCCACCTGGCTGACCAAGGATGTCGGCATGCCGCCGCTGCCCGCATTCGAGCGCAACACCGAATCGGGGCTGCTCGACCTGCGCGAGCCGCCTGCCCGTCCGCCAGCGGCCGAGGCCCACCCCGAACCGGCGACCCCGCCCTCGCGAGACGCGCTGTGATCACGCGGCTGCCCTACGCCTGGGCCCGTGCCCAGCGCGCGCTCATCCAGACCGGTGGCGGCGATGCGCTGCTGGTGGTCACCGAACGCACTCCCGCCTGGGCGCTTGCCGAGATCCGGCGCCGCCACGGCGAGCTGCCGCAACGCAGGGTGGCCGATGCCGAATTCGACACCCTGCTGGCGGCGGCGTATGCCGAAACGGGCGATGCGGCGGCCGTCGTCGACGCCGCGGCCAACGAGATCGATCTCGACCGGCTCATGCAGGATATCCCCGAAGTCGAAGATCTGCTGGAATCGCACGACGACGCGCCGGTGATCCGCATGATCAACGCCCTGTTCACCCAGGCCGTTCGCGACGGGGCCAGCGACATCCACCTGGAAGCCTTCGAGAACCATTCGGTCGTGCGCTACAGGGTGGACGGCACGCTGCGCGATATTGCAAACCCGCGCCGGGCGCTGCACAACGCGCTGGTGTCGCGCATCAAGATCATGGCGAGCCTCGACATTGCCGAAAAGCGCCTGCCGCAGGACGGCCGCATTGCGCTTCGGGTCGGCGGGCGCGCCATCGACGTACGCGTATCCACACTGCCCACCGGGCACGGCGAACGCGCGGTGCTGCGCCTGCTCGACAAGGAAGCCGGCTTCATGGAACTGGGCCGCCTGGGCATGGCGCCGGATGTCATGGCGGGGCTTGATTCGCTGATACACCGGCCGCACGGCATCGTGCTGGTGACGGGCCCCACGGGCAGCGGCAAGAGCACCACGCTGTACGCCGCGCTGGGCCGGCTCGACACCTCCACCACCAACATCCTGACCGTGGAAGACCCGATCGAATACGACCTGCCCGGCATCGGCCAGACCCAGGTGAACCCCCGCATCGATCTGGACTTTGCCACGGCGCTGCGCGCCATACTGCGCCAGGACCCCGACATCATCATGATCGGCGAAATCCGCGACCTGGAAACGGCCCAGATTGCCGTGCAGGCGTCACTCACCGGGCACCTGGTACTCGCCACCCTGCACACCAACGACGCCACCTCTGCCATCACGCGTCTGACCGACATGGGGGTCGAACCGTTTCTGCTGGCGTCGACCTTGCGCGGCGTGCTGGCCCAGCGGCTCGTCAGAAAGCTCTGCCCGGCATGCCGCATCGTGCACTCCGACGGTACCGCGCGCTGGAACCCGCAGGGCTGCACGCACTGCCGCCAGACCGGGTACAGGGGCCGCACCGGCATCCACGAGCTGTTCATCATCGATGACGAGATCCGCGAACTGATACACGACGGCGCCACCGAACACGCCCTGCGGGCCGCCGCCGAGCGCAAGGGCATGCGCAGCCTGCATGAGGACGGCCACCGCTGGGTGGCGCAGGGCGTCACCACGACCGAGGAGCTGGCGCGGGTCACGCACGACGCCTGACCCCAAAGAAACCGCAACATGCCCAGTTATCAATACGAAGCCGCCGACGCCACAGGCCGCATCGAACGCGGACTGATCGACGCCGATTCGGAACGCCACGCCCGCCAGCTGTTGCGCACGCGCGGGCTGTTGCCCCTGGCGGTGCGTGGTGTGGCCACCAGCCGCAACGGCTCCGGGCGCAGGCTTGGTGCAGCGCGCCTGCGCGATGGCGAACTGGGAAGCCTGACCCGGCAGCTTGCCGGCCTGCTGGCCGCGGGACTGCCGCTGGAAACGGCATTGAGCGCCACGCTCGAGCAGGCGGAACGCCGCCACGTGGCCCATGTACTGGCCGCCGTACGGGCCGATATCCGCGCCGGCCACCGCCTGTGCGACGCCCTGGCCGCGCATCCGCGCGACTTTCCACCCATTTACTGTGCGCTGATCGAAGCCGGCGAACAGTCGGGCGAACTGCCGGAAGTCATGGAGCGCGTGGCCGCGCACATTGAATCGCGCGGCGACCTGCGCAACAAAATACTCACCGCATTCATTTACCCGGCCATCGTCACGATTGTGGCGATTGCGGTGGTGGTGTTTCTGCTGAGCTATGTCGTACCCCAGGTGGTGAGCGCCTTTGTGCACACGCAACAGACCTTGCCTCTGCTCACACGGGCCATGCTGGCCACCAGCGGATTCATTCGCGACTGGGGGCTATGGGTGCTGCTCGCAGCCGCCCTGCTGATCGCGACCTGGCGATGGACTCTGCGTATGCCGGCCACACGGCTGGCGTGGCACGGGCGGCTGCTGCGCCTGCCCATGGCCGGGCGCTTCATCCTTGGCGTGAACACCGCCCGTTACGCGGCAACGCTTGCCATTCTGACAAACAGCGGGGTGTCGCTGCTGACCGCGCTCGAGGCCGCCCAACGCACCCTGAGCAACGACCGCCTGCGCAACGCCTCGGCCGACGCAATCCGGCGCGTGCGGGAAGGCAGCACACTTGCCGCGGCACTGCAGGCACAGCGGGTGTTTCCGCCTCTGCTCATCCACATGATTGCCAGCGGCGAGCGCACCGGCGAACTGCCGGCCATGCTCGATCGCGCCGCACGCACACTTTCCAGCGAGCTCGAACGCCGTGCACTCACGCTGACGGCACTGCTGGAGCCCGCCATGACGCTGCTGATGGGCGGCATCGTGCTGGTCATCGTGCTGGCCGTGATGCTGCCGATCATCGAGATCAACCAGCTGATCCGCTGAGCGCCGCAGAACGTTCGCGCATCGGCATGCACGTGCGACGGCGTGCATTGTCGATCTGCAAAGAACGGCGCCATGTTGCAAAAAAATGCTGGAAACCCGGGCGCTTCAAACTGTACGATACCTTTTAAAAATGAAACAACGATGGGGAGACAACCGGTGTCCGTGTCCTGCCGCGCCCTCCTTGCCTGCCTGGCCTGCACTGCCGTACTGGCCGGCTGCGACAGCAGCCGCCACACATCCGGCGCCGACGCCGGGCCCGCGCTGCCCAACATCCTGTTCATCGTGCTCGACGACCTTGGCGTCGATCAGCTGCCGGTATTTGGTTACGGGGGCGCCACACCGCCGCGCACGCCCAACATCGATGCCATCGCGCAGGCCGGCGTGCGCTTTCGCAACGCCTGGTCGATGCCCACGTGCTCACCCACCCGCGCCACGTTCTTTCAAGGCCGCTACCCGTTCCGTACCGACGTGCGCAACGCCATCGTAAGCACCGACCTTGCCAATTCGCAGGTCTCGCCGTACGAGGCCACCACGCCCAAGTTGCTCAGGGAAAAAGGCTACGTCAACGCCGTCATCGGCAAGATGCACATCACCGGCTCCGACCTGAACCCTGCCACCCACCCGCTGGGCGACGGGGCCATGCATGCGCTGGGCTGGGATTACTTCGAAGGATATCTCGACGGCGGCCCCTACCCGATCGACACCACGGCCGGGGGCGTGGCGCCCGCCGGCACGTTCGGCTGCGGCTTCGTGCCCGCCACCCGGCACAACGCCGCACACGGTGCCGATTACGGTGCGTGCTATCAGCCCGACGGCCGCTGCGCCTCGCTGAGCCTCGCCGACAGCGACGTCCCCGGACGCACCTGCCTGGAGCGCGGCGGCATCTTCGACCCCGCGCAGTCGTGCCGGCCAACGCCGCCCGCGCATCTCGATTTCAGCACGCAGAACGGCTATTACACCGGCGAATGGGTCATCAACCGGCCCGACGGCAGCGTGGAGAAAGTACCGGTGTCCGACCCGCGCTATCGCGGTTACCGCAGCACCATTGAAACCGACCGGGCAATCGAATGGATACGCAGCCGTGACCCGCAGCGCCCCTGGATGCTGAGCCTGGGCTATTCGGCCATCCACACCCCCTTGCAGCCGCCGCCGCAGTCATTGCTGCACGCCGGTGCCGCACCCACGTCGGGGTTCACCTGCAGCACGGTGGGCGAGGAACGCGTGCTCACCAATCAGATGATCGAGGCCATGGACCGCGAGATCGGCCGCCTGCTCGTTGAAACCGGGGTCGCACGTTACAACGACGACGGCAGCCTGAACTACCAGCCCGCCGCCACCAACACCGTGGTGATCATCATGGGCGACAACGGTACCTACGGGCCCAGCGTGAAGGCTCCCTTCGACCCGACGCGCGCAAAGGGCTTTCCGTACCAGAGCGGCGTGTGGGTGCCGTTGATCGTGGCCGGCCCCATGGTTGCCGAACCGGGCCGCAGCCTGTCGCACATGGTGAACTCCACCGACATGTACAGCCTGTTTGCCGAGCTGGCCGGGCTCGACCTGGCCGACGCGTTGCCTTCATCGCGTCAGGTCGATGCGCAACCCCTTCTGCCCTACCTGACCGACCCGGCGCACCCGCCGGTGCGCAGCACCAATTACACCGAAATGGGCACCAACCTGCAGCCCGCAGGCGGCGAACAGCCGGCCCCCTGTGCCCTGCCCACTTACAACATTTGTGTGCAGCTCTTCCCGCAGCAGGCCGTCTGCGAGGATCAGGGCGGCGTCTGGTACGGGCCGGGCGGCGTGGCCGGCAGCAACGGCCTGGCATCCTGCTGTGCCGTCAATGAATACCGGGCGGCCCGGGGCGAATCCCCGCTCGACCTCATGCCGGAATCACAACGGGCGATCCGCAATGCATCGTTCAAGCTGGTGCAGAAGGAAACCCGCAGCTGCGTCACGGGCGAGCTGGAAGTCACCGAAGAGCTCTATCAGGTCGACGAAGCCACGCCGATACCGCGACTCGATTACGCCCTATACGATCTGCTCACCCGCCCCGAGCTGACACCGGAGCAGCAGCGCAACTACGCGCAACTGAAGACCGACATCGAATCGCTGCGCGGCACGCGCGTTCACTGCCCCGGCGACGGCAATCTCGATCTGGTGGTCGACGCCCGCGACATCGAGGGCTGGACGCGCTTCAACCGTGAAAACGGCGGGCGCAGCAGCTGGTACGACTTCAACCTCGACGGCCTCACCAATGAAGCCGACCTCGAGGTCATTCATCGCAACATGGGCAGAGACTGCAGGCCGCAGGCATCGTAATCGGGAAGCGGCCTGCCCGACCCCGCGGCGCCCCCCGTATCAGCGCGCGGCTATCGTTTCCGCCCTCAAACGGCGGGGCGCGGTTATCCTTTCCACCCTTCAAACGGCCGGCCGTGCCGGGCCCTCGGGGTCGACCCGCTTTCAGCGCGCAGCCGCCTGCGCGGCCCCGGGCGGCGGCGCATCGCTCACCAGCCGGAAGCCCACATGCGACATCGGGCTGTGCGGATCGGCCCCCCGCCGCGCACTGGGCCGGTACGACAGGCAGTAGCTTTCGTTGCACAGGAACGAGCCGCCGCGAATGACGCGCTTGGGTGCATCCACAGGCACGCCCGGCTCGGAAGGATCAAAGGAATCGGACGGCCCCCGGGGATTGTCGATGGGCGCCTCTGCCGCCCGGGCAGCCTGGCGCGCAAAATAATCGGCCCGATACCAGTCGGCAACCCATTGCCATGCGTTGCCGGTCATGTCGTACAGGCCATAGCCATTGGGCGGAAACGTGCCGGCCGCCTGGGTGCCCGCCGCACCGCCCGCCTCGGGGCTCACCACCGGAAACGTGCGTGCGGCCGGGTCCCAGTAATTGGCCATCTGGCGGCCCTCGGGCATGAGCTCGTCGCCCCACACATAAGTGGCCTGTTCGAGGCCCCCACGTGCTGCATATTCCCATTCGGCCTCGGTGGGAAGGCGTTTGCCCGCCCATTTCGCATAGGCGAGCGCATCTTCATAACTGACCTGCACCACGGGGTGATCGCCCTTGTCGGCAATGCTGCTTCCCGGGCCTTGCGGCTGACGCCAGTTGGCACCGGGCACATACCGCCACCACTGCCAGTAATCGGCCAGGCTCACCGGCCCTTCGGTGCCGACGAACACCATGGCGCCCGGTACCAGAACGTCGTCGGGCGGGCGCGGCGTGCCAGGAGGAAGCTGTACACGTATGGTTTCCCAGTCGGGTTTGCGCTCGGCCGTCGTGACATAGCCCGTTTCGCGCACGAACTGGGCAAACTGGTCGTTGGTGACGTGGGTGACGTCCATCCAGAAGCCGTTCACCCGCACGGGGTGTGCGGGCCGCTCGTTGGCCTGAGCCAGTGAGCTGTCGCTGCCCATGAGGAACACGCCGGGGGGCACCCATGCCATGCCTGCGGGGGTGGATACGCCGTCGCCAAGAATGACCTCAGGGTGAGATTGGCCCGGCACGGCAGCCGCGTCGCCACGCACCACCCATGCCGCACCGGCACCAGCCAGCGCGCCAAACAGCATCAGCACACCGCCCCGGAGGGCGGCGCGGCTCAGCTTAATACACGCCATACGACCGTTCGCACACCTTGCCCAGGTTATTCTGGATGACGGCGGCATCCACCGAGTTGGTCAGACCGTCGAACACGCCGTCCACCATGAAGTCGTACACGCTCGACAGGCCCCAGTCGTGGGCAATGCGACGCCACTCTTCGAGATCTTTGGCGTCGACCACGCCGTCGATATTGCCGTCGCCCGGGCATTCGGGCTGTGAGGCCAGGATGGATTCAAGTTTGGCGCGCAGATCGTCGTAGACACGACGGGTGTCGGCGTCGAGCTCACCGGCGAGCAGATCGCGATCGGGTGTGTCGAGCAGCGGCACCGGCGAGGCCTGGTTGATCTGGAAAAACTCTTCGGTGCGTTGCAGCGTGAAGCCGTCGGTTTCGGGCACGTACACCACCGACTCGTTGCGAACGAGCTTGTAGTGGTCGTCGCGAATGGCCACGGAGCTTTCCGGCACGATACCCAGAATCGACATGCCGTTCTTGTACCGCGCCTGATTGACCTCACTGCAGGTTTTGTAACCCACGCCACCGTTGGGCACCACGTCGGAGTCGGTGTCGTAACCGGGCCCCCACCATACCCCCTGGTTGTCTTCGCAAACACTCTTTGAAGTGGGGATCTGCGTGCACGCCGTACTGATGACGCACGGCCCGTTACTGCCACCATTGGCCTGATGATTCAGGCCTGCCATGGCAAAGTTGATGGTGCGCAGGCTGGGCTGTTCAGGGTTGGTCAGATAGGGCAGCACGCTTACCGAATCGACAGTGCGCGGCACTTCGGCGTGCACGTCCACTCCCGCCAGTTCGCCAAACAGCTGGTAGAGGTCGACCATGTTGAGCATGTGATCGACCTGGCGGCCGGGTTCGACGACCTGGGGTCCGGCCACGATGAGCGGCGCCCAGACGCCCGTCTGGTACGTGGTGCCCTTGGCCTGTGTGGCTTCGAACGGCTGCTTCACGGCAGCGGCCAGCGTACCGTTGTCGCCCACGATGACGATTACGGTATTGGTGGCGGCCGGGTCGTAAATGAGCCGGCCGTCGTCACCGCGGCGGGCCATGCCGGTTTCGACCAGCAGCCGCCCGAATTCGGTGTCGAGCGCTTCGGTCATGTGATTCTGAATGACGCGCCCGGCCACCGTGGCCTTGCAATCGACGCCGTCGAGCACGGCGCCGTTATGGCCGGGAACGAGATCGCCGGGCGGCTGTTGCCAGGGTGTATGGGCCGCGCTATAGCTGACGGTGGCCATCCATGGCCTGTCGCTCGGGCGGGTCTTGATCCAGTCGATGGCGGCGTCGGTTTCGATGCGGGTGCGATAGCCGCGCGCCCGCGCATCGGTGAGCGGTACTTCTTCGACGTGACCGTCTTCAATAATGACGAGCGGTGAAACGTAATAGCCGTTCAGACGGTTGAAATCGAGCGTGGCCGGCGGTGTGCCGCACGTTTGATGCGGTACGAAGATGCCCCCGGAATCGAGGCATTGCAGGCCCGGCGGATCTTGCACGATGGACGTGCGACGCATGGGCGTGCAGCTGTGATCGGGCTGATAGCAGGCACCGGCGTCGGCGCCACCCGAGGCGGCCGAAGGCACAAAACCGCAGCTGTACGTATTGAACGGTGCAGCCCCGCCCGCCGAGGTATCGACCGACCCGGGCAGCCCCCCGACCCAGCCGTAGAAATAATCCCAGCCCAGCACGGCCGGCGTCGCGTTGCCCGCCTCGTTGTTTTCGGGGCCGGCCAGGTGAAACTTGCCGAACATGGCGCTTTCGTAATTGGCCTTCTTGAGAATTTTGGGTGCCGTGGCTTCGTACGGCGACACCTGCGAGATCGCCAGATCGTTGGGGCCGATGGCCTGATTGATGTGGGTACGTAATGGGTAGCGCCCCAGGAAGAACGCGGCGCGGCTGGGCGAACATTCGGGCATGGCCCAGGTGTTGCGAAAGCGCAGACCGGCTTCGGCAACGGCATTGATGTTGGGCAGACGCGGCGGGGTTGCGCCGCCGTACCCGAACGATTCCATCTGGTCGATACCCACGTCATCCATGATGACGAAAAGAATATTGGGCAGGGCCGTGGGTTCAGGGGAAGCGACATGATTGTTGCTGCTGTCGCAAGCTGTAAGCGTCGCTGCCGCTGCGGCTGCAGCCAGAACTGCTGGAAGCTTATTATTCAAGGGTGTTCTCCAGTACGCTAAGGCTTCCCTCGATGCAAGATTCACTTCCAGCCTGCAGTCGGGGTGGTAAAAAATGATAGCAAGCTTTACAAAGACTGAACAGTTGAGGCTTACACGGTTCCTGCTGCTCAGTCCCAACGGGAATCAAGCGCCTGCAGCGCCGGCAACGCGCGGCAGGCCAGCCCGACCCCACGCCCGTGCGCAATCGCACTTTCGCGCAGGTTGATGCGGATCACCGGCGCATTCAGCGACGTGGCGAACCAGCGCACGGTGGGCACCGCCGTACCCGCCCCGACCTCCACCACCACCGGGCGCCGCACCCGGCGCAACCACTGCTTCAGACGATGCAGCTGCGCGTCGGTGCGATCAGGCACCCAGTCGTAGTCGTTGAACATCAGGACATTGGGCCGGGCGAGTCCTGCGCAATCGGGGCATTCGGGCAGCGGTGAGCGCAGTTCACAGGCCTGCGCATCCACTTCGGGATTCAGACCATCAGCCGGCCAGCACCGGCCCGTGCAGGCGTTCATGCATTGCAGCGCATGCAGGCTGCCATGGCATTCCGCAACGCGCAGGGCATCGAAACCCGCCTTCTGAAACTGGCCGTCGACATTGCTGGTGTACACGAACGCCCCATGTGTCAGGCGTTCTCCCCAGCGCCGAAGGATGGCATGGCCGGCGTGCGGGACCGTCTCGCGGTACAGCTGCAGCCGATGCCCATAGAAGCCCCATGCCAGGTGCGGGCGGTCGCGAAAGGCGTCGGGCGACGCGATGCTGGTGAAAGCGAGTCGGGCACGTCCCAATGCGGGGTACGCACGCCAGAGCCCCGCATCGCCTCGAAAATCCGGTAGACCGGAATCCACGCCCATGCCGGCCCCGGCCGCAACGACCAACGCATCGGCCTCACGCAGCCAGTGCAGCGCCTGAGTCAGCAGCGCCTCGGGAAGATCATGATCGGAATGCGTCGAAACGATCGGTTCGGACATCGTGCTCCTTTGAATGCATGCTCACAGACATATGAATGCGGACTACTATACCGGCCAGTTGCAGGCACCGTTACATGCTGCGGCGAGGCCATGCGGGGCATCGCCTGCAGCCGGTTTCACGAGGGGAGACGACTATGCGCGATACCAACGCGTGGAGCATTCGACGCCCGGCCCTGCGCGTGGGCGGCATCGCCGCCACACTGCTGGCCGCCATGCCCGCCCTGTGCGGGCCACTCAGCGTGAGCGTGACACACGCGCGCAGTGATGCGGGCAGCATCCGCTGCGGGCTCTTTGACCGCAGCGACACGTGGCGCCAGGAAGACCGTGCCATGCGTGCGGTGGCCGCGCCGATCCACAACGCCACGGCGCATTGCGATTTCGGCGAAGTGCCGGAAGGCGATTATGCCGTGGCCGTTTTTCATGCTGAACACGGTGAAACGCAAATCGAATATGGCTTTCTGGGCAAACCGAAACAGGGCGTTGGCTTTTCGAACAACCCCTCCATCGCCTTTGGCGCGCCAGACTTCGAGGCGGCCCGGATCCGCATCGGCCGCGAACCCGTGAATCTGGAGATCACGCTCAAGTACTGAGCCGTGCATTGCGGCGGCAGGCAAGACGGTTGCCGAACGCTCGCTGACTGGGAGCAAGATCATGTTTGGATCATTTCTGATGATACTGGGTGCGAACCTCGCGATCGGCGCGCTGGGCATTGCCTTTTACGTTGCCACGGTCGAATGCGTGGTGGCCACCGCCGACGGCATCTGCCCGCAGGGGGCGTTTGCCGTATTCTTCGACTTCATGGGCAGCGAGCTGAGCGTCGCGTTCTGGATCGTACTGGCGGTGGGCCTGGCCCTGTTGTGGCGCGGCTGGGTGGTACGCCGCCGCAATTGAACCGCGGCCACGCACCGCAACGAACGATCAGACCGACAGGTACCGGTGCTGTATCGCCTCGTCGTCAAGCAACGCTTCGCTGCTGGCCTCATGCACCACCCTGCCCTTTTCCAGAATGTAGGCCCGGCGGGCATGCTGCAGGGCAAAGTGCACGCTCTGATCGGTGAACAGTATGGTGGTGGTTTTCGAAAGGTCGTCGAGCAGCCGGCCGATCTGCTTCACGATAACGGGCGCCAGCCCCTCGTTGGGTTCGTCCAGCAGCAACAGGCGTGGCGCGCTCATGAGTGAACGGGCGACCGCCAGCATCTGCTGCTGTCCACCAGAGAGCGTACTGCCGTCCTGATTGGCCAGCTCGGCCAGCATGGGGTATTCGTCGAAGATACGTTCCGGGCTCCAGGGGTTGCGGGTACCGGGGCGCTGGTAATACCCCACTTCGAGGTTTTCGCGAACGGTCAGCCCGGGAAAGATGCGCCGGTCTTCGGGAACCAGACCCACGCCCTGGCGGGCGATACGGTAGGCGGGCCACCCCGTAACGTCGGTACCCGCAAAAATGACCTGCCCCGAACGCGGTGCATTCAGTCCGATGATGCTGCGCAGCGTCGTGCTCTTGCCTGCCCCATTGCGCCCCAGCAGACACACCGTCTCGCCTTCCTTCAGACTGAGGCTGACGCCTTGCAGCGCATGGCTTTCACCGTAATACGTATGAATATCGCGAACCTCCAGCATCATGGAGCCATCTCCTCGTCTGCAGTACCCAGATAGGCACGGCGCACCTCGGGGTGCGCCCTGACCTCTTCAGGCGTGCCCAGCACGAGCTTCTGCCCGCGGTGCATGACCAGAATCCGGTCGGCCAGGCCGAACACCACGTTCATGTCGTGCTCGGTGATCAGGAAGGTATAGTCGCCGCTTTGCCCCAGCGACTTCACCAGCTGCATGACACGTTGCGTTTCGTCGGGCGTCATGCCTGCAGTCGGTTCGTCGAGCAGCACGAGCTTGGGCCGGGTGGCCAGCACCACGGCGATTTCCACCAGCCGCTTGTCGCCATAGCTGATGACCCCGGCGCGCTGGTCGGCCAGTTCGGACAACGACAAGCGCTCAAGCAACGCGTCGGCATCGGCCTGCACATCACGGTTGCGCGAGGCCACGTTGTGCCAGCGCCGCCCTTCCCCCCGCAGCGCGGTCACCGCCACTTCGACGTTCTCGCGCACCGTCATTTCTTCAAAGATGTTGTTGATCTGGAAGGAACGCGAGATGCCCAGCCGGCTGATCTCGTGCGGCGGCATGCCCGTGATGTCGCGGCCCTCGTACACGATACGCCCGCTGCTGGGATGCATGCGTCCCGACAACAGGTTGTAGAAGGTGGTCTTGCCCGCACCATTGGGCCCGATGATGGCCAGCGTTTCGTGACGGTAGACGTCGAGATCCACGTTGGCGACAGCATCGACCCCGCCGAAGCGCTTGCCCAGGCCGGTAACCTGCAGAATGATGTCTTGCGTTGCAGCCGTCATTTGCGCTCCCGAATCCAGTCGAGAAGGGTTCCTAGCAGGCCGCGTCGAAAGAACATGACCATGAACGCCAGAATGATGCCCAGCACCAGCATCCACGCCTGGGTCATGCTGGTGATCCAGGTTTCGAGCAGCACGAACATGGCAGCACCCACGAAGGGCCCGAGAAAATACCCGCTGCCACCCAGAATGGTCATCAGAACGGGTTCGGCCGACATCGACCAGTGCAGCAGCTCGGGGCTGGCAATGCGCAGAAACGGCGCCATCAGGCCGCCCGCCAGGCCGGCAAACGCCCCGGCCACCGTAAACGAGGCCAGCCTGTAGACACGCACGTTCACGCCGCAGAATGCAACGCGTTCAGGGTTCTGACGAATGGCCCGTAGGATCAGGCCAAACGATGAACGGCAGATGAGGTACAGCAGCGCCGCTGCCAGCAGCACGATGACCAGCACCACGTGGTAATACACACTGGGGTTGCCCAGCTGAAGATCGAGCCCCAGACCAAAGGACCCGACCATGAAGCCGGCGATGCCATCGCTGCCATTCGTTACCGAGCGCCACTGGTGCGCAATGGAAAACACCATCATGCCGAAGGCCAGCGTGAGCATGGCGAAATAGACTTCGTTCAGGCGCACGCAGAAAAAACCGATAATGAGTGCCAGCAGCGTGGCCACGATCACCGCCACCAGCAGACAGGCCAGCAGCGGCCACTGATACGCCTGCAACAGCATGGCCACGGCATACGAACCGATTCCGAAGAAAGCCGCGTGACCGAAGCTGAGCATGCCCGTATAGCCGAACACCAGATTGAAGCTTGCCGCCAGCAACCCCAGAATCAGCACCTCGGTGGCAATGAAGATATAGAAGTACGGTGCTACCCACGGCAATGCCACGAGCAATGCGAGCACCACGGCGCCCGCCAGCCAGCCCATCCACGCCTTCGACCCGGAAGCCGCTGCCCGGCCGCCCCGCGCAGCGCCGCGCAGGGCAATGGGCGCGGGGCGCTCGCCGTTCAAAGTTTTTTCCTGTGAAAGCATGGTGACCTCATGTGGAAGCGCGCTTGCCCAGCAAGCCGTGCGGTTTCAGAAGCAGCACGATCGCCATTCCGACGAAGGGCAGCATGAGATTGATTTCGGGCAGGAAGCGCCCGCCCAGACCGTGGATGAGGCCCAACACGATGGCCCCCAGCAGCGCACCGGGAAAGCTGCCCAGGCCGCCGATCACGACGACGATGAAGCTCTCGATGATGATCTTGTCGCCCATGCCCGGGTCGATGGCGCGCATGGGTGCCGCCACCACGCCCCCCACTGCGGCAAGCCATGCTCCGAAGGCGAACACGCCCGTGATGACCAGCCGGGTATTGATGCACAGCACCTGCGCCATTTCGCGGTCGAGCGCGGCGGCACGCATGATCTTGCCCGCCCGGGTTTTGTTGAACAGGAACCACAGACCAAAGAGCACCAGCGCGCCCGCCAGAATGACGAACAGGCTGTACAGCGGGTAGCGGATGCCACCGGGCAGCAGGACGGTGCCGCGCAACAGTTCGGGGGGTTCGACCACATGAATGCCCGTGCCCCAGATCATGCGTACCGATTCGTTCAATATGAGCAGCAGCGCAAAGGTGAGCAACAGGCTATCGGTGACCTCGCGCTGATACACGAAGCGAAGCATGAGGCGATCGACCAGAACGGCCAGCACCGCGACCCCCAGGGGCGCGACCATGAGCGTAAGCCAGAACGGCATGCCCAGGCCATTGACGCAGCTGAACGCGAGGTATGCGCCCAGCATATACAGCGCACCATGCGCGAAGTTGATGACGTTGAGAACGCCGAAGACGATATTCAGACCGACCGCAATAATGAACAACAGCAGGCCGATATCGAGACTGTTGAGCAATGCAAGACCAATACTGCCCATGAAGCCCTCCTGAGTGCGTGGTACACGTGCCGTGCCCCGCCAGGGGCACGGCCTGACAGCGGGAAGGCTCTACTGCTTGCACTCCGGATCGACGGGCGGGGTGATCTTCTGCCCGTCGAACGTCGTGACGTCGGTCAGCGAACGGATCTTGTCTTCGGTATTCATGGGGCCCGTCTTGCCCCAGGTGGGCCCGATGAGCGCCTGATTGTCGCCTTCGCGGAACTTGAGTGCGCCGGTCGGGGCGGTGATTTCAAGGCCCTTGAGCGCGGCGGCAATCGCATCGCCATCGACCTTGCCGGCTTTCTCGATGGCCGCCTTGTACGCATACACCGCGACATACGCCCCTTCGGCGTTGTAGCTGGGCGGCGCGTTGTAGCGCTGCTTGTAATCGGCCACGAATTTCTTGTTCAGTTCGTTGTCGTGGGCGCCATACCAGTAGCGGGTGCCGACCCACACGCCTTCCGGCAACTGCTCACCCAGGGCGGTAAGCACCTCGGTGGCCGCTCCCACTGTGAACAGCACTTCGAAATCCTGGTCGAAGAAGCCGCGGTTGTTGGCCTGGCGAACGAAGTTCACCATGTCGCCGCCCCATACGGAAATCAGCACACCGTCGGGATTGCTGGCCATTACGCTGTCGATGAAGGGCGTGAAATCTTCGGCGCCAAAGCGCGGGAACGCCACTTCGCTCATGAGTTCGGCATCGGGATGCTTTTCCTTGAGGTACTTGCCGAAGAATTCCCACGACTGATGGCCGAACGCGTAATCGGGCCCGATCGTGGTCCAGCGCTTCTTGCCCGTTTTGGCCGCCACCTCGGCCGCGCTGTTCATGTTCTGGTGCACGTTGACGCTGACACGGTAGGTGTACTTGTTGCACAGTTTTCCGGTTACGTCGGGCGTGGCGGCATGGGTGATGATGAAAGGCTTGCGCAGCTCGGGCAGCACAGGAACCAGACCTTGCGCCACGCCTGAGCTGTCGAGCCCCATGAGCACGTCGGCCTTGTCTTGATACACCAGTTTGCGGGCCGCCTGAATTGCGGTGGCCGCCTTGCCCTGGCTGTCTTCCATCAGAACCTGCAAGGGGCGGCCCAGCACGCCGCCCGCCGCATTGATCTCCTCGATGGCCTGTTCGATCCCCTGCTGCGCAAACTTGCCGTACGTGGCGGCGCTGCCCGACATCAAATAGATCGCACCGATTCGGATCGGCTCCTGGTTGGCCTGCACGTTCGTGCCTGCCAGTGCACCGGCGATTGCCAGTGCCATCGCGGTCCGCAGGAATGTCTTTCGGTTCATGCCTCTCTCCTTTGAAAAGCGGCCGGCGCTCTTGTGGCGCCTTTACCGCAACGTGGATTGTCGCCCCATCGTTCTATGTGCCGCTCGCGCCCCCTGTAACCTGGTCGCGCAGCACGTTCTTGCGCACCTTGCCCGTGGATGTCTTGGGCAATTCTGCAAATACCACCTTGCGCGGTGCCTTGTACGAGGCCAGATTGGCCTTGCAATACGCAATGATGTCGGCCTCGGTGACCTCGGCACCTTTTTTAAGGGTGACGAACGCACACGGCGTTTCACCCCATTTTTCGTCGGGCATGGCCACGACCGCGGCTTCGAGCACCTGCGGGTGGCGGTACAGAACCTCTTCCACTTCCTGGCTGGAAATGTTTTCGCCACCGGAAATGATGATGTCCTTGGCGCGATCCTTCACCTCAACATACCCGTCGGGATGCATTACGGCAAGGTCGCCGGTGTGGAACCAGCCGTTCTTGAATGCTTCGGCCGTCGCGCCGGGGTTGTCGAGATAGCCGGCCATGAGCGTATTGCCGCGCATGAGCAGTTCGCCCATGGTCTGCCCGTCGGCAGGCGCAAAATCGCCCGGATTCGGGCCGGCCACGGCAACGTCGTCGATCGCAAACAGGCCCACGCCCTGGCGTGCCATCTTGCGCGCCAGATCGTCAACGGGCAAATCGCGCCATTCGTCTTGAATTACACACAGTGTCGACGGACCATACGTTTCGGTCAGGCCGTACAGGTGCACGATATCGAAGCCCAGTTCACGCCCGCGCTGAATGATGGCGCTGGGGGGCGCAGCACCCCCCACGGCAAACTGCACCGGCTGATCCATGCGCGCCGACTGCTGGTGGAAGTCGTTCATGAGCATGTTCAGCACGATGGGCGCGCCGCACATATGGGTGACGCCATGATCGCGTATGCGCGCCAGCACCACTTCGGGCAGAACCTTTTCCAGGCAGACATGCGTGCCGCCCGCCGCAGTGACGCCCCACGTATACGACCAGCCGTTGCAATGGAACATGGGCAGGGTCCACAAATAGACCGTTTGCGGCGTCATGGCCATGGCCATGGCATTGCTCATGGCGGCAAGATACGCACCGCGGTGGTGGTACACCGCCCCCTTGGGGTTGCCGGTGGTGCCCGAGGTATAGTTCAGCGCGATCGGCTGCCATTCATCGGCAACTTTTTCCCACTCGAAAGCAGGGTCGCCGTTGCCGACGAACGCCTCGTAATTCAGCGTGCCGGCGTCAATGTCGCTTGCGGCGCTTTCGTCGCGCTGCACCGCAATCAGCTTCGGCGGCGTGGCCAGCGTGGCCACGGCATCGCGCACCAGATCGTGCATGCGGGTGTCATAGATCAGCACCTTGGCACGACCGTGGTTCAGGATGAATGCCAGCGCCGCGGCATCAAGACGCGTGTTGATCGCATTCAGCACGGCGCCCAGCATGGGCACGCCGTAGTGACACTCCAGCAGTTCATGCGTGTTGAAGCACAGGGCACTGACGGTGTCGCCCTGCTGCACGCCCAGGCCCTGCAGGGCGGAGGCGAGCGCGCGACTGCGGCTGTAAAACTCGCCGTACGTGAGCGTCATGTCGTCATCGATGACGGCCGTACGCTGCGGAAACACGTGAGCGGCGCGCTTGAGGAAGCTGACCGGAGTCAGCGCGGAATAGTTGGCCGGATTGCGGCCCAATGTGGTGCTGCTTGCTTGCGTCATTTCGGGGTGTATTTCAGGAGTCTACGATGTGCACGCGGCACGGGCCGCGGCAGTAGAGATCATAAGCGCCATTGCGCACAATGGGGTTGTCGCCCCCGGCGGGGTTGTCGCCCCCGGCGGGGCCCGGACATGCTCGAAAACAATAAAACGAGCGTTCGATATTCACAATGCAGGGAAAACCCTGCGAGGAGATCGAGCATGTTTCTTCTGCCGGTAACTGCAGTAACTCCCCGGTGGATGTAACAAAATTATTTAGTTACTCTTCTGGATTCGCTCTACACCTGTCAATCACCCCGGCCTAAAGGCCGAGGCTTGTGGAGCTAGCGCTTCGCAAGTCTGAGATTGACCAGACCGAGTGCC